>NZ_JBNQGB010000002.1:578641-761996 GCF_050321825.1 Gordonia sp. IEGM753
TGGCCTGCCAGCGATGGCCACACCTCGGTCTGCCAGAAATCCTTGTTCGATGGGCGGGCCTCATCGCGAGCAGGCTCGCTCCCACAGTAGATTTTTGTTTTTCACAAAACCTGAGCCTTGCCCAGATCCAATGTGGGAGCTGGCCTGCCAGCGATGGCCACACCTCGGTCTGCCAGAAATCCTTGTTCGATGGGCGGGCCTCATCGCCAGCAGCCTCGCTCCCACAGTAGATTTTTGTTTTTCACAAAACCTGAGCCTTGCCCAGATCCCTGTGGGAGCTGGCCTGCCAGCGATGGCCACACCTCGGTCTGCCAGAAATCCTTGTTGAATGGGCGGGCCTGATCGCGAGCAGGCTCGCTCCCACAGTAGATTTTTGTTGCTCACAAAACCTGTGTCTTGCCCAGATCCAATGTGGGAGCTGGCCTGCCAGCGATGGCCACACCTCGGTCTGCCAGAAATCCTTGTTCGATGGGCGGGCCTCATCGCGAGCAGGCTAGCTCCCACAGGGGTTTTGGGTTGCGCATAAAAAACCGGGCGATTTTGAGGTCGCCCGGTTTGGGTGAGGTTGTTACAAATGCGATTCGGCGTATTCGGCCAGAATCGAGCGCGGTACGCCTTGCAGGGTGATGTGTACGCCGTTCGGGAAATCCTTGAAGCGTTCGGTCAGGTACGTCAGCCCGGAACTGGTCGCGGACAGGTAAGGGGTGTCGATCTGCGCCAGGTTGCCCAGGCACACCACTTTAGAACCGGCGCCGGCACGGGTGATGATGGTTTTCATCTGGTGCGGCGTGAGGTTCTGGCATTCGTCGATCAAAATCAGGCTTTGCTGGAAGCTGCGACCCCGGATGTAGTTGAGGGATTTGAACTGCAACGGCACTTTGCTGAGGATGTAGTCGACGCTGCCATGGGTGTTTTCATCATCCATGTGCAAGGCTTCGAGGTTGTCGGTGATGGCCCCCAGCCAAGGCTCCATTTTTTCTGCTTCGGTGCCGGGCAGGAAACCAATTTCCTGGTCCAGGCCCTGCACACTGCGGGTGGCGATGATGCGCCGGTAGCGCTTGCTGACCATGGTCTGCTCGATTGCAGCCGCCAGCGCCAGAATGGTTTTACCGGAACCGGCCGCTCCCGACAGGTTCACCAAGTGGATATCCGGGTCGAGCAGCGCATACAGCGCCAGGCTTTGGTAGATGTCGCGCGGTTTCAGGCCCCACGCCTCCTGGTGCAGCAGCGGTTCTTGGTGCAGGTCCAGAATCAGCAACTTATCGACCTGAATTTCCTTGATCCAGCCGACAAAACCCTGTTCGTCAATGATGAACTCGTTGATGTGCACAGCCGGCAGGTTGTCGATCAGTTGCACCTGGTGCCAGGTGCGACCGTGGTCCTGACGCGTTTCGACCTTGCTCACACGGTCCCAGAACGAGCCGGTCATGTTGTGATAACCGTTGGGCAGCAACGAAACGTCGTCCACCAACTGGTCGGTGCTGTAATCCTCGGACGCGATTCCGCAGGCCCGAGCCTTGAGGCGCATGTTGATGTCTTTGGTCACCAGCACCAGGCGCAAATCCTTATCGCGCGCATGCAGGTCAATCAACTGATTGATGATGATGTTGTCGTTCAGGTGCTCAGGAAGAATGATGTTCGGTTCGGCACGTTTGCTCATCAGAATTGACAGCAAACCCTTAGGGCCGCTTTTGCCACGCTGGATAGGGACGCCAAGCTCGACGTCTTCCGGGCTGGCATCGCCCAGTGTCTTGTCGATCAGGCGAATCGCCTGACGGCATTCGGCAGCAACGCTGTGATGCCCGCTCTTGAGCTTGTCCAGCTCTTCAAGCACGGTCATCGGGATGGCGACGTGGTGTTCTTCGAAGTTAAGCAGGGCGTTTGGATCGTGAATCAATACGTTGGTATCGAGTACATAAAGGATTGGCTGGTTGGAGGAAGAACTACGTCCGTGATCATCCATACTCGGTCACCTTTGTGGGAGCCATTCGACGCAATACCTTGACAGTGCTGCGCCTCGAAGTGACCACCGAATTCACCTGCGGGGACTCAAGTGAACTGCCTACACAAACTGGGTCTTGGAAGACGCCACCTGTGTTGCAGGTTTCGGCGGTCTGTCTTCGTAATACTCCAAAACATGTGACAGGAAAAAGCACTTTGTCATTTTTTTGAAGTTTATTTTACAGAGTGACCAATAGCACTTGGCGTACTGCCATCACCCCGTTAAAGTTGGAAGTCCGCCTGCACCGAAATACCCTCCAAAAACGCCCCGAGCTCAATGTTTGCTGGCTTTGCGCTGTTCAGCGAAAGCCGTCCTGACAATCTTCCCAACCGATCCCGCTTTGCGCTGTTTGCGTTACAAGCCAGGGCATCGCTGTTTTCAACGCATCCTGCTTCACGTTGAAGTTGATCACCCCATGACGCCATAACAGCATCAGGGTCAGCACGCGTTGCGCGCTCTGGTTGCCCTTGAGCTTGCCGGCGCCGTCTTGCGCGTCAATGTCCCACAGCGCCACGTGCAGGCCCTGGGTATTGAAAAAGCCCTCAGCGTCTGCACGCCGCTGACCGTCGGGGGGACGAAACAACGGCACATAATTCTCTGGCAGTTTGCTTTTAACCAGCTCGACGCTGCGCTTGACCGAGTCCTGCCAGTCTTGCCAATGACTGTGCGAGCGAAACTCCCAGCCTTGCACGCCGATGCACTGCTTTGAATAGTTCGCCTGCAGGCTGGCGACGGAGCCTTCGGCCAATCGCGCCTGTATGTCTTTGCCAAGCACGAAGAACGTGCCGCTCATGTTTGCTTTGCGCAAATAGCCTGTGGCCCATGCAGTGTTGTCCGGTGCGGCATTGGCGGCGCTGTCGAAAGTCAGTAAAAACAACCGGTCATGCATCTCGTCGCCGTTGCGCTCATAGTCGCCAAAACGATCGACTTCGCTGCTGGTTTGCGGGAACAGCGCAGCCTTGCGCAATTGCTCATCCAAGTATTGCGCGTGGAACAACCGGCTCGGCTCGGCCCATTTGGTGTAATAGCTGTCATCGCTCACCTGAAATTTCGCCGCTTGCTGACGCAAAGTGTCCATGTCTTCGACAAGGAAGCAAAAG
Organism: Gordonia sp. IEGM753; assembly: GCF_050321825.1. Lineage (NCBI taxonomy): Bacteria > Bacillati > Actinomycetota > Actinomycetes > Mycobacteriales > Gordoniaceae > Gordonia > Gordonia sp. IEGM753. The sequence continues at coordinate 581,744 of NZ_JBNQGB010000002.1, forward strand.
GACGCGTCCTGGTCGCAACTCTGCTGGGCGAAGTTGTAGTTGGCCAGCAAACGTTGCCACATCCGCTGCCGCAACTGGTTGACCGACTCCAGATTGATCGTCCGCAGGCCCAGGCGCTGAGCCAGGCTTGCTTCGTCTAACGATTCGCTGGCCAGCAACACGCGGGCAAACATCAAAATCTCGGCCCGCGAGGCAACGTCGAACAGGGTCGGGGTATTGAGCTGTTCAGGCCATGTGCCGCGATCAAGCGTCGCTACATCACCCGGTGCCGCCAAGGCGCCGAAACTCAACAGCAAGGCAGAGAATAGAAAAACGATACGCAATGGGATGTCTCCATAACAAAACCCGCGCGGCACTATAGCTGATCCTGCCGATATTCCTGCAGCCACGCGAACCACTGTGGGAGCGAGCCTGCTCGCGATGCGGCGTTTCAGGCGACATGTATGTCGACAATGCCGCCGTGATCGCGAGCAGGCTCGCTCCCACAAGTTTGTGGATTGCCACCGATCACCTATGAACTTGATAGCTGGAGTCAACCGGCCCAACCCCCTAGAATCGCCCCCACGATTAAAGGAGACGACTTCATGCTGATGGTGATTTCCCCCGCCAAGACCCTCGATTACGAAACACCGCCGGCGACCCAGCGCTTTACTCAACCGCAATACCTGGACCACTCCCAGGAGTTGATCATGCAGTTGCGCGACCTGACGCCGGCGCAAATCAGCGAGCTGATGCACGTCTCCGACAAGATTGGCGGTCTGAACGCCGCGCGTTTCGGCAGCTGGACGCCGGCGTTCACACCGCAAAACGCCAAGCAGGCCTTGCTCGCCTTCAAGGGCGATGTTTATACCGGGCTCAACGCGCAAACCTTCAGCGAAGCCGATTTTGATTACGCCCAACAACATTTGCGCATGCTGTCCGGCTTATATGGCTTGTTGCGCCCATTGGACCTGATGCAACCGTATCGCCTGGAAATGGGCACCAAACTGGCAAATGCCCGTGGCAAGGACTTGTATGCGTTCTGGGGCACGCGCATCAGCGAATGGCTCAACGAAGCGCTGGTCGAGCAAGGCGATGATGTGCTGTTGAACCTGGCGTCCAACGAGTACTTTTCGGCGGTCAAACGCAGCGCATTGAACGCGCGCATCATCAATGCCGATTTCAAGGACCTGAAAAACGGCCAGTACAAAATCATCAGTTTCTACGCAAAAAAGGCGCGCGGCATGATGAGCCGTTTCGTCATTGAAGAACGCATCAAGGACCCGAAACACCTCAAGCAATTCGATGTTCAAGGCTATCGATTCAGCGCCGAACTCTCTAAACCGGATAATTTTGTGTTCCTGCGTGATCACGCCCCGGAGTAATTGCACCTTTTGTGCGCGCACGGCGTGTAACTCGCGTCGTGCGCCTTGCATGATCGTCCAACAATCCCCCGCCACATTCGCCATGTTATTGGCGCCAAAAAAACAACACCTCAATTTCTAACTATTCTTTCACTCGACATTTGTGATTTTTTTCAGTAGTGGCACTGAAAAATTTTCACGGTAGTGGCACAAAACTATCTAAGCCGATAATCACCCTATATATAAAGGGCGAAACCGTAAGTGCTATCAATATGAAAGCAGTGCCATCTTTCTCAATATTTCAAGAAATTCCATAATTCGCGATGGGCGGGCTGGAACTATGTCCAAATGCGTCGCTCATACCACCGGTAACGATTCTCACCGTGTATGTACGAGATAACTTACGCAGATAAGAGATTCACGTAGCGAAGTTGTCACATTAACTTGCGCTGACTAATCCCTGATGTAAGCAACATTTGAAGGACAGGAGATAACGCATCATAACTATCCCCTACAAGGCCAAGGCAGCGCCCCTATAAACGTGCTCACCTGAGCACTCAACCGCTTGATCCACGGGCTTCTCGCCTGACATTGAGCGCGCAAGACCATTGCACCCACGTCGTGTGATTAGACGAAAGGCTGCATAACAGGGCAAGCCATAACAATAAGGCCTCGTTGCGCACACCTTGAGTGCACTTATTTAGACACTCGAAACTTTAGTTGCCTGCTCACGGCATTGTGGCGCCTGTGCGTCGCACTTCTGAGTGCACTACTACCGCTGAACACCATTAACTCCGGCCATCTAATGGCTCGATAAACACTGAGGTAATTGCGATGCGCATCAGCATATTTGGTTTGGGTTACGTTGGCGCAGTCTGTGCCGGTTGCCTGTCTGCACGGGGCCATGACGTCGTTGGCGTTGATGTCGCCAAAGACAAGATCGATATGATCAATGCCGGTAAATCACCGATCGTTGAGCCGGGCCTGGGCGAACTTCTGCAGAAAGGTATCGAGACCGGTCGTCTGCGCGGTACGACCAACTTCGCCGAGGCGATTCGCGATACCGACCTGTCGATGATCTGCGTGGGTACGCCCAGCAAGAAGAACGGCGACCTGGAACTGAATTACATCGAAGCAGTGTGCCGCGAGATCGGTTTTGTCCTGCGCGATAAAACCACCCGTCACACCATCGTCGTTCGCAGCACCGTACTGCCGGGCACCGTGGCCAACGTAGTGATCCCGATCCTCGAAGACTGCTCCGGCAAAAAAGCAGGCGTTGACTTCGGTGTCGCGGTAAACCCTGAATTCCTGCGTGAAAGCACCGCGATCGCCGACTACGACCAGCCGCCAATGACCGTTATCGGCGAGTTCGACAAGGCTTCCGGCGACGTACTGCAAGCACTGTACGAAGAACTCGACGCACCGATTATCCGCAAGGACATCGCTGTTGCCGAAATGATCAAGTACACCTGCAACGTGTGGCACGCCACCAAAGTGACCTTCGCCAACGAGATCGGCAACATCGCCAAGGCTGTCGGTGTCGATGGTCGCGAAGTGATGGAAGTGGTCTGCCAGGACAAAACGCTGAACCTGTCCCAGTACTACATGCGCCCAGGCTTTGCGTTCGGCGGCTCTTGCCTGCCCAAAGACGTGCGTGCCCTGACCTTCCGCGCAGGTTCGCTGGACGTCGATGCACCGCTGCTCAACTCGCTGATGCGCAGTAACGAGTCCCAGGTACAGAACGCCTTCGACATCGTTTCCAGCCATGACAAACGCAAAGTCGCCTTGCTGGGCCTGAGCTTCAAGGCCGGCACCGACGACCTGCGCGAAAGTCCGCTGGTTGATCTGGCAGAAATGCTGATCGGCAAGGGCTACGACCTGAGCATCTACGACAGCAACGTCGAGTACGCCCGTGTTCACGGCGCGAACAAGGACTACATCGAATCGAAGATTCCGCACGTGTCGTCCTTGCTCAACTCGGACTTCGACGACGTGATCAACAACTCCGACGTGATCATCCTCGGCAACCGTGACGAAAAATTCCGCGCCCTGGCGCAGAACGCTCCGCACGGCAAGCAAGTGGTCGACCTGGTCGGCTTCATGTCCAAAGCCACCAGCGTCAGCGGTCGCACCGAAGGCATCTGCTGGTAATACGGAATCCCGTCTCTGACACCGCGCTTTCGCGGATGAAACACCTGTAGAAGCCTGGCTTGCCGGCGATGGCGTACTTGATCTCGCCATCGCCGGCAAGCCGCACGCCTACAGGGGCGCGGGGCTTGTAACTGACTTTAGGATTCCGATTATGCACAGGCTAAAGCACGGCCTGCTTCAGGCCGCCGGTTGGCTGTTTTACCTCAGTTTGTTGATGGGCATCGCCATGGTGTTGCCTACGTCCACGTTCGACTCCGAGTCGAAGGACTTTATCTTTTTGATTGGCTTCATCGGGATCTGGCGTTACTCGATGGGCGCCACGCACTTTGTGCGCGGCATGATTTTTTTGTACATCGTCTATCCGCACCTTCGGCGCAAAGTGCGCAAGTTGGGTAAAGCGGCAGATCCCTCGCATGTGTACTTGATGGTCACCAGTTTTCGTATCGACGCGTTGACCACCGCGCAGGTTTACAGCTCGGTGATCCGCGAAGCGATTGACTGCGGCCTGCCCGCCACAATGGTCTGCTCGATCGTTGAAATGTCCGATGAGCTACTGGTGAAAAGCCTGTGGGCGCGGATGAATCCGCCGGACCGGGTCAAGCTCGACTTCGTGCGCATTCCCGGCACCGGCAAACGCGATGGCCTGGCTTACGGTTTTCGCGCCATCTCCCGCCACTTGCCGGACGACCGCGCCGTGGTTGCAGTGATCGATGGCGACACCGTGCTGGCCGAAGGCGTAGTGCTCAAGACCGTGCCGTGGTTCCAGCTGTTCGGCAACGTCGGCGGCCTGACCACCAACGAGTTCTGCGAAGTGCGCGGCGGCTACATCATGAGCGAGTGGCACAAGCTGCGTTTCGCCCAGCGCCACATCAACATGTGCTCGATGGCTTTGTCCAAACGCGTACTGACCATGACCGGCCGTATGTCAGTGTTCCGCGCCAGTGTCGTGACCGACCCGGACTTTATCGCCGACGTCGAAAGCGACTCGCTGCAACACTGGCGCCTGGGCCGCTTCAAGTTTCTGACCGGTGATGACAAGTCGAGCTGGTTCAGCCTGATGCGCCTCGGCTACGACACTTTCTACGTGCCTGATGCCGCGATCCACACCGTGGAACATCCACCGGAAAAGAGCTTCATCAAGGCCAGTCGCAAATTGATGTTCCGCTGGTACGGCAACAACCTGCGCCAGAACTCACGCGCCTTGGGCCTTGGGATGAAACGCCTCGGTCTGTTCACCTCGGTGGTGCTGTTCGATCAACGCGTATCGATGTGGACATCCCTGCTGGGCCTGACCGTGGCGATCATCGCCAGCTTCAAATACGGCACCGCGTTCATCCTGGTTTACCTGCTGTGGATCGGCATCACCCGCCTGATCCTGACCCTGCTGTTGTCGTGTTCCGGTCACCGCATTGGCCCTGCTTACCCGGTGATTCTCTATTACAACCAGATCGTCGGCGCGCTGGTGAAGATCTACGTGTTCTTCCGCCTCGACCAACAATCCTGGACTCGCCAAGACACCAAATTGACCCGTGATCTCGCCAGCTTTCAACGTTGGTTCAACACCTGGTCGTCTCGGACCATGACCTTCTCCGCCGGCAGCATTTTTGTCGCCGTGCTGCTGATGATGGTCTGACCGCCCCCTTATTGAATTAACCAGGAAATCGCCCCTATGAATACCGCCGTCAACGCTAACGTAGTGCATGAATCCGAAGCCCAGCGCCAACACGCCCGGGTGAAAATCCCGGCCAAGCTGCGCTTTTTCGGTCCTGACCGGACTCCGGTAGAAGCGCGAGTGATCGACCTCTCGGCAGGTGGCCTGGCGTTCAACGCCGGTCAGCTGCCGCTGAAAATCGGCGATGTGCACAAGGCTCGCCTGCAATTTGTGATCGATAACCTCGGCCTGGCGATGGACGTGGAGCTGCAAATCCGCTCCTTCGACCGCCAGACCGGTCGCGCCGGTTGCCAGTTCCAAAACCTGGAACCACAAGACATCTCGACGCTGCGTCACCTGATCACCTCGCACCTGGCCGGCGACATCGTCAGCATGGGTGAAGTGCTGGCCACGCTGCAGCGCGATAACTTCACCAAGGCGCGCAAGGTCAAGGACGGCGGCCACGGCATGACCCCGTTCGGGCGTTTGCGAGCAGTGACGTTCAGCCTGGCGATTTTCCTCGTCGGCCTGGCGGCGTTCGGTTTCATTTTCAAATCGGTGTACGGCATGTACTTCGTCAGCCACGCACAGGCTGGCCTGGTCAGCGTGCCGGGCATGAACATCACCATGCCGCGTGACGGCACCGTGCAGAGCCTGATCAAAGCTGACGGCATCGCGGCCAAAGGCGCCCCGCTCGCCACGTTCAGCACCAGCATGCTCGATGTACTCAAGGGCCATCTGGACGAAGATCAACTGCAACCGGCCAAGGTTGAAGAGCTGTTCGGCAAGCAAATGACCGGCACCCTGACCTCGCCGTGCGATTGCACCGTGGCGCAGCAACTGGTGGCCAACGGTCAATACGCCAGCAAGGGCGACGTCATCTTCTCGCTGGTGCCGCGTAACAGCGAAGCCAATGTTGAAGCGCGCTTCTCGTATCGCCAGTTCAGCGACGTTCGCCCAGGCACTTCGGTCAACTTCCAGATTGCTGGCGAAGACAAAACCCGCACCGGCAAAATCGTCAGCAGCACGAGCCTGAAAAGCGCCGACCTGTCTTCCGACATTCGCGTGTTGATCCAGCCAGACGAGCCGCTGGACAGCAAGTTCGCCGGTCGCCCGGTTGAAGTGAACAGCGACCGTGGTCCGAACCTCAACTGGCTGATCGACAAAGCCATGGCTTCTGGCCTGTAAGCGGAGGACATGCCTGTGACTCTTTTCCTCAAAACACCGCAATCCCTATGGGAGCGAGCCTGCTCGCGATGGGCCGGGGTCGCGCTCGACCAATGCGGTTTGTCTGATGTACCGAGTTGCCGGAATCGCCAGCAGGCTGGCTCCCACAGGGGTGCGATGTGCGCCTTGGCATTGGCAGTGAGTCTCGCCGGTTGCGCCGGTCTGCCCGACCAGCGCTTGGCCAATGAAGCCCTGAAGCGCGGCGACACGGCGCTGGCTCAGCAGAACTACAAGCAACTGGCCGACCTGGGCTACAGCGAAGCGCAAGTAGGCCTGGCTGATATTCAGGTCGACAGCCGCGACCCGGCGCAGATCAGGCAAGCCGAGGCGACTTACCGCGCCGCGGCCGATGTGTCGCCACGAGCTCAGGCTCGTTTGGGTCGCTTGCTGGTGGCTAAACCTGGCTCTACCGAAGCCGAACAACACGAAGCCGAAGGCCTGCTGAAAAAAGCCTCGGCCAATGGCGAAGGCAACACCTTGATTCCGCTGGCCATGCTGTACCTGCAATACCCGCACAGTTTTCCGAACATCAACGCTCAGAAACAGATCAGCCAATGGCGCGCCGAAGGCAAGCCGGAAGCAGGCCTGGCTCAAGTGCTGCTGTATCGCACCCAAGGGACTTACGACCAGCACCTGGACGAAGTTGAAAGCATCTGCAAAGCGGCGCTGAACACCACCGACATCTGCTACGTCGAGCTGGCCACGGTTTATCAAAAGCAAGCCAAACCGGAACAGCAAGCCGAGCTGATCAAGCAGATGCAAGCGGCTCATGCGCGCGGCACCGTTTCTGCTCAGCGCGTAGACAGCGTCGCTCGCGTATTGGGCGATGCAACCTTGGGCAAGACCGACGAAAAAACCGCTCAGTCGCTGCTCGAAGGCATCGCTCCGGGTTACCCCGCTTCCTGGGTCAGCCTCGCGCAGTTGCTGTACGACTTCCCGGAACTGGGCGATGTCGACACGATGATGAAATACCTGGACAACGGTCGCGCCGCTGATCAACCGCGCGCTGAACTGTTGTTGGGCAAACTCTATTACGAAGGCAAGTGGGTACCCGCCGACGCCAAGGTCGCTGAGGAACATTTCCAGAAAGCGGTCGGTCGCGAAGTCGCCGCCGATTACTACCTCGGCCAGATCTACCGTCGCGGCTACCTGGGCAAGGTCTACTCGCAAAAAGCCCTGGATCACTTGCTGACCGCTGCGCGCAACGGCCAGAACAGCGCTGACTTCGCCATCGCTCAACTGTTTTCCCAAGGCCGCGGCACCAAGCCCAACCCGCTCAACGCGTATGTCTTCAGCCAGTTGGCCAAGGCTCAGGACACCCCGCAAGCCACTGAGCTTGCGCAAACACTCGAAGCCCAACTGCCGCCTGCCCAGCTCGCCGAGGCCCAACGCCTGTTGAAACAAGAACAGACCGTTCGCGGAGCCTTGAGCCAGAACACGCTGGACCTGCATGCCCTGCAAGAAGAAGACGGCGAGGAATCCCTATGAAGTTGAATCCATTCGTCAAGGCCGGTATTGGCCTGACATGCGCTTTGCTGTGGTCTTGCCCGACCTTGGCGGCATTGACCGACGCCAAGAATTTCGGCCTCGAAGTCAAAATCACCGGCCAGTCTGAAGACGACCGTGACCTGGGCACCGCACCCGGTGGCGACGTCAACGGTGTCGGCCTCGACTTGCGTCCATGGGTCTACGGCGAAAGCGGCGCGTGGAGCGCCTACGCCATGGGCCAGGCCGTGACGTCCACCGACATCATCGAAACCGATACCTTGCAGGCCTCGGACAGCGACGGTACCCAGGCCACCGATAACGGTGACCGCAAGACCAAGAAAAACTACTTGGCCATGCGTGAGTTCTGGATCGGCTACAGCGGCCTCACGCCGTACCCGGGCGAGCAGCTGAAGCTCGGTCGCCAACGCCTGCGCAACGACGACGGCCAATGGCGCGACACCAACATCGAAGCCTTGAACTGGACCTTCGACACCACCCTGTTGCGTGCCAACGTCGGTGTCGCCGAACGTTTCAGCGAATACCGTACCGACCTCAAGGAGCTGGCGCCGAAAGACAAGGATCGCCTGCACGCTTACGCCGATGCGGCGTATCAGTGGACACCGGGCAACTGGGTCGGGATTCGCGGTCACCACACGCACGATGACGGCAAGCTCGACTATTCCGAACCTGGCGTGCCTGCCGATTCGCTGGACAAGAAACAGAACGGCGACATCAGCTGGCTCGGCCTGACTGCCGACAGCGATGCCTACAACTACCGCAACACCAACACGCTCAACTATTGGGGCAGCATCACCGGCATGAGCGGCGATACCGATACGGTCAACCCGCTGAACGCCGACGGCACACGCCCTGCCGAAGCCAAACACGGTGAAGACCTCAATGGCTGGGCAACCGATGTCGGTGTGCGCCTGCGCCTCGATCCGCAATGGCAAGTCGGCGCAGCGTATGCCCGTGCCAGCGCCGAATACGAACAGAACGGCTTGGAAAGCAACCGCTCGAACTACACCGGTACTCGCTCGCGGGTTCACCGTTTTGGTGAGGCGTTCCGAGGCGAAATGAACAACATGCAAACCGCTACATTGTTCGGCTCCTGGATGCTCAACGATGAATACGACGCCAGCCTGATCTACCACAAGTTCTGGCGCGTGGACGGCAACAAGCCTGTTGGCAGCAACGGCATCAACGCGGTGGAAAACAACACCGACGATGCAACCGGCGCGATTCTCTCCAGCACCTCGTTGCCGCTCGAAGATGGCAATAAAGACCTGGGTCAGGAAATGGACCTGGTCGTCACCAAGTACTTCAAGCAAGGCTTGTTGCCAGCCGCGTTGAGCCAGTCGATCGATGAGCCTTCGGCCCTCGTGCGCTTTCGTGGCGGGGTGTTCAAACCGGGCGATGCCTACGGCAAACAAGTCGACTCGTACATGCACCGCGCGTTTATCGACGTGATCTGGCGCTTCTGATGCGAACCGCGAAGGGAGTCCCCCAGATGAATCATCAAGCCATAAGAGGCTCGATCAGCCTGCTGGCCGGCGCGATGCTGCTGGCGAGTTCGGCAGCCTTCGCCAACGTTGAGCCGGCTAACAAACCGGTCACCGTGGCCAAGGAACTGCAACAGGCCAAAACCTACACCGTCAGCAGTGCGCCAACTGCGCCGCTGGAAATGGCCAAGCCGACATTGCCCGACCTGTCTGGCTACACCGCTGAAGCGGCCGCGGCGAAAATCGTGCGCAGCAAACCGGGCAAGATCAGCGTGCGCCGAATGATGCAGGAAGACGCGCTGAAGGATTTCATTGGCGGCGACAACAAGATGGCTGAATGGGTGGTGCGTCAACACGGCATCCCGCAGGCGATCTTCGTCGACGACGGTTACATGAACCTCAAGGACCTGGCCAAGAAGCTGCCCAAGCAATACTTCAGCGAAACCTCGCCGGGTGTGTACCTGGCGAAGTTGCCGATTGTGGTCGGCCGCCACGGCATCCTCGAAATCGACAAGCAAACCCAAGAGCTGCGCTTGTCGCAAGAGGCCGGTTCGTTCCTGGTCAACGACGGCCAGCTGTTTGTGCGCGACACGAAAATCACGGGTTGGCGCGAGAAAACCAACGGCCCGGCGACGTTCACCTCGCCCAAGGAATTCCGCCCGTTCCTGCTGGCGTGGGGCGGCACCGAGACGTACATCGTCAACAGCAAAATGGCCAGCTTCGGCTACGCCAACAGTAAGTCCTACGGGGTGAGTATTTCGCAGTACACGCCAAACATGGCCAAGGTACTGAAGCGTCCCGAGCCGACTGGCTGGATCATCGATTCCGAGTTCTCGGACATGTGGTACGGCTTCTACTGCTATGAAACCCGTGACTTTGTGGTCAAGGGCAACACCTACAAAGACAACATCGTGTACGGCATCGACCCGCATGACCGTTCCCACGGTTTGATCATCGCCGACAACACGGTGCACGGCACGAAGAAGAAGCACGGGATCATTATTTCCCGTGAGGTCAACGACAGCTTCATCTTCAACAACCGCAGCTACGACAACAAGCTGTCGGGGCTGGTGATCGACCGTAACAGTGTGAACAACATCATTGCCTACAACGAGATCTACAAGAACCACACCGACGGCATCACCCTCTACGAGAGTGCCGACAATTTGTTGTACGCCAACAAGGTGATCAGCAACCGTCGCCACGGCATTCGTATTCGTAACAGCGTGAACATCCGCCTTTACGAAAACCTGTCGATGGCCAACGGCCTGACCGGCGTTTACGGCCACATCAAGGACCTGAGCGACACCGACCGCGACATCAAGCTCGACCCGTTCGATGCCCAGGTGTCGTTGATCATCGTCGGCGGCGAACTGGCCGGCAATGGTAGCGGCCCGCTGTCCATCGATTCGCCATTGAGCGTCGAGTTGTATCGCGTGTCCATGCTCGCCCCGACCAAATCCAGCGGCATCAGCTTCAACGGAATTCTGGGTGAGCGTCAGGATGAAATTCTCGACCTGCTGGTGCGCCAGCAGAAAGCCGTGCTGATCGACCCTGTCGAACGCCAGACCGAAATGCAGGACTGAGGATAATTTTATGCCCCCACACTTGATCAAATTACTCAGCCTGTCGGCCCTGACCGCCGGCATTCTTGCCGCCAGCGCCGGTGTTCGTGCGGACGAGGTTCAAGCACCAACGTTTACCGCTGATCCGTGCTGCAACCTGTGCCCGGAAGCGCATGACGCGAAGAATTACACCACGCGTTATCAGCAGAACTTCACCACGCTGGTGCAGGCTCAGGGCGACTGGCTGTTCCGTACCCAGGAAGACTTGCGCACCGAATTCGACACCTCGCCGGCCGGCTACAAACGCATGAAACAACTGCACGATGCGTTCAAGAGCAAAGGCGTGGAGCTGGTGGTGGTTTACCAACCGACCCGGGGCCTGGTGAACCGCAACAAACTCAATCCTGAAGACAAAGCCAAGTTCGATTTCGACAAGGCTTTGAAGAATTACAAGACCATGCTCGGTCGTTTCGCGCAGATGGGTTACGTGGTGCCAGACCTGTCGCCGCTGACCAACGAGTCGTTGCCCGATACCCTGCCCGCGCACGACTTCTACTTCCGCGGCGACCAGCACTGGACGCCATATGGCGCTCAGCGCACGGCGAAAATCGTTGGCGAGAAAATCAAGCAAATGCCTGAATTTGCTGACATTCCGAAACGCGAATTCGAGAGCCACAGGTCGGGTCGCATGGGCAAGACCGGAACATTGCACAACATGGCCGGTCAACTCTGTGGCACTAGCTACGCGATCCAGTACATGGATCAATTCACCACCGAACCAAAAGGCGAAGCAGCCGATGGCGACTTGTTCGGTGACTCGGGAAATCCGGAGATCACCCTGGTCGGTACCAGTCACAGCGGTAAGAACTACAACTTCGCCGGGTTCCTCGAAGAGGCCATCGGCGCCGACATCCTCAACGTGGCGTTCCCCGGCGGTGGCCTGGAAGGTTCGATGCTGCAGTACCTGGGCAGCGAAGAGTTCCAGACCAAGCCACCGAAGATTTTGATCTGGGAATTTTCGCCGCTCTATCGCCTGGACCAGGAAACCATCTACCGCCAGATGATGGCGCTGCTGGACAACGGCTGCGAAGGCAAAGATGCACAGATGACTGGCAGCACCACGTTGAAACCAGGCAAGAACGAATTGATGGTCAACAGCAAGAACCTGAACCTGCAAAACAGCAGTCACCAGGTTGACATTCGCTTCGCCGATACCTCGGTGAAAACCCTGCAAGCCACCCTCTGGTACATGAACGGTCGCCACGAGGACATCAAGATCGAAAAACCGGAAACCTCCGACACCGACGGGCGTTTCGCCTTTGAGTTGCGCACGGACGAAGACTGGGCCTCGCAGAATCTGCTGGCGGTCGAAGTCCAAGGCCCTGAAGCAGGTGCCGCGCCGCAAAAAGTCGAAGCGAAAATCTGCAAACGCAACGTGTTCCCCGGCGCTGAGCAACGTACCGCTCAGGCAGGGCAATGAGGCTACCTCTTATGACATGCATGCAAACCCGAACTTTGAAAAGACTGCTCGCGCCTTCACTGCTGACGCTGGCCATGTTCGCTGGCGCCACTCAGGCCGCCGCGCCATTGCGCCCGCCTCAGGGCTACTTCGCGCCGATTGAAAAAATGAAAACCGGCGACAACAGCGAAGGCTGTGATGCGATGCCGCAGCCTTACACCGGCTCGCTGCAATTTCGCAGCAAATACGAAGGCTCCGACAAGGCACGCTCGACGCTGAACGTGCAATCGGAAAAAGCCTTCCGCGACACCACCGCCGACATCACCAAAATGGAACGCGGCACCAGCAAGCGCGTGATGCAATTCATGCGTGATGGTCGTCCAGAGCAACTCGAATGCACGCTCAACTGGCTGACCGCATGGGCCAAGTCTGATGCCTTGATGTCCAAGGACTTCAACCACACCGGCAAGTCCATGCGCAAATGGGCGCTGGGCAGCATGGCATCGTCCTATATCCGCTTGAAGTTCTCCGACTCGCATCCGTTGGCGAACCATCAGCAGGAATCACAGTTGATCGAAGCCTGGTTCAGCAAAATGGCGGATCAGGTGGTCAGCGACTGGGACAACCTGCCGCTGGAAAAAACCAACAACCATTCGTATTGGGCAGCCTGGTCGGTGATGGCAACATCCGTCGCCACTAACCGCCGCGACCTGTTTGACTGGGCCGTGAAGGAATACAAGGTCGGCGCCAATCAAGTCGACGCGCAAGGCTTCCTGCCTAACGAACTCAAACGCCAACAACGCGCCCTCGCCTATCACAACTATGCGCTGCCGCCACTGGCGATGATCGCCAGTTTTGCTCAGGTCAACGGTGTGGATTTGCGTCAGGAAAACAACGGCGCGCTGAAACGCCTGGGTGATCGAGTGCTGGCCGGGGTTAAAGACCCGGACGAATTCGAGAAGAAGAACGGAAAAGAACAGGACATGACCGACCTTAAAGTCGACTCGAAATTCGCCTGGCTCGAACCGTTCTGCTCGCTCTACACCTGCCCGGCCGATGTGCTGGAACAGAAGCACAAGATGCAGCCCTTCAAGACGTTCCGCCTCGGGGGTGACCTGACCAAGGTCTACGACCCGGCCAATGAAAAAGGCAACAAAGGCTCTTAGGAACACTGCAGTACCCATGTGGGAGCGAGCCTGCTCGCGATGACTGAGTGTCAGTCGACATTGATGCTGAATGTCAGATTGCAATCGCGAGCAGGCTCGCTCCCACAGGGATCAGTGTCAGGCAAGTGTTGAGTGTTTTCCCCCCCAGTTTTCGGTGGGGGTTTGGGGTGGCCGTTGGCCCTTGACTGTTGGTTAAAGTGGAGAGACCGGGATGGTATTTTCATCCAACGTGTTCCTGTTTTTATTCTTGCCGATCTTTCTCGGCTTGTATTACTTAAGCGGAATACGCTATCGCAACCTGCTGCTATTGCTCGCCAGTTATGTGTTCTATGCCTGGTGGCGCGTGGACTTTCTTGCGCTGTTCGCAGCCGTTACGCTGTGGAACTACTGGATTGGCCTTAAAGTCGGCGCAGCAGGCGTGCGCACCAAACCGGCACAGCGCTGGCTGCTGCTCGGCGTAGCCGTTGACTTGTGCATTCTGGGCTACTTCAAGTACGCCAACTTCGGCGTCGACAGCATCAACGCGATGATGACCTCGGTCGGACTGTCGCCGTTTATCCTCACCCACGTGTTGTTGCCGATCGGTATCTCGTTCTACATCTTCGAGTCCATCAGTTACATCATCGACGTTTACCGTGGTGACACTCCGGCAACGCGCAACCTGATCGACTTTGCGGCCTTCGTTGCGATCTTCCCGCACCTGATTGCCGGCCCGGTATTGCGCTTTCGCGACCTGGCCGACCAGTTCAATAACCGCACGCACACCCTCGATAAATTTTCCGAGGGCTGCACGCGATTCATGCAGGGTTTCATCAAAAAGGTTTTTATCGCCGACACCCTCGCGGTGGTGGCGGACCATTGCTTCGCCTTGCAAAACCCGACCACCGGTGACGCCTGGCTCGGCGCGCTGGCCTACACCGCGCAACTGTATTTCGACTTCTCCGGTTACAGCGACATGGCCATCGGCCTGGGCTTGATGATGGGTTTCCGCTTCATGGAAAACTTCAAGCAGCCGTACATCAGCCAGTCGATCACCGAGTTCTGGCGCCGCTGGCACATCAGCCTGTCCACCTGGTTGCGTGACTACCTGTACATCACCCTCGGCGGTAACCGTAAAGGCACGCTGATGACCTATCGCAACCTGTTCCTGACCATGCTGCTGGGCGGTCTGTGGCACGGCGCGAACATCACTTACATCGTTTGGGGCGCCTGGCACGGCATGTGGCTGGCGATCGAAAAAGCGCTGGGCTTGAACACTTCGCCACGCAGCATCAACCCGATCCGCTGGGCGCTGACATTCCTGCTGGTGGTGATGGGCTGGGTGATCTTCCGCTCAGAGAACCTGCACGTTGCCGGTCGCATGTACGGCGCGATGTTCAGCTTCGGCGAATGGTCGTTGTCGGAACTCAATCAGGCCAGTCTCACCGGCCTGCAAGTCGCGACGCTGGTGGTGGCGTACGCAACCCTGGCGTTCTTCGGTATCCGTGATTTCTACAGCAACCGTCCGCCGCTCAAGACCACTCCTGCGGTAAACGTCGAGGCCGATGGCCCCGCGACTGCAACGCCTGGAATGATCAAAGCGGTGCCGGGCGACAACCCGGCCAGCATCCACGAGCCTGGCTACACCGTTGGCGTTGAAGCCACCGTGCAACCGGCCTACTGGACCGCTGACTGGTCGCGCTACGTGATGCGCGGCTTGATCCTGCTGTTGTTCATCGCCTCCATTTTCAAACTCTCGGCGCAAAGCTTCTCGCCGTTCCTTTACTTCCAGTTCTGAGGGATCTGACCATGACCCGCTCATTACGCATTGTGTACATCGCCCTGTTCCTGGTGACCTTGTTGGCACTGGGCCTGTGGTCGACGCGCAGCTTTTTCGGCTTTAACACCCACGCAGACGCGACGGTGCTGAACGGTCGCTGGACCAAAGCGGTGGAGACCCACTACGACGCCGAGTTTCCTATCAAGCGCCTGGGCACCAACCTGTGGGCTGCGCTGGATTTCAAACTGTTCAACGAAGGCCGTCCGGGCGTAGTGCTGGGGCGCGATCAATGGCTGTTCAGCGATGAAGAGTTCAACCCGATCGTCAACGAAGAGCTGAACCTGCAAGGCAACTACGCGCTGGTTGAAGGCGTGCGCCAGACCCTGAAAGCCAAAGGCATCAAATTGGTGATGGCGATTGTGCCGGCCAAGACTCGCCTGTACCCGGAACATCTGGGTGAAGTGAAGCCTTCGAGCATTCACGCCAACCTTTACCAGGACTTCCATGCGCGGGTTGCGGCCGACAAGATCCTTGCCCCGGACCTGCTCGGCCCGCTGCAAAAGGCCAAGCAAAACGGTCAACAAGTGTTCCTGCGCACCGACACCCACTGGACTCCGGAAGGCGCACAGATCGCCGCCGAAACCCTGGCTAAAACCATCGCCGACAAGTTTCCGCTCAGCGGCGAGCCACAACGCTTCGTCACCACTGCGGCAGAGAATGTCAGCCACAAGGGTGACCTGCGGTTGTTCCTGCCGCTGGACCCACTGTTTGAAAACATGATGCCGCCGCAAGAACCACTGCAAAAGCGCAACACCGTGGCGGCGGACGACCAACCAGCAGGTGACGACGCCCTGTTCGCCAACACCGAAGTGCCGGTGGCCCTGATTGGTACCAGCTACAGCGCCAACCCTAACTGGAACTTCGTCGGTGCGCTGAAACAAGCCCTGCACAGCGACGTGGTGAATTACGCCGAAGATGGCCACGGACCGATTCTGCCAATGCTCAGTTACCTGGAAAGCGAGGCCTTCAAGAACAGCCCGCCACAGGTGTTGATCTGGGAGTTTCCTGAACGATATCTGCCTGTAAACAACGAAATCGGCGACGCCGACCCAAAGTGGGTCGCAGAGCTTAAGCAAGCCGGCGCTCGCCAACAAAACGTAGCCGTAAACACAAAATCCGAGACGCCCGACCGGGCGCAAAACTGAAAGAGAGGTACACCATGACTTTCACTACTACTCCTCGTCGTCTCGCCAAGACTATTGCAATGGCAGCGACCTTCAGCGTGCTTTCCATGAATGCGTTCGCCGGTGGTGACGCCGCGCTCTATGGCCCTACCGCACCCAAGGGCTCAAGCTTTGTGCGCGTCTACAACGCCGGTAACGCTGAAGTCAGCGCCACCGTCGGCACCACCAATTTGAGCGACGTTGCGCCGCTGTCCAGCAGTGACTTCAGCTTCATGCCCGGCGGCGATTACAGCGCCAAGGTCGGCAGCCAGAGCCTGCCGGTAAAACTGGCGGGCGATCACTATTACACCCTGGTCAACAACGCCAGTGGCGCTCCGCAGCTGATTGAAGAACCGCCGTTCAAGAACAAACAAAAATCCCTGGTTCGCGTACAGAACCTCAGCGATAAGTCGCTGACCCTGAAAACCGCTGACGGCAAAACCGAAGTGGTTCCAAGCGTGGCCGCAAAAGGTCGCGGCGAGCGTGAAATCAATCCAGTGAAAGTCAGCCTGGCACTGTATGACGGTGCAACGAAGGTCGGCGACGTGAAACCAGTCGCTCTGGAACGTGGCGAAGCCGCCGTGCTATACGTCACCGGCACCGGAAGCAACCTGTCGCCAGTCTGGGTAAAACGCCCGGTCTCGACGCGCTAACACATTTGTCCGGTTGACCCGCCCCTGTAGGAGCCCGGCTTGCCGGCGAAGAGGCCCTTGAGACCGCCTTCGCTGGCGAGCCAGGCTCCTATAAGGGACCGAGGTGTCAGTTGGGCTACGAAACAAAAACAAGAGTGAAACGACAGAACGCAGTAGCTCTGACCCATTCGATTTTAAAGGAGTAACAACATGATTCCGGTGATCTTGTCAGGTGGTAGCGGCTCACGTCTTTGGCCGCTTTCGCGTAAGCAATTCCCTAAACAATTCCTGGCCCTGACTGGCGAACACACGCTGTTCCAGCAGACCCTGGAACGCCTGGTATTCGAAGGCATGGACACCCCGATTGTGGTCTGCAACAAAGATCACCGTTTCATCGTCAACGAACAACTGAGCGCCCGCAAACTGGACGTGCAGCGCATCCTGATGGAACCGTTCGGTCGCAACACTGCACCGGCAGTCGCGTTGACCGCGATGATGCTGATCAATGAAGGTCGCGACGAGTTGATGCTGGTGCTGCCGGCCGACCACGTGCTGGATGACCAGAAAGCCCTGCAACGCGCACTGGCACTGGCCACCGTGGCGGCTGAAAACGGCGAAATGGTGTTGTTCGGCGTACCGGCCACCAAACCGGAAACCGGCTACGGCTACATCAAGTCGACCAACGACTCGCTGCTGCCGGAAGGCGTCAGCCGTGTATCGCATTTCGTTGAAAAGCCAGACGTGAAACGCGCCACCGAGTTCGTCCAGTCCGGCGGCTATTTCTGGAACAGCGGCATGTTCCTGTTCCGCGCCAGCCGCTTCCTCGAAGAACTGAAAAAGCACGATCCGGACATTTACGACACGTGCCTGCTGACCCTGGAACGCAGCGAACAGGATGCCGACACCATCATTTTCGATGAGTCCACCTTCGCCTGCTGCCCGGACAATTCCATCGACTACTCGGTAATGGAAAAAACCCAACGCGCCTGCGTCGTGCCATTAAGTGCCGGCTGGAGCGACGTCGGCTGCTGGTCGTCGCTGTGGGAAGTGAATGCGAAAGATGAAAACGGCAACGTCACCAAAGGCGATGTGGTCATTCAGGACAGCAAGAACTGCATGATTCACGGCAACGGCAAATTGGTGTCGGTGATCGGCCTGGAAAACATCGTGGTCGTCGAAACCAAGGACGCCATGATGATCGCCCACAAGGACAAGGTCCAAGGCGTCAAACAAATGGTCAACACCCTCAACGAGCAGGGCCGCAGCGAAACCCAGAACCACTGCGAAGTCTATCGCCCGTGGGGCTCCTACGACTCGGTAGACATGGGCGGCCGTTTCCAGGTCAAGCACATCTCGGTCAAACCGGGCGCGTGCCTGTCGCTGCAAATGCACCACCACCGCGCCGAACACTGGATTGTCGTCAGCGGCACGGCTGAAGTGACCTGCGACGACAACGTGTTCCTGCTGTGCGAAAACCAATCGACTTACATTCCGATTGCTTCGGTTCACCGGTTGCGCAACCCGGGCAAGATTCCACTCGAGATCATCGAAGTGCAATCGGGTAGCTATTTGGGTGAGGACGACATCGAGCGCTTTGAAGATATCTACGGCCGGTCGACACCGATCGAGCGTGGCGTGTCGGTGAAAACCATCGCTCAGTAAGCGTTCAACCCAACAAAAAGCCCTCGTCGATTCCATTGCGATCCCCATCCGCAGTGGGTTGGTCGGGGGCTTTTCTTTGGATCCAGGCTTTGGTTGCCTTGGCCGGCCCCATCGCGAGCAGGCTCGCTCCCACTGTTGAAATGCATTGCCTGTGGGCGCGAGCCCGCTCGCGAAGGCGCCACCACATGCCCATCGCCACCTCATCTACGCTTAGGTAGGATGACCTTCTCTCTCCCCGAGGTTTCGCGTCATGTTCATCGGCATCCTGCTGGTCATTACCTGGTTAATCCTGTTGCTGCGATACCCCACCAAGGCCTTGCCGGTCTCATTGGCGGCCGCCGTGGGATTGGCGGTGGTGGCCACCTGGGTGATCTGGATGGACAGTCGCGAGGCCAAACAACTGGAGCGCCTGGAGCTGCGCATTGCCTATATGCCGCAAGAATGCCCGGCTGATCGCCCGCTACAGTTGAAGATGAACAACGGCAACGACGTGCCGCTGACCGAGCTGCGCTGGCGTGTCGCAGCGTACGCACCGGGCGACACGGTTAACCTTGCCGACAATCAATACACCGCACCGCGTTATCGCGGCCCTGGAGAACTTCAACCCGGCGCCAATTGGGAAGACTGTTTGCCACTGCCGCCGCTGCGCCCCGGTTATCGCCCGCAAACCCTGGAGTTTCGCGCAGAGCGTTTGCAGGGTAGTTTCTCCGACTGATCCCCCATTCCTCTTTTGCACAAGGACCGCGCCATGCCCGTTGCGTTGATTACCGGTTGTTCCAGCGGCATTGGCCGTGCCTTGGCCGATGCGTTCAAAGGTGCCGGTTACCAGGTCTGGGCCAGCGCTCGCAAGGTTGAAGATGTCGCCGCACTGGCGGCCGCCGGTTTCACCGCCGTGCAACTGGATGTCAACGATGGCCCTGCGCTCGAACAGTTAAGCGCGCAGATCAGCCAACAGCATGGCGGTCTCGACGTGCTGATCAACAACGCCGGATATGGCGCGATGGGCCCGCTACTGGATGGCGGCGTATCAGCCATGCAACGTCAGTTCGAAACCAATGTGTTCGCCATTGTCGGCGTCACGCGAGCGATGTTTGCGTTGCTGCGCCAATCCAAAGGGTTGGTGGTGAACATCGGCAGTGTTTCCGGGGTATTGGTGACCCCATTCGCCGGCGCTTATTGCGCTTCCAAAGCGGCAGTGCATGCGCTGAGCGATGCGTTGCGCATGGAGTTGGCGCCGTTTGGTATCCGCGTCATGGAAGTGCAGCCCGGGGCTATCGCGTCCAGTTTCGCCAGGAATGCCGGACAGCAAGCCGAACAGTTGATTACCGAGCAATCGCCTTGGTGGCCACTGCGCGAAGGCATTCGAGCGCGGGCAAAAGCCTCCCAGGACAACCCGACCCCGGCCACTGAACTCGCCGCAGATGTGCTCAAAGCGGTGCAGCACACCAAACCGCCGCGCCTGATTCGCCTGGGCAATGGCTGCCGGGCATTGCCCTTGTTGGCGGCGTTATTGCCCAAAGGGTTGTTGGAAATGGGGCTGATGAAGCGGTTCGGGTTGACGCAGCGGCTGTAAGCGGCGCCACTGCACCTGATAAATCGCTGAGGTGATGCCATAATCCACGACTTCGAATCAACCGACTGACCCCAAAAGGGCAACGTGATGGAAATCAAGAAAATCCGACTGAGTGATGTCGGTCCTTTTACCGATCTGGTAGTTGCCTTTGCACCCACAGACACACACGCCTCGAAAGTAACGGTGTTTGTCGGTAATAACGGCTGCGGTAAAACAACGATTCTAAAATCATTGGCGACATCGCTAAGTTGGTTGGTGGCCAGAATTCGTTCACAGCACAGCAAAGGCGTGCTGATTGATCAGGACAACATCAACACTGCCGCCAACAGCGCGTCAATTACCATCGATATTCACGAGCCTGATTATTTTAATCTGCCTCACGAACAAGACTTCAGCTGGACAGTAGTTCGATCACGCCCAGGCCACATTACGTTAGATAAAGGCACCTTATTGGGGGCTTCGGATCTGGCCCGCTGTTACGGCGAAATGTTATCACTCGTTGAAGTCGACGCCTCGTTACCCTTGATCGTTTACTACCCGGTAGAACGATCAGTACTCGACATCCCTCTGGAGTTGACCTCACGCACTGATTTCAATCAATTAGAGGGGTACGAAAACGCACTGGGGCAAGGAGTTGATTTCAAGCGTTTCTTCGAGTGGTTCAGGCAGCGCGAAGATATCGAGAACGAGTCTGGCGTATCAAGCGTACTGCTAAGTGACATCAAGAAAGCTATCGCGAACCCGGACAAAAAAGTCATACGAGAAATTGAGCGCATGGTTGCTTCATCTCGAGACAAGCAGTTGAACGCCGTGCGAACGGCCATTTCGACATTCATGCCTGGTTTCGACAACCTTCGCGTACAGCGCAAACCTCGATTGCTCATGGCGATCGACAAAGGTGGACAAACCCTCAACGTCGCTCAACTGTCGCAAGGTGAAAAGTCGATGATGGCGCTGGTAGGTGATATAGCGCGCCGACTCGCGATGATGAATCCGGGATTGGATAATCCGTTGATGGGGAACGGAGTGGTGTTGATAGATGAAGTCGACATGCACTTGCATCCTCAATGGCAGCGTCGCTTGATTCATCAGTTGACCGAAACGTTCCCACAATGTCAGTTCATCCTCACCACGCACTCGCCATTGGTTATCAGCGACACAAAAAATGTCCTGTGCTACGTCCTCGACGAGGGCCAATTGAAGGAACAAAACGGCTTGTATGGGCTGGATGCAAATCAGGTTCTGATGAGCGTCATGAATACCGAAGTGCGTAACAGCGACGTTCAAGGACGTCTTGATCTACTGCTCGATTTACTGCATGGCAATAAGCTGAACGAGGCCAAAGCGCTGTTTGAAGAACTGTCCAGCGAACTGCCATCCGGTCACATTGAATTGGCCAAGGCTGCGTTGTTGATTCGCAAAATGGAGCTGCGTAGTGCGTAAGATTCAAAAAGGACGGCAACCCGAATCATTCGATCACTGGATACGCAGCAACTCTGGAAAACGCTACAACGAACTCCCCCACGAACAAAGGCGGGCTATCCGGGCAGCCTGTATCGAAGAGCAGTCGGGACTGTGTGCTTACTGCTGTCATGCCATCACCATCGATTCTGCACATAACGAGCACGTAGACTCGCAAAGTTTGGCCCCTGCCCGCACCCTCGACTTCTCCAACATTGTTGCCAGTTGCAATCATCCGGACCAGTGCGGCGCTGCTCACAAGTCTAGGGCTCTGCCGCTGACAGCCCTGATGGATGAATGCGAAACCGAGTTTAAGTTCTTCCTTTCCGGTGCAGTGAAAGGTCTTACTCCCAGAGCAGACACTGCTATAAAAGTGCTCAACCTCGGTGATACACGTGCAAACAATCTGGCGCTGTACAATGCCCGCAAGACGATGATTGAGTCGCTTCTTTTTACACACAGTATCGACCCGTCGGGGCTCACGCTCGAAAGTGAAGAAGTCCTGACACTACTGCTTGAAGAGTTGCAACAACCTGACAGACACAATCGATTGCTTCCCTTTGCACCGGTTCTTGTCAACGTCTTACGTCAGAACCTGCAACCCAGCGCCTCTCGGGAAAATTAAATGACCGACTACACCGACTATTTTGATGAAGTGATCCAGGCCCACGTGGCCATCGAGCAATGGCTGGCGGAAGAGCGAGACCCGGCCGAACTTACGCGACTACTCGCGCGATTTTCACCGCAGTTTTCCATGGTATCGCCGTTGGGTCGGGTGCTGGATTTCGACGCGTTGAGCGAATTGTTTCAGATGGCTGGCGGCAAGAAGCTCGGGTTCAGGATTGAACTTGGCGAGTTCCAAGGCATTGCGCTACACGACGGTGGCGCGACCGTCAGTTACCGCGAGCAACAGCGCGAAGCGAGCGGTTTGAAGACTGATCGGCGCTCCACCGTCGTGTTTGAACAGCAGGTAGACGGCAAAATAATCTGGCGGCATTTGCACGAGACTTTTTGCAAGGATTAAGACCGAGGCGCTACCTTCGCGAGCAAGCCCGCTCCCACATTTGATCTTCAGTGCGCACGTTATTTTTGCATGACGCAGATTCAGTGTGGGAGCGGGTTTGCTCGCGAAAGCAATCGGCTCGGTCCATCGGTTATGCCCCGTTAGCCTGCTTCACCACGACGGTGCAGGTAATCCCCGCCGCCAATAACACACCCTCCGGCACTTCATCGATGTGAATGCGCACCGGCACTCGCTGCGCCAGGCGCACCCAGTTGAATGTCGGGTTTACATCGGCGATCAGTTCGCGACTTTCCGGGTTGTCACGGTCGTAGATACCGCGAGAAATACTCTCCACGTGCCCCTTCAGCACTTCACCGCTCATCAACTGCATATCAGCCTTGTCGCCCACCCGTACGTGCGGCAGTTTGGTTTCTTCGAAGAAGCCGTACACCCAGAACGAATTCATATCGACCACGGCCATTTTCGCCTCGCCGATGCGCGCGTAGTCGCCACGATGCACGTTGAGGTTGGTCACGTAGCCGTCCACTGCCGCGCGCACTTCGGTGCGTTTGAGGTTCAGCTCAGCGGCTTCGAGTTGGGCTTGGGCATGTTGGTAATCCGCCAGCGCCGAGTCAGCGATGTTGCTGGCATCGTCGCGGTTTTCCTTCGAAATCACCATTGCATCCATGTCGGCACGCCGATGCGCGTTGACCTTGCGCATCTCCCACGTCGATTTGCGCGAGGCCACCAATGACTGCGCCTGCTTGACCGCGATGCGGTAGTGCTCGGGGTCGATCTGCATCAGCAAATCACCCTTTTTCACCAATTGGTTGTCGCGCACCGGCACATTCACTACTTCGCCAGTAACATCCGCCGCGACATTGATGATGTCGGCACGCACCCGGCCGTCGCGGGTCCACGGTGTGTCCATGTAATGCACCCAAAGGGTTCGGCCGATCCAGATCGCGAGGGCCAATACCAGCAGGGTAGCGAACAGGCTGAAAAACTTTTTCATCAAGGCCTTCTTCAGGGATAGAGGGTCAACGGTAAACAGTCAGCGCCAGGGCGCCGAACAAACAGGTAAACAGACTCAGGCGCAGCAGCGCCGGGTGCCAGAAAAAACGGTACAGATCGAACCCGGACAAAAACCGGTCAAGCGCCCAGGCCAACGCCGCAGCGATGAAAAACATCAGCGTCATGGTCGGCATGTACACGCCGTGGAAGGCGATTTCACGAGGCATGTGCAAGTCCTTGGGACGGGGTTTTGGTGTAGGCTGCTAGCGGTGATTGCGGGTCCAGCAAAGAAGTGCGGATGAAGTGCAGGTAACTCTTCACCCGACGCAATGCCGAGGTGTCGAAATGCGGCGCAAAGGGTTCGTCAGTCGCCTGCACGCGGCTGATCGCGTGGTCGACGGCAATCAGCGCGCGCTCCAGATTGCTTTGGCTGGGTTGCAAAAACAGCCGTACCAACGAGCGCCCCATGACCCTGATCGATTGGCGCCATGGTTGCGATTCGGCATAGGCTGGGTGCACCGGCAAAATGGCTTGTTCCTTGCGTAACTCGATGATCGCGTGGCCGACCTCCAGCACCACGAACATCCAGCGCAACAAATCACGCTGCACCTGCGGTTGCCCTGCCGCGAGCCCATAAGCCTGATGCAGCAAGTCTCGGGTGCGACTTTCAAAACTCGACGCCAGCCCCTTGAGTTTGCCGCTGATGGCAAACACCACTTGCTCACGCAGGTCCTGCTCCAGCCGGCGCCACAACCAACGGCTGTTGGGTGGCAGAATGATCGCCCCGGCCGCCGCACACACCAGCATGCCGAGCACCATGGCGATGTAGTCGTTGATGAAGGTGTAAGGGTTGTAAACGGTGAGGTTGTCGGGCACCGAACCGGTGCTGAAGAAAATCAACAAACCGAGGCCAATACCGGCGTATTGCGGGCGCGATGTCAGGAATGAACCCAGCACAATCACCGGCGCGAGCATCACGCAGAGCAGCGGAAAACCGTCGATCCACGGGAAGATGAAAAACATCTCGACGAAGCCGATCAGCGCCCCGAGCAACGTGCCGCACGCCATCTGGAACGCCATGCGCTTGGGGTTCGGCGTCGCTGCAGACAGGCCCACAGTTGCCGCTGCGATCAGGGTCATCGTCGCCCCGCTCGGCCACGCGGTGGCCACCCAATAGCTGCCGAGCACTACCAGGATGAACGCCGCACGGAGGCCCGAAGCGGCCGACGCCATCCAGTTGGTTTGCGGCGTAAACGGTTCATCCCACAGTTCTCGCGCGTGGCGGTGATCGGCCAGCGAAGCGTGGGTCTGTGCATAACCGTGCAAGTCATCGACAAAGCGATAGAGCAACTCATACGCCGTATGAAAATCCAGTTGCTCGGCATCGCTTGGCTCACTTTCCTGGAAGGTTGCCCGCAAGCGACGAACGCGTGCCGGTAAATCTTCTTTGTAGGCCGCCAACGCGTTGCACAGTCGCGCCGCATCCGGGCTGGTCAATGCGCGACCGCTGAAACCGTCGAGCACTTCGGCCAGGTCTTGCAAGCCCGGTTTGATGGCGGCAACCACCGCGTCGGCACCGCTGCTGCGCAAACGCTCAAGCAATTGATGCAAGGCGTTGAAACGCGTGGTGATGCCCATGAACTCGCTGTTCAAACGGCTCAATCGTCCATTGCGTCGACGCATGTGCGGGTCTTCGAACACTGTGACGCTGCGCAAACCCTCCAGGCCGACTGCTTCGGCAATAAAGCGTACGTTGCTGGCCTCGAAGGCCTCCCGTTTGCTGCGTCCGCGCAGACCATCGGTCACGAACAGCGCAAACACGCCAAAGCGTTGATACAAGGCGTTGCGCATCGCGGCGCTGGCGGTTTGCGGCAAGATCGCGGCGCTGACTAGCGTCGAACAGAGAATCCCCAGCGAGATCTCCAGTACACGCCACACCGCGGCCATGAAGGCGCCATCCGGGTGTGCCAATGCCGGCAAGCCAACCATCGCTGCGGTGTAGCCGGCCAGCACAAAACCGTAGGCGCGAAAATTGCGATAACGCGCCGCGCCTGCCGAACAGATACCCACCCAGATCGCCAGTGATCCGAGAAACAGTTCTGTGTTTTGCGCGAACAAGGCAATCAGCGCGACCATCACCGCCGAACCCGTCAGGGTGCCCAGAAATCGATAAAAACTCTTGGCAAACACCTGACCGCTTTGCGGCTGCATCACGATAAACACAGTGATCATCGCCGTACGCGGTTGTGGCAATTCCAGGCGCATGGCCAGCCACAACGTCAGGAACGCTGCGAACAACACCTTGAAAATGTAGACCCAGGTCACGCCGTCGCTGCGCGCCCAGTCGAAGAAACCCCGGCGCCATTCAAGGGAGTACAACCAGCGCAAAGGTGCGGGCAAGGGCGTCATGAAATCCTGCTCATTTTAGGAAAGCCTGATAACAATCGAAACCCTGTGGCGAGCGAGCTTGCTCGCGCCGGGCTGCGTAGCGGACCCGAAATGCTGGCGACCATTGCTGATCTTGTGAGTGCTGTGCACTCAAACGGGAGCAAGCTCCCTCGCCACACAGGTGGTCTTGCCTGACACATCCTGCTCACTTCAAAAGGCTCGGAGTTTTCGGGGCTTGGGTCTGGCTGTCTGTTGGCACATCGTTGCCCGCACCGAGGCCGCCACCCAGGGCGGTTACCAGTTCGGCGTGGGCACTGAGGCGTGCCGCCTGAACCTGCTGCTGAACCTGCTGTTGCTTGAACAACAACGTCTGGGCGTTCAGTACATTCAGGTAATCGGTCAGCCCGCGTTGGTAAGCGATCAGCGCGATGTCGTAGGTTTTCTGCGCAGTGGCCACCGACTCGGCGGCAAAGCCTTGCTGCTTGTCCATCGATTCACGGCGGATCAACTGATCGGAAATGTTCTTCAGCGCATTGACCAGTGTCTGGTTGTAGTGGGCAACGGCGATGTCATACCCCGCCGAGGCTTCACCCAACTCGGCACGCAAACGTCCGCCGTCGAATATAGGCAGCGAGATCGCCGGTCCAACGCTGTAGTTGAGCTTCTTGCCAGTCAGGAATTCCAGCGCCCCACCGCCGGTTGCCATGTAGCCGAGGCTGCCGACCAGGTCCACGTTGGGGTAAAACCCGGCGTGCGCCACGTCAATTCCTCGTGCTTGTGCGGCGACTTGCCAACGGCTGGCGACGACGTCCGGGCGCTGACCGAGCAACTGCGCGGGCAGCGATGACGGTAACTTCAGCGCCGCGCCGAGTGCCAATGTGGGCCGCTGCAACTGCGCCCCCGCCCCTGGGCCAAACCCTGCCAGCGCTGCGAGCTGGTTGCGGCTGAGGGCGATTTCTTCGTCGAGGGCATCGATCTGACGATGGGTTTCCGGCAGCGGCGTCTCGGCTTGGCTGACTTCAAAATGCGTACCGATGCCGCCGTTCAAACGCTTTTGTGCCAGGTCGAGAATTTGCTGTTGCTGTGCCAGTGTCGCGGCAGCGATATCACGCTGTGCGTAGTGCAACGACAGCTCGATGTAGGCACGGACGATGTTGTTCTGCAATTCGAGCTGAGCCAAACGCGCTTCAGCTGCACTCATGTGCGCCATGTCCACGGCGCGTTCGCTGGCGTTACTTTCCCGGCCCCACAGGTCAAGCGCATAGCTGAAACCCAACGCTGCGTTGTTGTCCCACGTGGTGGTGTTGGACAACTCGCCGGGCCCATAGAACGGGTCGGTCGGCCAATTATGGCGCTTGAGCGTGGATTCAGCATTGACTTGCAGCGACTCGGCAGATTCGGCAATGCCGGCCATGGATTTAGCCTGACGCACCCGCGCGGCGGCCATGGCCATGGTGGGACTGCCTCGCACGGCTAGATCAATCCAGTGGTTAAGTTGGGGATCGTTGTAGGCCTGCCACCATTGCGCAGTCGGCCAATGAGCGTCCTGTGCGGCGTGCTGAATGGCTTCGTCGGTGGCCAGTGAATTGGCCTCCAGCGCCTTGCCCTGCGGGGCAATACCTCCGGTACCG
The DNA here is from genome assembly GCF_050321825.1 of Gordonia sp. IEGM753. Classification (NCBI taxonomy): domain Bacteria; kingdom Bacillati; phylum Actinomycetota; class Actinomycetes; order Mycobacteriales; family Gordoniaceae; genus Gordonia; species Gordonia sp. IEGM753. The sequence continues at coordinate 609,642 of NZ_JBNQGB010000002.1, forward strand.
ATGCAGCCGCTGATTGCCAGGGTTAAAGCCAAAACACTGAGCGTCTGAAGCGCTCTGATGATGCGAGGCGGCACTGCTGCGATTTCCTGAAAGAGAGGGAGGTAGGAGATGTGCGCAATTCTATGGGGCGACCGGAATGGCGATAAGCCGAGATTCTTGTGAATCTTTGTTACCGTTAACGCGATAATCCCTTGGTCGGGGTCTCCGCACCTCGCAACTTCGTGTCACAATTTGCCATCGCACCCGAGAGCACACCATGGACACTTTGCAAAACATGCGCGCCTTCAGTTACGTGGCCGAGGCAGGCAGCTTCACCGCTGCCGCCGTGCAACTCGACACCACGACAGCGAACGTCTCGCGCGCGGTCTCCAATCTGGAAGCCCACCTGCAAACCCGCTTGCTCAACCGGACCACCCGCCGCATTGCCCTGACCGAGGCCGGCAAGCGCTATTTACTGCGCTGCGAGCAGATTCTGGCCTACGTCGAAGAAGCCGAAGCCGAGGCCAGCGACGCCCATGCGCGCCCGGCCGGGCAGCTCAAGGTGCACACCATGACCGGCATCGGCCAACACTTTGTGATCGACGCCATCGCCCGCTATCGCAAAACCCACCCCGATGTCACCTTCGACCTGACCATGGCCAACCGCGTGCCAGACCTGCTGGACGAGGGCTACGACGTGTCCATCGTGCTGGCCAGCGAATTGCCGGATTCAGGCTTCGTCTCGCAACGCCTGGGCATTACCTACAGCATCGTCTGCGCTTCGCCGGCCTATGTGAAAGCCAACGGGTGCGCGCAAAAGCCCAGCGACCTGCTGAACCACGCCTGCCTGCGCCTGGTGAGCCCGGTGATTCCGCTGGAAAAATGGACCTTCGACGGCCCTGAAGGCCAGGAAATGGTCACCATCAACAGTTCACCGTTTTTGGTGAACTCTGCCGACGCCATGAAAACTGCCATCACCAGCGGCATGGGCGTGGGGGTATTGCCGGTGTACGCAGCGATTGAAGGGTTGCGCAATGGCACGCTGGTGCGAGTGATGCCCAACTACCGCTCGCAGGAACTGAACCTGTACGCCATCTACCCTTCGCGCCAATACCTGGATGCGAAGATCAAAACATGGGTCGAATACTTGCGCGGATCGCTGCCGGAAATCTTGGCGGCGCACCAGGCAGAACTGGCCGCGTATGAAACAAGTGGCACCCTGGCCGGCGCGCGCCTGGCCAATTAATCACGTAACGACCTATTGGAGTCTGGCTTGCCAGCGATGGCGTCTTCGGAATCGCCATCACCGGCAAGCCGGTTTCCTACGGGATTTGCGTTAACGACATAAATCCGGGGCTCACCACCGATCCGTAGGAGTCTGGCTTGCCAGCGATGGCGCCTTTGGAATCGTCATCACCGGCAAGCCGGTTTCCTACGGGATTTGCGTCAGCACCACACATTCCTGAATCACCACCGATCCGTAGGCGTCTGGCTTGCCAGCGATGGCGATTCCGGAATCGCCATCACCGGCAAGCCGGTTTCCTACGGGATTTGCGTCAGCACCACACATTCCTGAATCACCAACGATCCGTAGGAGTCTGGCTTGCCAGCGATGGCGATTCCGGAATCGCCATCACCGGCAAGCCGGTTTCCTACGGGATTTGCGTTAGTCGCCCATTCAATCCGTGGACTCGCGCAACAGCAGCAAAGAATGTTAGCTTGCTTGGCATTCTCCAATGCCCGACGAGCCCACCTCCCATGAAAAAAACCGTCCTAGCCTTCAGCCGCGTTTCGCCCGAGATGATTGAAAGCCTGAAGCAAGATTTCGACGTCATCGTGCCCAACCCGAAAAACGGCGACATCAACGCCCAATTCAACGAAGCCCTGCCCCACGCCCACGGCCTGATCGGCGTCGGTCGCAAACTGGGTCGGGCACAGCTTGAGAACGCCAGCAAACTTGAAGTGGTGTCCAGCGTCTCGGTCGGTTATGACAACTACGACGTCGACTACTTCAACGAACGCGGGATCATGCTCACCAACACCCCCGACGTCCTCACCGAAAGTACCGCCGACCTCGCTTTCGCGCTGATCATGAGCAGCGCCCGCCGCGTTGCCGAACTGGACGCATGGACCAAGGCTGGCCAATGGCAGGCCAGCGTCGGCGCCCCGTTATTCGGTTGTGATGTGCATGGCAAAACCCTGGGCATCGTCGGCATGGGCAACATCGGTGCGGCCGTGGCCCGACGTGGCCATCTCGGTTTCAATATGCCGATCATCTACAGCGGCAACAGCCGCAAGACCGAATTCGAAAAAGAGCTGGGCGCACAGTTTCGCAGCCTCGACCAATTGTTGGCCGAAGCCGACTTCGTGTGCCTTGTGGTGCCGCTCAGCGAAAAAACCAAACACCTGATCAGCCATCGCGAACTGGCCCTGATGAAGCCGAGCGCGATCCTGGTGAATATTTCCCGCGGCCCGGTAGTCGACGAGCCAGCACTGATCGAAGCACTGCAGAACAACCAGATTCGTGGCGCGGGCCTGGATGTCTACGAGAAAGAGCCGCTGGCTGAATCGCCGCTGTTTCAGCTGAAAAACGCTGTGACCTTGCCGCACATTGGCTCCGCTACCCATGAAACCCGGGAGGCAATGGCCAACCGTGCGTTGGCGAATTTGCGCAGCGCCCTGCTGGGTCAGCGCCCGCAAGACCTGGTAAACCCGCAAGTCTGGAAGGGCTGACGAAAACGGGCAGGCGCTATTGAACGCCTGCCCGAACCTTCAAGCCAATTTGCCCGAACCCTGAATCATCGGCGTCTTGGGCTTACGAAATACCAGGACGTTACCCAGCATCACCAAAACCAGGCCCACCAGCGCCGGTGCGGTCCATTGGTAACCTTCTGCAAACGCTGACACGTTTAGCGCCACCACCGGGAACAACACGGTGCAATACGCCGCGCGCTCCGGTCCCATTCGCCCCACCAACGTCAGGTAAGCGGTGAAGCCGATGACCGAGCCTGGAATCACCAGGTACAGCAGCGATCCGATGTAGCGGGCGTTCCATTCCATATCAAAGGGAATACCTTTGACCAGGCACCACACCGACAGCATCGCCGCGCCATAAGCCATGCCCCAGGCGTTGGTTGTCAGCGGTTTCAGACCGGCCTTCTGCTGCAGACTCGAGAGCATGTTGCCGGCCGAGAAGCACAACGTTCCGCAAAGCGCCAAACCGAGGCCGAGCAAGGTTTGCGGGCTCGCGGTATGGCCCACCAGTTCCGGCCAGAACAACAGGCCCAGCCCGAACAAACCGAGTGCGCCCCCCATCAACACGTTACGGGCGATTTTCTGGCCGAAGAACACTCGCGCATTCAAGGCGTTCCACAGTGTTGCGGTGGAAAACACCACCGCCACCAGACCGCTGGGGATCCATTGGCTGGCCGTCAGAAAACACATGAAGTTGACGCAGAACAGGCACAGCCCTTGCGCCAGGCAAATCAGGTGCCCACGGCGGTTCATCACTTGCAGTCTTCGACTGAGCAGCAACATCACAAACAGCACCAGCGCGGCGAGGCCAAACCGATAAACAATCGACACCGGTATGGCGACGACACCCAGTTGCCACTTCAGGGCGATCCAGGTCGTGCCCCAGATCAGCACGGTCAGCAGATACAGCGATAGGTTCATGGCAACGCTCCTCAATAGGTACCCAGTGTCTAGCGCCAGACGCCATCGCACTTGCAAAAACTTGCGCTTTTGTCGGTCCACAGGCTGGCACGCCAACGTCTACGGAGTAGGATGCAAGGCGTTGGAGAGAAAACGATCATGCCCGCACTGGAAACCCTGCAAGTTTTTCAAGCCCTCAACCGCTCGCCCAATGCTCGCCTCGAGCACAGCGCCGAGCTCGGTGACGGCATGGCTGCAGCGTTGTGGAGCAACCATCACGATGCACAGGACTACGAAGCGCCAAGCCACCACACGCTTTCGTGTTACATCGCCGGCGGCACGGGGACTTTTCGGCGTGACCAGCCAGGCACCAAGGGCGGACCCGACAAACTGTGCATTTTGCCGGCCGAGCATCAGTCCGGTTGGGTGATCAATGGTGACATTCGCTTGGCCCACGTGTATTTCAGCCCGGAACAATTCGCCCTCGGCTGCGTCACGCTGCTGGACCGCGAACCGCGTGAGCTGCAGCTGCACGAGGCGACGTTCCTCGACGACCCACAGCAAGCCAGGCGCTTTCGACACATGCTCACACTCAACTGGCACGAGCCTGGCGAACGCCTGCTCACCAGCAGCCTGGCTCACGAAATGCTCAGCCACGTGTTGCTAGGCCAGGTCGGCATGCGCGAGGGTCTGCGATTGAAAGGTGGATTGGCCGCGCATCAACGGCGCCAATTGGTGGAGCACATCGATCATCAATTGGCCGAAGCGATCAGCCTCGGACAACTCGCCGCCTTGTGCGCATTGTCGGAATACCATTTTGCGCGGATGTTCCGGGAAAGCTTCGGACTGCCGCCGCATCAATACGTATTGGCGAGACGCCTGAGCCGTGCGCAAGCGTTGCTGCGTACAACATCAAAGCCGTTGGGCGAGATTGCCCTGGCGTGCGGGTTTGCCAGTGCCAGCCATTTCACCAACCGGTTTCGACAAGTCCTGGGGGGAACGCCTGGCGAATATCGGCAGGCGTTTGTGCGCTAGTCCCGAGGATTTTCGACGCCTGTCAGGTCACGAAAAACGATGACGCGGTCTACGATCAGAACTCCAGCGTGCTGGACAACGTGACTTGCCGCGAATCACCCATCGACACGAAGAAGCGACTGGCCGCCGAGGTGTAATACGTGCGGTCAAACAGGTTTTTCACGTTGAGCTGGAACTTGACTTTCTGCCCCTCGACGTGGGTGTCGTAGGTGGCGAATGCATCGGCCACGGTGTAGCTCGGCAGGTCGAAATCATTCACCGCGTTGCCCGCTCGTTCACCCACATACCGCGCACCCGCACCGACGCGTAGCTGATCACCGCCGATGATGGAGCCAACGTCATACACCGCTGACAGGGAACCACTGTTTTTGGCGACGTTTTGCAGTTGCTTGCCTTTGTACGTCGGGTCTTCGGTGACTTCAGCATCGGTGTAGGCATAGCTGCCGATCATGCTCCAACGATCGCTGAGCTGACCGGTCAAATCCATCTCAAGTCCACGCGAGCGTACCTCGCCAGCGGCGCTGTATAGCGTCACCGGACCTTCGGAGTTAGCCACCAGCACATTACGTTTTTTGATGTCGAACAACGCGATATCACCCGTGATGCGCCCCGGCATATCAAATTTCGCGCCGATCTCCCAAGACTTCGCTTCTTCCGGCGCGATGCTGCCGTCGAGCACGGTGCTGCTGCCACTTAAAGGCGCAATGGTCGAGTTGGGTTTAAACGATTCGGTGTAGCTGCCGTAGAACGACAACGCGTCGGTGTAGCGGTACACCAACCCGGCGCGCGGCACCCATTTTTGACCGCTGTTGTCGGTGTTGGCCTGGAATGGCACGCCTTTGCCAGCGTATTGATCGTAGGACTGGAAGCGCCCACCCGCCACCAGAATCCACTGATCGGTGAGGTGAATGGAGTCTTGCAGGAACAACGAATCGCTGCGCAGCAAATCGGTCTGCGCGCTGTCGGCAGGACTGACCGTGGTGCCGGCGACCTCGCGACCGTACAGCGGATTGACGTAGCTGAAGGTGCTCAGGCTTTTCTGGCGAATCAGGTCTTCGCGGTAGATTTTGCGGTACTCGTCATCGACGCCGAACAACAGGTCATGTTGCATGCCCAGTACATCAACTTTGCCCTCAAGACTGGCGGTAGCGAAGCGGTCGGTGCTGATCGCGTTTTGCGTGCCGTCCATGCTGCGGGTCAAGGTGCCTTTTTTGGTATCGATGGCCGTTACGCGGACCTGGCTGGCGTCGTAGGTTTCGCGGTTCCAGCTATAGCCAACGTGTGCTTTCCAGTTGTCGTTGAGTTCGTGATCGGCCTCGAAATGGTAGAGGTCCGAGCGACCCTCCATATTATTGAACGGCTCGTCGAGGCGTTCATTGCGAGAAATATCCAATGGGTGATTGGTGCGCGGATCGATGATCGTGCCACGGTCGAACGGGGTCAGAAACTCGCGGTGTTCATAGGAGAACAACAGTGTGGTGTTTTCACCAGACCAGGCCAGCGATGGCGCTACCAAGGTCTCGCGATGAGTGCCGAAGTTACGCCAGTAGTCTTCATCTTCGTGGTCCAGCACCATGCGATACGCGAGACCCGAAGTACCCAGCGCACCCGTGCTGTTGAGGCTGCCGCCGCTGCCATTTTTGCCGTCACCATAGGTCGAACCGCGCAACGTCAGCGCGTTGTATTGTTCAAGCTCAGGCTTCTTGCTGACCATGTTAACCACGCCGCCCGGGTCCTGAATGCCATACAGCAACGAGGCCGGGCCCTTGAGCACTTCAACCCTGTCCACGGTCTCGTTCATGCCTCGGCCCTGCACGATGGGCATGCCGTCGCGCATGATCGAGCCGTTACGGTTGTCGCCAAAACCTCGGGTCATGACCGAGTCCTGGGTACTCGCCAATGTATTGCCCTGAGTGATGCCGCTGACGTTGGCCAGCGCATCGTCGAGATTGCGCGGCGCCTGATCGCGAATCACCTGAGCCGGGATGACGTTGATGGTCTGGGGAATTTCCTGGAGCAGCGCCGAAGAACGCATCACCGAACTGGTCGGTGGCGGCTGGTAGCTCATGGATTGATCCATGACCGAGGTGATGTTGGTGGCACCGAGGTTTAGCGTGCCAGCGGTGGGCACCGGTTCCAACGTCAGGGTATGTGCATCGGTGCGGCGAAAGGTGAACCCCGAATTACCCAGCAAGCGTTGCAGGGCTTGTTCCGCGCTCATCTGCCCACTGACCGCCGGCGCGGTGATGCCATACGGCGCATCGTCGGTGTAGACCACGCTGATGCCGGTGATGCGGCTGAAGTCGCTCAAGGCTTGGGGCAGTGGTTTGGACGAAATCGAAAAGTTGAACGGCGTAAGCTGTTGCGCCGCCCCTGCCTCAGCGGCCAATGCAACGCTCAAAGGCAACATTGCCATTGCAAAAATACTGAGCGCCGAAGCCCCCAACCACTGTTTGACCGAACCGGATTTTGCCCTGGACTTCATTGCTCATGACCTGTGTAGTGCCGCTACGGAATGCGAATGACTCGCAGTTTCAGTCACTACACGGATGGCGCTCGGGTTTACCTCATCAAAAATCTGAAAATAGTTGTAAAAGCCTCAGCGCAGAATAATCAAATGCCCCAACACGCTGTGCTGTTCGAACCCCAACACGCCCTGCAACGAAGTCAAGACTGCCTGCGGGTCCTTGCCAGGGAAACTGCCACTGACCCGTCGCGATGCCAGTTCATCGTTCAACAGCACAATACGCCCCGGGTAATAACGCCGCAGATCCTGCACCACCTCGGCCAGCGAGGCCTTGTAGTAATTGAGCCAGCCTTGGCGCCAGGCCAGTTGCGCTTCGCTATCGACAGCCTGCAACTTTGCAGCACTGCCTTTGCCATACACCACTTGCTGACCCGCGGTGAGGATGTGCTGCGCGGCGTTTTTATCCGCCGTCACACCGACACGACCGGACAACACTGTGACCTTCGCACCCTGCGGTAGCAGGCGCACTTCGAATTGCGTGCCCAGTACCCGCGCCTGACCTTGCTCGGCATCGACCACAAACGGCTCGCCGGTGTGGGTCACGCTGAAGAAACCGGCGCCGCGACGTAGCCGGACATGCCGCTCGCCGTGACTGAAATCCACGGCAATGGCGCTGTCGGCATCCAGCGTGACTTGCGATTGGTCAGCCAGGGTGACAGTGCGAATTTCTCCTGGCGCCGAGACGTAGTCAGCGCCCAGGTCATCAATCCATCGCGACGGCTGCCAGCCCGCGCCCAGGCAGATCATCAGCATCAGACAAGCGGCCATTGCCAGCGCACCGGACCAACGCCAAACCCGAGCACTGCGCGAAGTGTCCATGGCCTGTAGATAACCTTGCAACGCCAACGCATCTTCGCTGGCCAGTTTTCGCGCGGGTGTTTCGGTCAACTCCCACACCACTTGCGCCTGGGCATAGGCTTCGGCGTGCGCGGGATCGGACTGCAGCCAATCGCTGAATGTTGCCTGATCGCCACTGCTCGGCCGGTCGTGCAACAGGCCCAGCCAGGCGAAGGCTGCCTGTTCCTGAGCGGGCGTCGGAGTGGCGCGATCAATGGGCTTCAAGGTGCTTTCCTTAGCGTGTGCGAATCGGACTCGCGAAGGCTGGCCTTGCAGGCTTCGAGGGCGCGCATCATATGTTTTTCCACAGCACTTTGGGACAAGCCCATGGCCTTGGCGATCTCGGCGTACTTGCGGCCATGGATACGGTTGAGCAAGAAAATCTGACGTGTGCGCGCAGGCAGTGCACGCAACGCCGCCTCGACATGGCGCAAATCGTTGCCTGCTTCGAGCGCCGCTTGCGGTTCGCTGCCCAAGCTATATTGCTGATCCGGCATCCAGCCTTCATTGACGCGCATCCGCGTACCTTCGCTGCGCAAATGGTCAATGGCGATATTGCCGGCGCAACGCAACAAGTACGTACTGAGTTCCTCGACCTGTACCAATGGCCGGCGCCAAAAACGCAAAAACAAATCCTGCACCAGGTCGGCAGCGGTCGCCTTGCAACCGACACGGCGGCTGACCAGTGCTTCCATTTGCGAACGCTGGGAAAGGAACACGTGCAGGAAATGCGCACGCGTCCCAGGGTGTTCTTCGTCGCCGGATTCCGGAGGGCTGGCGATCACCATGTCAGTACTGCGCAAACGCGGCGACAGGGCTCGCCAACAGGCTAAACCCAGCGAGCGATAAAGCCAGACGCGGCCGATACGGCAGCAATAGGACCAGCAACAATGCACTGAGCATCAACACCGCGAACCACTGGACCAACCCAAGCCCCCATCCGGTTGCAGCCACCGCCGGCCAAAGCGAAACAGCCAACAGCAACCCGCCTGCGAGTTTCAGACTCTGGCGGCGACGAAGAGTCGGCTTACGACCGAGCAGCTCGGCGTGATGCCGGTCCATCGACAGGCATAACGCGGTAAAACCGCCGTAGCAAAGTAACAAGGCCAGCAACATTCAGTTCACCTCCTGCTCAAGTGAAACCGGTTGCGCCCGCTGGCGCTTGACGATGACCACCTGCCCGCCGCGCTGCATTTTCCAGGCAGCCCATGCCAGGAAAACACCGCTGGCGAGGCACGCCAAGTCAAAACCGGCGAGTGTCCAGTCACCTTGCAGCAGCGTTACGCCCAAGTGGTACGGCGTGGTCAGCGCGTTCAGCAACGGCAAGCCGCACAACAACAACGCGGCGAGTGCCAACTGCTCAACCCACGCCGCTCGACCACGACGGATCACCGCATGAACCACGCTCAGGCCCCAGACAATAAAGAAGTTGTTCACTTCCCAGTCCGACCGATCGGCCATCTCGATTGGCAACAACCGGTTGCCCCAAAAGAACGCAGCTATCGCCACCATCAGCCCGGACATGCTGGCGATGTTCAGCACTTCAACCAAGCGCAACTCGAACGGCATCACGCCGCTCCTGGCGTGTTTGAGCTGACGCTTGCCCAGCCAGATCACCAACCCGGTGCCGATCATGGCCGTGCTCGCCAAGCCGCAAATGAAGTACAACCAGCGCAACACAGGGCTCGCGAAGTGGCCCATGTGCAAGCCATAGAAGCTGCCCGCAATCGCCAACGGAAGCGTCTGTTGCACGGTGGCACTGAGTTGCTGGCCGGTGACGCCGCTGAAGGTCACCGCGCTGCTCGCGTCGTACACCACACGGTCAGCGTCATCCCTTGAGACGACAACGGAGGCATTGGCATCCCCCGGATTATTCACCGCCAGGCGATCCACGCGCCCGCCCGACCACTGCTCGCGCGCACGCTCCAGCAACGGCGCCAGCGGCATCAACTCACCCGGTTTACCCGCTATTTCTGGGGTGCTGGAGGCAGGAAAGACGTCATCGTAAAACGCCCGGACATCACCGTTGTACGAAGCAAGAATGCTCGCAGGCATCACCATCGACATGAAAATAACCAGGCTGCTGTAGGTGATCATCAAATGAAACGGCAACACCAGAACACCCACCGCATTGTGCCCGTCCAGCCACGAACGCTGCCCTTTGCGCGGGCGGAAGGTGAAGAAGTCCTTGAAGATTTTCTTGTGCGTGATGATCCCGGTGATCAGGCCGACAAACATCACCATCGCTGCCAGCGTTGCCAACCAGCGGCCCCACGGATAAGGCATCTGCAACTGGAAATGGAAGCGATAGAAAAAGTCGCCGCCCATGGTTTCGCGAGCCTGCACTTCGGTGCCGGTCTGTGGGTCCAGCAGTTTTTCGGTGAACTGACCGCGCTCCCCGCGTTTGGCCGGTGCCTGCTGCCAGCGCACCGACAGCGCAGGCTCACGGACACTCGGCAAGTCAATCAGCCAGCGCGATGCACCGGTTGCGTGCTGCTGCAGATAATTCTGCGCCACCGCCAGACTGGCTTCGGACGACACCGACCGCGCAGGAATTTCCGGCTGCATCCAGTGAGTGATCTCGTCCTTGAAGTAGGCGAGCGTGCCGGTCAGGAATATCGCGAACAGCAACCAGCCGAAAATCAGTCCGGCCCAGGTGTGCAGCCAGGCCATCGCCTGACGGAAACCTTCTTTCATGAGTGGCCCATCCAATAGGCAACGCCCGATACAGCCGCCAATACTGCACTCGGCACCATTAACCCGAGCCAGGCCTGCCACGCAGTGCGACAGGCAAAGCACCAGAGCACGGCGCACAAATAAGCCAGAAACGAGGACATCATTCCGGTCACCACCGCTTCAGCGCGAGGCAGGGGCAACCACAGTGTCAGGCTGACGCTGGCCAAAGCCGCGACGACGTAACCGCCCACCACGGCGGCCAACACCCGCGAGGTGACTGCCAGTCGGTAGGAAACGGGGAGCGTTCTGATTTTGCCTTTCATGTTTCGACCTTGAAACGGGGGGAGCCTCGCGAGCATCACGAGGCCAGCAAGGGCGTAATATTAATGATAAATATTCTCATACGCAAAGGCGCGCGATGAGCGTTGATTTGCCGCAGCCTGCATACGCCCCTACAATGCGAACAATTCTTGTTCTCTAACGCATCAATATGCGGTCGGAGTCGTCCCGTTGCAGCCAACCAATCCCGTCGAATTGCTTTACCACGCCCATCACAACTGGCTTACCGGTTGGTTGCGGCACAAACTCGGCTGCCCGCACAGTGCCGCCGACCTGGCGCAGGACACTTTCGTACGCGTGCTGAGCGCACGCGAAACGCCGCAGATTATCGAGCCCCGGGCATTCCTCACGACCATCGCCAAACGCGTGTTGTTCAACCACTACCGTCGCCAGGATCTGGAGCGGGCGTACGCGCAAGCCTTGGCGCAGATGCCAGAGGTGTACGCGCCCTCCGAGGAAGAACGGGCGATCATCCTGCAAACCCTGATGGAACTCGACGAGTTGCTTGAGGGATTGCCGCGCCCGGTTAAACGCGCCTTTTTGCTGGCCCAAGTCGATGGCCTGACTTATCCACAGATCGCTGCCGAGTTGGGCATTTCGATCGCCACCGTCAAACGCCATCTCAACAAAGCGGCCATGCGCTGCTACTTCGCACGATGAACGGCGCGCCGGATTTTTCATCCCAAGTGGCCGAACAGGCCGTGCAATGGCTGCTGGAAATGCAGCAAGGGCCATTGAACCCGCGCCAGCAACAGGCCTGGCAACAATGGCTGGACGCCCACAGCGAACACCAACGGGCGTGGGAGCATATCCAACGGGTCAACCAGCGTTTGCGTGGTTTATCTTCGCCGCTGGCGCACGCGGCATTGAATGCACCGAAGTCAGGCAGCCGTCGTCAGGCACTCAAATTATTGTTGATTCTGGGGGCTGGTTCCGCTGCCACCTGGGGCTTGCGCGACCACAACCCGCTCACTCCGCTGCTCGCGGACTACCGTAGCCCGATTGGCCAGCGCCGCAAGATCTCACTCGGCGCCGACAGCCAGTTGCAGCTCAACACCGCGAGCTCGGCGGATGTGCGCGTTGATGGCCAGCAACGACTGATTCGCTTGCTCGAAGGGGAGATGCTGCTGACCACCGCTCAGGCGTTTCAGGTGCGAACCGCTCAAGGCGTGTTGAAGATTCAAGGTGCCCGACTGAACGTGCGCCAGTTCGCTGATCACACCCGCGTCGCCGTGTTCGAGGGCAACGTCGAGTTAACGCCAGAACTGGGCGCGCCGCTGATGCTGCAAAGCGCCCGGCAAGTGAGTTTTGACGCTCACGGCGTCAGCCATACAACGGCGCTGGATGCCAACAGCGGCGCCTGGGCGGATGGCATGTTGGTGGCCGCGCACCTGCGCCTGGCAGACTTCCTCGACGAATTGGGCCGCTACCGTCGCGGGCAACTCAATTGCGACGCGAACGTCGCTGACTTACTGATCTCAGGCACTTATCCACTGGACGACAGCGAGCGGATCCTGGACTTGCTGGAAATAAGCTTGCCGGTCAAGGTCAGGCGCTTTACCCGGTATTGGGTCACGGTGGAGGCGAAGGTTTAAAAAACATTGGTACACCGTGAGCCGTTTTTCATATCTGGCGTGACAGAGAAGGAAAGCCACCTTGATTCAACCTTCTCAGGAACATCCCCCATGCAACCCTCCCGCCTCACCCCGCTGGCCCGAACACTGCGTCAACTGTTACTGGGCGCCAGCCTGAGCTTTGGCACGCTAACGCTCGTGCAAGCCGCCGACGCCCGGCCATATCAGATAGCGCCGTCATCGCTGGAAAATGCCTTGAACCAATTCGGACGCGAAGCCGGCGTATTGATTTCATTCGGTTCGCAGGCGACCAGCGGGATGCAAAGCCATGGTCTTGACGGCAACTACACCGCAGAACAAGGCTTGAACGCATTACTTGAAGGCACCGGCCTGCAAGCCCGTCACGAAGGCAACAATGCGTTCAGCCTGCAACCGGTGAGCGAAGCCGCGCTGGAACTGGACACCTCCAAAGTCGTCGGCGACTGGCTGGGGGATGCGCAGCAAATCAATGTCTTCGAGCATCCCGGCGCGCGCGACGTGATCCGCCGTGAGGAGTTCGAACGCCAAGGCGCAACACAGGCCAAGGACGTGCTTAACCGCATTCCCGGCGTCAACGCCCCCGACAACAACGGCACCGGCAGCCACGACATGGCACTGAACTTCGGCATTCGTGGCCTCAACCCGCGTTTGGCCTCGCGCTCGACCGTGTTGATGGATGGCATCCCGGTGCCCTTCGCCCCTTATGGCCAGCCGCAGTTGTCATTTGCCCCGATCAGCATGGGCAACATGGACGCGGTTGACGTGGTGCGCGGTGGCGGTGCAGTGCGTTACGGCCCGCAAAACGTCGGTGGTGTGGTCAACTTCGTGACCCGGGCGATTCCCGATCAGCCGACCGTGAAAGGCGGTTTCCAGACCGAAACCAGTCCTTCTTCCAGCCACGACGGCTTCAAAACCACCGGTAATCTATTAGCCGGCGGTACGGCAGACAACGGCTTGGGCGGTGCGCTGTTGTACGCAGGCACCCGTGGTGGGGACTGGCGCGAACACAGCGATACCGAAATCGACGACCTTATTCTCAAAGGCAAATACCAACTCGATGACGCCAACAGCTTCAATGCGATGGCTCAATATTACGAAGGCAAGGCGGACATGCCCGGCGGTCTGAACGTTGCCGACTATGACGCTAATCCGTACCAGTCCACCCGTCCGAAAGATCAGTTCTGGGGCCGCCGCACGATGTTCAACGTCGGCTATCGCTATCAGGAAGATCGCCGGGAATTCACCGCCAACACCTTCTTCACCAAAACCTTGCGCAGCGGTTATCTGGATCAAGGCTCGTTCCTGTCACTGTCGCCTCGCGAATATTGGGTACGTGGCCTCGAAACCCGTTTCGCCCAAGGCTTCGACCTGGGCCCGACCAGCCACGAAGTCGGTGTCGGTTATCGCTACATCAACGAGGCGGGGCATGAGTTGCGCTATCGCAACCCTATCGCCAGCAATACCTACCCGACCAGCGACAGCCGCAATGACCGCGACACCCGTGGTGGCACCGAAGCCAACGCATTCTTCGTCGACGATCGGATTGATATCGGCAAGTGGACGCTCACGCCAGGCATTCGTTATGAAATGATTGAATCGCAACAAAACAACAACCTGACAAACGTGAAGTACAAGGGTGACTACAACACCGCGCTGCCGGCGCTTAATGTCCTTTATCACCTCACCGACACCTGGAATCTCTACGCCAACACCGAAGGCTCTTTTGGCAGCATGCAGTACAGCCAGATGCCAAACCGGGTCACCAGTGGCGAAGTAAAACCAGAGAAAGCACGGACATGGGAGCTTGGCACCCGTTACGACAACGGCGCATTGCGCGCGGAAATCGGTGCGTTCCTGATCAACTTCGACAACCAATACGAGAGTAACCAGACCAACGATTCGGTGATCGCGCGTGGCGAAACCCGCCATCAGGGCATCGAGAGCAGCATCAACTATTCGCTGGATGCTTTGAGCCCCTCGCTCTCAGGCTTCGACGTGTATGCAACGTATGCCTATATTGACGCTAAAATCCGCGAAGACGGGACGAACAAGGGCAATCGCGTACCGTTCTCCTCGAAACACAAAGGCACGCTGGGTGTCGGTTACACCGAAGGCGCGTGGAAGCTGAACCTGGACAGCAGTTATCAGAGCGACCAGTTCGCCGACAACGCCAACACCTCGACCGAAAGCGCTGATGGCAGCACCGGCAAAATTCCTGGTTATATGTTGTTCAGCAGCCGCGCGGCTTACGACTTCGGGCCAAAACTGTCGGATTTGAACGTTGCGGTCGGGGTAAAAAACATCTTCAACCATCAGTACTTCACGCGCTCGTTCGATGACAACAACAAAGGCAAATACGTGGGTGAGCCGCGTACGCTTTATGTGCAAACGTCGGTAGCATTCTGACTTCACCGCTGATCGTTCCTGCGCTCTGTGTGGGAACGGTAAAATTGCGAACGGCACAAACAAGAACGGGCCTGCATCAGCAGGCCCGTTTTCAGTGGGAAGGTAAAAAGTGAATCAGGCGTCAGCCGTTTTGTGCAGCCTGTTCGTTCTCAAGAAACTCGTCTTCGAGCAGCGCGTCGGCAGCTACTCGTTCGAACGGCACCACCGCGGCACGTGGTTTGCCCCGCAGTTTGCCGAACAGATGCTCTAGCGCATGTTCGAGTTTTTCGGCCGCCCCGTCGATAGCCTGTTCCAGGGTATCGGCTTTATGGGTGACGGAAATCGGTTGATGGCCTTTAGGCCGCGCCTCCAGCTGGCAGCGCATGTCATGGGGACCGGGCTTGTCGCCGTTCTCGTCCCGCAGGTGAACCTCAACGCGTGTCAGGTCCTCTTCATAACGTTCGAGCGTGCTCTCAATGGTAGTACGTACCCACTCCTCCAGTCGGATGCTGCTTTGAATATGGTTATCACTGTTGACTTGGATTTGCATAGTTCTTCCCTTATTTCAGCTAGCTCGCGAGAGGCCTTTCGGCTAGCCCTTGGGCGTCATCGCCGTGACCTCTTACTTACACAATCGGTCTGTGCGAAGAACATTTCAACCCCTAAAAAAAGATAAATTTTGATTCGCAGAAAAAGCCGGACAAGGGGCAAAAGCGCTGTTAAGGTCGGGAGTTAGGTCGCCCTGCTCTTCAGTCACAATTGCTCACATTTATCCCGCTCGTTTCGAATGAACTTATCGATCGGCTTATCTGCACTGTCCGCGACCATCTCTTCATTCATGCCCTGAATCGGGCAGCCGAACACCCGGCGGGCGTATGCGCGCGCCGGGTTTTGCCCCTAATCATTGTTCGACGATTTTTACGGCATATACCTTGCTACGTCCCCAGTGCACACGGATGAAGGCGCATGAACAAGGCGTGCCAATGATCCGGTATTGCGAACCAACCCGATCCTGGCCGGTCAACAACTGCACGTTCAATCAGGCGGTGACGCATTATGGACAACCCTTTTCAGCTCATTACCGATGCCTTTGCACCGGATTATCAGATCAACCTGAGCATTCAGGGTCTGGACGGCAGCATCATGCTGACTTTGTCCAACAGTGGCCGCGTGGTCGCCAAGCGAATGATCAGCACCGAGCAACGCAATGATCCCAAGCGCCTGAAGCGCCTGGTGCAAAGCATTCAGTTCGGCATCGCCATCGAGCAAGGCCACAGTGCCGTGGCCATCCTTGAAGCCATGACTGACGGCGACAATCGCGCCTTGCCGCCGCCCTTAAACAAAAACCGACCCCACGTCGCCATGGGGCTTTAAAGTTCGCCTTTTTCCACTTCAGGATGCTCACTGGAACCCGTGCCGATTTTGCGTTGCGGGTTCTCGATTTTCACCGAAGGAAATTGCGACGAAGCGTAACGCACCACCAGAATCGAAAACGCCAGCAACAAGATGCCGCCGCACAGGTAGATGATGCCGAGATCCGGCGGATTGTGGTGCGAGACGTTGGAAATCAGCAGGCGCGTGAGCGCTGTGATCGCCACATAGATCAGGAAGCGCACCGGCATGTGGTTGGTCTTGAAATAAATCCCGACCATCGCCCCCAGTTCCAGATAGATGAACAGCAGCAAGATGTCATCGATCTTGATGTGCCCCGCTTCGATCATCTGCAAAAATTCCATCACCGCCGCCCACGCGGTTACCGCGCCAATGGCAAACAGCGCCAGGTAGTGGAAGGTCTCCACGAACAGGTTGCCGAGTGATTCGGCCAGTTGATGCACGTTCTGCCGCAGGTTTTCGGCCCAGTTGATTTTCACGATGATTCTTCCTTAGGTCGGCTCGACCGGATGATGCGGGTTTGACGTGACGGTTGTTCTGCATGCAGAAAGAAGGCCATAGACGCTGAACACATGATGGCAATGTGCTCGAAAACTCGCTCCGTGGCGTTTGGTCGCACCCGGCCCTGACAAACGCTGAATTCGGTCTACATTAAAAAGCCACTACCCAAAGCGCAGGGATTCGCTTATCCTTTTCGCTGTATATAAATACAGTGGTCGAAACAGACAACTATTGTGAAGGCATGTGAGGTGGTGAATGGCCGTCGAAGTGGTATACCGCAGCAGCCGAGATCTGGAGCGCTTGTTCATGGATAAAGCCGAAGCTGACCGTCATGACAAAATGCTCGAACTGGCCGAATTGCTGGCCGAAGTGTTGCAAAAAGCTGTTCCGTCGCTGAGCGAACAGCAAGTGGAAGAAGCCGGCATCTACATGGCGAAAAACCGCGATGTGTTTGCCAAGGCGTTCAAGAGCCAGCCGGACGCGTTGTCCGAGCTGATCAATGCGCCCGCTGAAGTCGTGGAAAAGCCTGCATCCGTAGAAGCGGACGAGGTTGAAGTTGCGCCGGTGGCGAAGCCTGCCAAAGCGTCTAAAACACCCAAGTAAGCAGCGATCGAATTGAATAGGCCCTGAGTCCAACGACTCAGGGCCTTTTTCATGTCCGGGAAAAAGTGATGCTCAGCGATAAAGTGTTTTTTCCGCCAACTCGTCGGCGACCCGAGCCGGCGAACGTTTTTCTGCCTGGGCATGACCGAACACTTCGGTCAGCCGTGAGCTGATTTTCGACAGGTACGCGGTAATGGTCGACAACTCTTCGCCCCGGTGTTTGAGCGAAACATAGATCAACCCGCCGGAATTGATCACGTAGTCCGGCGCGTACAAAATGCCGCGCCGCTCAAGCTGATCGGCTACTTCCAAATGGGTCAATTGATTGTTCGCCGAGCCGGCCACGGCCGCGCAGCGCAGTTGCGTCACGCTGTGACTATTGAGCACGCCGCCCAAGCCGCAGGGTGCGAGTATGTCGCACGGGGTGCTGAGCAATGCATCGTTGGCAATCGGGTGAGCACCGAGCTGCTCCATCGCCAGTTGCACTTTGCCGTGGTCGATATCGCTTACCAGCAGTTCGGCGCCAACGGCATGCAGCTGCTCAGCCAACGCGTAACCGACGTTGCCCAAGCCTTGAATGGCCACTCGCAGGCCTTCGAGATTGTCGCTACCCAACCGCGCCATGGCGGTGCTGCGTATGCCGGCAAAAACCCCCATCGCCGCATGTGGCGCAGGATCGCCCGCCGACGTGGTGCTGGTGACATGCCGGGTTTGTTGCGCGATACAGTCCATGTCCGCCACGGAGGTACCGCTGTCGATGGCGGTGATGTAGCGACCGTCCAGTTGATTGATGCAACGGCCGAAGGCTTCGAACAACGCGGCGCGGTTTTCCACGTGCACCGGCCGAACGATGACGGCCACACCTCCTCCTTGTGCCAGCCCGGCCAACGCAGCCTTGTAGCTCATGCCTTGGGCCAGGCGCACCGCATCCTCGACGGCAGATTCGTCGCTGGGGTAGGCAAGGTAACGACAGCCACCCAGAGCGGGACCGAGACGGCTGTTATGAATGGCAATGACCGCCTTCAACCCGGTGACCGGGTCGACGCTGAGGTGCAGCGATTCAAGGCGTGTGCTTTGCATGAGAGCGAACATCGTAAGGCTCCCGAAATCACTTCTTGTAGTCGCCAGTATAGGCGTGCGCCCAAAAATTGCTGAAGCGCACCGGCATAAGCGCCGTCGCTTTTCTTACATTAAGAAATAACCTGTCGATGGGCCGCGCGGCACTGGACGAATGATGACGACGGGGATAAAACAGGGCATTGAACGGAGATTTTAATGACCCCGCGCCAACGCTTCTTCGAATGCCTGCAACGATCCCCGCCTGCGCTGTTCGAAGCCGCGCTGTGGATCGGTGCAGAACACGATAAGGAATTAAGCCCCGAAACCGTGCTGGCAGACTTCATCGACCTGCAGCAACGGGTCAGCGCAGGACTGCCGATGTTGCCGGTGGCCGAACTCGCGCAACCGTTGTTGCGCCGCATGAACGATATGGGGTTCGCCCAGGACGACTTCACACCGTTACGCCCACAAGCGGCGTTGCTGCACAAGGTGCTGGAGCAGCGCCGTGGGCAACCGCTGGCCCTTGGTTTGATAGCGCTGGAGTTGGCCAGAAAACTCGAGATCCCGCTGGTCGGAGTCAATTTCCCCGGGCACTTCCTGCTGCGTGTACCGGGCGCCGATCACTTGCTGGACCCTTGTGGCGGTCGGCGCCTGTACCCCAACGATTGCCGCGAGCTGCTGCACCGGCAATACGGTCCGAACCTGAAACTTGCCGCAGAGCACCTTGTCACCGCAACGCCGGTAAACATGCTGCAACGACTGTCGCGCAACCTGCGCCAGTTACACCTTTCCCACGACGATTACATCGGCGCCTTGATCGACGCCGAACGTGTGTTGGAACTGGGTAACGCCAGCGCCGCCGATTATCTGGCCCGGGCCAGCCTTTATCAGCGCCTGGATTGTCCAAACGCCGAGCGTTTCGACCTGGAGCACGCACTGCTGCTCAGTGACGACCCTATCCAGCGGCTGCGGTTAACGGAGCGGCTGGGGCATCTGCCGCCTAACTCCGTTGTTCACTGACTGGCGGCGTTAATCGCGAACAAGCTTCACGCCTTGAGGGTTCGGGGTTGGACCTGCGGGTGAACGCACCTGGATGATGAGCAACGCCGCAATCACTGCCGGTATCGCGCAGAAGAAGAAAATTTGCTGCACCGGAATGTGCATGGCCAGCAACATGCTGCCAAACAACGGCCCCAGAATAGACCCGAAGCGACCTACGCCCAGAGCCCAACCGGTGCCCGTGGCGCGCACGTGAGCAGGATAGAAGTTACTGGCGAACGCATTCAGTGTCAGTTGCCCACCGATGATGCAGAACCCGGCGGCAAACACGCTGGCGACCAGATAGCGCGGGTTGTCATGGTTCAGCCCCAGCAGAATCGTGCACACCGCGGCCGCTGCCAGCACACCCGACAACAGACGAACTTTGCTTTTCAGCCGATCGGCAAACCAGGCCATACCAATGGCGCCAATCGTGCCAGCGAACAAGAACATCGACGTCACGAGGTTAGCTTCGCTAAGTGCCAAACCGCTTTCCAGCAACAGGGAAGGCAACCAGCTGATCATGAAATACAGCAGGATCAGGCTGACGAAAAACGTGGCCCAAATCAGCAAGGTCGGACGCGCATAGCCATTGCGAAACAACTCGACGACCGTCAGTTTGCTGCCCTGCTCCCGCTCGTTTTGTGCAACCGACGCGGCAGGCGGCTGCCAATCCGGCAGCATGCGCGCCGTGACTTTGCGCAGACGTGCATAGGGCGGTGCATCGCGAAGCAGGCGCGGCAGGGATTCAGGGAGAAACAAAACCAGGAATGGGAACAGCAACAATGGCGTCACACCGCCGGCGAGGAACACCGCTTGCCAACCAAAACTGTCGATGAAGCCTGCCGCCACGAACCCGCCCGCGGCCCCCCCCAATGAGAACCCACAAGCCGCCAGGGTCACCATCAACGTGCGCAGACGTGGTGGCGAATATTCCGACATCAACGCCATGGCGCTGGGCATCGCGCCGCCCATGCCGATCCCACAGATGAAGCGTGCGGCCATCAGTGTGTTCAGGGAGTTGGCGAACACCATCAACACCGTCAGCGTCGCGTAGATCAATACGCAGCCAAGCAGAATTCGCCTGACACCAAAGCGGTCCGCCAGCGGCGTAACCGCCAGGGAACCCAGCGTCAGGCCCAACAGGTTGGCGCTGAACACCGGACCAAAAGCGGCTTTTTCCAACCCCCAATCCTGGGCGAGAGCAGGCACTACGTAACCCAGTACTTGCGCATCGTAACCATCGGTGACTAGCAGCAAAGCCAACAATAAAAGGACCAGCCACTGATATCGGGACACAGGACGGGCGTCGAGTGCCGTCCGAAAGCTGGCAATCTGATTGTGCATCGCAAGGTACCTGCTTTATTTTTTAGTTTTTATAGGAACAAGGTTTCAGTTTTTTCAGGGTGTATCGGGCTGGTTGGCCGGATGTGCCGTGATGAAGGCTGGATGCGTTGCGGCAAGCGCCGCCACACGACGAATGCGTGGATATTCTTGCAGCGAAATATTGAAGCGCTCGGCTGCATACAGCTGCGGGATCAGGTAAGTATCCGCCAGCCCCGGCTCGGCGCCAAAGCAATACCCCTCATTGCCAATCAACTGCTCCACCGTCGCCAGCCCCTGGCTGATCCAGTGCCCTATCCACGCCATCACTTGCGGTTCATCGTGGCCCAACTGTCGCAGTTTATTGAGCACGCTGACGTTGTGCAGCGGATGCACGTCGCAGCCGATCACCGCCGCCACACCGCGCTCTTGAGCACGCACAATCAGGTCTTGGGACAGCAACGGCACCTGCGGGTAACGTTCTTCGAGGTACTCGATGATGGCCGGTGACTGCACCAGCACATCCCCATCGTCTGTGCGTAACGCAGGCACTCGTCCCTGTGGGTTGATGCTCAAATACGCTGGCTGTCGGTGCTCGCCACCTGGCGGTGCGATCAGATTGATCGGCAACGCCCGGTAATCCAGCCCCTTGAGCGCCAACGCGATCCGCACCCGATAAGACGATGTCGAACGGTAGTAGGTATAGAGTTCCATCACCCGATCCTCTTAACGCGCGGCCAGGACTTTACCGCGGCATTCACCGAAGCCGATCGAGGCAAAACCTTCGCGGACGCAACGTGCGCGCAGGATAATTTCATCACCGTCCTCCAGGAATTTACGCACCTCGCCCGAAGCCAGTTCAATGGGCTTTTTGCCGCCTTCGGTGATTTCCAGCAGGCTGCCAAACTGGCCGCTTTCAGGGCCCGACAAGGTGCCCGAGCCAAACAGGTCACCGGCCTGCAACTGGCAGCCATTGACGCTGTGGTGCGCGACCATTTGCGCCACGGTCCAGTACATGTGCTGGGTGTTGCTGAGGGTCAGGCGATGAGCCGGCAGGTTCTGCTCGCGCATGGTCTCGGTGGTCAGCAGCACCTCCAGTTCGATGTCAAAGGCACCCGCGGCCTGGTCGCGCTTGTCGAACAGGTACGCAAGCGGCTGCGGATCGCCTTCAGGCCGAGCCGGTTGAGCGCGACGGAACGGCTCCAGTGCTTCGGCCGTCACCACCCACGGCGAAATGCTGGTGATGAAACTCTTCGACAAAAACGGGCCCAGAGGCTGGTATTCCCAGGCCTGGATGTCGCGGGCAGACCAGTCATTCAGCAGGCAAAAACCGGCGATGTGATCAGCGGCATCGCCGATGGCGATCGAATCGCCCATCGCGTTGCCCTGGCCAATCCAGATGCCCAGTTCCAGTTCGTAATCCAGGCGCGCACAAGGGCCGAAAGTCGGTTCAGTCTGGCCGGCCGGCAGGGTTTGGCCTTTCGGGCGACGAACCTCGGTGCCAGACGGACGAATCGTCGAAGCACGGCCGTGATAACCGATGGGCACGTACTTGTAGTTTGGCAATAGCGGATTATCGGGACGGAACAGTTTCCCAACGTTTTGCGCGTGTTCTATGCCGACGTAGAAGTCGGTGTAATCGTTGATCTTTGCGGGCAGGTGCAGATCGCAATCTGCCGCCAATGGCAGCAATTTTGCGCCCTGAGCTTCGATCTTACCGTGCAGCGTGCTGCCTTCGGCGAACAGCGCCAACAGGCGCTCACGTAACGCTATGCGCGCATCGCGGCCGAGTTCGAAATAAGCATTCAACTGACCGCCACGCGTGGCCTCCACGGCAACACGCGCAGCACCGTCAAACAGCCCGGCGTCGAGTGCGGCTTGCAGATCGAAAATATGTTCACCAATGGCAACGCCACTGCGCGGCAGGCTCCCGTTGACGCTGAAGATACCCAGCGGCAGGTTTTGCAGCGGGAAATCGGTATGGCCATTGGCGGAGGCGACCCAGCTACGAGTGATGGAAGTCTGAGTCATGGGTTATCTCCGGGTCGGGTCGAAAGTGGCTGGCAGCGTGGCCCAGCAAGCGTCGTAATTGTTTTGCAGTTGAGGGCAGTCCAGCGCGAAACGACTGGGTCGCAACACTTGGCTGGTTTCGAACATAAAGGCCATGGTGTTGTCGATTTTCGCCGGCGCAAGCTGCGCGTTGATCGCCTTGGTGCAGGTGTCGCCGTCCGGCCCGTGGGCGCTCATGCAGCTGTGCAGCGAAGCACCGCCGGGCACGAACCCTTCTGCCTTGGCGTCGTACGCGCCCTGGATCAGGCCCATGAACTCGTTCATCAAATTGCGGTGAAACCACGGCGGCCGGAAGGTGTTCTCCGCCACCATCCAGCGTGGCGGGAAGATCACGAAGTCGAGGTTGGCCAACCCATGCACACTCGTCGGCGAGGTCAGTACGGTGAAAATCGAGGGGTCCGGGTGATCGAAACTGACCGTACCAATCGTGTTGAAGCGGCGCAGGTCATATTTGTACGGCACGTTATTGCCGTGCCAGGCCACCACGTTCAGCGGCGAATGATCCAGCTCGCAGGCCCACAACTGGCCGAGGAATTTTTGCACCAGCGTTGTGGCTTGCTTGAGGTTTTCGTAGTGCGCAACCGGGGTCAGGAAGTCTCGCGGATTGGCCAGGCCATTACTGCCAATCGGCCCAAGATCCGGTAGCCGCAGCGGCGCGCCATGATTTTCGGCAACGTAGCCGCGCGCTTGTGGATCAAGCAACTCAACCCGAAATTTCAACCCGCGCGGCAGGACGGCGATTTCCAGTGGTTCGATTTCCAGCACACCCAACTCAGTGACGATGCGCAGGCGACCCAACTCCGGCACCAGCAGCAGTTCACCGTCAGCGTTGAAGAACACACGCTCCATGGAACGGTTGGCGCGATAGTTGTAAATGCTGATCCCGGACGGTTTTTCCGCACTCGAATTGGCGGCCATGCTGACCAGGCCGTCGATGAAATCGGTGGGCTCGGCAGGGATATCCAAAGGGTTCCAGCGCAGGCGGTTGGGGGTCACTTCACCCAGCGGACCGCCATCGAGTTGTCGATCCAGTTTGACGAACGCCGGGTGATTGGCCGACGGCTGAATCCGGTACATCCAGGTACGGCGCGCTTCGCTGCGGACCATGGTAAACGCGGTGCCGGAGAACAATTCGGTGTAGAGGCCGTACGGGGCTTTTTGCGGGGAGTTCTGGCCGATGGGCAGCGCGCCAGGCAGTGCTTCGCTGCTGAATTCGTTGCCAAAGCCTGACTGATAAGCCAACGCTGGCGACGTCGAATCGAGGTTCATGGAGCCTCCTGAACAGGGAGTAGGCAATGGCCTGTCACTCTGTTTAAGAGGTCTTGGCACGCCGGGGTTATTTTTATCGTAATTCAATTACGCATAACGTAATTTGATTGGTACCGACCGTCAAGCTATAAAGACCGCCATTCATCCCGGGATCACATCGCCTCCATGGAAAAGCCGCGCAGCACCGCAGAAAGCAACGGTAAGCAGAAAGTCCGCTCAGCCGAGGTCGGCACCGACATACTCAAGGCGCTGGCCCAGTTGTCGCCCTCGACCTCACTGTCGCGTCTGGCCGAACACGTGCAGATGCCGGCCAGCAAGGTGCACCGCTATCTTCAGGCATTGATCGCCAGTGGTTTTGCCGAACAAAACACCGTCACTAACCATTACGGCCTGGGCCGCGAAGCCTTGCGCGTGGGCTTGGCGGCACTCAACAGTATGGACGTGCTGAAGGTGGCTGCCCTGCCCTTGGCGGAATTACGCGATGAACTGAACGAGACCTGTTTTTTGGCGGTGTGGGGCAATCAGGGCGCGACCGTGGTGCACATCGAACCGGCGGTGCGCGCTGTGACCGTAGTCACCCAATTGGGTTCGGTATTGCCATTGCTCAGCTCGTCCACCGGCCTGGTGTTCGGCGCCTTCCTGCCCAACCGTGAAACCGTGGACCTGCGCGCTCACGAACTGCACTCGAGCAATGCCCATGCCCTGGCGGACGATCAGGCCTATGTGACCTTGTGTGAGCAGATCCGCGAACGCGGCCTGCACCATGTGCATGGTTTGCTGATGCCCGGCGTTGATGCCCTGTCGGCACCGGTGTTCAACGCTGTCGGGCACGTGGCGGCGGTGATGACGATTGTCGGGCCGACCTCGTTGTTTCATGCCGACGAAAATGGCCCGGCAGCGCAGCGATTGCTGGCGGCAACGCGGGCCGTCAGCTGGCGGATGGGGTTTGAGCCAGCGACCAGTACCTCAACCCAATAAACCCAGCAACTTCGCATGCGCGACCGCTTGGGTTCTTCGCTCAACCCCCAATTTGCCGTTAATACGTCTGGCGTGGGTTTTCACGGTATGCAGCGAGATAAACAGCAGGTCGGCAATTTGCTGGTTTGAGTTGCCATGAGCCACCAACGTCAGTACTTCTATTTCACGCAGGCTCAGGCAATGTTGAGTGCCGGTGCTCAGCGCTGTATCGCCCGAGGCTTTGCCCGACCCGATAGCCTCCAGTAAACGCGGCTGGCGCAACTGAAGTTCGCGCAGTATCTGCTGCAGGCTGCTGCGCTCCACCAGAATCAATCCCTCCTGCAACCTCTGCCGGGCCTGTGCAACGTCACCCGCCAACCAGGCGACTTCTGCCAACGCCAACAGCAATTGCGTTTGCAGCCTGGTCATGCCCCGCTCCCGGCTCCATTGCAGGCGACTTTCAAGTTGCGCTATCGGTGATTGCGCCCGCCCCAGTTGGACCTCGGCCAACACCAACAGATATTCCAGGCTGGGGATCAGTTCCAGTGTTGCTGGCGGTGCCTGCCGCGCATGCGGCCCATGGTAATGGCGCAACACTCGGCTCAGTGCTTCGTGCGCCAACTCCGGGCGACCTTGCTGTAGCCAGAAATGACTGCTGATGTGCAGCAAGACTCCACGGTAGACCGTGTCTGGAATACGCCGTTGCTGCATCAAACGCTCGGCGTCACGCAGCAGGACAAACGCTTGAGCGTAATCGCGCCGATTGGCCGCCAGTTGCGCCAGACCGAGATAGCCATACAGCACGCGTTTGTCGTGATTGCGCAGGCATACCTGCAGGCCATACTCGAAATGCGCGGTCGCTTGCGTTTCGTTGCCCATGCACACGCTAAGGCGGCCACGGTGCAAGGCGATCCGCCCCATCAGCGGCTGAGCGATATTTTTTTGTAGGGCAAGCAACTCATGCATATTGGCCAGTAGATATTCAGCCCTGGCGGATGCCCCACGCTGCTCCAGCAATTGCGCGTGATCAAGCTCCATCAGGCTCTCAAAAACCAACGAGCCTTGTGCCCGCGCCAGGCACAAGGCTTCGCGATTTGTGCCTTGCGCAACATCGAGTTCACCTACAAGCAACGCTTGTTGCGTCAGCCCTGACAAACACATCAGGCGCGCGGTCCAACATGCCTGCCCGAGTTCGCCAAGCGCCTCCAGAAAGAGTGCCCGTGAAGCCTCCATTCTGCCCTGCAAATGCAACAGCCAACCTTGTTGCGCTTGCCAACGTGCGATCAGTTGCCGTTGCAGAAACGCCGATGGCTGAGGCATGAAGCGCGACAAATGTTTGATGCAATCGCCCGCCTGCTCGAACCGGCCGGCAAACAACAATGCTCCCGTGATCAATCCGACTAACTGCGGCGAGCCGAGCATCAGGTCTTCGCCTTGTTGCTCATGCAGGCGCAACAGCAGCTTCACCGTCTGCTCCTCGAACAAATGCTCGAAGCTGAAATGCTGCAGCAGGCTCACCGCCACCTCTAACTCTTCGGCCTGCAGGGCTTGCTCGAAAGCGGCTTGCCAGTCCATCTTCGCGGCAAACCACTGACACGCCCGTCGATGCCAGGAGCGGCCGGCCGAACCCTGCTCTTCACGTATCAGCTGCGCCAGCGGCAAGAACACCTGCAGCCATTCTGTCGACGCTTGCCAAGGCTCAATGAAGCAGCCAAGTTCCTGCAATGTGCTCAAGCATCGCGCGCCTTCACCCGCGCCAAACAAGTGCTCGCAAAGCTGTGCGTTAAAACGCGGCAAGTGAGCCAGCACACGCCAGGCTTCCGCCAGCTCGGGCGTCAAACTGGCGAACAATTCATGCTCCAGGTAATCGTGCAGCGTGTCGGTGCGCCCCTGAAGCGTTTCGTTGCGCGACCAATCGCATTTTTGCAGCAGCGCGATTCTTGCGCCGGCACACCAACCGCCTGTTCGCTCAAGGATTCGACCGGCGCCTTTGGCAGCCTCCTCTGGGGTCAGGTGATGCAACAGCTTTTGTATCTCATGTTGAGTGAACGCCAGCGTGGAGCGCTCACACTCATACAAGTCGTCATCGAGCAGCAGTCGCGGCCAATTACACTGCGGGCGACGGCGACCACTCAAATACCAGGTGATCATGGGACTGCTGAGGGTCAATAGCCGATCCAGCAGCAGGTCCAGTTCCGGGTTGGGCGTGCGGCAATAGTCATCGACTAACAACCAGAGCGGTGTCTGCACGCCCGCCAGATGCTCGAGCAACACGGACTCCTGCACGGATCCCAGCGCCAGCGATTGCCCGAGGCGCTGGCAAAAATCGGCAACACTCGAATGCTCACCCGACATCGGCAGCCAGCAGATCTGACACGGTGTGGGCACGCGCGAAAGGCATTCCGTGAGTAACGCAGTCTTGCCACTGCCGGCCGGGGCACACAGCAGTTTCACCCGGGCCGTGGATGCCATCAACGGCTCGATCAGACGATCACGA
Organism: Gordonia sp. IEGM753; assembly: GCF_050321825.1. Taxonomy (NCBI): domain Bacteria; kingdom Bacillati; phylum Actinomycetota; class Actinomycetes; order Mycobacteriales; family Gordoniaceae; genus Gordonia; species Gordonia sp. IEGM753. The sequence goes on from NZ_JBNQGB010000002.1 coordinate 637,396, forward strand.
GACACGTGGTGAGAAGACAAACGGGGCAGGAATCCAGGACGGTCCAGACACAGCGTCATGGCAGTCATAGTGGTGCGCCTTTTTATAGTTGTGGCGCTACCCTAGCCCTCTACAAACAATTTGTTGAAGAAGTATTCAACGCATTTATCGATACCTATAAAAAAGGTGACCGCAAGGTCACCTTTATCCGTGGAGCCCGTAGGAAAACTACCTGACTCCCGTACTCCTCAACGCTGCAGGCGTGTAATCCCCTGCTTTGGCATCGACGTTGAACTCGAAGCTGCGCTTCTCTTCGTTCTTCATTCCAAGCGCAATGTAGCGCCCGGCAATCAGGTCATACAGTGCTTCGACGGTGTACGCCGGAACCTGATGGTCGTAATAGAACTCCGCGTGCCCTTCAGCCACACGCCAGAGCTGGCCGCGACCATCGTAGTGATCGGCAAGCGCCACCTGCCAACTGTCTTCGTCGAGGTACATGTGCCGCTTGGCATAAACGTGACGTTCGTTAGGCTTGACGGTAGCGACCACTTCCCAGACGCGGTGCAGCTCATAACGAGTGAGGTCCTGATTGATGTGCCCGGCCTTGATCACGTCGGTGTATTTGAGGTTGGGCGAATCAAGCTTGTAGCTGTTGTAAGGGATGTACATTTCTTTTTTGCCGATCAGCTTCCAGTCGTAACGGTCCGGCGCACCGGAAAACATGTCGAAGTTGTCGGTGGTGCGCAAACCGTCAGACGAGGTACCGACACCGTCATACGCCACTTGCGGCGCACGTCTTACCCGACGCTGGCCGGCATTGTAGATCCAGGCTTTGCGCGGTTCCTTTACCTGGTCGAGCGTCTCGTGAACCAACAGTACATTGCCCGCCAAGCGTGCCGGCGCGGTGACTTCCTGCTTGAAATAGCTGAGCACGTTTTCATCGCTGCCCGGCTTCAAATCACCCAGCAACGAAGGCACCGCAACCTCATCCTTGAAGCGGATAACCGTGAAATCACCATTGGCTTGAGGTGTTGCCTGAGTAATGGTGCGACGCAAATTGCCACCGTGATACCGGGTGATGTGGTTCCAGATCACCTCCACGCCATTCTTCGGAATTGGAAAGGCGTAGTAGCGATTGCCGGTGAAATTGGCCAGGCCGTTGCCGTCGTTGATCGGTGTCACATTCAGTGCGCTGCGTTTGGCCGACTCATAGATTTCTGGCGGCAACGCCACGGTGCGGTGAGTGGTGTAAACCGGAATTCTGTAGGTCTCTGGATAGCGTTTGAACATTGCTACCTGGCCATCGGACAACTTGTCTTTGTATTGATCGACGTTGGTGGCGGTAATGATGAACAGGGGTTTTTCATTGGCGAACGGATCAGCAAGAAACCCTTTGCTGTCCACTGCGCCGGCGTTCTTCGGGATGCCACCCGTCCAGGCCGGAATCGTGCCCTCGGCGTTACCTGCTTTTTGCGCACCCACCGGCGTCAGGCTGGTACCGAGCGTGTCGGCTTCTTGCGGCGTAACCGCGGCCATGACGTTCGCGGCCAGCAAGCTCAGGGCCAAGGCACCGCATTGCAGAATCATCTTGCGCATAAAATCATCCTTCTCAGCCAGATCAGAAGTTCACGCCAAAGCTCAGCGCCACGAAATCGCGATCTTCCAGAGTGTTGTAGTCACCCCCGAAGAAATCGGTGTAACTGAGGCTCGCGGTATAGGTGTTGCGATAGTCGGCGTCGACACCGACGCTGATGGCTTTGGCGCCCTCGTTGAACAGCCCGTTGGGGCCGTAACCAGACACGTCGTGCGACCACGACAGGTTGGGTTTGAAGTTGATGCCGGCGATGACATTGTTGTAGTCAAGGATGGCGCGGGCGCGATACCCCCACGAAGTGGCGGTGACAAAACCGTCGGTATCTGCGCCAAAACCATATTGGCCGTAGACCGAATCACGGCCATAACGCAGCTTGCTGCGCGCTTCCAGCCCCCCGACGTGTACCACCGCCGCCTCGCCGACCAAGGTCAGGCGATCAGAACCCATCACTTGATCGATGAAGTGCGTCAGCGTGCTTTGGATCTGGGTTATTTCCTTGCGGCGATAGCCCTTGTTATCCGCGCCCGGCGAGGTCGCAATGGGCGACGCGGCACCACCGGAAATCGGGTTGAGCATGGCCAGGGTCAGGTCGGTGCTGTTGATTTGTACCGGTGCGTTGGGCCGATAGCTGATTTCACCGGTCCATGCGGTGCCAGTGGGCAATGTGGTCGAAAAACTGGCGCCGTACAGGCGGATGTCTTCCGGGTATTCGAGGTAATACTGACCACGGCCCAGCATCACGATTTGAGCCAGCCCCGAACCACTGCCGGGAGCAATACGGTTGGCCGTGGCGACGATTCCAGGAATACTCGCCAGCGTTCCAATGCCTGCCGTGGTGGTACCGACGTTAGGCGTTCGGCTGTGGTAATTCATGAAGTACAACCCGTATTCGGTGTCATCGCCCAGCCAGCGCAGGGCCGTGCCCCATTGCCCGGAGTCACGCGCATCGCGGTCACCGCCGCGCGGCACGATGACGCCTTCCTTGCCCACTTCAAAGCCCTGGCCAAACGCCGCGGCGACAGGCTGCAGAGGCACGATAGCCGGGCTCGCCACGGTGTAACCCTTGGTACAACCGTCCGCCGCAACGTCGCTGCCAAAGAACGTGCCGCAGTTGTCGAGTACGGTCTGGCCCCACTCCAGTTGATAAAAACCTTCCACAGTGAGCTTGTCGGTCAGGCCTTGCGAGGCGAACACCATGTTCACCGGGATCAGCCCTTCCTTGATCTCCGCGCCAGGACGTCGAAACGCTGAAACGTCGACCGGGTTGATGCTGTTGATCGAGTTGCCGATGAAGGTACTTTCGCCCCAACTGACCACTTGTTTGCCGGCGCGTAAGGTGCCCGGCAGATCGGCGACGGAGTAATTGTGATAGACGAAGGCATCGAGGATCTGCGCACCCGCGGACTTCGCGCCCTCCTTGCGATTGTGGTCACTGATCGGTTTGAACGGACGGTCGCCGTCCTCCAGCTCAAAGTCATACCAATACTTGCCACGCACAAACACGCCGGTGTCGCCGTACTTCAGCTCAAGGTCGTGAATGCCTTTGAATATTTTGGAGAAGGTCTCGCCCTTCTTGAAATTCAGGCGCCCATCGTCACCCGTCGACGCCTGGCCGCTACCGCCATTAACGATGCCCACCAACGATTTGTCGGCATCGCGCATCCCCCAACTCGCCCCGACAGACAAAGACGAGTCGAAGGTGCCCTCTATTTCCCCGACAGTGAATGCAACGGCGTGCGCCTGGGCGCAGCAACCCAAGGCAACCGCCGCAGCCAGCGCCTGCGGCTTGAAGATGGCGCGCATTGTTATTGTTGTCATGCGTCTTCCCCGGTGAGTGACAGAAGACTCCACCCTAGCGCCACGCCCAGGGACCGATAAGCGCACCAAGGAGGTATTCGCGATGTAGCTCTAAAGGATGAACGCCACGCCGGAGATTGTTGCCAAGTCTGCAACAGTGCATGTCTGTAATCGCTATTTTTCCTTTGCCTTCATAGGCTTATTCTTGTGTGGCTTCCACGCTAATCAGCCAGGCAGCAGCAAGCCATGACCTGTGATAACGCCGGGTCATTAGCGACATATTTCAGATGAGTTGAAGCCGTTCAGTTCATCACCCCGTGTTCACTGACGTTGATTTGTAGCTCCTTGATCCAACGTCTTACTTTGGCCGCTGCGTTTGCAGCGGCCTTTTTTATTGCTCACACATTCGCTCAAGACGGTGAATATTATTTTTTGTCAGACGAATCCAAAGCCTACATCGACAAGTTCGGTATCCCTTTCGGCTCCTGGTAACTCATGACCCATCAAAAACCAAAGATAAATACCATTCCGGTTTCCGCGACCGGTCTCTGATTTTATTGACCAGGCAGATTCAGAAAAGGATTCAACTCCAGAGGCCTGTGTAAAAAAAGGGCCAAGTTTCGAACTTGACCCCGCTGGTTTTTTTACAACGAATACTTCTGCAAATTCCCCATCATCTCCTTCAGCGCTTCAATGTTGTCCTTGGGGTGCGCTGCCCCTTCGAAATCACATATTTGCTGCCAATGCGCAGCCACGTCTTCGGGCGAAAAGCCTGCGCGTGGATCGAATCCGGCGCCCAGGCTTCGTTCCCAGCGCACTTTGCCCATCCAGCCACCACCGACTTCAAATAAGCCGGAAGTTTCCTGGCAATTTTCGCTGGCGAGGTACACCACCAGCGGACTGATCAGCTCCGGCTTCAGTTGTTCGAAGACTTGCGGCGGGATCAGCCCTTCGGTCATGCGCGTGCCGCCGGTGGGGGCGATGGCGTTGACCAGGATGTTGTTTTTGCGGCCTTCAATGGCGAGTGTGCGCGTGAGGCCATAGAGGCCGAGTTTGGCCATGCCGTAGTTGGACTGGCCGAAGTTGCCGTAAATGCCAGACGTGGACGCGGTGAAAATGACACGACCATAGTGTTGCTCGCGCAGGTGCGGCCACGCGGCGCGGGTGACTTTGTAGGCGCCTTCGACATGGACGCGGTAAACCAGGTCCCAATCGGCGTCGTCCATTTTATGGAACGTCTTGTCGCGCAGGATCCCGGCGTTGTTGACCACCACATCCACGCGGCCAAAGGCATCGAGGGCATGCTGTACGATTTTGTCGCCGTCGGTGACAGAGTCATGGTTGGCCTGCGCAGTGCCGCCCGCCTCGCGTATCTCGGCCACTACGCGGTCTGCCGCCGAGGCGTTGGCACCTTCGCCCTGCGCCGAGCCGCCGAGGTCATTGACCAGCACTTTGGCGCCGTGCCGGGCGAACAACAGCGCGTGCGCACGACCGAGCCCGCCACCGGCGCCAGTGATAATCACGACTTTATCTTCGAAGCGCACAGACTCGTTCATGGGGGACTCCTGCCGACTAAAGGGACGATGAGTCCGAGTGTCCGGCAAGGGGCCGCGGGTCACAATGAACTGAAGGGAGGCTGAATGGTGGTCGATAAGGCTGGGGGATGATGCGGTGTTGGGTGTGGGTTTTGGAGGGCGGATCGCAGCCTCGTTTTACTCCACCGCGGCGACAGGACGCAGGTGGTCCAATTGCAGGCGCTGTGGAGTGAACGAGATTGCGATTTTCAGCCGCGACTCACGAATAAGCGACCTTGCGCGGTGGTGCAACCAACCGTTCTCTAAATTCCAGGTAGTGCCTAAGCACCAGCACTGGCGCCTCGATTTGCGGATAGTGGCCGATGCCAGGCAACAGCACGGTGTCCGGGTTGGGGATCAACTCGCTGTACCGCTCAACCATATGCGCACCGGAAATCGGATCAACTTCGCCGTCAATTACCCGCAGCGGCACTTCACCACGCTGCATGGCGGCAACCCACCGATCGCGCTGAACACGCCGTTCAGGAATATAAGCGATCAGTTTGTGCAGGATCCGTGGCCCATGATGGGTGTCGATCAAGCTCCAGAAGTCATCCAGCTCGCTTTCGGTCGGACGACTGTTCGGGCCGAATATTTGCCGGAAACTCTTGACCAAAGCATCTCGCGAAAAAGCGCGGCCAATCATCCAGCCCAATGGGCTGAGCAACAATTTTTGCATCAGGACCGGGCGATGGGTCTCGGGGAACAAACCACCGTTGAGGAACACGCAACTTGCCAGGTTTATCCGCGCCTCTGAATGCCGGGCCAGCAGCTCTTGGGCCACGCTGTCACCGTAATCGTGGGCCAATACATGTACGGGCTGTTCCACCTTCAAATGCGCCAGCAATGCCTGCTGCAAATCAGCTTGTTCCAGCAGGCTGTACTCATGATTAAGTGGCTTGGCGGAGTCACCAAAACCGAGCATGTCGCAGGCGATCACCCGATAGCGCTGGGCCAAGGGTTGCCATAGGTAATGCCAGTCCCAACTGGCGGTCGGAAAGCCATGAATGAGCAGCAGCGGCTCACCCTGCCCCGCCGTCCAGTAGCGGATGGTCTGGCCACGAAATACGAACGTCTGGCTGCGTTTGCGCCAGACACACAGAGGAATCTCGGCGAGGGGCATTAGATTTTATAACCTGGGTCTAGTTTATCGAGTTTGCGCAGTAACGCTGGCCACGCCAGCGCACCACCCATCCCTTGAGCACTTTTGGTGACACCGGCGATCATCGCTTTGGCACCGGCCAAAATCTGCGGTTCGATGGCGATCAATTCGGCGCCAGCGTTTTGCGCCAGCACTTGAATATCGCAAGTGCGCTGGAAGATGAACATCATCAGAAACGTATCGGCGATGGTGCCACCACAGGTCAGCAGACCGTGGTTGTGCAACATCAGAAAACTGTTTTGACCCAAGTCGGCTTGCAGTCGCGCTTTCTCTTCATGATTTAGCGCAACACCTTCGTAGGCGTGATAGGCGAGGCTGGACAAGACAAACAATGATTGCTGGCTGATGGGCAGAACGCCTTGCTTCTGAGCCGATACTGCGACGCCTGCTGCGGTGTGGGTATGCAGCACGCACACTACGTCGTGGCGTACTTCATGAATCGCGCTGTGAATGGTATAGCCCGCAGGGTTGATCTCGTAGGGGCTGTCCATCAGCTTGTTACCGGCCTGGTCAACCTTGACCAGACTCGACGCAGTTATCTCGTGAAACATCAGCCCGTAAGGGTTGATCAGGAAATCTTCGGTGCCAGGCACCTTGGCCGAAATGTGAGTGAAGATCAGGTCATCCCAACCATGCTGGGCTATCAGGCGATAGCAGGCAGCCAGATCGACTCGGGTCTGCCACTCGGCGGCGCTGACCTGATCTTTGACGCTGGGCGGCGATTGGACGGGGTTTACACTCACGGCAAGGAACTCCTGTTCTTATTGTTGTGCTCACGTGTCAGCAGTCTAGACACCCCCTAAGGTTCACGTAGTTGCATTGGCAGCCAGCTTGATGTCTGAGCGAGTCAGTGCGTGAACGAAGCTGGATCCATGTCAAAGTACTGCCGCCAGTAATGGCGCTGCGAACAGGTTCAGCAACCCCGTAAGGACCATCACCAACCCGGCTACCGACCCTTCCTCGCCGCCCACTTCATGCGCCCGACTGACCCCGGCACCGTGCGCCCCGACTCCAAACAACGCTCCCCGAGCCAATGCACTGCGCAGTGGTAGCCACTTGAGCAGAATGCCACCCAGCATCGCGCCAAATACACCGGTGAACATCACGAACACCGCCGTCAGTTCTGGAACGCCACCCAAATCGTGAGCCAGCGGCATGGCAAACGGCGTGGTGATCGAACGCGGGACCAGTGACATCGTCACCGAGCTGTCGAGTGCCAATGCTTTGGCCAGGCCAAACGAACTGCCAATGGAAGCCGCACTGCCCGCCAGCATCCCGATTAACAACGCCAACCAATAGCGCATGAGCATTTCACGCTGCTGCCAGATTGGCACGGCAAAGGCCACGGTGACCGGACCCAATACCAACATCAGCCAATGGGTGTTGCTGGAATATTCGGCATAGGCGGTGTGCAACGGTACCGCGACCGCCAGCAGCAGGCACGGCACTAGAATCAGTGGCGACAGCAGGTAACGCCCCGTGCGGCGATACATCCAGCGGCTGAACAGATAAGCCAGTAGCGTAAAGGCCAGCCAGAACATCGGCATCCATTCAAGCTTCACCGGACCTCCTCAAGCGCACTACACATTCGACGGTGAAGGCAGTCACCAGCATCACCGTCAGTGTGCTGACCCCAATCACCAGCAAGATCCGCCAACCGTCATCACGCAGCAATCCACCGTAATCGAGCAAGCTCATCAGCGCCGGAATGAAGAACAGCAGCATCTCGGCCATCAACAGGCCCGCGCCCATTTGCAGCGTCGCGGGTTTGACCAGTCCCGAGGCGAATGCCAGCAGCAAAAGCCCCATGCCGATCACTCCACCCGGAATCGGCCAGTCAAACCAGGCAACCCACTGGCATCCGAACAGATATATGGCCAACAGCACGGCGAGTTCAGTGATCAGCCGTGCCAGGTATTTCAGGGTCGATGCGTTCATGGTTTGAGTCCTCACAGAGGCTCATTTTAAAGAGCAAGCTGTCATCCCTGAAGCGAATTGTTAGACTCAAACCCATTCCATTTTGGAATTCGTGACATGGAATTTAAACAACTGCGCAGTTTTGTCGAAGTGATGCATCAGGGCGGGTTCACACAAGCGGCCAAGACGCTGCACATCAGCCAATCGGCGGTGAGTAAACAGGTCGCGCAACTCGAACACAGCCTCGGCACACCGCTGCTTGAACGCTTGGGCTCGCAATTGCGACTGACGGCGGCCGGCAGCGTTGTGCTGCAGCGAGCAGAAGGCATGTTGCGCCTGCGCAACGAACTGCTCAGCGAACTGGATGACTTGAGCCAATTGGCTCGCGGGGAATTGCGCCTGGGTTTGCCGTTACTGGGCAGTGATGCTTTGTTCGCCGGCCTGTTCGCTGAATACCGGCGACGCTACCCAAATATCAACGTTCAAATACTTGAAGGCGGCAGTCTGAGCATCGAACAAGCGGTGTTGAGTGGTGAACTGGAATTGGGCGGCAGCCTGCTGACTAAAGATCCGCAATTCGACTTTCAACTGTTCTGCGACGAACCGCTGGACGCGCTGCTGCCAACCGATCATCCGTTGGCGGCGAAGTCTGTCATTGCGTTGGAGGAATTGGCCGACACACCGTTTTTGCTTTATCAGCGCAGCTTCGTGCTCAACGACCGCGTGTTGCAGGCCTGCCAGCAGGCGGGGTTCACGCCGAAGGAGGGAGGACGCAGTGGTCAGGCGGATTTTCTGGCGGCGCTGGTGGCCGCCGGCCAAGGCGTGGTGCTGTTGCCGCGCGTGGTCGCGCTTGGGCTGGAACGGCCAGGCGTGGTGCGCCTGGCCTTGAATGCACCGACCTACTTGCGCTGGGATATCGCCTTCATCTGGCGTCAGGGCGCGTATTTGTCGAAAGCCGCGCAAGCCTGGCTGGCCTTGTTGCGCGAACGGCCGGTCAGCGACGCAAAGCGTTGACCAGTTCTGCCAGCCAAGGCTCGGCATCGGTTTCTGGCGTCACACTTTCGCTGGCGTCCAGGCGCAACATCGGCAGCACTTCGCGCACGCCCAGTTCACCAAACAACTCGCGCATCTGTTCACCGCCGCCACAGAACGTATCGCCATAACTGGCATCTCCCAAACCGATTACCGCACCTGGCAAACCCCGCCAGGCCGCCGGCAACTGATCGCGAATCATCGAGTACAGCGGCTGCAGGTTATCCGGCAACTCGCCCATGCCAGTGGTGGAAGTCACTGCCAGGAAAGCGTCTGGGGCAAAAGCCTGTACGTCGGCAATGCTGGCGCGTGGGTTGTGCCAGGTTTCGAAACCGGCAGCTTTTAAAATGTTCGCGGCGTGACGGGCGACTTCTTCAGCCGTGCCGTACACCGAGCCGGAAATGATGGCGACTTTCATCAATCTGTTCCTGAGCCTGAGTAAAAGACCGGGATATTAACAGCACCCTCCCGATTGTTCTCTTAGACTGCAAGGCATCTATCAACAAGAAAGGGGTTCCAGGTGATTAACGCTCAGTTACTGCAAATGGTGATCAACGCCTCCAACGACGGCATTGTGGTCGCCGAAAAAGAAGGCGATCAGGACACGATCCTGATTTATGTCAATCCAGCGTTCGAACGCCTGACGGGTTACACCAGCGAAGAAATCCTTTATCAGGACTGCAGGTTTTTGCAGGCTGGCGATCGGGATCAGGAATCGCTGGAGACTATTCGTCAAACCGTTAAAAGTGCGGGTTCGTGCCGGGAAATCATCAGGAACTATCGTAAGGACGGCACACCTTTCTGGAATGAGCTATCGCTTTCGACGGTGAAAAGCGCAAGTGACGGAATCACTTATTACCTTGGCGTGCAGAAAGACGTCAGCGCTCAAGTCAAGGCACAACAGCGAATCCTGCAACTGGAGACGCAGTTGGCTGACACCCAAGCCGAACTTGAATCACTAAAAGCGACGAACGGTAAAAACAAAATCGCTAATTAATTGTCATTAACTACAATCACCGTTGGCTTTGTAACAATTCCTTTCGAGTAGATCATGCACCGCGACGCGCTATTGACGCAGGATGAGCTGGATTTTATCCAGACGATGCAACATAACCCGCAGCTCAATGTTCGGGATGCGACGTCGAGCCTGCTCGTCAATGGTGGTTCACAGATTCGTGATTTACTCACGCGCCTTGCCGCTCACGAACAGGTGACAATCCAGGCCAACTTTGAAAACCAGCAAATGACCTTTCCGCTGCATCTGGTGGAAGACGAATTCCACGCGATGCACTTGCGCCTTGGTGTACCCAGCATTTACGAAGACGGCCCATTGGTTCGGCCATGGCGGCTGGTACTCGAAGAGCCGGTAGCGCTGGAAAACGCCAGCGGCCAGCCCGGCACGATGTGGGTTCACGAAGTGTCGTTCAAAGGGGTTTTGCTGGAAGTACGCAACAAGACCAAACCGCCAAAGCATTTTGCCTTGTGGTTCAGCCCTTCAGGTTATGAGCGTATTGCGTTGCGCGGCACATTCGAGAAAGAAACCGAAAATGGTTTTTATGCCTATCAGTTGAGCCAGAGCGACAAGGATGAAACCGAGCGTTTGCGTCAGTACATTCTTCAGCAACATCGGCTGACTCATCCAACGTTGCATCTCTGAATCAAGTATCCAGCTTGCCCGCTAGGAACTGTTTAAGACGCTGGCGCATTTCCATTCCTTCATTCCCCAAACAGCCAATCGAAGTGCCTGCCAGGCTTTCCTCGGCCAGATCAGACGCATCGCCTGCCAGAAACACCTGACAATCCAGGCTGAGTGCCAAACGATTCAAACGTCGAGGCAACTCGGGGGCCGGCGCATGATTGGAAAACAGCACCAGCGCCTGTGGTTTGATTTTTTCGCACACAAGCATCAGTTCGTCGAACGGTTGACCAATCGTCAACAGGCGCACGCCCACTTCGTTGGTGCTGAGAAATAATGCCGCGACCAGCAATTCGAGTTCGCGACATTGACCCGCCAATGCGCTGATGATTACCCGTCGCGGTTGCAAGTTGCGCATCAACAACAAGCGCTGCAACACGCGAGCGCGCAAGAAACCGTCGAAAAACAGCCACTCGCTGGTTTGCCCGAATTGATCCTGGCGTTGTAGCAACAACTTCCAGAGCGGCATAAGAATGTCCTGAAAAACCACTGACTGCGAATAACTGGAAAAGATCTGACCGTAGACCTGCTCCAGTTGCAGATCGTCAAACACCCGGACCGCCGCGTGCACCTGTTCCTGCCAGAGCGCGTAATCAGCCAATACCAAGTCGTCGGGAATGATGTTTGAGAGCGCCTGAAGAGGCTCGGTCTTGGCCAGTATCTTGCCAACCTTGCTCACGGCAACACCTCGCTCGATCCAGTTAAGGATGCTGCGGACTTTATCGATATCAGCCAGAGAATACAGTCGATGCCCACTTTCGGTGCGCGTGGGCTGAATCAGACCATAACGACGCTCCCACGCTCGAAGCGTGACGGGGTTGATGCCGGTCAAGCGCGCCACCTCTCGTATCGGAAACAGTTCGTCTCCATGAAGGGCGTGAGTACGCAGTACAACCGGGGCAATCTCAGTCAGGGCAGGCATTTGGAGGGCACACGTCCTTGCATTAATTGGATCCCAGTCTACGCCTGTTACAGCGCAACCACCCAATAGATTGATAAGCGACGAATGCCGCTGGTGTAATCACTGAAATCAGGAATAATCCTTGCTTGTCTGAAGACGCAGCCCATCACCCAGGGCTGCGCCTGGCGAAACTCCTACCCGGAGCGACGCACTTGTTTAAGGAGATACATAATGTCTACCTCACCCGTCACGCTGATGGTTGCGCGCCGAGTCGCCGATGGGCGTTATCAGGACTTGATGGCCTGGCTGCGCGAAGGCGAACAACTGGCCACTGACTTCCAGGGTTATCTGGGCTCCGGCGTGCTTGCACCGCCGCCCGAAGATGACGAGTTCCAGATTATTTTCCGCTTTGCCGACAATCAGACGCTGCACGCTTGGGAGCACTCAGCTTCACGCACAGCCTGGCTCGCACGCGGGAGCGACCTGTTTGCCGATCCAACCGAACATCGTGTCAGCGGCATTGAAGGCTGGTTCGGCGCCACTGGCCAACGCCCGCCCCGCTGGAAGCAAGCCGTTGCGATCTGGTTGGCGTTCTTTCCGGTATCGCTGTTGTTCAACTTCGTGTTGGGGCCATTACTCGGCGAAATGAGCCTGTTGCCCCGCGTCTTTGTCAGCACGCTGTGCCTGACACCTTTGATGGTTTATTTGTTCATCCCACTGTCGACGCACCTGCTGGCAGGCTGGCTGCACAGCACGCCCGTACGCCCAATGTCCACACAACCGTCCACACACCACTGATAAGCCAGTAAGCGCTCGCGCTGACAATAGGTATGCAACTCCCGTCGCTGGTATAGTTTTGCCCTGACCGCGACGCGAGCCTTCCATGAACTCTTCCGTAGCTCCAATCCTCATCACCGGTGCCGGCCAGCGTGTTGGCCTGCATTGCGCGCAGCGATTGCTTGAAGACGGCCATTCGGTGATATTCAGCTACCGCAGCGAGCGCCCTGGCGTGCAGATGTTGCGTGATCTGGGAGCGACGGCGGTGTTTGCGGATTTTTCCAGCGAAGCCGGGATTGTCGCGTTCATCGATGAACTGAAAACACACACCGACAGCCTGCGCGCTATCGTGCATAACGCCTCCGAGTGGCTGGAAGAAACGCCTGGCACCGAGGCGGACGCCCTCACTCGCATGTTCAGCGTGCACATGCTTGCGCCCTATCTGATCAACCTGCATTGTGCCGCTTTACTAGAACGCTCGACGCCCGCCGACATCGTGCACATCAGCGATGACGTCACCCGCAAGGGCAGCAGCAAGCACATCGGTTATTGCGCCACAAAAGCAGGACTCGACAGCCTCACCTTGAGTTTCGCAGCGAAGTACGCGCCAGCGATCAAGGTCAACGGCATCGCGCCAGCCCTGCTAATGTTCAACGCTTGCGACGACGCAGCGTACCGCGCCAAGGCGCTGGCCAAGTCAGCACTGGGCATCGAACCCGGCGCTGAAGTGATCTACCAAGGCTTGTGTTACTTGCTCCACAACTCCTATGTCACCGGAACGACCCTGACCGTCAACGGCGGAAGGCACGTCAAATAAGTTGCCCCGCGAGGATGTTTCATGCCGTTATCCCTGCCCCAGAACGCCCTGTCCGACAGCTATCGCGAGATCCTGATTGGTGTCGGCGAAAACCCCGACCGCGAAGGCTTGCTCGACACACCGAAGCGCGCGGCCAAAGCCATGCAGTACCTTTGCCACGGCTACGAACAAAGCGTTGACGAGATCGTCAATGGCGCGCTGTTTTCATCTGACAGCGATGAGATGGTGATCGTCGCCGACATCGAACTCTATTCGCTGTGTGAGCATCACCTGTTGCCCTTCATTGGCAAAGCACATGTGGCTTATATTCCAACCGGCAAGGTGCTGGGTTTATCGAAGATTGCGCGCCTGGTCGACATGTTCGCCCGTCGTCTGCAAATTCAGGAAAATCTCACCCGGCAAATCGCCGACGCCGTGCAACAGGTGACTGACGCGGCCGGTGTCGCCGTTGTCATCGAAGCCAAGCACATGTGCATGATGATGCGGGGCGTAGAAAAACAGAATTCCACCATGAACACCTCAGTGATGCTCGGCGCTTTTCGCGAGTCGAGCAACACCCGCCAGGAGTTCCTGCAATTGATTGGACGGAGCAAGTAAGCAATGCCACAACTTCAACCAGGAACGGCACGCATTCGGGTCAAGGACCTGTGCCTGCGAACTTTTATCGGCATCAACGAGGATGAAATCCTCAATAAACAAGATGTGCTGATCAACCTGACCATCTTGTATGCGGCTCAGGAAGCGGTGCGTGACAACGATATTGACCACGCGCTGAACTACCGCACCATCACCAAATCCATCATCGCCCACGTGGAAGGCAATCGCTTTGCCTTGCTCGAACGCCTGACCCAGGAAATCCTCGACCTGGTGATGGTCAACGAATCGGTGCTGTACGCCGAAGTCGAAGTCGACAAACCCCACGCGTTGCGTTTCGCCGAGTCAGTGTCGATCACCCTCGCGGCGAGCCGCTAAGCTTCAAGCTTCAAGCCACAGGCTGTAAACTTACGGCTACCGCAATCCAACTTGCAGCTTGAAGCTTGCCGCTTGAAGCTGTCTCGCAGAGACATCCATGAACGATCAACAACGCCTGGAACTTGAAGCGGCCGCCTTCCGCCGGCTGGTCGCCCATCTGGACAGCCGCAAGGATGTGCAGAACATAGACCTGATGAACCTCTCGGGTTTCTGCCGTAATTGCCTGTCGAAGTGGTACAAGGCCGCCGCCGACGAACGCCAGATCGAGGTCAGCCTCGATGACGCCCGTGAAGTGGTTTACGGCATGCCGTACGCTGAATGGAAAGCCCAATACCAGCAAGAAGCCAGCGCTGAACAACAAGCAGCGTTCGCCAAAGGAAAACCCCATGAGTGATTTGAACACCCTGCGCGCCAGCCTCGTCAGCGGCGAGCATGTTTTCGCCGACACCCTGGCGTTCATCGCCGCAGGCTACGAGTATCAGCCGCAAGCGTTCAACAACGGTGGCGTTGAAAATGCTGCCGGGCAGAACGAAGGCTCGTGCAAAACCTTGGGCCTGGCACTGCTGGAAGGCCTCAGCGATGAAGAGGCGCTGTTGGCGTTTGGTGAGCATTACCGTTCGGTGGTCGCAACACCTGAAGGCAGCGATCACGGCAATATTCGTGCACTGATCGCGCATGGCTTGTCCGCTGTGAAGTTCACTCAGCCGCCGCTCACCCGCCGCTGATTAAAACCTGCGCCGGCCTCATGGCCTGGCACTGAACCTGTGGCGAGCACCCTCCCTCGCCACACATCACCCGTCGTCATCGATCAGTATCAGGCACTTCCCGACTTTTAAGATTGACCCGGCGACTTTATTTCGTTTGTCGGACAGCACTGCTCGCGGCTTAGATAAAAAGAAGCATCCCTTCTTCAGAGTCGGTCATTCATGAGCAGCGAAACCATCAGTCGGTCGATTTCCATTGTTCACCCCATCAGTCTCAGCCACGGTAAAAATGCCGAGGTGTGGGACACCGATGGCAAACGCTACATCGACTTCGTCGGTGGCATTGGCGTGCTCAACCTCGGTCATTGCAACCCGCGCGTCGTCGAAGCCATACGCGAACAAGCCACACGCCTCACGCATTACGCGTTCAATGCCGCGCCGCATGCACCTTACATCGAGCTGATGGATCGCCTGACGGCGTTCATTCCGGTTGATTATCCGGTCAGTGGCATGCTGACCAACAGCGGCGCCGAAGCGTGCGAAAATGCTTTGAAGATCGTTCGCGGCGCCACCGGTCGCACCGCGGTCATTGCCTTCGACGGCGCCTTTCATGGCCGCACGCTCGCCACGCTCAACCTCAATGGCAAAGTTGCGCCCTACAAACAAAAAGTCGGCGTGTTGCCGGGCCCGGTGTTTCATTTGCCGTACCCCAGCAAAGACAACGGCGTGACCTGCGCCGACGCCTTGAAGGCAATGGAGCGTTTGTTCAGCGTCGAAATCGACGTCGACGATGTCGCCTGTTTTATCGTCGAGCCGGTGCAGGGCGAAGCAGGCTTCCTGGCGCTGGACATAGCGTTCGCCCAAGCACTGCGACGTTTTTGCGACGAAAAAAACATTCTGCTGATTGCCGACGAAATCCAGTCCGGATTCGGCCGCACGGGTCAGCGGTTTGCGTTTTCACGGCTGGGCATCGAGCCGGACCTGATCCTGCTGGGCAAAAGCATTGCCGGCGGCGTGCCACTAGGCGCGGTGGTCGGGCGTAAATCGTTACTCGACCACTTACCCAAGGGCGGCTTGGGTGGCACCTATTCCGGCAACCCTATCGCCTGCGCGGCGGCCCTGGCCACGCTGGACGAAATGACAGACGAACAGCTGCACACCTGGGGCTCGCAACAGGAAGAAGCGATCGTCAGCCGCTATCAATCCTGGCGTGCAAACAGCGTGTCGCCATACCTCGGGCAACTGACCGGTGTGGGCGCCATGCGCGGTATCGAACTGATCAACATTGACGGTACCCCGGCCCCCGCGCAACTCACGCAATTGCTGGCGTTGGCGCGTGACGCAGGGCTGCTGCTGATGCCCAGCGGCAAGTCGCGCCACATCATTCGGCTGCTGGCGCCACTGACAACTGAAGCCGCTGTCATGCAGGAAGGCCTGGATATTCTCGAAGCCTGCCTCGCAAAATTATCCTCATAGCAAAATGAGTTCAGGGACTGACATAGCGAATTATGATCGCTTGTCGTCCCTGAATTCACCCCGTAATACTGGCCGCAGACCCTTTCACTTAGCGAGATCATCACCACCTAAACGCCTGAGGCAGTCATGTATCACGACAATATAATTTATAAGAAAAAGTCCAACGATCCTCAATTCCTGCTCGGCGTGGCCGTAGTGTTGTTCCTTTGCTCCTACCTGATGAACCTGGGCAACAGCGCCATCAGTCAGTTTTTGCACCCGCTGCTGGGCAATACGCCGGACGGCCTCACCGCACGTAACATCGCTATGGGTCTGGCAATTGCGGTGTTGGGCACCCTGAACTTCCACGTGCTCGGACGCTTGAAGTTCAAAGTGCAAACCACCGTTGTGTGGATTGAACTGCTGGTGCTGTTTCTGGCGTTCTTCAACACCTTCAACCTCTCCTACAGCTTCATCCTCGACAAAATCGGCTTCCTGATTATCCAGGGTGCGGCAACCACGCTATATATCTCTGCGGTAGCCATCGTGATCGCCTTCGTGCTGGCACTGATCGGTGCCGTCGCCAAGTTATCGAACAACGGCTTGGCCAATGCCCTGGCCTCTTTCTACACCTCGTTTTTTCGCGGTGTGCCGCTGCTGATTCAGATCTACCTGATTTACCTGGGCTTGCCGCAACTGGGCTACGTGGTTGATGCCGTGCCTGCCGGCATTCTCGCGCTGTCGCTGTGTTACGGCGCCTACATGACGGAAATTTTCCGGGCTGGCATCCAGAGCATCCCCGTGGGCCAGTGGGAAGCATCACGGGCGCTGAACATCAGCCCGTTCAAAACCCTGACCCGGGTGATCATGCCGCAAGCGTTACGCGTGATTATCCCGCCGACCGGCAACCAGTTCATCGCCATGCTCAAAGACAGTTCGCTGGTGTCGGTGATCGGCGTCTGGGAACTGATGTACCTGGCAAAAACCCAGGGCCGCGCGGACTTCCGCCACCTGGAAATGCTGATCACCGCCGCGATGATTTACTGGGCACTGTCGTTCATTCTCGAACGGGTTCAGGCGCGAATCGAAAAACGGGTCAACCGATCCACTGCGAGAGGTTGATGCGATGACTCGAACCCAAACCGCTGAACGACCCGACCTGGCTACTGCGACCGCCAGCCGTCCCATGATTTCCATCGCCGGCCTGAACAAGTGGTATGGCAATTTTCATGCACTGCGTGATGTCGACCTGACGGTTGCCGCCGGTGAAATTCTGGTGGTGTGCGGCCCGTCGGGCTCCGGCAAGTCGACGATGATTCGCTGCATCAATCACCTCGAGAGCTTCCAGAAGGGCCACATAGCGGTCAACGGCATTACCCTTACCAGCGAAGCCGAAAGTGTCAGCGCTGTGCGTTCGGAGATCGGCATGGTGTTCCAGAGCTTCAACCTGTTTCCGCATTTGAGCGTGATGGACAACCTGACGCTGGCTCCGCAATTGGTGCAAGGCGTGTCGGCCGTCGAAGCGAAAAAGCGTGCCCAGGTCTATCTGGAGCGGGTACGAATTGCCGAGCATGCTGACAAATACCCCTCGCAATTGTCCGGCGGCCAACAGCAGCGTGTGGCGATTGCGCGCGCACTGTGCATGAACCCGAAAGTCATGCTGTTCGATGAGCCGACGTCTGCGCTAGACCCGGAAATGGTCCACGAAGTGCTGGACGTGATGGGCGAACTGGCGACTGACGGCATGACCATGATTTGCGTGACGCACGAAATGGGTTTTGCCAGCAAGGTCGCCGACCGCGTGCTGTTCATGGACCAGGGTCAGGTCATCGAACAAGCCACCCCTGCCGAATTTTTCAACAATCCGCAGACCGAACGCGCACAGAAATTCCTGTCGCAGATCATTGGTCACTGAAGACCGCTTTGCCCCCATAACAATAACGAGACACGGAGATGGACATGGTCAGAAGAACACGCGTAATCACCCTCGCCGCCGCAATGTCGCTGTTGTTCGTCGGCGCCGCCAATGCCGGTGCGGTGCTGGACAAGATCGAGAGCAGCAAGACGTTGACCGTCGCAACGTCGGCGACCTGGCCACCTCAGGGTTTCATCAACGACAAGAATGAAATCGACGGTTTTGATATCGACGTTTCCAAAGAAATCGCCAAGCGTCTGGGCGTAGAAGCCAAGTTCATCACCCCCGACTGGGACGTGATCACCGCAGGCAAATGGAATGGGCGTTGGGACGTGTCCGTGGGCTCGATGACCGCCACTAAAAGCCGCTCGCGGATTCTCGATTTCCCGGGCACTTACTACTACGTTCCTTATGTGTTTGCCGTGCACAACACCTCCAAGGTCACCGACCACAAAGCGCTGAATGGCAAAACCATAGGCGTCGAAGGTGGCACCACGTCCGAGGACTATTTCAGCCAGGCGCTGGCCATTGAAACCACCGACGTGCCGCCCGTTGTCTACGACGTAAAAACCGAAAAAATGAAAACCTACGCCGGTTCCGTCGGGCCGCTGGATGACCTGCGCCTGGGCGACGGCACACGTCTGGACGCGATCCTCACTCAACGCAGTACGCTGGACGCCGCCGTCAAGAAAGGTTATCCGCTGCGGGCCGTCGATAAGGACGTGGTGTTCTACGAACCGCTGGCAGTGGCCACCGACAAGGGTGATCCAGAATTGAAGGCCAAGTTGGGCGAAATCATCGCCGACATGCACAAGGATGGCACGCTGACGAAGCTGTCGGACAAGTGGTATGGCGTGGACTATTCCACCGTCAAATAACACTGTCTCCTGTGGGAGCGGGCTTATGTGGTGAGGGAATTTATCCCCTCGCCACAAGGCTCGCTCTGAAATTCGAGCGGTAAATTCTCAAGGATTGACCATGTCCTTTCCCAATACCTGGTATGCCCAAACCTCGCTGCCTCGCGCGGCCAGGTCAGAATTGAACACCGACGAAACCTGCGACGTGTGCATCATCGGCGCCGGTATCGCCGGCCTGACTGCGGCACTCGAATTGAGCCAGCGCGGCAAACGCGTGATCATTCTTGAAGCCCGGCAAGTGGCCTGGGGCGCCTCTGGACGCAATGGCGGTGTGGTCTCGCCGGGCTGGGCCGAAGGCTCGGGAGCGATCCGTAAAAAACTCGGCCTGGAGCACGCCAGGACGTTGTTCTGGATGTCGGTTGAAGGCCTGGAGATCGTCCGCCGCAACATCGCGGCGCTGGCGCTGCCCGGCTGCGAACCATCGGCGGGCACACTGCGGGTCAAGCGTTACGACGACAGCGCCGGGGTGAAAAACCACATCGACACCCTGCGCCGTGACTTCGGTTATGAAGTGAATTACCTCACCACCGAACAGGTTCGCCAACGGGCGCACACCCAGCGTTACTTTCAAGGCGTTGAAGACCCGAACGCCATGCACTTCCATCCGCTCAATTACTGCCTGGGCGTGGCCCTCGCCATTGAAACGGCCGGCGGCAGGATTTTTGAACAGTCAAAAATGCTCAACTGGCGGCGCGAAGGCAACGACAAAGTCGTCAACACTGCGAACGGCAGCGTGCGTTGCCATGACCTGGTGTTTTGCGCGGGAGGTTACGGCGGCCCGGAGCTGCAAAAACTCAGCCGCGCCTACCTGCCCATCGCCACTTATGTGGTGCTGACAGAACACTTGGGCGACTCGATCAAGAACGTTCTTGAATCATCTGCGGCGTTCTCCGACGACCGCCGCGCCTCAGACTATTACCGCATAGTGGAAGGCGACCGATTGTTGTGGGGCGGGCGCATTACGACCCGCAACGAACAGAATGAAAAAGCCTTGGCCGCCATGCTCAAGGCCGACATGGTTTCGGTTTACCCACAACTGGCGCCAGTAAAAATCGAATTGGCCTGGTCAGGGCTGATGGGCTACTCCACTAATAAAATGCCTAACCTGGGCTTGCTCGAGCCGGGCGTCTGGGCGTGCACTTCGTTTGGTGGTCACGGCTTGAATACCGGCTCTATCGGCGGCCGGGTGATTGCTGAAGCCGTCTGCGGGGAGACCGCTCGCCATGAGCTGTTCAAACCTTATCTGCTGGACTGGAACGGTGGCCCGTTTGGACGTGTAGCGGCAAATGCCATTTATCAATCGCTGAAGGTCATGGACTTCGTGCAGGAACGGTTTCGCGGTTGATCGCAATCGATTTGCGACCAACACTAAAACCACATTAAAGCTGTATTGACCGCGGAATAGTGGGCACAAAAAAACCGGCCGAGGCCGGTTTTTTCATATCAACAGTCTCAGAACTTGACGTTCTGCAGGTCGTCCAGATAACGCTCGGTGTCCAGTGCGGCCATGCAGCCAGCGCCAGCCGAGGTGATGGCCTGACGGTAAACGTGGTCGGCTACGTCGCCGGCAGCAAAGATGCCCTCGACACTGGTAGCAGTCGCATTGCCATCACGGCCGCCCTGCACAACCAGATAGCCGTCTTTGAGCGTCAGTTGGCCTTCGAACAGCGAAGTGTTCGGGGTGTGGCCGATGGCGATGAACACGCCGTCCACTTTCAACTCGTCGAAGCTGCCGTCGTTGTTCCTCAGGCGAGCCCCGGTGACGCCCATGTTGTCACCCAACACTTCGTCGAGGTTCGAGTTCAGCTTGAGGATGATTTTGCCTTCGGCAACCCGGGCATTCAGCTTGTCGATCAGGATTTTTTCGGCGCGGAAGGTTTCGCGGCGGTGAATCAAGGTCACGGTGCTGGCAATATTCGCCAGGTACAGTGCTTCTTCGACAGCGGTGTTACCGCCACCGACCACGGCCACGGGCTTGTTGCGGTAGAAGAAACCGTCGCAGGTTGCGCAGGCCGAGACGCCTTTGCCCATGAATGCTTCTTCCGAAGGCAGGCCCAGGTAACGAGCGCTGGCACCGGTGGCGATGATCAGTGCATCGCACGTGTAAGTGGCGCTGTCGCCGGTCAGGGTGTACGGCTTGGACGCGAAGTCAGCAGCATTGATGTGATCGAAAACGATCTCGGTTTCAAAGCGCTCGGCGTGTTCCTTCATGCGTTCCATCAGCGCCGGGCCGGTCAAGCCGTGTACATCACCAGGCCAGTTGTCGACTTCGGTGGTGGTGGTCAGTTGGCCACCGGCCTGCATGCCAGTGATCAGCAGCGGCTTGAGGTTGGCACGGGCGGCATAGACCGCAGCGCTGTAACCGGCAGGGCCGGAACCGAGAATAATCACTCGCGAATGACGGACTTCAGACATGACCTACTCCTGTTGACCGGCCTGGACAACAGGCGCGGAACGCCGGATTGCCGGCGGGAATAAAAAAGGACTGTTGAAAGCACTTGGGGAAGGCTTGAGCTCGACAGTCCTGTAAAAGATTGAGTGCAGCGTATCGAGGGGGCGAAGATTAAGGAAATACGGTTTAACAATCCAGCTCATAGGCGGTCTCTATCCCACTGCCCTGAATATATAGACGCCTTTGTTACAGTTAATGTCGATACCCTTGCCGCGCTTTCGCAGCGTAGGCAAAGCCGGTAAGGTCGGCGCGTTTTCCCTTTGTTCGGAGCTCCTTATGCCCGCCCCTGTTCTGTCTGGCCCGCAATACCTGCGCGAAGGCCTTAAGCTGGTCCTGAGCCCCGGCCTGCGTTTGTTTGTATTACTGCCGCTGGCAATCAACCTGGTGCTGTTCGTCGGATTGATTTACCTGGCTGGCCATCAATTCAGCCTATGGGTCGATACGCTGATGCCAACACTGCCTGACTGGCTGAGTTTTCTCAGCTACGTGCTGTGGCCCATTTTTGTGGTGCTGGTGGTCTTGATGATGTTCTTCACCTTCACCATGCTCGCCAACATCATTGCCGCACCGTTCAACGGCTTCCTCGCGGAAAAAGTCGAAGTGGTCGTGCGCGGCACCGATGACTTTCCAGCGTTCAGCTGGAGCGAACTGTTGGCCATGGTTCCTCGCACCCTGGCCCGGGAAATGCGCAAACTGGGCTACTTTCTGCCCCGTGCGATCGGGCTGCTCATCCTGTCATTCATCCCGGTGGTGAATATCATCGCCGCGCCGCTGTGGTTGCTGTTCGGTGTGTGGATGATGGCGATCCAGTACATCGACTACCCGGCGGATAACCACAAACTGGGCTGGAACGAGATGCTCGCCTGGCTGCGGCAGAAGCGCTGGCAGAGCATGAGCTTCGGCGGCATCGTCTACCTGGTGCTGCTGATTCCGGTGGTCAACATTCTGATGATGCCGGCCGCCGTGGCCGGGGCGACGCTGTTCTGGGTGCGTGAGCGCGGTGCGGAGAACCTGGTGACGCAACGCTGATCACGTCACAAATCCATCATCCTATCGTCACAGTGACGACATGGCCTCAGCCGACACTGAGGTCATGACGACAGCTCTGCATATCACCCTGATCACCGAAACCTTCCCTCCCGAAATCAACGGCGTGGCCAATACGCTTGGCCGCTTGTGCGATGGTCTGCGCGCGCGTGGGCATCAGGTAGAGCTGGTGCGGCCACGCCAGGTCTGCGATGAATTGATGGGCGGTGACGATGAGTTGCTGTTGTGTCGCGGCTGGCCGTTGCCCGGTTATCCGGGTTTGCAATGGGGCCAGTCGTCGATGCACAAACTGTTGCGGCGCTGGAAACGGCATCGTCCAGACGTGTTGTACATCGCAACGGAGGGGCCATTGGGTTTGTCCGCATTGCGTGCCGCGCGACGCCTGGGGATTTCGGTGGTCAGCGGCTTCCACACCAACTTCCAGCAGTACTCCAGCCAGTACGGGCTAGGATTGCTGACGCGGTTGCTGACGCATTACCTGCGCTGGTTTCATAACCGTTCGACACTGACGCTGGTACCGAGTATCAGCCAGCGCCTGGAGCTCGAGCGCCGCCATTTCGAACGCCTGGCGTTACTCGCGCGCGGCGTTGACAGCCAATTGTTCCATCCAGCCAAACGCTTGAAAACACTGCGTGAAGCTTGGGGACTGGCGGACGGTGACATCGGCGTCATTCACGTGGGACGGTTGGCGCCGGAAAAAAATCTAGGCGTGCTCAAACGTTGCTTTGACCGACTGAAGGCCAGTTATCCACACAAGAGGTTGCAGTTGATTGTGATCGGTGACGGGCCACAACGCGTGGCGTTGGAAAAGGAGCTGCCGGATGCGATTTTCTGTGGTTCTCAGCGTGGCGAAGCGTTGGCCAGTCACTATGCCTCGGGCGACGTTTTTTTGTTTCCGAGCATGACCGAAACCTTCGGCAATGTGGTGCTGGAGGCACTGGCTTCAGGGCTGGGCGTGGTGGCCTACGATCAGGCCGCGGCGGCGCAACATATTCGCCATGGCTACAACGGTGTGTTGGCGATGCCGGGGGATGAAGTAGCTTTTTGCGAGGCGGCAGAATGGCTGCTGGAAGAGGACGAAACGTTGCGCTGTGTTCGGCTGAACGCACGCCAACACGCCAGCCGCCAAGGATGGGCGGCGATTATCGATCAGTTCGAAGGGCAGTTGCGGGGGGCGTGTGTCGGGGAGTTGGTGGTGCCCAACGCGCCGACCATGCCATGAGCCCAGGGTGACATTCAGTCAGTCATCGCCAGCAGGCTGGCTCCCACATGGGACCTGCGCCAAACCCAAAACCTGTGGGAGCCAATCTGCTGACTTCCACACGAAATCTGCGCCGAAACCAAAACCTGTGGGATCCAATCTGCTGGCTCCCACATGGGATCTGCGCCGAACCCAAAACCTGTGGGAGCCAATCTGCTGGCTCCCACATGGGACCTGCGCCGAACCCAAAACCTGTGAGAGCCAATCTGCTGGCGCCCACCTGGGATCTGCGCCGCCCCCAAAACCTGTGGGAGCCAGCCTGCTGGCGATGGGGCCTAGCCAGTCGCCGCTTAAACCAGCGTCATCAACGCCTCTCGACTGAACGGCAGAATGTCTTCCTCACGACCGTCGCGCACTTTTTGCGCCCAGTCCGGATCCACCAGCAGTGCACGGCCCACGGCCACCAGGTCGAATTCCTCTTTATTCAACCGCTCCAGCAGGTTTTCCAGGCTGGCTGGTTGCGCGACCTTGTCGGTATTGACCATGAACTGCAGGAACTCGCCGTCCAGGCCAACGCTGCCCACCGTGATGGTGGGTTTGCCGGTGAGCTGCCGCGTCCAGCCGGCCAGGTTCAGGTCGGAACCCTCGAACTCAGGCTCCCAGAAACGGCGTGTCGAGCAGTGGAAAATATCCACGCCGGCATCCGACAACGGCTGGAGAAACTCGCCCAATGCCTGCGACGTTTGCACCAAGCGGGCGGTGTAATCCTGCTGCTTCCACTGCGAGAAGCGGAAGATGATCGGGAAGCCTTCACCGACCGCAGCCCGCACAGCCTGAATCAGTTCGATGGCAAAACGCGAACGGTTGGCCAGGCTGCCGCCGTATTCGTCGGTGCGCTGATTGGTGCCTTCCCAGAAGAACTGGTCGACCAGATAACCGTGGGCGCCGTGAATTTCCACGCCGTCCATGCCGATGCTTTTGGCATCCTTGGCCGCTTGAGCGAACGCGGCGATCACCTCCTGGATATCCTGGTGAGTCATGCCGTGAACCACGACCTGGCCGTCCTTCAATTTTTCCGAAGGGCCATAACCAGGCACGCTTGCGTCCGGCTCGGTGCCGATACGGCGAACGCTGCCGACATGCCACAACTGCGGAACGATCTTGCCACCTTCAGCGTGAACCGCATCCACGACTTTCTTCCAGCCGGCCAACGCTGCTTCACCATAGAAATGCGGCACGTTCGGGTAGCCATTCGAGGCCTTGTGACCGACGGTAGTACCTTCTGTGATGATCAGGCCGACACCCGCAGCAGCGCGGCGACGGTAATACTCGATGACTTTTGAGTTAGGTACGCCGCCCGGCGAAAACGAGCGGGTCATCGGCGCCATGACCACGCGTGTGGACAGTTCGAGGCTGCCGAGGTGGAACGGTTTGAACAAGGCTTTGACAGGCATGGGACGCTCCACGGGAATAGACTTTATGACGGCGATAATATGGAGAGTCGGCTGCTATGAACAGCACTATTGATTTGGGTGATTAAGGAATAAAAGATAAGAGGCACCGTTTTGCAGGCGTCCGGCTTTCCAGCAACGGCGAGGTTGAAAACGTCGTCGCTGGCAAGCCGGGCTCCTACAGACGGGTATTTCAGCTCAGGGCTTTTTCAATCGCATGCACGATCGTCGGATCATCCGGTGCCGTACGCGGGGAGAACCGCGCCAGCACACGACCGTCCTTGCCCAGCAGGAATTTTTCGAAGTTCCAGGTGATGTCACCGGGAAATTCAGCACCCTCGCCCGCCAACAGACGGTACAGCTGATGACGGTCATGACCGTTGACTTCCAGCTTGCTGGACAACGGGAACGTCACGCCGTAGTTGAGGCTGCAAAACGCCTGGATTTCTTGCTCGGTGCCCGGTTCTTGCCCGGCAAACTGATTGCACGGCAAGCCCAGCACGCTGAACCCTTGGCCTTTGAATTGCTGATAGAGGTTTTCCAATGCCGCATATTGTGGAGTCAGACCACATTTGGAGGCGACGTTGACCACCAGCACGACGTGCCCCTTGAAGGGCGCCAGAGGTAGCTCCTGACCATCCAGGGCTGTCAATTTAAGGTCGTGGAAAGCACTCATGACGAACTCCAAATTCCCGTGTTCTTCTCGATACAGCCACTTGACGGTGCCACTTGAGACAGCCGCGGACTAAAAAAGGCGCCCTCGGGCGCCTCTCCAGTACTCGAAGCTTAGCGCAGAAAATCAGTGGTGATGACCACCTTCGCCATGGACGTGACCATGGGCAACTTCTTCCTGGCTGGCATCGCGGATGTCGATGATCTTGACCTGGAAATTCAGGCGCTGACCGGCCAACGGGTGGTTGCCGTCGACAGTGACATCGTCGCCGTCCAGATCACGGATGGTGACAATTTGCATCTGGCCGTCTGGAGCAGAGGCGTGGAACTGCATGCCAACTTCCAGTTCGTCGACACCTTCGAACATGCTGCGGCTCAGAGTGCTGACCAGTTCGGCAGCATATTCGCCGTAGGCGTCTTCAGGTTCAACGGCAACGGTCAGTTCGTCACCGACTTTCTTGCCTTCCAGAGCCTTCTCCAGGCCCGGAATGATGTTACCTGCACCTTGCAGGTAGACCAGCGGCGCGCCGCCGGCGGAGCTGTCGATGACCTCACCAGCGTCGTTGGTCAGGGTATAGTCGATGGAGACAGCCTTATTGGCGGCGATCAGCATGGGGCGAGACCTTTTGCATAAGAATGAAGAAAGACCAAGTTTAGCGAAGCAATCGCCCGAAAGCGAACACAACCCGGACAGACGGATGGCGGAAAAACGCTCAACGGTCACAGGCTTTCATCAGGATGAGGACGGGCATTGGGTCGCCGAGCTTTCCTGCGGTCACACCCAGCACCTGCGCCACCAGCCGCCGTGGCAATCACGCACCTGGGTGCTGGATCGCGCGCAACGTATTGAAAAAATAGGCCAGCCCTTTGCTTGCGGTTGGTGCGCACAAGGCTCGGTTAGCGATAACCTTGGCGACTGAATTTGGGTAGAGCACCAGCCATAGGCGCTCACCACTGCCATGCACCTCCAGAGAATACGCATGCAAACTTTTTTTATCGCACCCACCGATTTTGGTGTGGGTCTGACCTCCATCAGCCTCGGGCTGGTACGCACGCTGGAAAGGGCAGGCCTCAAGGTCGGCTTTTTCAAACCAATTGCCCAGCCGCATCCGGGTGATACCGGCCCTGAGCGCTCCACCGAACTGGTGGCGCGCACGCACGGCTTGAAGCCGCCCCAACCGTTGGGCCTGGCGCACGTGGAACGCATGCTCGGCGATGGTCAACTGGACGAGTTGCTCGAAGAAATCATCACCCTGTATCAGCAAGCAGCAGTCGGCAAAGACGTACTGATTGTCGAAGGCATGGTGCCGACCCGCAGCGCCAGTTACGCGGCGCGGGTCAACCTGCACTTGGCTAAAAGCCTCGATGCCGATGTGATTCTGGTGTCAGCACCGGAAAACGAAGTGCTGACCGAACTCTCTGGGCGTGTAGAGCTGCAGGCGCAATTATTCGGCGGTCCAAAAGATCCGAAAGTGCTCGGTGTGATCCTCAACAAGGTCAAGACCGATGAAAGCATGGAGGTCTTCGCCTCCCGCCTGAAGGAGCATTCGCCGCTGCTGCGCAGTGGTGATTTCAAGCTGCTGGGCTGCATTCCGTTTCAGCCGGAGTTGAATGCGCCGCGCACGCGTGACGTGGCTGATTTGATGGGCGCGCAAATTCTCAATGCCGGCGATTTCGAAACCCGGCGCATGACCAAAATCATCATTTGCGCCCGAACCATGCGCAACACCGTGGAGCTGCTCAAGCCCGGCGTCTTGGTGGTTACGCCCGGCGACCGCGACGACATCATCCTCGCCGTCAGCCTTGCCGCCATGAACGGTGTACCGCTGGCCGGCCTGTTGCTGACCAGCGACACGTTGCCCGACCCGCGCATCATGGACCTGTGCCGTGGCGCATTGCAGGCAGGCTTGCCTGTGTTGTCGGTGAGCACGGGCTCGTACGACACGGCGAACCAGTTGAACGGTTTGAACAAGGAAATCCCGATCGACGACCGCGAGCGTGCGGAGATCATCACCGATTTCGTTGCCAGCCATCTGGACGCCAAGTGGTTGCACCAACGTTGCGGCACGCCGCGCGAGATGCGCCTGTCGCCAGCCGTGTTTCGCTATCAATTGATCCAGCGTGCGCAGGCTGCCAACAAGCGCATTGTGTTGCCCGAAGGCAGCGAGCCATTGACCGTGCAAGCGGCGGCTATTTGTCAGGCTCGCGGCATTGCCCGTTGCGTACTGCTGGCGAAACCTGAGGATGTCGAAGCCGTGGCGCGCGCTCAAGGCATCGAGCTGCCACCGGGGCTGGAGATTCTGGACCCGGACCTGATCCGCGAGCGCTACGTTGAACCGATGGTGGCCCTGCGTAAGAGCAAAAGCCTGAACGCGCCGATGGCCGAACAGCAATTGGAAGACACCGTGGTCATTGGCACCATGATGCTGGCGCTGGATGAAGTCGACGGGCTGGTGTCCGGCGTTATTCACTCCACCGCGAATACCATCCGCCCGGCCCTGCAACTGATTAAAACGGCACCGGGCTGCACGCTGGTGTCTTCGGTGTTCTTCATGCTGTTCCCGGAAGAGGTGCTGGTCTACGGCGACTGTGTGATGAACCCGCACCCGAGCGCCAGCGAACTGGCCGAGATCGCGTTGCAAAGCGCTGATTCGGCCGCGGCATTCGGCATCACTCCGCGCGTGGCAATGATCAGCTACTCAAGCGGTGAATCGGCCAGCGGCGAGGAAGTCGAGAAGGTTCGCGAAGCAACGCTGCTCGCCCATGAGCAGCAAAGTACCCTGCTGATCGACGGCCCGTTGCAATACGATGCCGCGGCTAACGAAACCGTCGCCCGGCAACTGGCGCCAAACAGCCAGGTTGCCGGCCGAGCCACGGTGTTTGTATTCCCCGACCTGAACACCGGCAACACCACACACAAAGCCGTGCAACGCAGTGCCGATTGCGTCAGCCTCGGCCCGATGCTGCAAGGCCTGCGCAAACCGGTGAATGACCTGCCGCGCGGCGCGCAAGTCGACGACATCGTCTACACCATCGCGTTGACCGCGATTCAAGCTGCCAACCGACCTATGGATCTTTAGATGCTGGATTTTCTACCCTCCGCCGTGCGTGGCGTGATCGCCTCGTTATTGCTGGCGCTGAACACGATTCTGCTGTGCTCGTTTTTGTTCTGCGTGGCGATTTTCAAGGTGTTGCCGTTCGCTATCACCCAACGTTTTACCCGTTGGTTGATGAGCCATACCCATGAGGCGTGGATCAGCAACAACAATGCCTGGATGAACCTTGTGCGCCGCACCCGCTGGCACCTCAGCGGCCTCGAAGGCCTGGACTATCAGCACTCGTACCTGATCACCAGCAACCATCAGAGCTGGGTCGACATCATGGTGCTGCAATACGTGCTCAACCGCCGCATCCAGCCGCTGAAGTTCTTTCTCAAGCAAGAGCTGATCTGGGTACCGGTGATTGGTCTGGCGTGGTGGGCATTGGGCTTCCCGTTCATGAAGCGTTACTCAAAGGCTTACCTGGAAAAACACCCGGAGAAGAAAGGCAAAGACCTGGAAACCACGCGCAAGACGTGCGAAAAATTCCGCAACCATCCAGTGGGAATGTTCAATTTCGTCGAAGGCACGCGCTTCACCGAAAGCAAGCATGCGCAGCAGAAGTCACCGTTCAAATACCTGCTCAAACCCAAGGCCGGCGGCATTGCGTTTGTGCTGGACGCGATGGGCGAGCAGCTTGAGTCGATCGTCAACGTGACCATCCACTACCCGGGCGGTCGACCGGGCTATTGGGATTTGCTGTGTGGCAACATTGCCGACGTGGTGGTGCATTTTGAAGAGCTGAAGATTCCGCCGCAGTTCATCGGCAAGAATTACGAGCAGGACGCTGAGTACCGTTTGGAATTCCAGGGCTGGATCAATCGGCTGTGGGAAGACAAGGATGCGCTGCTTGCGCAGATGCATCGCGAGTATCCCGCCAAATACTGATCTCTTGTGGGAGCCAGCCTGCTGGCGATAGCGGATTTACATTCAGCAGATGTA
Organism: Gordonia sp. IEGM753; assembly: GCF_050321825.1. Lineage (NCBI taxonomy): Bacteria > Bacillati > Actinomycetota > Actinomycetes > Mycobacteriales > Gordoniaceae > Gordonia > Gordonia sp. IEGM753. The sequence continues at coordinate 667,468 of NZ_JBNQGB010000002.1, forward strand.
TTGACTGAAACACCGCAATCGCCAGCAGGCTGGCTCCCACAGTTGACCGAGTTGAACCGAGTTGAACCGAAATAAAAAACCCGCCGATGATCACTCATCGGCGGGTTTTTTATTAATGGCTAAGGCTTAGATCGCGCCGCGCTGACGCAGCAGATCCAGCACTTGCTTGACGCTTTCTTCCAGCGACAGCGACTGGGTGTCGACTATAAGGTCGGCATTCAGCGGCACGTCGTAAGGGAAGGACTCGCCAGGAATGTTATCGCCACCCGCCGCGTACAGGCCTTGCGGGTCACGCTCAGCACACACCGTCGGCGAGGCTTGCACATAAACGGTCAGCAAACGTTCTTTGCCGATCAGGTCTTTAGCCTGCTCGCGACCTTCTGCACTCGGCGCAACAAACGCTGCCAGGGTCAGCAAACCGGCTTCGTTGAACTGTCGTGCAACATGAGCTGCACGACGCCAGTTCTCGGTGCGCCCGGCGCGATCCTGCGGCAGACCTTTGTTCAGGTCGTGACGCAGGTTCTGACCGTCGAGTACAAACACCGCGCGGCCCATGTCGAACAGCTTGCGTTCAACAGCGTAGGCCAAGGTGCTTTTGCCTGCGCCCGACAAGCCACTGAACAACACGGTGGCCGGCTGCTGGCCGAAACGCTGTGCGCGTTCGTCGGTCGCAACGTGCGCCAGTTTGCCATGATGGGTGCTGCCGCCACTCGCCGATGGCTGGGCGATGATCATGCCGGCGGCGACGGTACCGTTGGTCAAACGATCGATGACGATAAACGAACCGGTGGTGCGATTGCTCGCATAGCCATCCAGCGCGATAGCGGCGTCGAGGCTAATTTTGACCCGACCGATTTCGTTCAACTGCAGCGAGCTGGCGGGGCCTTCTTCCAGCGTATTCACGTCAACGCGATTAACGATGCTGGTGATCGAACCCGGCACGTAACTCGTGGCGCGTTTGATGTCGTACTTCTTGCCCGGCAGCATCGGCTCTTCAGCCATCCACACCAGCATGGCGTCGAAAGCGTCGGTCACTTGCGGCAGGTTGTCGGCGTGTACCAGCAAGTCACCGCGCGAGATGTCGATCTCGTCTTCCATGGTCAGCGTCACCGCTTGGCCAGGACCGGCGTGCTCCAGCTCACCCTCGAAGGTGACGATGGATTTCACGCGGCTGCTTTTGCCCGACGGCAGCACAACCACTTCGTCGCCCTTGTGCACGATACCGCTGGCCAATGTGCCAGCGAAACCACGGAAGTTCAGGTTCGGACGGTTGACGTACTGCACAGGGAAACGCAGGTCGGTGTAGTTGCGGTCGTTCGCGATTTCGACGCTTTCAAGAATTTCCATCAGCGACTGGCCGGTGTACCACGGCGAGCGCTCGGACTTGTTCACGACATTGTCGCCCTTGAGCGCCGACATCGGAACGAACGCCATGGTGGTCGGTTTGAAGGCAATGCCTTCGGCGAACTTCAGGTAATCGGCCTTGATCGACTCGAAGACGCTTTGGTCAAAACCATTGATGTCCATCTTGTTGACGGCCACCACGATGTGTTTGATGCCCAGCAACGAGGCGATGAAGCTGTGGCGACGGGTCTGGGTCTGCACGCCGTAACGGGCATCGATCAGGATGATCGCTAGGTCACAGGTAGACGCACCGGTGGCCATGTTGCGGGTGTACTGCTCATGGCCGGGGGTGTCGGCGATGATGAATTTGCGTTTGGCGGTGGAGAAATAGCGGTAGGCGACATCGATGGTGATGCCCTGCTCACGCTCGGCCTGCAGGCCGTCGACCAGCAATGCCAGGTCGATATCGTCGCCGGTAGTGCCGACTTTTTTCGAGTCGCGGGTGATGGCTTCCAGGTGATCTTCGTAGATCATTTTGGAGTCGTGCAGCAGGCGCCCGATCAGGGTGCTCTTGCCGTCGTCGACGTTGCCACAGGTCAGAAAGCGCAGCATTTCCTTGCGTTCGTGCTGGCCCAGGTAGGCGAGGATGTCCTCGCTGATCAAATCAGATACGTGCGACATGACAACCCCTTAGAAATAACCCTGACGTTTCTTTTCTTCCATCGAGCCTGCGCCATCGTGGTCGATGACTCGGCCCTGGCGCTCGGAAGTTCGCGTCAGGAGCATTTCCTGAATGATGTCGGTCAGGCTGGTGGCCTCGGACTCGACCGCACCGGTCAGCGGGTAGTCACCCAGTGTACGGAACCGGACTTTCTTCTTGACGATACGCTTCTTGTCTTCGTCGCTCAGGTGATTGAGCAGGCGCTCGTCGTCGATCATGATCCAGGTGCCATTCATCTCGATAACGTCGCGCTCGGCGGCGAAATACAGCGGCACAATCGGGATGCCTTCGAGGTAGATGTACTGCCAGATGTCGAGTTCGGTCCAGTTCGACAGCGGGAAAACGCGGATCGATTCGCCCTTGTTGACGTTGCCGTTGTAGACGTTCCACAACTCTGGACGCTGGTTTTTCGGGTCCCAGCGGTGCTTGGTATCGCGGAAGGAATACACGCGCTCTTTGGCACGGGACTTCTCTTCATCACGACGGGCGCCGCCGAAAGCTGCATCGAAACCGTACTTGTCGAGGGCCTGCTTAAGGCCTTCGGTTTTCATGATATCGGTGTGTTTGGCACTGCCGTGGGTCAGCGGGTTGATGCCCTGCGCGACGCCATCGGGGTTCACGTGTACCAGCAGGTCAAGGCCCAGTTCTTCGACCATGCGGTCGCGGAATGCGTACATTTCCTTGAACTTCCACCGGGTGTCGACGTGCATCACCGGGAACGGCAGTTTGCCTGGGAAGAATGCCTTGCGTGCAAGGTGCAGCATCACGGCGGAATCTTTACCGACGGAGTACAGCATCACCGGGTTATCGAACTCGGCGGCGACCTCGCGGATGATGTGGATGCTTTCGGCCTCCAGCTGTTTCAGATGCGTCAGTTTGTCGACCATGGCTACTCACGAAAACGATCTTATGGACGGCCAGCGGGCCGTGTTCGAGCGGGGAATCCTAGCACAGCGACCTCTTCTAATCAGGGCACCATCTAGATCGAAAGGGTATATCAATATACCTGCCTGTTCGGGCGCCACAGCTCCCACATTTGGATTGTGGTGTTAATCAGATCGGATTCGGGCAGTCGATGAAGATGTGCTCAAGGGCGAACCGTCGCGCCAGATAATCGCCCAGCGCCTGAACGCCGTAACGCTCGGTGGCGTGGTGACCGGCGGCGATGAAGCTGATGTCGTTTTCCCGGGCGCTGTGGAAGGTTTGCTCGGAGGCCTCGCCACTGAGGTACAGATCGACCCCGGCCAGCACCGCTTGGTCGATATAACTCTGACCGCCACCGGTGCACCAGCCAACCCGGCGGATCATCTCGCTACCTTCGATCAGCAGCGGCTCACGCCCCATGACCTCGCGTACACGTCGGGCGAAATCACGCGGCGTCACCGGCTCGTTCAATGAGCCGACCAGGCCCACCACTTTCAGGTTAGCCGGGTCGAGTGGGCCTTCAACGGTAATGTCCAACTGACGCGCGAGTTGCACGTTGTTGCCCACATCCGGATGCAGATCCAACGGCAAATGGTAGGACAACAGGCTGATATCGTGCTTGAGCAGGGTTTTCAGCCTACGCTGCTTCATGCCGGTGATGCACGGGTTCTCCCCTTTCCAGAAGTACCCGTGATGCACCAGCACCAGATCGGCCTCAGCCTCAACAGCGGCGTCGAGTAACGCCTGGCTTGCGGTGACGCCGCTGACGATGCGCATCACCTGCGGCCGGCCCTCGACCTGCAAACCGTTGGGACAGTAATCGGCAATCTTTGCACTGCTCAGATAACGATCGGCTTCTTCGACCAGGGTGCTCAAGGCGACGGCCATAAAAGACTCCTAAATATCCCGTTCAGAGGCGCGCTCGGCCTCGTATAATGCGCGACATTATGGGCGGTCTCATACCGCCTGCAACCTTTCAGGACGTGCTTAATGCTCAAGGCGCTGCGTTTTTCCGGCTGGCCGCTGTTGGCCGGCGTGCTTATCGCTCTGTTGATAATCCAGCGTTACCCCGAGTGGGTCGGACTCCCGAGCCTCGACGTCAACCTGCAGCAAGCCCCGCAAACCACCAGCGTGCAGCAAGGCCCCGTGTCTTATGCGGACGCGGTGACGATTGCCGCGCCGGCAGTGGTAAACCTGTACACCACCAAGGTGATCAACAAACCCAACCATCCATTGTTTGAGGATCCGCAGTTCCGCCGTTTCTTCGGTGATAACTCGCCCAAGCAGAAGCGCATGGAATCAAGCCTCGGCTCGGGTGTGATGATGAGCCCGGAAGGCTATATCCTGACCAACAACCACGTGACCACTGGCGCCGACCAGATAGTGGTGGCGCTCAAGGATGGCCGTGAAACGCTGGCTCGAGTGATCGGCAGCGACCCCGAAACCGACCTCGCTGTATTGAAGATCGACCTGAAGAACCTGCCATCGATCACCATCGGCCGCTCCGACAACATCCGTATCGGCGACGTGGCGCTGGCCATCGGCAATCCGTTCGGTGTCGGCCAAACCGTGACCATGGGCATCATCAGCGCCACCGGGCGTAATCAGTTGGGCCTGAACAACTACGAAGACTTCATCCAGACCGACGCCGCCATCAACCCCGGCAACTCCGGCGGCGCGCTGGTGGATGCCAATGGCAATCTGACCGGCATCAACACGGCGATCTTCTCCAAGTCGGGCGGCTCACAGGGCATTGGTTTCGCGATCCCGATCAAGTTGGCCATGGAAGTGATGAAATCAATCATCGAGCACGGCCAGGTGATTCGCGGCTGGCTGGGTATCGAAGTGCAACCACTGACTCAGGAACTGGCGGAGTCGTTTGGCTTGTCGGGACGTCCGGGCATTGTGGTTGCCGGGATTTTCCGCGACGGTCCGGCGCAGAAGGCCGGCCTGCAACTGGGCGACGTCATCCTTTCTATTGACGGCGAGCCCGCGGGCGATGGTCGTCGTTCGATGAACCAGGTCGCCCGAATAAAACCGACGGACAAGGTCACGATACAGGTGATGCGCAACGGCAAGGAGCTGAAGCTCACCGCCGAGATCGGCTTGCGCCCTCCGCCTGCACCGATCAAGGAAAAAGAAGAAGAGTAAGCGCTAGCCCGAGCAGCTCGGGCTAACAGCAGATAGTCTCATTGGATATGTTATATTGTTTCAATATCACTATTGGAACAACATAACATGTCGTCTCGAATAATGGCCTCTGTGGCAAGTGTTGCCCTTGGCCTGCTGGGTGATCCGGTCTTCGCCGAAGAACCCTCCCCCCTTGAACTGGACGCCATCAGCGTCACCTCCGACTACGAATCCCCAACCGGCCCGGTCAACGGCTATCGCGCAACCCGCTCCGCAAGCGCGACCAAAACCGACACTGCGCTACGCGACATTCCGCAATCCATCAGCGTGATCCCGGCAAGCGTGCTCAAGGATCTCGGCAGCACCAGCGTCGAGCGTGCACTGGATTTTGCCGGTGGTGTGTCGAAACAAAACAATTTCGGCGGTTTGACGCTTTACGAATACAGCGTACGTGGCTTCACCACGTCGGAATTCTACAAGGACGGTTTCAGCGCCAACCGTGGCTACCCGAGCACGCCCGATGTGGCCAACATCGAACGCATCGAAGTGCTTAAAGGCCCGGCCGCCAGCCTTTACGGCCGGGGCGATCCGGGCGGTACGGTCAATATCGTCACCAAAAAACCTCAGCCCGAAGCCTTCACCACGTTGCAAACCAGTGCCGGCAGTTGGGATCGATATCGCACCGCACTGGACGTCAATACGCCGCTGGATGACGAGGGCAACGTGTTGTCCCGAGTCAACCTGGCGGTCGAAGACAATCACAGCTTTCGCGATCACGTCGACAGCCACCGCGTATTCGTTGCGCCCTCCTTCAGTTGGCAGTTGAACCCCGACACCCACCTCTTGCTCGAAAGCGAATTTGTCCGCCATAACTCCACGTTCGACCGCGGTATTGTCGCGCCGAACAATACGTGGAGCGGCGTATCGCGCTCGACCTTTCTTGGCGAACCTAACGATGGCGACATCGATAACCACAACAACATGTTGCAAGCCGCCCTCGACCATCAACTGAACGACCGCTGGAGCCTGCGCCTGGCCAGCCATTACAAGGAAGGCAAACTGTGGGGATTCGCCTCCGAAGCCCGCCCGTTGAACGCCGACGGCCACACCGTCAATCGCCGCTACCGCGAGCGTGACAATGATTGGCACGACAGCATTACTCAGCTCGAACTGCGCGGGCTGTTCGACGTCGGCAGTTGGCAACATGAATTACTGATCGGCACCGAATACGAGAACTACCGCAAAAAAGAACGGGTGACGACCATCGCCGGCAGCCCTTATGCCATCGACATTTATCAACCGGTGTACGGCCAACCAAAACCCGACGGCGCGCGGTCGGGCACCGATTTTTTCAAGCATGTCGAAAGCCAGGCCCTGAACGTGCAAGACCAGATCGTCTTCAGCGACAAACTGCGCGGAATGCTCGGCGCACGCTTTGAGCATTTCGAGCAACGCATCGACGATCACACACGCAGCGCGACCAGCCGTCAGCGCCACGACGCTTTGACCCAGCGCGCCGGCCTGCTCTATCAACTGACGCCCGACATCGGACTGTTCGCCAACGCATCCACCTCCTTCAAACCGAACAACGGCTTGGACGCGGGCGGTAAATCGTTCGACCCGGAACAAGGCGTCGGTTACGAAATCGGGATCAAGAGCGAGCTGTTCGACGAACGCCTTAGCAGCACCCTCGCCGCGTTTCATATTGAAAAGGAAAACGTCCTCGCGCTAGACCCCGCAACCGACACCAGCCGCGCCATGGGCAAGGCCCGCAGCCAGGGTTTCGACCTGCAAGTGACCGGGCAAGTCACTGATGCGGTGCGCGTCATCGGCGCCTTCGCTTACATCGACGCCGAGGTCACCGAGGGTGACGCCGTGATACCCGCCGGCAGCCGAATCCTTGGCGTAGCCAAACGCAGCGGCAGCCTGCTGGCGGTTTATGAATTTCAGGATGGTCGTTTACGCGGTTCGGACGTCGGCGCTGCGTTCACGTATGTCGGCGATCGTTCGGGAGAGTCTGGTAGCGATTTCGAACTGCCGGCCTATCACACCGTCGACCTGCTGGCGCACTACAAGGCCACCGAGAACATCACCGTGGGCCTGAACCTGAACAATCTTTTCGACGAGAAATACTTTGAGCGCTCGTACAGCAACTACTGGGTCAATCCCGGCGAGCCGCGCAATTTCACCGTCAGCCTGACACTCAATCTGTAAAAGGACGTCACCTTGCAACCTCTAAAATCATTGGCACTGCTAGGGCTGCTGTTTGCGACCCACGTATCGGCTCACGGGCTATGGACCGAAGAGCGCCGCGGCAATATCGAAGTCATCTACGGTCACGGCGCCGAGGACAATGCTTTCAAGGCGCAAAAAATCAGCGGTGCCTGGGCGTATGACCTCAACGGCAAAATGATTCCGGTGACGGTGCAACGTTTGCCTGATCACGCCCGATTACAACCGTTGAAATCGCCAGCAGTGATGGCGCTAGCGCTGGATAACGGCATGTGGTCGCAAACCGCTGACAAAAAATGGATCAACCAGGGACGTAGCAAAGTGCCGGGGGCGATAGAGTCGACCCAGACATTCAAATACAGCCTCGCGATTTATCAGCCAGGGGCGAAGTTGCCGAAACTGGATCAGCTGAAATTGCTGATTCTGCCTGAGGTCGACCCGCTAACAGTCGGGCCGGGGAATTTGTTGCCGGTGCGGGTGCTGCTGGATGGTAAACCGGCAGCGGGAGTGAAGTTGGTGGGTGATTACCGCAGTGCGCCGAGTACCTTGAGCACTGAAACCGACGCGCAAGGTCGGGCGCAGGTGCTGGTGCGCAACGAGGGGTTGAATGTGATTGCAGCGCAGATGGAAATCGCCCTACAGGACAACCCGGATGTAGCAACGCGTGGGGTGTTCAGTTCGCTGACGTTCCTGGGTGAAGCGCATCACGAGTAACACTTGAGGCCGGCTGCGCTCCATTCGCAAGCAAGCCTGCCTCCACCTCGGATGTGTGAATGACACAGATCCAATGTGGGAGCGGGCTTGCTCGCGAACGGGACAATGACGAAAGCGATTTACAGGTCGCCTAGGCCGTCGATCAAGGCCTGATTCTGCTCTGGCGTACCGATCGAAATACGCAAGAATTGTGCGATACGCTCCTGCTTGAAGTGCCTCACGATCACGCCTTGCTCACGTAACTTCGCCGCCAGGCCTGCCGCATCGTGCTGGGGGTGGCGAGCAAAGATGAAGTTCGCCGCCGACGGCAACACTTCAAAGCCCTTGGCCTGGAGCTGCCCAACCACGTTGTCGCGGTTCTCGATCACCAATCGACAGGTCTTGTCGAAATACTCGCGATCATCGAACGCGGCAGCGGCGCCGACATTGGCCATGCGATCCAGCGGATAGGAGTTGAAGCTGTTTTTGATTCGCTCCAGCGCTTCAATCAGCTCCGGATGGCCGACCGCAAAACCCACTCGCAAACCAGCCAGCGAACGGGATTTGGACAGGGTCTGAGTCACCAGCAAATTCGGATAACGGTCTACCAGGCTAATGGCTGTCTGACCGCCGAAGTCGATGTAAGCCTCATCCACCACTACGACCGAGTCCGGGCTGCCCTTGAGAATTTGCTCAACGGCATCCAGCGCCAACAGGCAACCGGTAGGAGCGTTCGGGTTAGGGAAAATAATGCCGCCATTCGGCTTGGCGTAATCGGCCGGATCAATCTGGAACTGCTCATCCAGCGGCACCGCATCGAACGTAATGCCATACAACCCGCAGTAAACCGGATAGAAGCTGTAACTGATGTCCGGAAACAGCAGCGGTTTATCGTGCTGCAGCAAACCGTGAAAAATGTGCGCCAGGACTTCATCTGACCCATTGCCGAGGAACACCTGATTGCCCTGTACGCCGTAATACCGGGCGACGGCTTGTTTGAGCACATCGCTGTTCGGATCCGGGTACAGACGCAGGTTGTCATTCAGCTCGGCTTGCATCGCCGCCAATGCTTTCGGCGATGGGCCGTACGGATTTTCGTTGGTGTTGAGCTTCACCAATTTCGTCAGCTTCGGTTGTTCACCCGGCACATAAGGCACCAGGCTCTTGACGAAGGGGCTCCAGAATTTACTCATTATTATTTCCCCTGTTCGTCGTCAATGATGCGGTATTCGGCGCTACGGGCGTGGGCAGTCAACGACTCGCCACGGGCCAGCACGGAAGCAGTTTTGCCCAATTGCGACGCACCCTGCTCGGAGCAGAAGATGATCGAGGAGCGTTTCTGGAAGTCATACACGCCCAGCGGCGAGGAGAAACGCGCAGTGCCGGAGGTCGGCAATACATGGTTCGGACCTGCGCAATAATCGCCCAAGGCTTCTGAAGTGTGACGGCCCATGAAAATTGCCCCAGCGTGGCGAATATGCGGCAGCCAGGCTTGCGGATCGGCGACCGACAACTCCAGGTGCTCCGGCGCAATACGGTTGGCGACTTCGATGGCTTGTTCCATGTCGCGTACTTTGATCAACGCACCACGGCCATTGATCGAGGTTTCGATAATGTCCGCGCGCTCCATGGTCGGCATCAATTTGTTGATGCTCGCAGCCACTTTGTCGAGGAACTCGGCGTCGGGGCTGACCAGAATCGCCTGCGCATCTTCGTCGTGTTCGGCCTGGGAAAACAGGTCCATGGCGATCCAGTCCGGATCGGTCAGGCCGTCGCACACCACCAGAATTTCTGAAGGGCCGGCGATCATGTCGATGCCGACCTGACCAAACACGTGGCGCTTGGCGGTGGCGACATAGATGTTACCCGGGCCAACCACTTTATCGACTTTCGGCACGCTTTCGGTACCGTAGGCCAGCGCAGCAACGGCTTGTGCGCCGCCGATGGTAAACACCCGATCGACGCCTGCAATACAAGCAGCGGCCAGCACCAGTTCGTTGATTTCACCACGTGGCGTTGGCACCACCATCACCACTTCAGTCACGCCCGCCACTTTGGCTGGAATCGCGTTCATCAGCACCGACGACGGATACGATGCTTTACCCCCCGGCACATATAGGCCAGCGCGATCCAGTGGCGTGACCTTCTGGCCCAGCACCGTGCCGTCGGCTTCGGTGTAGCTCCAGGAATCCTGTTTCTGTTTTTCGTGGTAGCTGCGCACGCGGGTCGCGGCTTTTTCCAGGGCTTCGCGCTGGGGCACGGTGATCCGGGTCAGCGCCAGTTCCAGACGTTCGCGCGGCAGAATCAGGTCGGCCATCGAGGCGACTTGCAGGCCGTCAAACTTCTGGGTGAACTCTACCAGCGCCGCATCGCCGCGCTCGCGTACGGCTTTGATGATGTTCAGCACCCGCTGATTGACCGAGTCGTCAGACACACTTTCCCAGCTCAGCAGATGATCCAGATGATGTGCAAAATCCGGGTCAGCAGCGTTGAGTCGGCGAATTGCAGTCGGTGCGGTCATAGCGAGAGCCTCATAGGAATGGCAAAAACTCAGGCGCCCGATGCTACCGATCGATCCGCTTGGGCACCTGAGAATTCTGGCTATGAGGCGGATAGACGGGCGCGACTTAACGTCGCGCGGGTAAATCAGCCGCGGTGTCGAGACTCCACTGCCTTGCGCAGGGTGTCGATCAACGCCTGGATACGAGCGTGCTGCATTTTCATCGACGCTTTGTTGACGATCAGGCGGGAGCTGATGTCGGCAATGAAATCCTGGGGTTCCAGGCCATTGGCGCGCAAAGTGTTACCGGTGTCGACGACGTCGATGATCTTGTCTGCAAGACCGATCAGCGGTGCCAGCTCCATCGAGCCGTACAGTTTAATGATGTCGACTTGGCGACCTTGCTCGGCGTAATAACGCTTGGCTACGTTGACGAACTTGGTGGCCACGCGCAACCGTCCCTTGGGCTCGACATCGCCGACACGGCCAGCAGTCATCAGCTTGCACAGGGCAATTCGCAGGTCCAGCGGCTCGTACAAGCCTTGGCCGCCGTATTCCATCAGCACATCTTTACCCGCGACGCCCAGGTCGGCAGCACCATGCTCGACGTAAGTCGGCACATCGGTGGCGCGCACGATCAGCAGGCGCACATCGGCTTGGGTCGTGGGGATGATCAGCTTGCGGCTCTTGTCCGGATTCTCAGTCGGCACGATGCCCGCTTCAGCCAGAAGCGGCAGGGTGTCGTCAAGGATGCGGCCCTTGGACAGTGCGATGGTCAACATGGGAAACGTCAGTCCTTATCAAGGTACTCATGCCCGGTCGCAAACGGCGCCGGACACACATCGAGGCCATCACAGCCTCGATGAAGCAAATCAGTGAACAGCAAACTGTGGCGAGGGAGCTTGCTCCCGCTGGGTCGCGAAGCGGCCCCAACAGCGGGACTGCTGCGCAGTCCAACGGGAGTAAGCTCCCTCGCCACAATTGCAGCAGAAACTAGCCTGGTACGCGGCGGATCTTGGCGCCGAGCATCTGCAGCTTCTCTTCGATGCACTCATAACCACGGTCGATGTGGTAGATGCGGTCGATCAGGGTATCGCCTTCGGCGATCAACGCCGAAATCACCAGGCTGGCCGAAGCACGCAGGTCCGTCGCCATGACCGGCGCGCCTTTGAGCTTCTCGGTACCCGTCACGATGGCAGTGTTGCCTTCGACCTGGATTTTGGCGCCCATGCGGTGCAGTTCGTAAACGTGCATGAAGCGGTTTTCGAAGATCGTCTCGATCACAGCGCCTGTGCCTTCGGCAATGGCGTTGAGGGAAATGAACTGCGCTTGCATGTCGGTCGGGAACGCCGGGTACGGAGCCGTTCGCACGTTGACGGCTTTTGGCCGCTTGCCGTGCATGTTCAGCTCGATCCAGTCTTCGCCGCAGGTGATTTCAGCACCGGCTTCGCGGAGTTTTTCGAGTACGGCTTCGAGAATGGTTGGGTCGGTGTCCTTGACCTTCACACGACCACCGGTCACCGCCGCTGCCACCAGGTAAGTACCGGTTTCGATACGGTCTGGCATCACTTTGTAGGTAGCCGGGTGCAGACGCTCAACACCTTCAATGGTGATGGTGTCGGTGCCAGCGCCGGTAATTTTGGCGCCCATGGCAATCAGGAAGTTTGCCAGGTCGATGACTTCAGGTTCGCGAGCGGCGTTTTGCAGAACGCTGCGACCTTTAGCCAAAGCGGCAGCCATCATGATGTTTTCGGTGCCGGTCACGCTGACGGTGTCGAAGAAGAAGTGCGCACCGCGCAAACCACCTTCAGGCGCCTTGGCCTTGATGTAGCCGCCTTCGACGTCGATGACTGCGCCCATGGCCTCAAGGCCACGGATGTGCAGGTCAACCGGACGCGAACCGATGGCGCAACCGCCAGGCAGTGCAACTTCGGCTTCACCAAAACGGGCAACCATCGGACCCAATACCAAGATCGACGCACGCATGGTTTTAACCAGTTCGTACGGGGCGATCAGGGTCTTGATGGTGCGCGGGTCGATTTCGACGCTGAGTTTCTCGTCGATCACCGGCTCGATACCCATGCGACCGAACAGCTCGATCATGGTGGTGATGTCGTGCAGGTGCGGCAGGTTGGCAACGGTTACCGGGCCATCGCACAGCAAGGTTGCAGCCAGAATCGGCAGGGCGGAGTTCTTTGCCCCGGAGATGCGGATTTCGCCATCAAGACGAACGCCGCCGGTAATAATCAATTTATCCATAAGAATCTCGACGCCCTTGGGCTCAGGTGCGCTCGGCCCAGGCCGCGCTGCTGAAAAATTTCATAGTGACCGCGTGAATGCTGCCATCGGTGATCCACGGGTTCAAATGGGCATAGACCTGCTGTTGACGCTTCACCGGGCTCAAAGCCGCCAGTTCATCGCTAATCACGTTCAGCTGGAAGTTGCAGCCTTCGCCTTCAACTTCTACCTGAGTTCCAGGCAGCTTTCCTTCAAGGAAGCTCTTAACTTCGTAGGCCTGCATGCTCAACCTCAATCGGCGCCCTGTGCGCGCGGGTCGGACATCATACAAAAAAGCCCCGCGCCTGCGAACCCCGCATTCACAGGACTCGGACGGGGGGCTTCTTCGTAGATGCCGTTAGGGGTGCGCCAAAAGCTCGGTCAGTTCGCTGACCTGAGCGATTTCGCGCATATCTTCTGGCATCGCACGGATGCTCAACGGCTTGCCGACCGCTTGAGCATCACGCATGAAGCACAACAACAGCGACAAACCGACGCTGCTGGATTTAACAACCGCCGAGCAATCAACTACTAAGGCTGCGGCTGTGCTGGACTTGATCAGCGCCTGGCCTTGCTTGCGCAAATCAGGACCGCTGCGGTAATCGAGCACACCGCTGAGCAGCAGCTCGCCGGATTCGCTCATGCGAACGGCAGACTCACTCATTGGGTTTGCTTCTCGGTAGCTTCCTTGGCTTTGGCGACTTCACCGGCCCAACCATTGATGGTCTTGTCCAGATTGTTGCCATTGCGCTGCATCGCATCGGCGAACTGATCACGGAACAGCTTGCCAATGTTGATGCCGTTGATGATCACGTTGCGCAGTTTCCACTCGCCATTGATCTTCTCAAGCGTGTACTGCACTGGGTAAACAGCACCATTGCTGCCTTTTACCGTCATGCCAACGCTGGTACGGTCGCCCGACTCATCCTTGGCCGGATCAACAGTGATGCCCTGATTGTTGTACTCCAGCAAGGCATTGCCATAAAACTGGAACAAGCCCTTTTTGAAGTTCTCCTGGAAAGTCTGCATCTGCGCGGGCGTTGCCTTGCGCGAATACTTGACCGTCATGATGCTTTTGGAAATACCTTCGGCATCCACAACTGGGCCAACGATGTTGTTCAGCGCGGTGTAGAAGTCAGTTGGATCCTGTTTGTACTTCTCTTTGTTGGCGGCCAGATCGGCCAGCAACCGGTTGGTGGTGTCCTGTACCAGATCATGCGCAGAGGGCGCCGCCACGGCGTTGGCCATCAACGGCAGGGCCGCGAGCAATACCAACAGGCCACGTCGCAAGGTAGAGATCATTCAAAAGCTCCTCATTTGGCGTCTTTGCTAACGGTATTGAGCAGGAATTTACCGATCAGGTCTTCCAGTACCAGTGACGACTGAGTGTCGTGGATAGTTCCACCGTCCTTGAGCAAGGCTTCTTCGCCGCCCACGCTGATACCGATGTATTTCTCGCCCAACAGGCCAGCCGTGAGGATAGATGCAGTGGAGTCGGTCGGCAGATTATCTACGCGTTTTTCCAGTTGCATCGTCACCCGGCCAGTGAAGGTGTCGCGATCCAGATCGATTGCTGTGACCTTGCCGATGGTCACACCGGCCATGGTCACCTTCGCTCTGACCGTCAAACCGGCAATATTGTCGAAGTATGCATAAAGTTTATACGAGTCGGTCGTTGCGCTCGGAGACAGGCCACTGACCCGCAACGCAAGCAACAGCAAAGCCAGGATGCCAGCCAGCAAGAAAAGGCCGACACCGATTTCCAGGGTGCGGTTTTGCATCAGAAATCTCCAAACATCAAGGCGGTCAGAATAAAGTCCAGCCCGAGTACTGCCAACGAGGCATATACAACGGTCTTGGTAGTGGCACGACTGATCCCCTCGGATGTGGGCTCGCAATCATAGCCTTGGAATACGGCGATCCAGGTCACGACAAAAGCAAAGACGATACTTTTGATGATGCCGTTAAGCACATCGTCGGTGAACGTCACGCTGTTCTGCATGTTCGACCAGTAAGAGCCGTCATAGACTCCCAGCCAATCGACGGCCACCCACGAGCCACCCCAAATACCCACCACGCTGAAAATCATCGCCAGCACCGGCAGGGAAATGAAGCCGGCCCACAGGCGCGGGGCAATAATGTATTTGAGCGGGTCGACACCAATCATTTCCAGACTGGACAACTGCTCGGTGGACTTCATGTTGCCGATTTCAGCTGTCAGGGCAGAGCCTGCTCGACCGGCAAACAGCAAAGCGGTGACCACCGGGCCCAGTTCACGTAGCAACGTCAGGGCAACCATCTGCCCCACTGCCTGCTCGGAACCGTAGCTGGAGAGAATGTTGAAACCTTGCAGTGCCAACACCATGCCAATAAATACTCCGGAGACCACAATGATCACCAGAGACATGACGCCCACCGAATGCAGCTGCTTGATCAGCAAGCCGAAGCCGCCGCCAATGCCGCCACGGCCGAGCAAAGCGTGAAACAGGAACAACGTCGCACGACCGAAGACCGCGACGGCATCGATGGCCGACTGGCCGAACCCGCGCACTCTCTCTATTAATGAAGTTTTGCGCATCAACGCTTCCCCAGAAGATCTGCGCGGTAATCCGTCGCTGGAAAGTGGTACGCAACCGGACCGTCGGGGTCGCCTGTCATGAACTGGCGAATGCGGGGTTCGTCCGAATTCATCAATTCGTCCGGAGTACCCTGCCCCAAAACCTGTCCGTCGCCCACTACATAAATGTAATCGGCAATGCTCGCGGTCTCTGCCAGATCGTGGGACACCACGATACTGGTGATCCCCAGCGCGTCGTTGAGCAAGCGGATGAGGCGCACCAATACGCCCATGGCGATCGGGTCCTGGCCCACAAAGGGCTCGTCATACATGAGAATTTGCGGGTCGAGTGCAATGGCCCGTGCCAGCGCGACACGACGCTTCATGCCACCGGACAATTCGTCAGGCATCAGGTCGATGGCACCGCGCAAACCTACCGCCTGCAATTTGAGCAGGACAATGTCACGGATCATTTCTTCCGGTAGCTGGGTATGAACCCGTAGAGGAAAGGCGACGTTCTCGAATACATCGAGATCAGTAAACAGCGCTCCACTCTGGAACAGCACACCCATGTGCTTGCGCGCATCGAACAGATCGCTGCGCGACAGTTTCGGCAGGTTCTGACCGTTGACCCAGACTTCACCGCCGGACGGCCGCAACTGTGCGCCCATCAGCCGTAATAGCGTGGTCTTGCCACACCCGGAAGGCCCCATGATGCCGGTGACCTTGCCGCGCGGGATACGGATATCGACGTTATTGAAAATGCTGCGCGCACCGCGCTTGAAGGACAGTCCCTTCAGCTCGACCGCGTAGGCGTTATCGGCACTCATCTAAACTCCTTGCGATGCAGCCTCTCACTCGGACGCCTGTCTTTCTAACGAAAGCACATACCTCCCGGGGCAGGCCGAACTGGCGGCGAACTATATCACTGCACAGGCGAAGCACCAAAGGCCCAAGCCGGGCCATGTTCAGCAACATGACAGACTAAATGCCTCATTTAGAGCGTTTAAGTAACAAGGAATGACAATGCGCGACGAACTTGCGTGAGGGTTTTGATCATTACCGCTATAATCGCCGCCTTTTCATCAGGCTATACGATTTCTGACATGAGCCAATCCAGCGACCTGATTCAGTCTGCACAACGCACCATCCGCCTCGAACTGGAAGCCGTACAAGGCTTGCTACCCCATATCGACGCAGATTTCGTACGCGCTTGCGAGATGATTCTGGCCAGTAAAGGCCGCGTGGTTGTGGTCGGCATGGGCAAATCGGGGCATATCGGCAACAAGATTGCTGCCACCCTGGCCAGCACCGGCACCACGGCGTTCTTCGTGCACCCAGCCGAGGCCAGCCACGGTGACATGGGCATGATCACTCGTGACGATGTCATCCTGGCGCTGTCGAATTCTGGCTCTACCAATGAAATCATCACCCTGCTGCCGCTGATAAAGCGCCTGGGCATTCAACTGATCAGCATGACCGGCAACCCTCATTCGCCGCTGGCAAAAGCGGCAGAGGTCAACCTTAACGTGCACGTCGAGCACGAAGCTTGCCCGTTGAACCTGGCGCCAACCTCATCGACCACCGCCGCCCTGGTAATGGGCGACGCCATGGCGGTTGCACTGCTGGAAGCTCGCGGTTTCACTGCAGAAGATTTCGCCTTTTCACACCCGGGTGGCGCCCTTGGCCGACGCCTGCTACTTAAAGTGGAAACCGTGATGCACTCCGGACAAGAGCTGCCGCAAGTGCAACGCGGCACACTGCTTAAAGATGCCCTGATGGAAATGACCCGTAAGGGCCTGGGCATGACAGCGATTGTAGAACCGGATGGCAAGCTCGCCGGGATCTTCACCGACGGCGATTTGCGCCGCACCCTGGATCGCACCATCGACATTCATCACGCCACCATCGACGAGGTCATGACCGTTCACGGCAAGACCGCCCGAGCCGACATGCTGGCAGCTGAAGCACTGAAAATCATGGAAGATCACCGAATCAACGCGTTAGTGGTAGTGGACAAGGAAGATCGCCCGATCGGCGCCTTCAACCTGTCCGATCTACTGCGCGCAGGAGTAATGTGATGAGCAACGATCTGCTGCAACGCGGCAAAAACATCAAGCTGGCGGTATTCGACGTCGATGGCGTTCTTACCGACGGGCGCCTGTACTTCCTGGAAGACGGCAGCGAATTCAAGACGTTCAGCACCCTCGACGGTCAAGGCATCAAGATGTTGATGGCAGCCGGCGTGCAGACCGCTATCATCAGCGGCCGCAAGACCCCGGTCGTCGAGCGGCGAGCGAAGAACCTCGGCATTCCACACCTGTACCAGGGTCGTGAAGACAAACTGGTGGTGCTCGACGAGCTTCTTGGCCAACTCAACCTAAGCTATGAACAAGTCGCCTACCTGGGTGACGACTTGCCGGACCTGCCGGTGATTCGCCGCGTCGGGCTGGGTATGGCAGTGGCCAATGCCGCCAGTTTTGTGCGCGAACACGCCCACGGCATTACCCTGGCCCGTGGTGGCGAAGGTGCTGCTCGCGAATTTTGTGAATTGATCCTGCGCGCCCAGGGCCGCCTCGATGCGGCCAACGCCGCGTACCTGTGAGCCTATTATGCTGAGCAAAAAGTTTCGCAGATTCCTGCTTTTCGGTTGCATCGCTGCGATATTCGCGGCAGTCGGCTACTGGAATATCAGCCCTGAACGCTTCCTCGACAAGCCAGTGGCAAAAGTCGATGAAACCGCGATCGACTATTACGCCACCAACGCACACAGCATGCAGTTCCTGCCTGATGGCGGACTGCAGTACGACTTGACGTCCGACAAGGTCGAGCACCTCAAGGCGAGCGATGTGTCGCTGCTGACTAACCCGGACCTGAACATGTACCGCGGCACCGAGTACCCTTGGCATGTCACCAGTTTGCGTGGCGAGGTGAATCCGGACGGCACTCAGGTAGAACTGATCGACCAAGTACGTATCGCACGCACAGATGAAAAGAACCGCGAGATGATTATTACCAGTACTCGCATGACAGTCTTCCCGCAGCAGCAATATGCGCAGACCGAGCAACCCGTTAGAATCGACGGTGCTGGTGGTGTGTCGACTGGCAAGGGAATGAAAGCGTATTTGAAAGAAAGCAGGATACACCTGCTATCGAACGTAAGAGGACAGTATGAGGCTCGTTAAAACTCTCCCTATTTTGCTCAGTCTGGGCGCAGCACTGGGAAGCGCGAGCGCCTGGGCCCTGCCGACCGATAGCCAGCAACCGATCCGCATTCAGGCCGACGACGCCCAGCTAGACGACAAGCAAGGCATCGCCACCTATAAAGGCGACGTGATTATCACCCAGGGCTCGATGAAGGTTACCGGCAACACCGTCACCATCACTCGCACCCCAGCTGGCGACATCGACGTTGTGACCTCCGTGGGCAATCTGGCTTACTTCGAACAGAAGCAGAAGGCCGACTCCCCGCAGCCGGTAAAAGGCTACGGCAAGACTGTTCAGTACCATGCTCAGCAAAACCGCATCGTGTTGATCGACCAAGCCAAAGTGATCAGTGACGACGGAAGCACCACTGAAGGCGAGAAAATCGTCTACGACACGGTGAAACAAGTTGCTACCGCTGGCCGTGCCAACGGCACGCCAATCACCACGCCGCGCCAACGGATCGACATGGTGATCCCGCCGAAGCAGAAGGCCCAGTAATGGCGACTTTGAAAGCTCAGCATCTGGCCAAGGCCTATAAAAGCCGTCAGGTCGTGCGCGACGTAAGCCTGTCTATCGACAGCGGTCAGATCGTTGGCTTGCTGGGGCCTAACGGCGCCGGCAAAACCACCTGTTTCTACATGATCGTCGGCTTGGTGCAGGCCGATCAGGGCCGCGTTTTGATCGACGATCTGGACGTCAGCCACCAGCCAATGCACGGTCGTGCAAAGGCCGGTATCGGCTATCTTCCGCAAGAAGCGTCGATCTTCCGCAAACTGTCGGTGGCCGACAACATCATGGCCATCCTCGAGACCCGCAAGGAACTCGACAAGGCTGGTCGCCGCAAAGAGCTGGAAAGCTTGCTGCAGGAATTCCACATCAGCCACATCCGCGACAACCTTGGCATGAGCTTGTCAGGTGGTGAACGCCGCCGGGTAGAAATCGCTCGCGCTTTGGCGACCAATCCGAAATTCATCCTGCTCGACGAACCTTTCGCCGGCGTGGACCCGATTTCGGTAGGCGACATCAAGCAGATCATTTACCACCTGAAGGCCAAGGGCATCGGCGTGCTGATCACCGACCACAACGTCCGTGAAACCCTGGATATCTGCGAAACCGCCTACATCGTCAACGATGGACAGCTGATCGCCGAAGGTGACTCAGCGACTATCCTGGCCAACGATCTGGTCAAGGAAGTGTACCTGGGCCATGAGTTCCGCCTGTAAGCGTCGAGGTGTCTGGCTAGTCGACCGAGCGCTTGGTTCTCAATAAAAATCAATAAGTTTTTATTGTTACAGCGCTCTAGGCAAACACTTCAGTTTCAGGCATATAATTTGCTTAAGTTTGGCGCCTCGGCGCCCTGTAGTGGATGGCGCATGTGCGCCGGCGAATAAGGTGTTAAGCCCCTGCCATGAAACCATCGCTAGTCTTGAGAATGGGCCAGCAGCTGACGATGACACCTCAGCTGCAACAGGCCATCCGCCTGCTCCAATTGTCGACCCTGGACCTGCAACAGGAAATCCAGGAGGCGCTGGAGTCAAATCCGATGCTCGAACGCCAGGAAGAAGGCGACGACTTCGATAACGCCGACCCTTTGGCCGATAAAGCCGAACAGCAACCCAACACTGATGTTTCGGAACCCTCCTACCAGGAAACCGCCCCGACGGTTGATAACCTTGAGGAAGGCGACTGGAACGAACGCATCCCCAACGAACTGCCTGTCGACACCGCGTGGGAAGACGTGTACCAGACCAGTGCCAGCAGCCTGCCCAGCAACGATGACGACGAGTGGGACTTCACCACCCGCACATCGGCCGGCGAAAGCCTGCAAAGCCACTTGCTGTGGCAACTGAACCTGGCGCCGATGTCCGACACCGATCGTCTGATTGCCGTGACACTGATCGACTGCATCAACAATCAAGGCTACCTGGACGAAACACTCGAGGAAATTCTCGAGGCCTTCGACCCGGAACTGGACATCGAGCTGGACGAAATCGAAGCCGTCCTGCACCG
The DNA here is from genome assembly GCF_050321825.1 of Gordonia sp. IEGM753. Taxonomy (NCBI): domain Bacteria; kingdom Bacillati; phylum Actinomycetota; class Actinomycetes; order Mycobacteriales; family Gordoniaceae; genus Gordonia; species Gordonia sp. IEGM753. Next base: position 688,063 of record NZ_JBNQGB010000002.1, read on the forward strand.
CATCCAGCAATTCGAGCCTGCCGGCATCGGCGCGCGCAACCTGGGTGAATGCCTGTTGCTGCAATTGCGTCAGTTACCGGCCAAGACGCCGTGGCTGGCGGAAGCCAAACGCCTGGTCAGCGATTACATCGACTTGTTGGGCAGCCGTGATTACAGCCAACTGATGCGTCGCATGAAGCTCAAGGAAGATGAGCTGCGCCAGGTGATCGAGCTGGTGCAGAGCCTGAATCCGCGCCCGGGCTCACAGATCGAGTCCAGTGAAGCCGAGTACGTTGTGCCCGATGTCATCGTGCGCAAAGACAACGAGCGCTGGCTGGTCGAGCTGAATCAGGAGTCGGTGCCGCGACTGCGCGTCAACGCTCAATACGCAGGTTTTGTTCGCCGCGCCGATACCAGTGCCGACAACACGTTCATGCGTAATCAGTTGCAAGAGGCCCGGTGGTTCATCAAGAGCCTGCAAAGCCGCAACGAAACCCTGATGAAAGTTGCCACCCAGATCGTCGAACATCAGCGCGGATTCCTCGAATATGGCGACGAGGCGATGAAGCCGCTGGTGCTGCACGACATCGCCGAAGCGGTAGGCATGCACGAATCGACGATTTCACGGGTGACCACGCAAAAATTCATGCATACCCCGCGCGGTATTTATGAACTGAAATACTTTTTCTCCAGTCATGTGAGCACCTCCGAAGGCGGTGAATGCTCGTCCACGGCGATCCGCGCGATCATCAAAAAACTGGTCGCCGCGGAAAATCAGAAAAAGCCGTTGAGTGACAGCAAGATCGCTGGTTTACTGGAGGCACAAGGCATTCAGGTGGCTCGCCGCACCGTCGCCAAGTACCGCGAATCCCTCGGGATCGCGCCTTCGAGCGAACGCAAGCGGTTGATGTAACGAGCCACGCTACAGCGTTCCAGTGGCAGGCACTCCAGCCTGCCGCTTTATGCACTGGCAACGAAGGAGAAGCTGTATGCAAGTCAACATCAGTGGACACCAACTGGAAGTGACTCCCCCCCTGCGCGAGTATGTTGAGGCAAAACTCAAAAAGATCGCGGGGCATTTCGACAAAATCACCAACGTGCAAGTCACGATGACTGTCGAAAAGCTAAAGCAGAAAATCGAAGCCACACTGCATATACCCGGTGGTGAGGTGGTCGCCAACGCAGAACATGACGACATGTATGCTGCAATCGACCTGCTCACTGACAAACTGGATCGCCAACTCCTAAAGCATAAGGAAAAGACCCAGCGCCAGCTTCAGGGCGCAACCGGTCGTTAACACTCCCAACCCATGATCCGACTTGAAAGCATCCTGACCCCCGGCCGTTCTCTCGTGAACGTGCCGGGCGGCAGTAAAAAGAAAGCCCTCGAACAAATTGCCAACCTGATAGCCCGGGAAGTTCCGGATCTGGAGATGCAAGATGTCTTCGAGGCATTGATTGCTCGTGAAAAACTGGGTTCCACCGGTTTTGGCAACGGCATCGCTATTCCCCACTGCCGCCTCAAGGGCTGCACCGCGCCGATCAGTGCGCTGATGCACCTTGACGCGCCTATTGATTTCGACGCGATCGACGGCGCTCCGGTTGACCTGCTGTTCGTTCTGCTGGTCCCGCAAGCAGCCACCGACGCGCACCTGGAATTACTGCGCCAAATAGCCAGCATGCTCGACCGCAAGGAAGTGCGCGAAAAACTGCGCAGCGCCCCGAGCAATGAAGCCTTGTATCAGGTTGTCCTGAGCGAGCAAAACGGTCAGTAAACATGCGCTTGATCATCGTTAGCGGCCGCTCCGGCTCAGGTAAAAGCACAGCGCTCGATGTTCTCGAGGACAACGGCTACTACTGCATTGATAACTTGCCTGCCGGGCTGTTGCCGGAACTGGCAGAGCGCGCGCTGATTCATACCGAGTTGGCGCAACCGCTGGTGGCCGTTTCGATCGACGCCCGAAATTTGCCAAGTCACCTCTCGCGGTTCCCGGAACTACTGGAAGAAGTCCGTAGCCGGCACATCCAATGCGATGTGCTGTACCTGGATGCCGACGAGGAGACCTTGCTCAAAAGGTTTTCCGAAACCCGTCGCCGTCACCCGCTGAGCAGTGCCAACCGCTCGCTCGCTGAAGCGATCCAAGATGAAACCAACCTGCTCGGGCCGATTGCCGACCTGGCTGATCTCAAGGTCAACACCACCAACCTGAACCTGTATCAGCTTCGCGATACCATCAAGTTGCGCCTGCTGAACCAGCCGGAGCCCGGCACTGCGTTCCTGGTGGAGTCTTTCGGGTTCAAGCGCGGCATGCCAGTGGACGCCGATCTGGTGTTCGATGTGCGCTGCCTGCCCAATCCTTATTGGAAGCCGGAGTTGCGTGAGCAGTCCGGGCTCGACAAGCCAGTGGCCGATTATCTGGCGGCGCAACCGGATGTCGAAGAGATGTTCCAGGACATCTCTACTTATTTGCTCAAGTGGTTGCCGAGGTTCGCCGCGAGTAATCGTGCTTATGTCACCATTGCCATCGGCTGCACCGGCGGCCATCACCGCTCTGTCTACCTAACCGAACGCTTGGGTCAGACCCTGCAACAGTCCCTGAAGAACGTCCAGGTCCGCCACCGCGACCTCAGCTAAAGGATTCACATCGCGATGCCTGCTCTGGAAATCGAAATCATCAATAAACTGGGCTTGCATGCCCGCGCATCTGCAAAATTTGTTGGCGTTGCCGGGCAGTTCCCTTGCCAGATCCGCGCCGGGCGCACTCCAGAATCCATGGTCGACGGTAAAAGCATCATGGCCATGATGATGTTGGCGGCCGGCAAAGGCACCAAAATCCACCTGAGTACGGAAGGCGAGCAGGAACAGGAAGCACTGGATGCGCTGGTGAAATTGATCAACAACTTTTTCGACGAAGGCGAATAACGCTCGCCTAGGCGAGCGCTGTATCCATCACCATCATCACGCAAAACCCGATCAGCAGGCCAAGGCTGGCCAGTTTATCGTGACCATTGCGTCGCGATTCGGGAATCACTTCATGAGTGACCACCAGCAGCATGGCGCCGGCTGCCAATGCCAATCCCAGTGGCAGCAGTAACTCGGCCAGGCCCACCAGCCACGCGCACAGTAGCGCGAAGACCGGCTCGACCAAACCCGAAGCAGCGCCAATCAGGAACGCCTTGACCCGCGACATTCCTGCTCCCGCCAACACCAGTGCAATCACCAGCCCTTCCGGCACGTCTTGCAAGGCGATGCCCATTGCCAAGCTATCGGCATCCGGCATGCCACCGCCAGCCGATACGCCTACAGCCATGCCTTCAGGGATGTTGTGCGCAATGATTGCGAAAACGAATAACCAGATCCGCGAAGGGATTACCGGCCTATCTGATGTGCTGACCAACGTTTGCGGGCCAGCCCCGGAAACCTTTCGGTCTACCAGGTAAAGCCCGAATGCTCCGAGCATAATGCCAAAGCTGATCAGACCGCTGGCCGCCCATGAATTCATCCCCAGGCTTTGCGCTGCGCTAATACCTGGAACAATCAACGAGAACGCCGTCGCCGCGAGCATCACGCCCGCGCCAAAACCGAGCAGCGTATCGCTGACGGCCTGCGGCATGCGTCGAATCACCAACACCGGCACCGCGCCCAAGGCAGTGCCCAACGCGCAGATAGATCCGCCTTGAAGCGCACGCAGCAGTTTTGGATCAAGGTCGAGCCAAGCCAACCCTTGGGCAACCAGCAAGGTCATACCCGCAAGCAATAACAGCGATCCCAAGGCGTAACGAAACATCCGCCCGCCTCCGATCGCCAATGTTTCAGCGCCCATAGTCAGCCCTGTTTTTTCAAAAGAGGACTTAAGCCTGTGCAGCCTGATAACGCGCAGCAACTTGGGGCCAATTGATCACGTTGTAAAAAGCGTTGATGTATTCGGGCCGGCGGTTCTGGTATTGCAAGTAATAAGCGTGCTCCCACACATCAAGACCAAGTATTGGCGTGTTACCGCTCATCAATGGACTGTCCTGATTGCCACTGCTTTCCACGACCAGGGTCTTTTGCGGGGTAACGCTCAACCAGGCCCAACCGCTGCCGAAGCGGGTGAGCGCCGCTTTGGTGAACGCATCCTTGAAACTGGCCATCCCGCCTAATTGCTCATCGATAGCCTTGGCCAGCGCGCCCTCGGGTTCGCCTCCACCCTGCGGTGTCATCACGTCCCAAAACAAGGAATGGTTAGCGTGACCGCCTCCCTGATTGATTACCGCGGCGCGTAGTTTCTCCGGCAATTGCTGCACCGCAGCCACCAGTTTTTCTACTGGCCAGTCGGCAAACTCGGTGCCTTCAACCGCAGCATTCAGGTTGTTGATGTAGGTCTGATGATGCTTGGTGTAGTGGATTTCCATGGTCTGCGCATCAATGTGCGGCTCCAGAGCATCGTAGGCGTAAGGCAAGGCTGGAAGGGTAAAAGCCATTTCAATGGACTCCATGATGTAGGTGCGCAGGTGCCGCGGCATCGATGTGCAACAAACGATGCGTACGCGGATATTCACCGTGTTCGCTGATGAAATTAAGTAATTCGACGTAGGTTTTGCTGCTCTGGCGCAGCGCCGCTTCACGGAGCGCCGGGGCAAGTCGCTGGTCCTGCATGGTTTGCAACAGCCGTTGGTGGATTGCGCACAAGTACTCGGCGCTCTCCTCCGGCTGGTTCAGGCGAAGATGAAGGTCTGCGAGGTTGTGATGAGAAATCACACAGGCCGCCACCGCTTCGTCGGCGTCCGCCCAGCGCTCGAACAACACTTGGGCCAAGGCCAATGCCTGCAAGTAAGCCTCGCGGGCATCGACCAGTTCGCCCAGCATGAAACAGCGATTTGCTCTTTCGATCGTGCGTTTCCAGTGCTCCATGGTGAGCCTCCAAAGCGGTAGTGGTAATTACACGCCGCCTGCCGTGAGCTTCTCAGGGTTGAGTAACTCTTCCAGTTGGCTGCGTGACAGATCAGTGTGCTCCAGCGCCACATCGATTACCGGAAGCCCTTGCTGATAGGCCTTCTTGGCAATCTCGGCGGCTTTTTGGTAACCAATGATCGGGTTGAGTGCAGTAACCAGGATCGGATTGCGCGACAGCGCTTCTTTCAATCTTGCTTCGTTGACCTTGAAGCTGCCGATTGCCTTTTCACCCAGCAAGCGGCTGGAGTTGGCCAGCAACTCGATACTGCTCAGCAGGTTCTGGGCGATGATCGGCAACATGACGTTGAGCTCGAAATTGCCCGACTGACCAGCAATAGTGATCACCGTGTCATTGCCAATCACTTGGGCGGCGACCATCGCGGTGGCTTCCGGGATAACCGGGTTGACCTTGCCGGGCATGATCGAAGACCCCGGCTGCAGGGCTTCCAGTTCGATTTCACCGAGACCGGCAAGCGGCCCGGAGTTCATCCAGCGCAAGTCGTTGGCGATTTTCATCAGCGACACAGCCGTGGCTTTCAACTGGCCGGACACGCTGACGGCGGTGTCTTGCGAACCAATCAGCGCAAACAGGTCCTTGCCCGGGGTGAATTGCACCTGCGTCAGCTTGCTGAGTTGCTTGCTGAATCGCGCCGCGAACTCAGGGTGCGCATTGATCCCCGTGCCCACCGCTGTACCGCCCTGCGCCAGCGACTGCAGGCTGGGAAGCAAGTCCTGTAAATGACCGATGTTGGCCTTGAGCTGCTCTGCCCAGCCATTGAGCACCTGGCTCATACGCACTGGCATCGCGTCCATCAGGTGAGTGCGCCCGGTCTTGACGTGGTGGTGAACGTCCAGGGCTTTGCGCTCGATGACCAGCACCAGTCCCACCAACGCGGGCAGCAGTTGTTCGTGCAGCGCCAGCGCTGCGCTGACATGAATCGTGGTGGGAATGATGTCGTTGCTGCTCTGCCCACAATTGACGTGATCATTGGGGTTAACCGGCTCACCGAGCAGACGGCTGGCGAGCGTAGCGATTACTTCGTTGGCATTCATATTGGAACTGGTGCCGGAACCGGTCTGGAAAATGTCCACCGGAAAGTGCTGCATGAAATCACCCTCCAACAGGCCTTGCGCCGCGTCGACGATGGCGCTGCCTTGTGCCTCGCTGATTTGCTTGAGTTCCACGTTGGCTCGAGCAGCAGCGGCCTTGGCCAGAATCAGAGCACGAATGAACTGCACCGGCATTGGCTTGCCGCTGATCGGGAAGTTATCCACCGCACGCTGGGTTTGTGCGCCGTAGAGGGCGTCTACCGGGACTTGAAGCTCGCCCATGCTGTCGCGCTCAATACGAGTCTTGTTCATCAGAAAATCCTTGCACCAGTTCTATGAGGGGAATCGAGGGCTGCAACTCGCAGGTCGCCAGTTGCCAGGTGTAGATTTGCCAGCGCTTGAGGCGGCATTTGCAAAGAGAGAGACGTTCAAGGTCGCGCAATGGGCGCCAGGCCTGATCCAGGCAAAAGGTTCGCCAGTGCCATGGCAGCGCGACGTCGGCGGCGGTGTCGAGCAGCAAACGAAAAGACGTTTCGGCGATGGTCCAGTGAGAAGTCGCGGTACAACACGCCAGGTATCGGCCTTCAGCAAGGTAATGTTCGATCAGTCGCGGCTCGTCGGGGTCCATCGCGCAACGGATCTGGCGACTCATCCAGCGCCAGCTGTCGAGGTAAGGCTGCTCGTGCAAGGCAGAACTCATGATCCGGGCTCATTCGGTAATGAGATTTATTATTAGATGATAATGAGAACCAAAACAACCCTATTGTAAGGGTGCAGCGCAAGCCCAAAAAAAAGGCGCGCCACCCTGTAGGGTGTCGCGCCTTTTTGAAACCGCCGAGTTTAGCTACCCGCCACGGTCATCCGCTCGATTAGCACCGAGCCTGTGCGGATGTTGCTGCGCAGCTCTAAATCATTCCCTACCGCGACAATCTGCTTGAACATGTCACGCATGTTGCCGGCAATGGTGACTTCCTGGACCGCGAACTGAATTTCGCCATTCTCGACCCAAAAACCTGCCGCACCACGCGAGTAATCACCCGTCACCATGTTCAGGCCATGGCCCATCAATTCGGTTACCAGCAGGCCACGGCCCATCTTGCGCAGCAAGGCTGCCTGATCATCATCACCATGGGTAACGAACAGGTTGTGCACGCCGCCAGCGTTAGCGGTGCTTGGCATGCCGAGTTTGCGGCCGGAATACGTTCCGAGAATGTAGGACACCAACTCGCCTTTTTCGACGAATGGTTTGGCGTATGTCGCCAGGCCATCACCGTCGAACGCAGAACTGCCCATAGCACGCATCAAGTGCGGACGCTCATCGATAGTCAGCCATTCGGGGAACAGCTTCTGGCCCAACGTTCCCTCGAGGAACGACGATTTGCGGTACAGACTGCCACCGGACACCGCCGAGAGAAAACTGCCGAACAAGCCACCCGCCAGCTCTGCGGAAAATAATACGGGCACCTCGCAGGTTGGTACCGGGCGCGCGCCCAAACGGCTGGCTGCACGTTGCGCGGCACGCTGGCCAATGCTGACCGGGTCGGCCAGCAACTCGCCTTGGCGGCTGACGTCATACCAGTAATCGCGCTGCATCTGACCGTCGGCTTCGGCGATCATCACGCAACTCAAGCTGTGCCGGGTCGACGCGTAACCGCCGATAAATCCGTGACTGTTGCCGTACACGCGACAGCCCTGATGGGTGCTCAGGGTAGTACCGTCGGCATTCTTGATCCGGCTGTCGGCAGCAAATGCCGCCGCCTCACAGGCCAACGCCTGCTCAATGGCTTGTTCCGGGGTGATATCCCACTGGTGAAAGAGGTCGAAATCCTTGAGGTCCTTGGCCATCAGCGCGGCATCCGCCAAGCCTGACGCTTCGTCTTCGGAGGTGTGCTTGGCGATTGCCAACGCGGCAGCAACGGTTTCGCGAATAGCTTCCGGGCCGCTGGCAGACGTGCTGGCCGAGCCCTTGCGCTGGCCAACATACAAGGTGATGCCGAAGCCTTGGTCACGATTGAATTCGACGGTTTCAACTTCGCGCTGACGCACTGAAGTCGATAAGCCCTGCTCCAGAGACACCGCCACTTCACAGGCGCTGGCGCCCTGACGCTTGGCTTCAGCGATGATCTGCTCGACTTGTTCCTGCAGTGCCGGCAACGCTTGTGGGCCGACGCTTTCAACTGCACTCATGCTGTTCTCCACTCAAATTCTGCTTTCGGCTAGGGCCTTCGAGCGACCGGGCCGGACAAGCGGCCCCCGACTGGTTATCATGGCGGCGTTTCTTTGCGGACGGCCACCATGGTTGATTCTTACGACGACTCCCTCGATACGGGAGAAAAAAGCAAATCTCAGGTTAAACGCGAGCTGCATGCTCTGGTTGACCTTGGCGAGCGCCTTACAACACTCAAGCCTGACTTGCTGGCAAAACTGCCATTGACCGACGCTATGCGCCGGGCATTGGCCGATGCGCCCAAGCACACCGCGAATATCGCGCGTAAACGGCACCTTATGTTCATCGGCAAACTGATGCGCGATCAGGACACTGACGCCATTCTCATGTTGCTCGATCAACTCGATGCCTCCACCCGGCAGTACAACGAACGTTTCCATGGCCTGGAACGCTGGCGTGATCGCTTGATCGCCGGCGACGATGCGGTCCTGGAGAAGTTCGTGCTCGACTACCCGGAGGCTGATCGTCAGCAATTGCGCTCCCTGATTCGTCAGGCCCAGCACGAATTGGCGACCAACAAGCCACCGGCATCGAGCCGTAAAATCTTCAAGTACATCCGTGAGCTGGACGAAACTCAACGCGGTTTGCGTTAAATTTCGAATCGGGTGAGTCGCCACGCGACTCACCCGAAGCTCCATCCTCTTTACGACCCTGTGCCACCCACAGTGATCGCATCAATTTTCAGCGTTGGCTGGCCGACACCCACCGGCACCGACTGCCCATCCTTCCCGCAAGTCCCCACGCCACTGTCCAGCGACAGATCGTTGCCAACCATTGACACTTTGCTCATGGCTTCCGGCCCGTTGCCGATCAATGTCGCGCCTTTGACCGGCGCAGTGATTTTGCCGTCCTCAATGAGGTAGGCCTCACTGGTGGAGAACACGAATTTGCCGCTGGTGATGTCCACTTGTCCGCCGCCAAGGTTGGCACAGTAGATGCCGCGCTTCACCGACGCGATAATCTCTGCCGGATCGCTTTCGCCGGCCAGCATGTAGGTGTTGGTCATGCGCGGCATCGGCAGGTGCGCGTAAGACTCACGCCGACCGTTACCTGTGCGCGCCACACCCATCAGGCGCGCGTTCAGCTTGTCCTGCATGTAACCTTTGAGTACGCCGTTTTCGATCAGCGTGGTGCACTCGGTCGGCGTGCCTTCGTCGTCGACGCTGAGCGAACCACGGCGACCAGCCAGTGTGCCGTCATCGACGATTGTGCAGAGTTTGGACGCGACCATCTCGCCCATGCGTCCGCTGTAAGCCGAACTGCCCTTGCGGTTGAAGTCACCTTCCAAGCCATGACCTACGGCTTCGTGCAACAGCACACCCGACCAGCCGGAACCCAATACCACTGGCAAGGTACCGGCCGGTGCCGGAATGGCTTCCAGATTGACCAACGCCTGACGCAGCGCTTCACGGGCATAACCCATGGCGCGGTCATCGCTGAGGAAATAACGGTAATCGGTACGACCGCCGCCACCATGCCCACCGCGTTCACGACGACCGTTTTGCTCGACAATAACGCTGACATTGAAGCGCACCAGCGGCCGTACGTCAGCGGCCAGGCTGCCGTCGGTGGAAGCCACAAGAATGCGCTCCCAGACACCCGCCATGCTGACGGTAACCTGCTGAATACGAGGATCGAGCGCGCGCGTCGCGACGTCGATACGTTTGAGCAAATCGACTTTTTCGGCGCGGGTCATCACTTCAAGCGGATTATCCGGCCCATACAACTGGGCGATATCCTGCGTGGTAAAGGCCTGAACAGTGCCGTTCTGCCCGGCCCGCGAGATCGAACGCGCAGCACGTGCAGCAGCGCCAAGTGCTTCGAGAGTGATTGCGTTGCTGTAGGCAAAACCGGTTTTTTCACCCGACTGCGCACGCACGCCGACACCTTGGTCGAGGTTGAAGCTGCCTTCCTTGACGATCCCGTCTTCCAGCGCCCAGGACTCGGAAATCTGCCCCTGGAAATACAGGTCGGCAGCATCGATCCCCGGACCGGCGAGATCGCCGAGCACGCCTTGCAAGCTTTCGATCGTTACGCCACCAGGTGCCAGGAGGTGCTCACTGACTGAGGACAACAACTCGCTCATATGTTTACGCCTTAAATTCGTCGTTCAGAGGCAGGTCGCTGAGCGCCCTGCGAGAAAAAGCGCCGATGACTGGACACCGGCATCCGCGCCCTGATGGACGCTTGTTCGCTGCTATCGCGTTCGGCCAGCAGCACGGCCTCGCCTTGATCCTGTTGTGCCAGCACGCGACCCCATGGGTCGATAATCGCCGCGTGGCCAAAGGTTTCTCGCGGTCCAGGATGCGTACCACCCTGAGCAGCGGCGAGTATGTAACATTGAGTCTCGATGGCCCGCGCACGAATCAGCACATCCCAATGCGCTGCGCCGGTCACCGCGGTAAAGGCTGACGGCGCGGTTATCAGCTCCGCACCGCCAGCACGCAATTCGCTGTACAGCTCCGGGAAGCGCAAGTCGTAACACACCGTAAGGCCGACTCGACCGACGGGCGTGTCGGCTACTACCACGTTACTGCCATAAGCATAGTCATCGGATTCGCGGTAGCGCCCGCGAGTGTCCGCAACATCCACGTCGAACAGGTGCAGCTTGTCATAGCGCGCCACGGTCTCGCCTTGATCGTCCACCAGCAGCGAGCAGGCATTCACCTTCGCGTTCGGTTGATCCATGGGCGGCAAGGGCAATGTACCTGCCACTACCCATAACTTGAGGTCGAGGGCGGCCTGTTTCAACCACGGCAGGATCGGGCCGTCGCCCAATGCCTCGGCGCGACCAATGTCGGCGATGTCGCGACGGCCCATGGCGGCGAAATTTTCCGGGAGTACTGCCAGTTTGGCGCCATCCGCAGCCGCCCGCTCAAGCAGGCGGCGGGCCTGTGCCAGGTTGGCCAGCACATCGCTCTGGCTGACCATTTGAATCACCGCTACAGACATGGCGCGCTCCTTGGTGGGTAGGCGACCATGCTACTCCATAGGCGAGTTGGGTGGCTTCGTAAAAAGACGATCAAAAAGGCTTGTCGAAGGTGATTTTCGGTTCTTTCCATGGACCTTTGACGGTGTATTTCACGCTGGCAAATCGCGCCACGCGGTCACCGATCAGTTTATCGATCAGGAACAGCGCACCGCCGATGGCCGGGGCTCCCACGATCAGTGCGGCGATCGGCAGGTTATTGGTAACCGGCAGGGTGACCAACAATTTGGCATCGACCTTATCGCCCACCAGGTCCAACGTGCCGTTGAGTTCGATATTGCTCGAAGGGCCGGTCATCAGAATCGGCTCACGGGTGACGTAAACACCGTTGGTCGCCACCAGTAGTCCTTTGACCCGGTCATAGCTCAAGCCTTTGCCGAACAGGTCGGAGAAGTCCAGGCGCAGGCGTCGGCCGATGGAGTTGAAGTTCAGCAGGCCAAACACGCGCAACGCCTGGGCGCTGCCCTCAACTTCAACAAACTGACCTTTGTTCAGCGACGCATCAAGTGTCCCGGAAAAACGTTTGGTGGCCAGCCACGCTGGCGAACCTGGCCAGCGACCATCGACATCCATATGAAAATCCTGGCTGGTGACACTCGGGGCAAACCCCCAACCTTTCAACACATCGGCCAGGTTTTTGCCGCTGATTCGCCCTTTGTACCAACTGTTTGTCGCGCCCGGCACACCTTCCCAGCCACCGTTGCCTTGCAACAAAATGCCCTTCAGGCCCATATCAACCGAGTTAAGCGCGATGCCTCTGGCGGTGGGACGAACCTTGAGCGACCACGCACCGACCAGGTCTTGCCCCTGGAACAACTGATTGATGGTGATATCCAGCGCCGGAATTTTTGTCGGATCTACCGAGACCAAAGGGTCTGGTGAATTTTCATCCGCCAGCTCCTTGGGGTCTGGCGCCGGCAAACGCACATACTGCAGATTGATCGCGATAGGTGCTGTCTTGGCATCGGCAATTGCGACAGAGCCTTTGACCTGCTGGCTGTCGAGCTGCAACGCCCACGCTGACGGCTTGCGTGTGAGCTGCACCGACGCCTTATCAAGCGTGGTACCGAAAGCGCTGAGCTTGCCGATTTGCAAATCAGCGCCGCTGAGCAATTGCTTGGCGCTACCGCCCGGGTCCTGACCTGCATATTTGTCTACCAGGTCTTTCCACGGCCCTACGTCCAGCTCAGACAATGCACCACGCACCTGCAAACCCTTGCCGGTCGGTAACACTGCTTCGCCACCACCGAGTAGAAGGTCTCCGCGACCGTCGCCGAAATTACCGGGCGGCGCCGCAAAGGTGAAATTCGCCAATTGACCGTAGTTGACCCAGTAGCGTCGCTCGGGCCCTTGCAAGGTCATGCGAAACGTCGTGTCGCGCCCCACGCTGGAAGCCATGCCGAAAGGCGCCGGCAAATCAACCGCTACACCTTTGAGGTTTGAGCTGACCAGCAACAGACTGTTACCGCCATCCAGGTTCAATTGCAGTTGATACGGGATCACCCCGGACACCGGCAGCGGCTGAGTGACGCTCAACCAGTCAGTGAGCTTCTTGACCTCGACCTGACCGGAGGCACTGACACGAGTCTTGAGCTTGCCCGGGCTGCCGTCGGCAAAAATCTGTGCAGTCACCGGCTTATCAAAAGCACGCGCGCTGATGTCTTGACCGCTCAAGCCTTTGGCGCTGTCGAAGCGGAAGTCGCCTTTCAGCTGAGTCAGTTCCAGCGCGGGCTCGGCCAGTTTCAAACGCGCCTTGGCGGTTTTGAAGTCAACCAGGATCTTGGGCTCTTCGCCTTTATCCAACGGGATGTCGAGCTTCAATTTACCTTGAAGGTCACCCTCGCCTTCCCAACCGGCAAAAGTCTCGGCGGTACCAATCGGCGCTTGCTGAAGTATTTTCAGCCCGTCGCCCAAACCACCGGCGAACGCACCGTCGAGAAAAAGGTGGACCTTCTGCCCTGCCGGCACATGCGGAATGTTGACGTAGACGTCACGCACCTGGGTGTCGAGCAATTGGCCTTTACTCGCGAGGATGCGTACCCCACTGTTTTCAATGAACACATCGCCGCTGACCTTGCTGACATGCGGCCAACCCGGCTGAAACGCCAACTCGGCATCATGAACCTTGAAGAACAGGCTGATGCTGCGGGCGGTATCGGTAGCACCATGATTCAGCGAACCTTGATACTGGAAGAAACCCTGGTCTACGGCGCCCTTCAGGATGGCCGTGCGCAACCATTCGTCAAGCGCCGGGCTCAACACTTCAGGCAGGTACTTGGCGGTGTATTTGCCATCACCGTCAACCAGGCCGACCCGCAGGTCCATGTAGTCTTCCTGGGTGTGATCGAAGTGCAGGCGGATCAGGAAGTCGCCGGCAATCTTGCCCTCTTCGCCCAGCACCTTCAGGTACGGCGCGATCAGCGTAAAACCCTCTTTATCGAGCTTCCAGGTCAGGCGGGCATTGGCCTGAATGTACTGCCATGGCTTGGCGAAAATCGGGTCCAGGTGCAGGGAAAAGTCCTTGCTGTCCATGCGCAATTCGCCATGGCCAAGATCACCGCTGATGCTACCGCTGACATTTCGCGCCGCCGGTGCGCCGTGGTATGCATTGAAACCGATGCGTTCCAGGTTCGCAGCAAAACCGAACTTGCTGTCATCCGTAGCGTTCGGGCGCAAATCGATCAGCACGTTGTGCAAGACGCCGGTGACCTTGAGCCGCTCGACCGACGTCGCAACGCCCTCAGGCAATGGGCCCAGGGCATTGAGTAGCGGCGTGATCGGCGTCAGGTCCAGGCGATCGGCTTGCAGGTGCCAAAGCTCTTCAGCCTTGTCGGTCGCGGCCGTTTGTTTGAGTTGCACATGAGACTCCCAGCGGGTTTCGCCGACGTTCATGGCAAGAGAATCCAGCGTTACCAGCATCCCGTCGGAGCTGCGCTGGAAATAACCGTTCAACGCCAGATTGCTGATCTGTACTGGTTTGCGCTCGGCATAAGCGCCTTTGAGTTGCGGAGCGTTCAGACGAATAGCAGCGCTCTGCAGGGCGCGCTTGTTCCATGTCAGCCAAAGCTCGCCCCCTGCTTTAATCTCGGAGAAGTTCCATTGTCGGGTCAGGCGCTCGGGCAGCCATTTCGACCAGTCGCTTTGCGGCAAGCTCAGGTAGGCATCCGCCTGACCGTCCTTCCACTCGCTGGCACGAATGCGGGTGCGCAAACTCATGGCCACCGGCTGACCGTCAGGCAACGTCATTCTGGCGTCGAGGCGCTGGCGATAAGCACCGGTTTTCAGATTCAGGCCGACGTACGTCAGGGTCATCGGTTGCTGCCCCTGCGGCTGCAATGTCACCTGGCTGTCGAGCACCGAGAGCTGCTGAACCATTTGCATCCGATTGAGCAGTTGCTCCGGGTCCAGCGGTTGATCCTGCTGGACAGGCAAGCCTTCCAGCGTCCACTGCCCGTCGATGCCTTCCTTGAAGCTGATTTTCAGGCCGTTGAGTTCCAGGTGTGCGATGCGCACTTCGCGAGCCAGCAAACTGGCCCACAGATCCGGCACCGCACGCACTTGATCGAGGCGCAGGGCATTGGCGCCGTCGCCAACCATCACATCATGCGCCAGCACGATCGGCGCGAAGCCACTCCATTTACCTTCGAGTTCACCAATGTGCAACGGCATTCCCAAGGCAGCACTGGCCTTGGTTTCAACTTCAGCACGGTACTCGGCCACCAGTGGAGCGAGTTCCCGACCGAGGCTGACATAGAGCGCCATCAACACCAAAACCAACGCGCACAGGCTTAGACCCCAGCGGGTCAGTGCAGCCAAAATGCGTGTCAGACGGTCCATGTCAGATGGCTCCCGTGGAAAAAGTGTTGCAAAAAGCTGAGGCCAGCCGATTTAACAGGGTTGAAGCACAGCGGATCAGAGCAGCACCACGTCGTATTGTTCCTGCGAATACATGGTTTCTACCTGGAACCGAATGGTGCGCCCGATAAAACCTTCCAGTTCGGCGACGTTTCCCGATTCCTCATCCAGCAAACGGTCGACAACTTTCTGGTTAGCCAATACACGATAGCCTTCCGCTTGATAGGCACGCGCCTCGCGGAGGATTTCGCGGAATATTTCATAGCAAACGGTTTCCGGGGTTTTGAGTTTGCCCCGGCCCTGGCAACTGCTGCACGGCTCACACAGGACTTGCTCGAGGCTTTCCCGGGTGCGTTTGCGAGTCATCTGCACCAGGCCCAACTCGGTGATACCGATGATGTTGGTCTTGGCGTGATCGCGCTCCAGTTGTTTTTCGAGCGTGCGCAAAACCTGGCGCTGGTGCTCTTCGTCTTCCATGTCAATGAAGTCGATGATGATGATTCCGCCAAGATTGCGCAGGCGCAGCTGGCGGGCGATAGCGGTCGCTGCTTCGAGGTTGGTCTTGAAAATGGTTTCTTCGAGGTTGCGATGCCCGACAAACGCCCCGGTGTTGACGTCGATGGTGCTCATGGCTTCCGCCGGATCGACCACCAGATAACCGCCAGACTTCAACGGGACTTTGCGCTCCAGCGCTTTTTGAATTTCGTCCTCAACCCCGTACAGGTCGAAAATCGGCCGTTCACCCGGATAATGTTCCAGTCGATCGGCGATTTCAGGCATTAGTTCGGCGACAAATTGTGTGGTCTTCTGGAATGTTTCCCGGGAGTCGATCCGGATTTTCTCGATTTTCGGGCTCACCAGATCGCGCAAGGTGCGTAGCGCCAGGCCGAGGTCTTCGTAGATCACACTCGGCGCGCTGATGGTTTTGATCTGATCGTTGATCTGATCCCACAGCCTGCGCAGGTAGCGGATATCCATCAGGATTTCATCAGCGCCAGCACCTTCGGCGGCGGTTCGCAGAATGAAACCACCGGCCTCCTTGATGCCTTCCTTGGCCACACAATCGGTGACCACTTGCTTGAGGCGTTCGCGCTCTGCCTCGTCCTCGATTTTCAGCGAGATGCCGACATGGGCAGTGCGCGGCATGTAAACCAGATAACGCGACGGGATAGACAGTTGGGTCGTGAGGCGCGCGCCTTTGGAGCCGATAGGGTCTTTGGTGACTTGCACCACCAGGCTTTGACCTTCGTGAACCAACGAGCTGATGCTCTCGACTGCTGGACCTTCGCGCAGGGAAATTTCGGATGCGTGGATAAACGCGGCGCGGTCCAGACCGATGTCGACGAAAGCGGCCTGCATGCCCGGTAAGACGCGCACAACCTTGCCTTTATAGATGTTGCCGACGATCCCGCGCTTTTGCGTGCGCTCGACATGGACCTCTTGCAGAACACCGTTTTCGACCACCGCCACGCGCGACTCCATCGGCGTGATGTTGATCAGAATCTCTTCACTCATGGCAGGGTCTCGTTCAGGCATGTTCACGAT
This sequence comes from Gordonia sp. IEGM753, assembly GCF_050321825.1. NCBI lineage: Bacteria > Bacillati > Actinomycetota > Actinomycetes > Mycobacteriales > Gordoniaceae > Gordonia > Gordonia sp. IEGM753. Next base: position 704,644 of record NZ_JBNQGB010000002.1, read on the forward strand.
TATGGCCGCATCTTGTCAGTACGACGCTGGGTGCGCATCAAGGTTTTGCCAACAGGGTATGCCGAAATGGCTAAGCAGATCGCAGGTTTCGCACAGTGGCAATCCAACCACCGCCGAGTAACTGCCATTTAGGCCTGCGACAAACACCGCGCCCAAACCTTGAATGCCGTAACCGCCCGCCTTGTCCAAAGGTTCGCCGCTGGCCCAATAGGCTGCCGCTTCGTCGCGATCAATGCGGCGAAAACGCACCAGACTGCGCACCACCAACGACTCACAACGCTCGCCATCAATCAGCGCGATGGCGGTCAGCACTTCATGTTCCTTGCCTGACAACATCATCAGCATCGCGAGCGCGTCGGCTTCATCCAGCGGTTTGCCCAGAATTTTGCCATCGAGTACCACGGCGGTATCCGCGCCCAGCACGCAAAAATCCGTGTCGCACACAATGGTCTTGCGACCGGCCGCAGCCTTGCCACGCGCCAGGCGCTCGACGTAAGCCGACGGGGATTCTTCTGCTAGTGGGGTTTCATCGATGTCCGCGCTGATGGCGCAGAACGGCACGCCGACCTGCGTAAGCAGTTCACGCCGACGTGGCGAACCTGAGGCGAGGTACAGCTTTTTCACAAGACATCTCCCTGTCCAGGGCCAATGCCCGACTGTTTTAATTGATTTTGTAACGTCGACGCAGACCACGCAAACCGTAACTGACCCAAGGCCAAAGCAAGGCACTGACCAGTGCCGGCAACACCAGTGCCAGTGTCGGCTGACGATTGCCGGTCAGGGCACTGAGCCACAATTGCACAAGCTGTGCGAGGCCGAAAATGACGAGGATCACCAGGCTTTGTTGCCACATCGGAAACATGCGCAGCCGCTGTTGCAGCGACAGCACCAGGAACGTGATGAGCGTCAGGATCAATGCGTTCTGGCCCAGCAACGTCCCGTAAAGCACATCTTCCGCCAGCCCCAGGCACCACGCGGTGACCATGCCGACTTTTTGCGGCATCGCCAACGCCCAGAACGCCAGCAGCAAGGCCAGCCACAGCGGGCGCAGGATTTCCATGAACTGCGGCAGCGGCGAAACGCTAAGCAACAGACCGATGGCGAATGTCAGCCAGACGATCCAGCCATTTCGGGATGCAGTTGCACCGACCATTATTCTCGTCCTCCAGTAGTGGCCGGCGCAGAGACTGGCGGTTTTGCAGGCGGTTTGGCCGGTTGAGACGCCGGCGGCTTGGCAGCGGCAGGTTTAGCGGCAGCAGGATGAGTGGGTTTGGCGGGCGTTGCTGCAGCAGGTGCCGCAGGGGTAGCCGGTACTACTGGTGCGACCGGGGCCACGACAGGTTTCGGCACAGTGGCCGGGATAACCGGTCCGCCGCCTTGTGCATCCAGGTTTTCTTGCGCTTGAGCGGCGTCGTTGGCGCGCTCTTCCGCGGTGCGGTTATCACTGAACACCAGCAGCAGGTAACGGCTGCGGTTCAGGGCGGCGGTCGGCACGGCACGAACGATGGCAAACGGCTGGCCGGAATCGTGAATCACTTCCTTGACCGTGGCCACTGGGTAGCCTGCCGGGAAGCGCTGCCCCAATCCGGAACTGACCAGCAGATCACCTTCCTTGATGTCGGCGGTATCGGCGACGTGGCGCAATTCAAGGCGTTCCGGATTACCGGTGCCGCTGGCAATCGCCCGCAAGCCATTACGGTTCACTTGCACCGGAATGCTGTGTGTCGTGTCGGTCAGCAGTAGCACGCGAGAGGTATAAGGCATCAACTCGACCACCTGCCCCATCAGGCCACGGGCGTCGAGCACCGGCTGACCGAGGACCACACCGTCGCGCTCACCTTTGTTGATGATGATGCGATGAGTGAAGGGATTGGGGTCCATGCCGATCAGCTCGGCCACTTCAACCTTCTCGTTGACCAGCGCGGATGAGTTCAGCAACTCGCGCAGGCGAACGTTCTGCTCGGTCAGGGCGGCAAGCTTTTGCATGCGGCCTTGCAACAGAAGGTTTTCGGTTTTGAGTTTTTCGTTTTCGGCGACAAGTTCGGTACGGCTGCCAAATTGGCTGGCCACACCCTGAAATAGCCGCTGCGGCAGGTCGGTGATCCAGTAGGACTGCATCAATACCAGCGACATTTGGCTACGCACTGGCTTGAGCAGTGTGAACCGGGCATCGACCACCATCAGCGCGACCGATAGCACGACCAGCACCAATAAGCGCACGCCCAATGAAGGCCCTTTGGTGAAAAGCGGTTTAATAAGCCGCTCCTCCCAGGCAAATGTTTGCTTTATTCATACGGCATCAAACCGGCTGGATGCAGACTGACAGAAGATAAACGCCAACAGGCAGCACTGCAAAGTGCTGCCTGCGCGCTCAACAGCATAGATGCAACCCAACGACTTATTCGCTGGAAAGCAGGTCCATGGTGTGTTTATCCATCATTTCCAATGCACGGCCACCACCGCGAGCAACGCAAGTCAGGGGATCTTCGGCAACGATCACCGGCAAGCCGGTTTCCTGGGCCAGCAGCTTGTCGAGGTCACGCAGCAAGGCGCCACCACCGGTCAAGACCAGGCCACGCTCGGCAATATCGGAAGCCAGCTCCGGCGGCGACTGCTCCAGTGCGCTTTTTACAGCCTGAACGATGGTTGCCAGAGACTCTTGCAGAGCTTCCAGCACTTCATTGGAGTTCAGGGTAAATGCGCGTGGAACGCCTTCAGCCAGGTTGCGGCCACGAACGTCAACTTCGCGAACTTCGCCGCCCGGGTAGGCAGTACCGATTTCCTGCTTGATGCGCTCGGCGGTGGATTCGCCGATCAGGCTGCCGTAGTTGCGACGTACGTAAGTGATGATCGCTTCGTCGAAGCGGTCGCCGCCAACCCGCACGGATTCGGCATACACCACACCGTTCAGGGAGATCAGCGCGATTTCAGTGGTACCGCCACCGATATCGACGACCATCGAACCGCGTGCTTCTTCTACTGGCAGACCGGCACCGATCGCGGCAGCCATTGGCTCCTCGATCAGGAACACTTCACGGGCACCGGCACCAAGGGCCGATTCACGGATGGCACGACGCTCAACCTGGGTGGATTTGCACGGAACGCAGATCAGCACGCGAGGGCTGGGCTGCAAAAAGCTGTTTTCGTGAACCTTGTTGATAAAATACTGCAGCATTTTTTCGCAAACGCTGAAGTCGGCGATCACGCCGTCTTTCATCGGACGAATGGCAGCAATGTTGCCCGGCGTACGGCCAAGCATGCGCTTCGCCTCGGTGCCGACAGCAACGACACTTTTCTGGTTACCGTGTGTCCGAATAGCCACAACAGAGGGCTCATTCAGGACGATACCGCGCTCGCGCACGTAAATAAGGGTGTTGGCAGTGCCCAGGTCAATGGAAAGATCGCTGGAAAACATGCCACGCAGTTTCTTGAACATGGGAAAGGGACCCTAGGCAACGCGTGGGTAAAAAAGTGCGGCAAACTCTAACAACGACAGGGATTTTGGGCAAGGCGCCAATATGTTAAATTGGCCGCTTTTCTGTGCACCAACCCCCACAATCGCGGCCATATGACCGTAGAAATGCGGTAGTGTTCCGACAATCTAACACACGGACGCCGTCCGTTCTGTTTTCCACTGGAGATTCCCATGGCGCTTGAACGCTCCGACGTGGAAAAAATCGCTCATCTGGCCTGTCTTGGCCTCAATGATGCCGATCTTCCACACATTACCTCGGCCCTGAACAGCATTCTCGGCCTGGTCGACGAAATGCAGGCGGTCAATACCGACGGTATCGAACCGCTCGCGCACCCACTGGAAGCCAGCCAGCGCCTGCGTGCAGACGTCGTGACCGAGACTAATCATCGCGAGGCCTATCAGTCCATCGCACCAGCGGTCGAAAACGGCCTGTACCTGGTTCCGAAAGTCATCGACTAAAGGGAAAGAGCCTGCAATGCATCAATTGACTCTGGCCGAGATCGCCCGTGGCCTCGCCGATAAAAAGTTTTCTTCCGAAGAGCTGACCAAGGTCCTTCTGGCGCGTATCGCCCAGCTCGACCCTCAGCTCAACAGCTTCATCAGCCTCACCGAAGACCTGGCGCTCCAGCAGGCGAAAGCCGCTGACGCACGCCGGGCCAATGGTGAGAGCGGCGCCCTGCTTGGCGCGCCGATTGCTCACAAAGACCTGTTCTGCACCCAAGGCATCCGTACCAGCTGCGGCTCGAAGATGCTCGACAACTTCAAAGCACCGTATGACGCCACCGTCGTTGCCAAACTGGCCGCCGCCGGCGCGGTAACGCTGGGCAAGACCAACATGGACGAATTCGCCATGGGGTCGGCCAACGAGTCGAGCTACTACGGCGCGGTGAAAAACCCGTGGAACCTTGAACACGTACCGGGTGGTTCGTCCGGTGGTTCGGCCGCCGCTGTTGCGGCTCGTCTGCTTCCGGCGGCAACCGCCACAGACACCGGCGGTTCCATTCGTCAGCCAGCAGCATTCACTAACCTGACAGGCCTTAAACCGACGTACGGTCGCGTTTCGCGCTGGGGCATGATTGCTTATGCGTCCAGCCTTGATCAGGGCGGCCCGTTGGCACGCACTGCCGAAGACTGCGCGATTCTGCTGCAAGGCATGGCCGGCTTCGACACCAATGATTCCACCAGCATCGATGAGCCCGTGCCTGATTACAGCGCCAGCCTCAACGATTCGCTGAAGGGCCTGCGCATTGGCGTGCCTAAAGAGTATTTCAGCGCAGGTCTCGATCCGCGTATCGCCGATCTGATCCACAGCAGTATTAAAGAGCTGGAAAAGCTCGGCGCCGTGATCAAGGAAATCAGCCTGCCAAACATGCAGCACGCCATTCCTGCGTATTACGTGATCGCACCAGCAGAGGCCTCGTCCAACCTGTCGCGTTTTGACGGTGTGCGTTTTGGTTATCGCTGCGAAGACCCCAAGAACCTGGAAGACCTGTACAAACGCTCTCGTGGCGAAGGTTTCGGCGCAGAAGTACAACGCCGGATCATGGTCGGTGCCTACGCCCTGTCCGCCGGTTATTACGACGCCTACTACCTGAAAGCGCAAAAAATTCGCCGCCTGGTGAAAAACGATTTCATGGCAGCCTTTAATGAGGTCGACATCATCCTCGGCCCAACCACGCCAAACCCGGCCTGGAAGCTTGGCGCCAAGAACAGCGACCCGGTTGCTGCTTATCTGGAAGACGTCTACACCATCACCGCCAACCTCGCCGGTCTGCCGGGCTTGTCCATGCCCGCAGGTTTCGTCGACGGTTTGCCGGTTGGCGTGCAGTTGCTCGCGCCGTATTTCCAGGAAGGCCGCTTGCTCAACGTTGCGCACCAGTATCAGTTGAACACTGACTGGCACACCCGCACCCCACAGGGGTTTTGAAACTGCTGCGCTCGCCAAGGCGGCGTTGAAAACTGGCTCGTAATGCTCATTGACTGACGTCAACTGCGCTTACTCACCCGTTTTCGCCTTGCCTGACCTTCGCTCGCAACGTTTCAAAATTCCCTGTTAAGGCTTCTGAGGAGACACACATGCAATGGGAAGTCGTGATCGGGCTGGAGATACATACCCAGCTCACCACCCGGTCGAAAATCTTTTCCGGTAGTTCCACCACATTCGGCTCCGAGCCCAATACTCAGGCCAGCCTGGTAGACCTGGGCATGCCCGGCGTGCTGCCGGTGCTGAACCAGGAAGCAGTGCGCATGGCGGTGATGTTCGGCTTGGCAATTGATGCCGAGATCGGCCAGCACAACGTGTTCGCGCGTAAAAACTATTTTTACCCGGACCTGCCGAAGGGCTACCAGATCAGCCAGATGGAATTGCCGATTGTCGGCAAGGGTCACCTGGACATCGCCATGGAAGACGGCACGATCAAACGTGTCGGCGTAACCCGTGCGCACCTGGAAGAAGACGCCGGCAAAAGCCTGCACGAAGAGTTCAACGGCGCCACCGGCATCGACCTGAACCGTGCCGGCACGCCGCTGCTCGAAATCGTTTCCGAGCCAGACATGCGCAGCGCGAAGGAAGCCGTAGCCTACGTCAAGACTGTGCATGCGCTGGTGCGTTACCTGGGCATTTGCGACGGCAACATGGCCGAAGGCTCGTTGCGTTGCGACTGCAACGTGTCGATCCGCCCCAAAGGCCAGGTCGAATTCGGTACACGCTGCGAGATCAAGAACGTCAACTCGTTCCGCTTTATCGAGAAGGCGATCAACAGTGAAGTGCGCCGTCAGATCGAACTGATCGAAGACGGCGGCAAGGTGATCCAGCAGACTCGCCTGTACGATCCGAACAAGGACGAAACCCGTCCGATGCGCAGCAAAGAGGAAGCCAACGACTACCGTTACTTCCCGGACCCGGACTTGCTGCCCGTGGTGATCGAAGACTCGTTCCTGAATGAGGTGCGCGCCACCCTGCCGGAATTGCCGCCGCAAAAACGCGAGCGCTTCCAGGAGCAATTCGGGTTGTCGGTCTATGACGCCAGCGTTTTGGCCACCAGCCGCGAACAAGCCGATTACTTCGAGAAAGTTGCAGGCATTGGCGGCGACGCCAAACTGGCGGCGAACTGGGTGATGGTCGAGCTGGGCAGTCTGTTGAACAAACAGGGGCTGGATATCGATCAGTCGCCAGTCTCGGCTGAGCAACTGGGCGGCATGCTGCTGCGCATTACCGACAACACCATCTCCGGCAAAATCGCCAAAGTGGTGTTCGAGGCGATGGCCAACGGCGAAGGCAGCGCGGACGAGATCATCGACAAGCGCGGTTTGAAGCAGGTGACCGACAGCGGCGCGATTTCTGCGGTGCTCGACGAAATGCTGGCGGCCAATGCCGAGCAGGTTGAGCAGTACCGTGCAGCCGATGAAGCCAAACGCGGCAAGATGTTCGGCTTCTTCGTCGGCCAGGCCATGAAAGCCTCCAAGGGCAAGGCCAACCCGCAACAAGTCAACGAACTGCTGAAAAGCAAGCTCGAAGGCTGATGAATAAAGAGCCAGTTTTAATGCCTGGCTCAAACCCCTGTGGGAGTGAGCCTGCTCACGATGATGTGTCAGCAGCATTGATGCCGGCTGATACACCCTCGCGAGCAGGCTCGCTCCCACATTTGTTTTGGAAACACCCCCAATGAAGCGTCTCCTCGGCGCCTGCGCCCTGCTTTCTCTGCTGGCCGGTTGTGCCAGTACCGATACTATCGATCCACATGGCTACGACAAAACCGGTGTAGCTTCCTATTACGGCGCCAAACACCATGGCAAACGCACCGCCAGCGGTGAGCCGTTCAACCAGAATTCCCTGACCGCCGCCCATCGCCAGTTACCTTTCGGCACGCGAGTGAAGGTCACCAATCTCAACAACGATAAATCCTGTGTCGTTCGCATCAACGATCGTGGGCCGCATACTCGGGGCCGCCTGATCGACGTTTCACGCGAAGCCGCCGAGCAATTGGGTATGATCGGCAGTGGCACCGCGCGAGTTCGCGTGCAAGCCCTCGACGACTGACAGACGGAGCCCCGACTATTTTCGGACTTGCCGATTTACCCCTGATCATCGTCATTGAGCTGCTCAGCGGTCTGGTTTTACTGATCGCTGGTGCCGAATTGATGGTGCGTGCCGCCGTACGTCTCGCTGCGCGGTTGCACGTTCGGCCGCTGATCATCGGGCTGACCATCGTCGCGCTCGGCAGCAGCGCGCCACAAATGGCGGTCAGCCTGCAAGCCACACTGGCTGCCAACGCCGACATCGCCGTTGGCAGCGTCATCGGCAGCAGTATTTTCAACATCCTTGTGACCTTGGGGCTCTCGGCCCTGATCATGCCGCTACGGGTTTCACGGCAATTGGTGCGGCTTGATATTCCGTTGATGATCGGTGCCAGCCTGCTGGTGTTTGTGCTGGCGTGGAATGAACAACTGACGCGCCTGGATGGGGTGATTCTGCTGGCTGCGCTGGCACTGTATCTGGGCTTGCTGCTGCGCCAGTCGCGGCACTCGGCTCGCCCGCCATCGACTGACCCACAACACCATGACGCACCGTGGTTCAGCAGTTTGCTGATGATTGCCGCAGGCCTCGCGATGCTCATATACGCCGGCCATTTGCTGCTGGGCGCGGCGGTGTCGGTTGCAACCGACCTCGGCTTGTCGGAGCGAATCATCGGCCTGACCATCGTTGCCATCTGCACCTCGCTACCAGAGTTGGCCACGTCGCTGATCGCCGCACTGCGCGGTCAACGGGATATCGCCGTGGGCAACGTGATCGGCAGCAACCTGTTCAATCTGTTGGGTGTGTTGGGCTTCACCGCACTGGTGGCGCCAACGCCGCTATCGGTATCACCCAACGCCCTGGATTTCGACCTGCCGGTGATGCTTGGTGTCGCCGTCCTGTGCCTGCCGCTGTTTTATACCGGCTACCGGGTGACGCGCGCCGAAGGCCTTTTGTGCCTGAGTTTGTACCTGGCGTACGGCCTGCACGTGGTGTCATTCACCACCGGCATGCCTTTGGCTGGCAAGCTCGAACACCTGATGCTGTTTTTCGTCCTGCCGGCGCTGGGGGCGTTTTTGCTGTTCTCGTCGCTGCGCGCCTGGCGTCGCCAACACCACAAGAAGGAAGTGCCATGACCGACCCTAAAAAACCTGGCGTTGAAGTGCGCCGTCAAGTGATGGGCGACGCTTTCGTCGACCGTGCGCTGGGCAACGCCACCGAGTTCACCCAGCCACTGCAGGATTTTGTGAATGAACACGCTTGGGGCGGTGTGTGGAATCGTGAAGGCTTGCCGCTGAAAACCCGCAGCCTTATTACGCTGGCTGCGTTGACTGCGCTCAAGTGTCCGCAAGAATTGAAAGGCCACGTACGCGGCGCGTTGAACAACGGTTGCACCGTAGAAGAGATTCGCGAGGCGCTGCTGCACTGCGCGGTGTACGCCGGCGTACCGGCAGCGATCGATGCGTTTCGCGCGGCGCAGGAAGTGATCGACACGTACCAGAAGCCTGAGTAATAGCCCGGCACCTTCGTTGTTAGGCAGATTGCTTTCGCGAGCAGGCTCGCTCCCACAGTTGAAATGCATTCCCTGTGGGAGCGAGCCTGCTCGCGATGAGGCCCTGAACGACACCACAGATCCCGGGGCTAAATCCAGCCGCCCCACTGCAACAAAAAGATCCCGATGTTGGTGGTCACCGCCGCCATCAATGTGGTGATCACGATGATCGCCGCCGCCAGCTCATGATTGCCATTGGCTTGCCGGGCCATGACGAAACTGGCGGCAGCTGTCGGGCTGCCGAAGTACAAAAACAGAATCCCCAACTCCGCCCCACGAAAACCCCACAACCACGCTCCCAACGTCGCCAGCACTGGCAGGCCGATCATCTTCACCAGGCTGGAGCTGAGCGCCATGCTGCCACTCTTGCGCAATGCCGCCAGCGACAATGTACCGCCAATGCAGATCAAGGCCAGCGGCAACGTGGTTTGCGCCAGGTATTGGCCAGACGTTTCCAGCCAGCCCGGCAGACTGATTTTGAAGTAAGCAAACGGTGCCGCAGCCAGCACACTGATGATCAGCGGGTTCGCCATTACACTCTTGAAGATGCTCCATGGATCAGACTTTATAACCGGGCTGTAAACCGCCAACACAATGGTCGACAGCGTGTTGTAAAACAGGATCACCAGTGCCGCGAGAATTGCCCCGAGGGAAATCCCGTAATCGCCATACATGCTCGCCGCAAGCGCCAGGCCAATCACCCCGTTGTTGCCGCGAAAAGCGCCTTGGGTGTAGATCCCCCGATCTTCAAGCGGGCACTTCCAGATCGCCCAGCCCCAGGCGATGGCAAAACACACAAGCGTTGCTATCGAGAAGTAGATCAGCAGCGCTGGCTGCAAAGCGGCATGCAGGTCGGCGTGCAGAATGCCCAGAAACAGCAACGCCGGCATGGTCACGTTGAAGACCAGTGCCGACGCCGTGTGGATGAAATTGTCGTTGATCCAGTCGATGCGCTTAAGCAACACACCCAGAAACAGCATGGCGAACACCGGCGCGGTGATGTTCAGTGTCTCGAGGAAAATTGCCAGCATGCCGGGAGTAACCTTGGGTGACCGTCGTTAGTAAGCTAATGATAAGCCACCGAGGACTTCGGCGTCTGGTGAACCGTTATCGCGAGCAGGCTCACTCCGCAGGAGATCTACTTTGCTGCACACATTGTGTGAACACTGAAGATCCCTGTGGGAGCGAGCCTGCTCGCGATGAACGATAACGCGGTGTTACGTGATCGGCGCAGGGTTGAACAAGGTGATGTCGTTATGCAGTTTGTGCTGCTCGGCCCACGTTTGTTTTTTGCCGCTGGCCACGTCCAGGTAGTAGTGAAACAACTCCCAGCCAAGCTCTTCTATCGAGGCCCGACCGGTTGCTATTCGCCCGGCATCGATGTCGATCAGATCCGGCCAGCGTTGTGCCAGCTCCGTGCGGGTCGAGACCTTTACCACCGGCGCCATTGCCAAACCGTAGGGCGTGCCGCGACCGGTGGTGAACACATGCAGGTTCATTCCCGCCGCCAACTGCAACGTGCCGCAGACAAAATCACTGGCCGGTGTCGCGCAAAAGATCAAGCCTTTGCGCTTGACCCGTTCGCCAGGGCCAAGCACCCCGTTGATTGCGCTGCTGCCGGATTTCACGATAGAGCCCAAGGACTTCTCGACAATGTTCGACAGCCCGCCCTTCTTGTTACCCGGCGTGGTATTGGCGCTGCGGTCCGCTTCACCTTTGGCCAGGTAACGGTCATACCAGTCCATTTCCCGCACCAATTGCTCGGCAACTTCCTTGGTTTCTGCACGGGAGGTCAGCAAGTAAATAGCATCGCGAACCTCCGTGACTTCGGAAAACATCACCGTCGCGCCAGCACGCAGCAACAAGTCTGAAGCGAAGCCCAACGCCGGGTTCGCGGTGATCCCCGAGAACGCATCGCTGCCACCGCACTGCATGCCAAGGATCAGTTCGGATGCCGGTACGGTTTCACGCCGGCGCTGATCAAGCTTCTTCAAACGGACTTCCGCCAACGCCATGATCTGCTCAATCATCTCGGTGAAGCCGTGACTGGAGTCCTGCAACCGGTACAGCCACGGCTCGCTCAAATCCACCGAACTGTCGTTGTCGTGCATCACTTGCCCGGCCTGCAGTTTTTCGCAGCCCAGGCTGATTACCAGTGCTTCACCGCCCAGGTTCGGATTGCGCGCCAGATTGCGCACGGTACGGATCGGGATGTAGGCATCGGTGGCGGTAATCGCCACGCCACAACCGTAGCTGTGCGTCAGTGCCACCACGTCATCGACATTCGGGTACTTGGGCAACAACTCGTCCTTGATACGTTTAACCGCGTGGTCCAGCACGCCGGTCACGCACTGCACGGTGGTGGTGATACCCAAAATATTGCGGGTACCGACAGTGCCGTCGGCATTGCGGTAGCCCTCGAACGTGAAACCTTCCAGCGGTGCCTGCGCCGCCGGCACTTCGGTGGACAGCGGCAAGCTGTCCAGTGGCGGTGCGGTGGGCATTCGCAATTGATCTTCCTTGACCCAGCTACCACGCGCAATCGGCTGCAATGCATAGCCAATCGTCTGGCCGTAACGAATCACCTGCCCGCCCTCGGGAATATCTTCCAGGGTGACTTTGTGGCTCTGTGGCACGAAATCCACAGTCACCAGGCCATCCGCGAACTCCGTACCGGCAGGCACACCTTGATCGTTAACCACGACCACTACGTTGTCCCGCTCGTGCAGGCGGATGTAGCGCGGCGAGTCGGAATGTTCAATCAACTGCATGACATCGCTCCTCAGGAATGCGCTTGTGACAATTTATTATGGGTTTGCGGACCGCTGACGGGTGGCTCTTTCAGTACCACACGTTTGATTGGCCCCACGATGACCAGGTAACTGAACACTGCAACCAACGCGTTGCACCCCACAAACACCAGCGCCCATTTGAACGAACCGGTAGCGCTGATGATGTAGCCGATGACAATCGGGGTAGTGATCGAGGCGATGTTGCCGAACATGTTGAACAGGCCACCGCTCAAACCGGCGATCTGTTTTGGCGAGGTGTCAGAAACCACCGCCCAGCCCAACGCACCCACGCCTTTGCCAAAGAATGCGAGGGCCATGAAACCCACCACCATCCATTCGATGTCGACGTAGTTGCACGCCACGATGCTGCTGGAAACCAGCAGGCCGGCAATGATCGGCGCCTTGCGGGCGAAGGTCAGGGAATGGCCCTTGCGCAGCAAATAATCAGAAATCACGCCACCCAGCACACCACCAATGAAGCCGCAGATCGCCGGCAGCGAAGCGATGAAACCCGCCTTGAGGATAGTCATCCCACGCTCCTGCACCAAATACACCGGAAACCAGGTCAGGAAGAAATACGTGATGCCGTTGATGCAGTATTGGCCAAGGTAGACGCCGAGCATCATGCGGTTGGTCAGCAACTGGCGGATGTAGTCCCACTTCGGACCGTCGACTTTTTTACCTTTGCCTTTGTCCTGGTCCATGTCGACCATGCCGCCGTTGTCGGCGATGTGCTGGAACTCGGCTTCATTGATCATCGGGTGCTGGCGTGGGCTGTGGATAACCTTTAGCCAGATCAGCGAGAACACCATGCCGATGCCCCCCATGACTACAAACACGTGCTGCCAGCCGAAGGTGTAAACAATCCAGCCCATCAGCGGTGCAAACAACACCGTGGCAAAGTATTGCGCCGAGTTGAAGATCGCCGACGCGGTGCCGCGTTCAGCCGTCGGGAACCAGGCTGCAACAATGCGTGCGTTGCCCGGGAAGGATGGCGCTTCTGCCAGGCCCACCAGAAAACGCAGCATGAACAGCGCAACGATGGCCGTGGACATGCCGAACTCGCCGACATAGCCCTGCAGAACGGTGAACAGCGACCAGGTGAAGATGCTTAACGCGTAAACCTTTTTCGAGCCAAAACGGTCGAGCAGCCAGCCACCGGGAATTTGCCCGGCGACGTAAGCCCAACCGAATGCAGAGAAAATGTAACCGAGGGTGACCGCGTCGATACCGAGGTCTTTTTGCAGGCTGGAACCTGCGATGGCGATGGTGGCACGGTCAGCGTAGTTGATGGTGGTCACCAGAAAAAGCATGAGCAGAATCAAATAACGGACGTGGGTCGGCTTGGTCGCTTGCATGTAGATGTACTCCCACTGATTATTTTTATGCGGGTAATTACGGTCTTTTTGTGTGGGGCTGGCCTGCCAGCGATGCGGGCACATCGGTATGTCAGTCACACCGCGTGATGCCATCGTTGGCAGGCCAGCTCCCACAGGTATTGCGTGTATCAGGAACCGACGTAGGCAGTTTTTACGACTGTGTAGAACTCTTGCGCGTAGCGACCTTGCTCGCGAGATCCATATGAAGAGCCTTTACGCCCGCCAAACGGAACGTGGTAATCCACACCAGCAGTCGGCAGGTTGACCATCACCATCCCGGCCTGGGAATGGCGTTTGAAGTGGTTGGCGTACTTCAGCGACGTAGTGGCAATGCCTGCCGACAGACCAAACTCGGTGTCGTTGGCCATGGCCAGCGCTGCGTCGTAATCGGCAACGCGGACGATATTGGCCACTGGGCCGAAGATCTCTTCGCGGCTGATACGCATCGCCGCTTCACTGTCGGCAAACAGAGTTGGCGCCAGGTAGTAACCCTCGGTATCGCAGGTCACCAGACCGCCGCCACTGACCAGACGCGCACCTTCGCTCTGGCCGATGTCGATGTACTTCAGGTCTTGGTCAAGCTGAGCCTGGGAAACCACCGGACCGATGTCGGTGCCGGTTTTCAGCGCGTGGCCAACCTTGATCGACTTCATGCGCTCGGCCATCGCTTCAACGAACTTGTCGTGAATACCGGCCGTCACGATGAAGCGACTGGAGGCAGTGCAGCGCTGGCCGGTGGAGTAGAACGCGCTCTGTACCGACAACTCGACCGCTTGCTTGAGGTCGGCATCGTCGAGAATGATCTGCGGGTTCTTGCCGCCCATTTCCAGCTGAACCTTGGCCTGGCGTGACACACAGCTGACGGCGATCTGACGACCCACACCCACCGAACCGGTGAAGCTGATGCCATCGACTTTCGGGCTCTGCACCAGTGCATCGCCTACTACGCGACCGCTGCCCATCACCAGGTTGAACACACCGGCCGGGAAACCTGCGCGAGAAATGATTTCTGCCAGCGCCCAAGCGCAGCCTGGTACCAGATCCGCGGGCTTCAATACCACACAATTGCCATAGGCCAGGGCCGGGGCGATTTTCCAGGCAGGGATCGCAATCGGGAAGTTCCACGGTGTGATCAACCCGACCACGCCCAGCGCTTCGCGAGTGACTTCAACGTTCACACCCGGACGCACTGAAGGCAGGTAATCGCCGGAGAGGCGCAGGCACTCACCGGCGAAGAATTTGAAAATGTTGCCGGCGCGAGTCACTTCGCCAATTGCCTCGGGCAAGGTCTTGCCTTCTTCACGGGCGAGCAAGGTACCGAGTTCTTCGCGGCGAGCGAGGATTTCAGTACCCACTTTATCCAGCGAATCGTGACGCGCCTGAATGCCCGAAGTGGACCAGGCCGGGAACGCGGCGCGAGCGGCATCGATGGCGGCATGAACCTGAGCCAGATCAGCCTTGGCGTATTCACCGATGGTGTCGGTCAACTCGGACGGGTTGATGTTACTGCAGTAGTCGGTGCCGGCGACCCATTGGCCGCCGATGTAGTTATCGAAACGCTTTGCATCTGACACAGGCATTCTCCTCACGCAAAAGGCCGCTGATCACTCAGCGGCCTTGTTTAATCGGTTGTGTTATTGAGCACCTTGCTTGTCGATCAGCGCGGCGAGCATTTCGTACTCTTCGCCGGTCAGATCGGTCAGTGGCGCACGCACAGGACCTGCGTCGAAGCCCGAAATTTTTGCCCCTGCCTTGACGATGCTGACCGCATAACCCGCTTTGCGGTTACGAATGTCCAGGTATGGCAGGAAGAAATCGTCAATGATCTTGCCCACGGTGGCGTGATCTTCGCGAGCAATGGCGTGGTAGAAATCCATCGCGGTTTTCGGGATGAAGTTGAACACTGCGGAGGAGTAAACCGGTACGCCCAATGCCTTGTAGGCGGCAGCGTAGACTTCTGCGGTCGGCAAACCACCCAGGTAGCTGAAGCGGTCACCGAGGCGGCGACGAATCGACACCATCAACTCGATATCGCCCAGGCCATCCTTATAGCCGATCAAGTTCGGGCAGCGCTCAGCCAGGCGTTCCAGCAACGGAGCCGTCAGGCGGCAGACGTTACGGTTGTAGACCACCACGCCGATCTTGACCGATTTGCACACGGCCTCAACGTGAGCGGCAACGCCGTCCTGGCTAGCTTCGGTCAGATAGTGCGGCAGCAACAACAGACCTTTGGCGCCCAGGCGTTCGGCTTCTTGAGCGTATTCGATGGCTTGACGGGTCGAGCCACCCACACCGGCCAGAATCGGCACGCTGGTTTCACAGGTGTCGACGGCAGTCTTGATGATTTCCGAATATTCGCTGGCCGCCAGAGAGAAGAACTCACCGGTGCCGCCCGCAGCAAACAAAGCCGAGGCGCCGTATGGGGCCAGCCATTCGAGACGCTTGATGTAACCAGCGCGATGGAAATCGCCCTGAGCATTGAAGTCGGTTACCGGGAAAGACAGCAGACCGGAAGAGAGGATGGACTTCAGTTCTTGTGGATTCATTATTCGAACACCCTGGTAGCACGTTGTGAGAAAACCATTCAGCCGATGGCTAAGTTGTAGGTCATCGTACAACTTAAAATACAACCGTCAACTGAATTTCTTCGCCAAGGGGGAATTTTGCGCAAACGAAGTGAAGTTCACTGCACAAACCACTGGTCGCTACTGTTATTTCTGACAGTAGGAAATAAGGGGAACGAGGGAGATAACGCTAGCTGTCAGCGCGAACAGGTTAACCTCGGCGCTGCTGCCCCTGACATCAAAGGAGATTGATCATGGAACTTGCAGCCCCCAGCCTCACACAAACCTCAACCGGAAATTCCTCCGCAGATATCGTCATATCTTTGTCGAAACTGAATGCCCCATTGGAAGTCATCATTCCAGACTCGGCCGACATCCCCGCGGAAAACGACGTTTACGCAATTCTCGGAAATGATGAAGAGAATCCGGACTGGCTAGGCGCAAAGGTTCAAGCCGGGCGATGGAACGACGCAACCGAGGAACCCGAAAGGGCGTTGGGCCTGAAAGTGTATGTCTCCAAAAAAGAACTGGAGCGCTATGAAAACAATACCGTCGTGCTGCGCTACCAAACCAGCGGCGAATCCAGTATGACCGCGACTTCGCATGCACTGAAATTACACATCACGGCTTAGCTCACACTGCACTTCGCAAAGCGGGGATTAACCTCGCTGCGCCTCGGCCTCTTCATGCGCGTGACGCAGACGTTCGCGGCTATTGGTCAGGTGCAAGCGCATCGCCGCGCGCGCGGCATCAGAGTCCTGGCGCGCAATGGCGTCGTAGATCTCTTCGTGCTCACGGCTTAGACGGCTCATGTAGTGTTGCTGGTCGTCATGGGCCAGCCGCGCGGAGTTGAGCCGGGTACGCGGAATGATGCTGGTGCCCAGGTGCGTCATGATGTCGGTGAAGTAGCGGTTGCCGGTCGACAACGCGATTTGCAGGTGGAATTGGAAGTCAGACCCCACGGCATCGCTGGCGTGGGATGCGCTTTCATTGAGTGCGTCCAGCGCCGCCCTCATCAGCCCAAGCTGTTCGGGGTTGCGGCGTTGCGCCGCGAGACCGGCAGATTCCACTTCAAGACTGATGCGTAATTCGAGGATCGCCAGCACATCACGCAGTGTGACCACGGTGGCCGGGTCAATACGAAAACCACTTGGGCTTGGCGTGTCCAACACAAAGGTGCCGATACCATGGCGGGTTTCGACTTGCCCGGCGGCCTGCAAGCGGGAAATCGCTTCGCGCACCACAGTGCGACTGACGCCGTGCGCGTCCATGATCGCCGATTCGGTGGGCAACTTGTCGCCGCGCTTGAGCAGACCGTCGCGGATCTGCTCTGACAGCACCGTCACCAATTCCTGAGCGAGGCTGCGGCGCTTGCGAGGTAGGCGAGGTACGTCGATCGGGTTTTCCATGGTGAACATCTGTCTCAAAAATTCGGCTGAAACAGCATGATAGCTCAACACGGTTGTACGATCACCTCCCTCCCATGCGGAGCCGCATGGCGAGGGGATTTATCCCCGTTGGATGGCAAAGCCATCCCCCAGCTACCTAAACCAATACGACGGCTGCGCCGTCGAACGGGGGATAAATCACCTCACCACAAAACCCAATCACTACAAAACCCACTCACCGCAAAATCCATTCACTGGAACACCTGGCCGCCAGGCGCGGCGGTGGCGTTTATGCGGTTACGGCCTGATCCACCAGATGACCATTGTCGATACGAACGTGCCGTGGATGGAAGCGCTTCAGGCTGCTGCGATGTCCGACGCTGACAATGCTCAGCCCCGGTATTTCATCGATCAAGGCCTGATACAGCGAGGCCTCGTCTTCCTCATCCATTGCCGACGTTGCTTCGTCCATGTACAGCCATTGCGGTGCGAAGAGCAGTGCACGGGCAAACGCCAAACGCTGCTGCTCACCCGGCGAGAGTAAACGCTGCCAGTGGTTCGCTTCATCCAGACGCGCTACCAGGTGCGGCAACCGGCATTTTTCCAAGACATGAACGTAGCGGTCTTCGCTGTACGTGTCGCCAGCCTGTGGATAACTCAACGCCTCACGCAGCGTGCCGATCGGCAAGTACGGTTTTTGCGGCAAGAACAGATAACGTGCTGCCGGCAGACGAATGCTGCCATGGCCCGCTGGCCACAAATGCCCCATGGCGCGCAGCAACGTTGATTTACCACTGCCGGAGCGACCACTGACCATCACGCGCTCGCCCTCTTCCACGGTCATATCGCCACTGGTCAACAAGTGACGACCATCCGCGAGATCCAGCCCAAGGTTGTGCACTTTCAACGCCGAGCCGACGTTCTGTACGTCGATGGCCGGGGCACGTTCTTCGTTGTCGCTCATCGCCTGACGGAAACTCAACAGACGATCACACGTGGCGCGCCATGCAGCCAGGTCAGAATAAGCACTGATAAACCAGCTGAAATTCTCCTGGACGTTGCCGAACGCGGAGTTGATTTGCATCAGCTCACCCAGTTCGATCTTGCCGGCGAAATAACGCGGAGCGGCCACGATGAAGGGGAAGATGATCGCGATCTGGCCATACCCGGAGGTGAAAAAGGTCAGGCGCTTGGACACGCGCATGATGTCCCAGAAGTTGTGCCAGACCAGGCCAAAACGCGTGCTCAGACGACGGTTTTCGTTCGGTTCGCCGTTGTACAGCGCGATACTTTCAGCGTTCTCACGAACCCGGACCATGGAAAAACGCAAGTCGGCTTCGAAGCGTTGTTGTTGGTTGTTCAGGCCAATCAAACGACGACCAATCAGGTGAGTCAGCCAGCTACCGACGGCCGCGTACACCAGCGCGCACCAGAACATATAGCCGGGAACAGTGAAGCCAAATACTTCAATACTGCCCGAAACGCCCCACAAAATAATTGAGAACGACACCAGGCTGACCACGTTACGGATCAAGCCGAGCCCCAGCCCCAACGTATTGGAGGTGAAGCTGTTGAGGTCTTCGGAAATCCGCTGGTCCGGGTTATCGGTGTAACCGCCCTGCTCCAGCTGGTAGTAGTTCTTGTTGCCAAGCCAGCGGGCAAAGTGTTTCTCGGTCAGCCAGGCGCGCCAGCGAATCGTCAGCATCTGCGTCAGGTAGAGCCGGTACACCGCGCCCAAAATCGCCACGGCGGCAATGCCGCAGAAATACAGGATGAGTTGCCAGAAAGCCGCCTCATCCTTCTTCTGCAACGCGTTGTAAAAATCCTTGTACCAACTGTTGATCCATACCGAAATCGCCACGCTGAAGAGCGATAGCGCAATCACTGCAATCAACAACGTCCAGGCCTTGCCCTTCTCTTCGCTGCGCCAGTAAGGCGTGGTCATTGCCCAGACCTTGCGAAAAAACTGCCCGCGCACAGCATCGTTGACCGCGGAATATTCAGCGTTCTGATTCATGGATAAGGCTCGATAAAGAAAAGAACACACACGAACCGATCATAGATGATCGGTTCGGTTTGTCGCGAGAAGCGGCCCGCATTCGTTCAGCGCAGGTTCAGCGGCGAACGGGACGTTTCTGCAGTTTGCGCTGCAGGGTGCGGCGGTGCATGCCCAAGGCGCGGGCAGTGGCGGAGATGTTGCCTTCATGTTCGGTCAGTACGCGCTGAATGTGCTCCCACTGCAGACGGTCCACCGACATCGGGTTTTCCGGCACCAGCGTGTCGAGGTCAGCGTGTTCGGAGAGCAGCGCGGCCAGCACATCGTCGGCGTCCGCCGGTTTGCACAAGTAATTGCAGGCACCGCGTTTGATCGCCTCGACGGCGGTGGCAATGCTCGAATAACCGGTGAGGATCACCACGCGCATTTCCGGGTCCAGCTCAAGCAGCTTGGGCAGCAATACCAGGCCCGAGTCGCCGTCCATTTTCAGGTCCAGTGCGGCGTAGTCCGGCAAGTCGGCTTGAGCGATGGTCAGGCCTTCTTCGGCGGAACCCGCAGTGCTCACGCGAAAACCACGGCGAGCCATGGCGCGGGCCATCACCCGGGTAAAGGTTGCGTCGTCGTCTACCAACAGCAAATGCGGCAGTTCTTCGCCTTCGCCTTCGACTTGAATATCGTCACTCATGTTCGTCTCCTCGGGCAACACGGGGCAGGCGCAGCTCGGTGAGCGTACCGCCTTCCTCATGACTGTAGAGTTTCACTGAGCCGCCGGCGCGTGTCACGCTTGCCTTGCTCAAAAACAGGCCCAGGCCGAAACCTTTGCCCTTGGTGGTAAAAAACGGTTTGCCGATTTGTTCTGCAATGGCCAGTGGCACACCGGCACCGTGGTCGCGAATGCTGATGGTCAAATCGTCGGCATTCCAATCCAGGGTCACTTGCAAGCCTTCAGGGCATGCGTCGGCAGCGTTGTTCAGCAAATTGAGGAGCGCTTGCGTCAAATCCGGCGGCGGCGCCAGGCGCGGCACAGTGCCTTGGCCCAGACGCTGGAAGCGGTAACTGGCCTCCGGACGCATCAAGTGCCAGCGATTCAACGCCTCGTCGAGCCAATCGGTAACGTCCTGCATCTCTACCGCCAAACGGCGATTGGCCTCGGCGGCGCGCACCAATTGCTGCAAGGTTTGTTTGCAGAGTTTGACTTGATCCTGCAGCACCTTCAGATCGTCCTGCAACATGGGGTCTGGATGGTCCTGCTGCATTTCCTTGAGCAGCACGCTCATGGTCGCAAGCGGGGTGCCCAGTTCATGGGCGGCACCGGCCGCCTGCGTCGCAACAGCGAGCAATTGCTGGTCGCGCAGGCCTTCTTCGCGGCGAATGGCGCGCAACTCTTCCTGGCGACGCAGCTCTTCGGCCATGCGCGCGGCGAAGAAGGTGATGACCGCAGCGGCCAGCGCGAAACTCAACCACATTCCGTAGACCTGCAGGCTTTCGCGCGCGATCGGAAAGGTTTGCAGCGGATAGAAACGCGCCAGCAACAAGGTGTACATCGTCAAGGCGATGCCGGACAAAATCACCGAATAGCGCCATGGCAACGTCACGGCGGCGATGGTCAGCGGCACCAGGTAATAAGAGACAAACGGGTTGGTCGAACCACCGGAGAAATACAACAGGGCGCTGTGGATAAACAGGTCACAGGCCAGTTGCACGGCGTATTCGAGTTCGGTCACCGGCCATGTGGTACGCAAGCGAATCGCCGTGAACGCACACAACAACATCGAGCAACCGAGCGTCGCAGCCAATTGAAACCAGGGCAGTGGCAACAAGTCGAGCCAGTAGGCCAGGCCCACGGAACCGGCCTGAGCGGCGAGTACCAGCGTGCGGATGAACGTCAGCCGCCAGAGGTTCTGGCGAGTAGCGGAAGTGATTTGAACGGGGGCGAGCATGAGCTCTCCTGATGAGTGCTCCAGGCGGATCGCACGGAGTATAACCAAGCCGTGGCCTCAGGGGAGAAAGTGCGGCAAACGACCACATGGGCGAATGCCTTGGAGGTTTTTGTGGCGAGGGGGTTTATGGCTGTTCGGCTGCGAAGCCGTCGCAAACATCGTCCTGAAACTGGCGGGCAAGAATCGCTTGTGAATTTTGGCGCGGCTTCGCCACCCAACGGGGATAAATTTCCTCACCACAGGTTCAGCCTCAAACCATCTGTATAGAAGTTGTAACTGGGCGAACTGGATCATTGAAGCTAGAGTCTGATGGTTTCACGCAGGCTAGGACCTTAACCCCTGCGCACAGTCCAAGGAGTTTTCATGCACACTTTCCGCCGCAGCGCCGCCCTCCTCGCCCTCAGTGCTGGCACCGTCGCCAGCCTCCCGGCCCTCGCCGCCGACGAACTGCATTACAACCAGATCTCCCTGCGCGCCGAAGTCAGCCAGGAAGTGGCTCGCGACCTGATGATCGTGACGCTCTATACCGAAGATCAGAACAGCGATCCGGCCAAGCTTGCCGCCGACGTCAGCACCACCATGAACAAGGCACTGGCCCAGGCCAAGCAAGTCAAAGACATCACCTTGCGTCAGGGCAGCCGCAACAGCTACCCGATTTACGACACCAAGGGCCAGAAAATCACTGGCTGGCGTGAACGCGCCGAACTTCGCCTGGAAAGCTCGGACTTTGCCGCGCTGTCGAAGCTGACCGGCGAATTGCTCACCGACCTGAAAATGGGCGGCATGGATTTCGCTATCGCCACGCCAACCCGCAAGGCCAGTGAAGATGCGCTGCTTAAAGACGCGGTCACCGCGTTCAAGGCTCGCGCTCAACTGGCCACCGAGGCATTGGGCGGCAAGGGCTACAAAATCGTTAACCTGAACCTGAACAGCAACGGTTATCCACAACCGTACATGCGCGGGCCGATGATGATGAAAGCCGCCAGCATGGACGCCGCGCCAGTGACGCCAGACGTCGAGGCCGGCACTAGCCAGGTCAGCATGACCGCAGACGGCTCGATTGAAGTGTTGCTGCCTTGATGCACGCGTGGGTCAGTCGCAGCGTTATTGATTGACCCACCGCTTCGCGAGCAGGCTCGCACCCACAGGGGAATGCATTTCAATGTGGGAGGTGTTAGCGAGCCCGCTCGCGTTAGCGGTCTATGCCCAGATAGAGGGACACCCTGAAAAAACGGTATTTCCGCCCTCTGCGCCAACACAGCTACTCTGAGGAAAATGACGCTGCCCACATCCTCGGGGACTCCATGCAAAGAACCACCGTCAAACCATTGCTGCTCGCTCTAGCTATCGCAACCACCGCGCCACTGGCTCAGGCCGCCACAACCCTGGTCTACTGCTCCGAAGCCAGCCCGGCGGGTTTCGATCCCAGCCAATACACCAGCGGCACCGACTTCGACGCTTCCGCCGAAACGGTATTCAACCGCCTCACACAATTCAAACGCGGCGGCACAGAAGTGGAACCCGGACTGGCAACCCGCTGGGACATTTCCAGCGATGGCCTCAGTTACACCTTCCACCTGCGCGACGGTGTGAAGTTTCACACCACCGACTATTTCACCCCGACTCGCGATTTTAATGCCGACGACGTGTTGTTCACCTTCCAGCGGCTGCTCGATCCGGACAATGCTTTTCGCAAAGCTTACCCCGCTGAATCGCCCTACTTCACCGACATGGACCTGAACAAAACGATCAAGAGCGTCGACAAAATCGACGAGCACACCGTGCGTTTCAGCCTCAACAACATCGATGCGGCGTTCATTCAGAACCTGGCAATGAGTTTTGCCTCGGTGCAATCCGCCGAGTACGGCGCTCAACTGTTAAAAGAAGGCAAAGCCGCGGACATCAACCAGAAGCCCATCGGCACTGGCCCGTTTGTGTTCAAGCGCTATCAAAAGGACTCGCAGATCCGCTACACCGCCAACAAGGCGTACTGGAAACCCGAGGACATAAAAATCGACAATCTGGTGTTCTCGATCACCCCGGATGCCGCCGTTCGTTTGCAGAAACTCAAGGCCGGCGAATGCCAGGTCAGCGGCTATCCGCGCCCTGCCGACATTGAAGTGATGGAACAAGACCCCAACTTGCGCGTGCTCAAGCAAGCAGGCTTCAACCTTGGCTTCCTGGCCTACAACGTGACCCATCCGCCGCTGGATCAACTCAAGGTGCGCCAGGCGCTGGACATGGCCATCGACAAACCGGCAATCATCAAAGCGGTCTACCAGAGTGCCGGGCAACTGGCCCAAAACGCTTTGCCACCGGCACAGTGGTCATATGACCCAAACATCAAAGACGCACCTTATGACCCGACAAAGGCACGCGAACTGCTAAAAGAAGCAGGCGTAGCACCCGGTACCACTATCAATCTGTGGGCCATGACCGTGCAGCGCGCCTCGAACCCGAATGCGCGAATGTCGGCCCAGATGATCCAGCAGGATTGGGCGAAGGTCGGGATCAACGCCAATATCGTCAGCTACGAGTGGGGCGAATACATCAAGCGCGCCAAGAACGGTGAACACGACGCGATGATTTATGGCTGGACCGGCGATAACGGTGACCCGGACAACTGGCTCGGTGTGCTTTACAGCTGTGCCGCCGTAAAAGGCAGCAACTACGCGAAGTGGTGCGACCCGGCTTACGACAAGCTTGTGCAGCAGGCCAAGGTTTCGACTGATAAACAGCAGCGGATCAAACTTTATCAACAGGCTCAGCAAATTCTGAAGCAACAGGTTCCGATTACGCCCATCGCGAACTCAACCGTGTTTCAGCCTCTGCGCAAGGAAGTGACTGACTTCAAAATCAGCCCATTTGGCCTCACACCGTTCTACGGGGTGGGTATAAATAAGTAACACCCAGCGCCAACCGGGTGCGCAAAGCACCCGAAACGCACTGCCTTGGTGCGTCAATTGCACTGTAAAAATCACGCGCAAACGATCAAATGCGTCAAAAATTATACATATGCGACATTAAGGTACGCTCGTACCACTGTTTAACGCTTGTGGCCGCTACTGTTCTTGCAATGGGTACGACCCCTGCATAAGTATCCGCAGGCACGACTCACGAGGTCGTCCTCTAATTCCAAAAATGACAACAAATCATGAGGCCACCATGCTTAAAC
Source organism: Gordonia sp. IEGM753 (assembly GCF_050321825.1). Lineage (NCBI taxonomy): Bacteria > Bacillati > Actinomycetota > Actinomycetes > Mycobacteriales > Gordoniaceae > Gordonia > Gordonia sp. IEGM753. The sequence continues at coordinate 728,920 of NZ_JBNQGB010000002.1, forward strand.
ACGCGGTCATTCCGTTTTTAGTCAGCGCAGGCTTATTAGTTAGCGCTCCTTTCGCCCAAGCGGCGACTAACCTGGTGTTTTGCTCCGAAGGGAGCCCGGCCGGTTTTGATCCTGGTCAGTACACCACCGGAACCGACTTCGACGCCTCTGCAGAAACCATGTTCAACCGCCTGACCCAGTTCGAGCGCGGCGGCACCGCTGTTGTTCCTGGCCTGGCAACCAAGTGGGACATCTCTGACGATGGCCTGACTTACACCTTCCACTTGCGTGAAGGCGTGAAGTTCCATACCACCCCGTATTTCAAGCCAACTCGCGAGTTCAACGCTGACGACGTGCTGTTCACCTTTAATCGCATGATTAACAAGGATGACCCGTTCCGTAAGGCCTACCCGACTGAATTCCCGTACTTCACCGACATGGGGATGGACACCAACATCACCAAGATCGATAAAGTCGACGACCACACCGTCAAGTTCACCCTCAAGGAAGTTGACGCCGCGTTCATCCAGAACATGGCCATGAGCTTCGCTTCGGTGCAATCTGCCGAATACGCGGCACAGCTGCTCAAGGAAGGCAAAGCCTCCGACATCAACCAGAAGCCGATCGGCACTGGTCCGTTTGTGTTCAAGAGCTACCAGAAAGATTCCAACATCCGCTACACCGGGAACAAGGATTACTGGAAGCCTGAAGACGTCAAGATCGACAACCTGATCTTCGCCATCACCACTGACCCGTCAGTGCGTATTCAGAAGCTGAAAAAGAACGAGTGCCAGATCACTCTGTTCCCACGCCCGGCCGACCTGAAGGCGTTGCAGGAAGACAAGACCCTGAAAGTGCCTGACCAGGCTGGTTTCAACCTGGGTTACATCGCCTACAACGTGATGGACAAGGTCAAGGGCAGCGACCAACCAAACCCGCTGTCGCAGCTTAAAGTGCGTCAAGCGCTGGACATGGCCGTCAATAAACAGCAAATCATCGACTCGGTTTACCAAGGTGCAGGCCAATTGGCCGTTAACGCCATGCCGCCGACCCAATGGTCCTACGACACCACCATCAAAGATGCCAAGTACGACCCTGAGAAAGCCAAAGAGCTGCTCAAGGAAGCAGGCGTCAAGGAAGGCACCGAAATCGTTCTGTGGGCGATGCCGGTTCAGCGTCCGTACAACCCTAACGCCAAACTGATGGCCGAAATGCTGCAGTCCGACTGGGCGAAGATCGGCCTTAAGGTCAAGATCGTCAGCTACGAGTGGGGCGAGTACATCAAACGCTCCAAGGGCGGCGAGAACCAGGCCATGCTGATTGGCTGGAGCGGCGACAATGGTGATCCGGATAACTGGCTGAACGTGCTGTTCGGCTGCGATTCGCTGCAGGGCAACAACTTCTCCAAGTGGTGCGACAAGAAGTTCGACGGCATCGTCAAGGAAGCCAAGCGCACGACCGATCAGTCCAAGCGCATCGAGCTGTACAAACAAGCGCAACACGTCCTCAAGGACGCCGTTCCAATGACACCTATCGCTCACTCGACGGTGTTTCAACCCATGCGCACTACTGTGCAGGACTTCAAGATCAGCCCGTTTGGCTTGAACTCCTTCTATGGTGTCAGCGTCAGCAAATAAGGTTTTGCAACGGCGACGTTACTGACGTCGCCGTTGCTTTATCTACCGAGAAAACAGGAAGACGCCCGCCTCCGAATCTGCGTAGTACAGCAGGAGCCTCGGACGCGTTGCTATTTCCTATGAGTTTTTAGGACTCTTCGTATTTACTGCCAGACTCACGGACGTTGTCCGTCGGGTTCTGACCAGTTCATGCGTGGGCCTCGGTTTTGCAGCACGTGATGGTTTGAGATTCAGTGGTATCGCCATGCGCTGCAGGGCGGCTCATTGAAAACATTTAGAGAACGAGTAAGGAAGCGTCATGCGCAATACCTTGGTTTTATCCACATTGCTGGGCACCGGCCTGTTGGCCGCCACTTCCATAAGCCAGGCCGCCAATAACAGCCTGGTGTTCTGCTCCGAAGGCAGCCCCGCTGGCTTCGATACCGCGCAGTACACGACCGCGACCGATAACGATGCCGCAGAGCCGTTGTACAACCGATTGGTGGAATTCGAAAAAGGCGCCACCAGCGTCGTACCAGGTCTGGCAACGAGTTGGGATATTTCCGAGGACGGCCTCAAATACACATTTCACCTGCGTGAAGGGGTGAAATTTCACACCACCCGTTACTTCAAGCCCACCCGTGATTTCAATGCCGATGACGTGCTGTTCACGTTCAATCGCATGCTTGATCCACAACAGCCATTCCGCAAGGCTTATCCAACCGAGTTCCCCTACTTCAACGGGATGAGCCTGAACAAGAACATTGCCAAGGTCGAGAAGACCGGGCCGCTGACGGTGGTCATGACGCTCAACAGCGTGGACGCCGCGTTCATCCAGAACATCGCCATGAGTTTTGCTGCCATTTTGTCTGCCGAATATGCCGACACGTTGATGGCCTCAGGCAAACCGAGCGACATCAACCAGAAGCCGATTGGCACTGGCCCGTTCGTGTTCAAGAGTTACCAGAAAGATTCCAACATCCGTTACACCGGCAACAAACAGTACTGGGACCCAAGCCGGGTCAAACTCGATAACCTGATTTTTGCAATCAACACCGACGCGTCGGTACGCGTGCAAAAACTCAAGGCCAACGAGTGCCAGATAACCCTGCATCCACGCCCTGCCGATGTGGCGGCCCTGAAGAACGACGCGAAACTGAAGCTCATCGAGAAGCCAGGTTTCAACCTCGGCTACATCGCCTACAACGTTCGCCACAAGCCTTTTGACCAGTTGGAAGTACGTCAGGCGCTGGACATGGCGGTGAACAAGCCCAGCATTCTCAACGCCGTTTACCAGGGCGCCGGGCAGTTGGCGGTCAACGCCATGCCTCCAACGCAATGGTCCTACGACGAGACCATCAAAGACACTGAGTACAACCCGGAAAAAGCCAAGCAATTGCTCAAGGCTGCCGGCGTAAAAGAAGGCACCGAAATCACCCTCTGGGCGATGCCGGTTCAGCGCCCTTACAACCCGAACGCCAAATTGATGGCCGAAATGCTCCAGGCTGACTGGGCGAAAATCGGCCTCAAGGTCAAGATCGTCAGCTACGAATGGGGCGAGTACATCAAACGCACCAAGAACGGCGAGCATGACATCAGCCTGATTGGCTGGACCGGTGACAATGGCGACCCGGACAACTGGCTCGGCACGCTTTACAGCTGCGATGCCATTGGCGGCAATAACTACTCCATGTGGTGCGATCCGGCTTACGACAAGCTGATCAAACAGGCCAAGATCGTCACCGATCGCGACCAGCGCACCGTGCTTTACAAACAAGCGCAGCAGTACCTCAAACAGCAGGTACCGATCACGCCAATTGCCCACTCGACGGTCAACCAGCCGTTAAGCGCCAAAGTCGAAGGATTCAAGGTGAGTCCATTCGGCCGCAACGTGTTCTCGGGCGTCAGTATCGACCAATAACCGATTAGCCAAAACGCAGGGGGCGGAGTCCGCCCTCACGCAAGCGTATTGCCGTAATTCGCCAATTTTGCTGATAGCAAACGTTTGCGATGCTTGAATGAGTTCAAAACCAATAGCCGGATCACAAAAAAAGACCGGCATAAAAAAAAGAAATAAAGGAGCTTCACCCATGAAACTGAGCACCACTGCGATACTGGCCCTGGCCATCAGCAGCATCACCGCCCAGGCTTACGCAGACACTCAAAGCCAGGCTTTCACACCGGTTACCGTGAAAGAAAAGAGCGCCCAAAGTGAAGCGACGGGATTCGTGGAAGGCCAATCAATTTCAGGCACCACGCGCAACTGGTACGCCAATGAGCAACTCAAGCGTGGCGCAAAATTCAACTACAACAAAAATGGCGTGTTGACCCCAACAGATCGTCGTATCAACTGGGTTCAAGGCACCATCGTCAAATACAACTCGGGCTTCACCGAGGGCACTGTGGGTTTCAGCACTGAAGTCGCGGCCTACAATGCCATCGCGCTCGATCAAGATAAAAAAGACCTGGCCTCCAACTTCGGCGGCGCACCGGGCGATCGTAAAAAGGCTGGCAACAACCGGACCCTGACCAAAGAAGGCGGAAACGCGCAAGGTCAGTGGAGCAAGCTGGGCCTGGCCAACCTCAAGGCCCGCTTCTCCAATACCACCCTGACTGCCGGTCGCATGAACTTCAGCAGCCCGATGGTCGATGTGATCGGCAACCGTCCGCTGCCTTCAAGCTTCGAGGGTGTGGCGCTGCACAGCGAAGAACTGGAAAACCTGTCCTTTGACCTGGCCACGTTCGATCGCAACTCGCCACGTACCGAAGAAAGCCAGCGTAAATTCCGCTCGGAATACTCTGACGAAATCATCGAAATCGACCGCGTGAACACGGCTGGCATCACCTACCAGCCGTTCGCCAGCCTGACCACCAGCCTGTGGGGCACTCAGGCCGAAGACATGTGGAACCAGTACTACTTCGGCGCCAGCCATGTGTTGGGTGACAGCTCGGTGCTGAGCCTGACCACCGGCCTGAACTACTACAAGACTGTCGACGAAGGCAAAGCCAAGCTTGGCCAGATCGACAACGACACCTACTCCCTGTCGCTGGGCCTGACGCACTTGGCACACAGCCTGACCTTCTCCTACCAGGAAGTGAACGGTAACGAGTACTTCGACTACCTGCACGAAACCAACGGCATCTACCTGGCCAACTCCTTGCTGTCGGACTTCAACGGCCCGAACGAGAAATCCTTCCAGATCGCCTATGGTCTGAACATGGCGGAATACGGCGTGCCAGGCCTGAAGTTCAACATCTACCAGGCGCGCGGCTGGGGCATCGACGGTACGCACTACAAGGGCGGCGCTTACGACAGCGTGCTGGCAATGAACGGTGAACATCACTACGAATACGGTATCGGTGCTTCATACGCCGTACAGAGCGGCCCTCTCAAGGCGACCTCTGTTCGCGCAACCTACACCGCGCACCGCGCCAGCGAAAACCAACTGGATGGCAGCATCAACGAGTTTCGTCTCGTGACCACTGTTCCATTCAACATTCTGTAATGCACCTGCCAACCGGTTGATTCAGTGATGAGTCAGCCGTGCGGCTTTTGTTCTACAACCGATTGCAGAGGGTTTTTTATGAAAATACTCCCCCTACGTGCGGCCATCGCTGCCGCCTTGCTCAGTGTCGCTGTTGGCGTCTCGGCCAAACCCCTGGTGGTTTGTACCGAAAACAGTCCGGAAGGGTTCGACACCGCCCTTTACACAACTGCAGTCACCGGTGACGCTGCCGCCGAAACCATCTTCAATCGTCTGGCGGATTTCAAGCCCGGCACCACTGAGGTGATTCCGGCACTGGCCGAGTCCTGGGACATCAGTGACGACGGCCTGACGTACACGTTCCACCTGCGCAAAGGCGTCAAGTTTCACACCACCGAATATTTCAAGCCGACTCGTGACATGAACGCCGACGACGTGCTCTGGAGCTTCCAGCGTCAACTGGACCCCAATCACCCGTGGCACAAACAGTCGAGCGTTGGTTTCCCATACTTTGAAAGCATGGGCTTCAAGGAACTGCTGAAAAGCGTTGAAAAAGTCGACGACAACACCGTCAAGTTCACGCTGACCCGCCGCGAAGCGCCGTTCCTGGCCGACATCGCGATGGGGTTCGCCTCGATCTATTCCGCCGAGTATGCCGATCAACTGCTCAAGGCAAACAAGACCGGCGACCTGAACAACAAACCGGTCGGCACTGGCCCATTCGTTTTCCAGCGCTACAACAAGGACGCACAGGTTCGTTTCAAGGCCAACCCGGACTACTTCCGTGGCAAGCCACCGGCTGACGCACTGATCCTGGCCATTGCCACCGACAACAACGTGCGCCTGCAAAAACTCAAGGCCAACGAATGCCAGGTCGCGCTATACCCGAAACCGGACGACATCCCCAGCATCAAGAAAGACCCCAACCTGAAAGTCGATGAACTGAACGCGATGACCGTTTCGTACATCGCCATGAACACCACTCACAAGTACATGAGTGATGTGCGGGTACGTAAAGCCATCGACATCGCCTTCGATAAGGAAGCGGCGGTCAACGCGCTGTTTGGCAAAGGCAATGCAACCGTGGCGGTCAATCCGTACCCGGACACCTTGCTGGGCTACAACCACACGTTGAAAAACCCGGCGCATGACCTGGACAAGGCCCGCGCCCTGCTCAAGGAGGCCGGCATGCCGGAAGGCACCGTGCTGACCCTGTTTACCCGCAACGGCGGCGGCGCAACCAACCCCAACCCGATGCTCGCCGCACAGATGATGCAGGCCGATCTGGCCAAAGTTGGCATCAAGCTCGACATCCGCGTCATGGAATGGGGCGAAATGCTCAAGCGCGCCAAAAATGGCGAGCACGACATGGTGGCGGCCGGATGGGCGGGCGACAACGGCGACCCGGATAATTTTCTGACGCCTATGCTCAGTTGCGAGGCGGCCAAAAACGGCGAAAACTACGCGCGCTGGTGCAATGAGAAGTTCCAGGCGCTACTCGATGAAGCTCGGGCTAAAGTGAACCCGGCGGAACGTGCAGCGCTCTATGAACAGGCCCAGGTTATTTTCAACCAGGACCAGCCATGGATCAGTTTGGCCCACACCCGCATGTTTACTGCAATGCGCAAGAATGTAGAGGGCTATCACATTAGCCCCCTCACCACTAATAACTTCGCCACCACCCAGGTGAAGTAGATAAGAAACGACCGGCATTTCTGACCCAGGAATGCCGGGAACGCCTAACCGGCTGATGAGGTACACCACACGATGTTTAGTTTTATTGCCCGCCGATTGGGGTTATTGATCCCCACGTTCTTCGGCATCACCTTGCTGACTTTCGCGTTGATTCGCATGATTCCTGGCGACCCCGTGGAAGTAATGATGGGCGAACGACGAGTCGACCCCGAAATGCATGCTCAGGCAATGGAACGCCTAGGTCTGAATAAGCCGCTGTATGCCCAATACCTGGACTACATCGGCAAACTGGCCCACGGCGATCTCGGCGAATCGCTGCGTACCCGTGAAAGCGTATGGACCGAATTCACCGCACTCTTCCCCGCGACCCTGGAACTGTCCATGGCCGCCCTGTTGTTCGCCGGCATTCTGGGCCTTCTGGCCGGCGTGATCGCGGCACTCAAGCGAGGATCCCTGTTCGACCATGGGGTGATGGGCATCTCCCTCGCGGGGTACTCGATGCCGATCTTCTGGTGGGGCCTGATCCTGATCATGTTCTTCTCGGTATCGCTGGGCTGGACGCCCGTCTCCGGGCGCATCGACCTGCTTTACGACATCGAGCCACGTACCGGTTTCATGTTGATCGATACGCTGCTGGCCGATGACGTCGGCGCGTTCTTCGATGCGTTGCATCACTTGATCCTGCCAGCCATCGTGCTCGGCACTATTCCGCTGGCGGTGATCGCGCGGATGACCCGGTCCTCGATGCTCGAAGTACTGCGTGAAGACTACATTCGCACCGCTCGCGCCAAAGGCCTGTCGCCCGCACGCGTGGTGTTCGTTCACGGTTTGCGTAACGCACTGATCCCAGTGTTGACCGTGGTCGGCCTGCAAGTCGGCACATTGCTGGCAGGTGCGGTTTTGACCGAAACCATCTTCTCCTGGCCCGGCATCGGCAAGTGGCTGATTGAAGCCATCGGCGCACGGGACTATCCCGTGGTGCAGAACGGCATCCTGTTAATCGCCTGCCTGGTGATTCTGGTCAACTTCGTAGTGGACATCCTCTACGGCTTTGCCAACCCACGCATCCGTCACCAGCGCTGAGATCATGACCATGACCACTCCAACTCCAGCGGTAGCAGTCGATCAAAGCCTGCTGTACCCGTCCCCGTACAAAGAATTCTGGCAAGCGTTCTCCAAGAACAAAGGCGCTGTTGCCGGCTTGTTGTTCATGCTGCTGGTGATCTTCTGCGCACTCTTCGCACCGTGGGTTGCGCCGCATAACCCGAGCGAGCAATACCGTGATTTCCTGCTGACCCCGCCGTCCTGGCTGGAAGGTGGACAGCTGCAGTTCCTGCTCGGCACCGATGAACTGGGTCGCGACCTGCTGTCGCGGCTGATCCACGGTTCGCGCCTGTCACTGCTGATCGGCTTGTCGTCGGTGGTGATGTCGCTGATTCCGGGCATCCTCCTGGGCCTTTTCGCCGGGTTCTTCCCGCGCTTGCTCGGCCCGACCATCATGCGTCTGATGGACATCATGCTGGCCCTGCCGTCCCTGCTGCTGGCGGTGGCGATTGTCGCCATCCTCGGCCCTGGCCTGATCAACACCATCATTGCCATCGCTGTGGTTTCGTTGCCGTCCTATGTTCGTCTGACCCGCGCTGCGGTGATGGGCGAATTGAACCGCGACTACGTGACTGCCGCTCGCCTTGCCGGTGCCGGTTTGCCACGCCTGATGTTCGTCACCGTGCTGCCCAACTGCATGGCACCGCTGATCGTGCAAGCCACCTTGAGCTTCTCATCGGCGATTCTCGATGCGGCGGCACTGGGCTTCCTTGGCCTTGGTGTACAACCGCCAACGCCTGAGTGGGGCACCATGCTGGCTTCGGCTCGCGACTACATCGAACGCGCCTGGTGGGTGGTAAGCCTGCCTGGTTTGACCATTTTGCTCAGCGTGCTGGCAATCAACTTGATGGGTGACGGTTTGCGCGATGCGCTGGACCCGAAACTCAAGAACGCCGCCTGAGGAGATTCAAATGTCATTGTTAGAAATCAAGAATCTCAACGTTCGCTTTGGCGATAAAAACGCAGTTCCGGTGGTCGACGGTCTCGACATTGCCGTGGACAAGGGCGAAGTCCTGGCCATCGTTGGCGAATCGGGTTCCGGCAAGTCCGTGACCATGATGGCGCTGATGGGCCTGATCGAACATCCGGGGATCGTCACTGCTGATGCCCTGAATTTCGACGGCAAGGACATGCTCAAACTCAGCAATCGTCAACGCCGGCAAATCGTCGGCAAAGACCTGGCCATGGTGTTCCAGGACCCGATGACCGCGCTGAACCCGAGCTACACGGTTGGCTTTCAGATTGAAGAAGTGCTGAAGCTGCACTTGAAAATGTCCGGCAAACAGGCGCGTGCACGTGCCATCGAACTGCTGGAAAAAGTTGAAATCCCGGGCGCCGCGAGCCGTATGGACGCCTACCCGCATCAACTGTCCGGTGGTATGAGCCAACGCGTTGCCATTGCCATGGCGATTGCCGGCGAACCGAAACTGCTGATCGCAGACGAGCCGACCACCGCCCTCGACGTAACGATTCAGGCGCAGATCATGGACCTGCTGCTGGCCTTGCAGAAAGAGCAGAACATGGGCCTGGTGCTGATTACTCACGACCTCGCCGTGGTGGCCGAAACAGCCCAGCGCGTGTGCGTGATGTATGCCGGCCAAGCGGTAGAAGTCGGACAGGTGCCACAACTGTTCGACATCCCGGCGCACCCGTACAGCGAAGCACTGCTCAAGGCGATTCCGGAACACAGCCTGGGCGCCGCGCGCCTGTCGACATTGCCCGGCATCGTGCCCGGTCGTTATGACCGCCCGCAAGGCTGCCTGCTGTCGCCGCGTTGCCCGTATGTGCAAGAGACCTGCCGTGAACAACGCCCGGGCCTCGACCCGAAAAGCAACAGCCTCGCCCGCTGCTTCTACCCGCTGAATCAGGAGGTGGCGTAATGGCCGTCGTACTTACCGCCCGCGACCTCACCCGTCACTATGAAGTGTCGCGCGGCCTGTTCAAGGGCCATGCGACCGTGCGCGCGCTCAACGGTGTGTCGTTCGAACTCGAAGCCGGCAAGACCCTCGCCGTCGTTGGCGAATCAGGTTGCGGCAAATCGACCCTCGCCCGTGCCCTGACGCTGATCGAAGAGCCTTCTTCGGGCTCATTGAAAATCGCCGGGCAGGAAGTCACCGGCGCCGACAAGGCCCAGCGCAAGCAATTGCGCAAAGATGTGCAGATGGTGTTTCAAAGCCCCTACGCATCGCTGAACCCACGGCAGAAAGTCGGTGACCAACTCGGCGAACCTTTGTTGATCAACACCAACCTGAGTGCGTCCGAACGTCGCGAAAAAGTGCAGGCCATGATGAAGCAGGTGGGCTTGCGCCCTGAGCATTATCAGCGTTATCCGCACATGTTTTCCGGCGGTCAACGCCAGCGCATTGCCTTGGCCCGCGCAATGATGTTGCAGCCAAAAGTGCTGGTGGCGGACGAGCCGACCTCGGCGCTCGACGTGTCGATCCAGGCGCAGGTACTGAACCTGTTCATGGACTTGCAGCAAGAGTTCAACACCGCTTACGTGTTCATCTCGCACAACCTGGCAGTGGTGCAACACGTTGCCGATGACGTGATGGTGATGTACCTCGGTCGCCCGGTAGAAATGGGCCCGAAGAACGACATCTATGCGCGCCCATTGCACCCGTACACCCAGGCGCTGCTGTCGGCGACACCGACGATTCATCCAGACCCCAACAAGCCGAAAATCAAGATTGTCGGCGAGTTGCCCAACCCGTTGAACCCACCGTCCGGCTGCGCGTTCCACAAGCGCTGTCCGTACGCCACCGAGCGCTGCAGCACTGAAGAGCCGGCCCTGCGCCTGCTCGACAGCCGCCAGGTAGCGTGCCACTACGCCGAGCAATTCCTCGACGGCGCGGCGTAAAAAATGTGGGAGCCTAAGGCTCCCACAGCATTTACAGGGCTAACTGTTACAACCCCTTCAACTCGATTGCACAGCCATCAGGTTGCAGGGGTTTTATGTTGTCTGCGATTTACGATTGGCTATCGCCGTCGTCATCGTCGTCAGTGTCCGGCTCGTCGGTCGTCGAGTCGTCATCACCCTTGCTGCCGCCCTGCCCTTCATCACCGCCCTCGGAATCCGACTTGGCGATCATCATGACGCCGCCGTGTCCGCTACCGCTGTTAAAACCTTGCGCAGGCGTTGCGGTACTCGCCCACGCCGCCGATGTGCCAAGCGACAGCATCACCAAAACCTTAAGCAACAGCACAATGCGTTGAAAAATGCTCATAGCGGTTTCCATCCTATCGTTGGTGCAAGAGGTGCCAGTTTGGCGCTGAGTGAAATCTAGTTCCGATTGGATCGGTTCTCCAGATAGGACGCTAAGGAATAGCCGGAAATGCCATCTGCCGGGAGATTGGTTTGGAATAAAGGTTATATCCAACCTCAATAAAAACGTTGATCTCCTGCAGGATTGGTTGTGCCTATTGGAATAGGCCCGCTCCCACAGGGTTCGGCGTTAACTGGCGAAAATCGGGTCAATAAAAAACCCCGCTGCTTTCGCAACAGGGTTTTGGGTATAGCCAGCCAGCGCTTAGTGATGTTCGCGGGTCGCACGGAATTTCACGTCCGGCCAGCGTTCTTCCATCAGTGCCAGGTTGACCCGCGTCGGGGCCAGGTAGGTCAGGTGACCGCCGCCGTCGATGGCGAGGTTTTCCACCGCTTTGACGCTGAACTCTTCAAGCTTCTTCTTATCGCTGCAATCGATCCAGCGCGCGGAATACACGGTGATCGGTTCGTACGAGCACTCGACCTTGTATTCCTCTTTCAAGCGACTGGCGACCACGTCGAACTGCAGCACACCGACGGCGCCGAGAATGATGTCGTTGCTGCGCTCGGGGAAGAACACCTGGGTCGCGCCCTCTTCCGCCAATTGCTGCAAGCCTTGACGCAGTTGCTTGGATTTCAGCGGATCACGCAGGCGCACGCGACGGAACAGTTCCGGGGCGAAGTGCGGGATACCGGTGAAGCCCAGGACTTCGCCTTCGGTGAAGGTGTCGCCGATCTGGATCGTACCGTGGTTGTGCAGGCCAATGATGTCGCCGGCAAACGCTTCTTCCAGTTGCTCACGCTCGGAGGAGAAGAACGTCAGCGCGTCGCCGATTCGTACGTCCTTGCCGGTGCGCACGTGACGCATCTTCATGCCTTTTTCGTACTTGCCGGAGCAGATACGCATGAAGGCGATGCGGTCGCGGTGTTTAGGGTCCATGTTTGCCTGAATCTTGAACACGAAACCGGCAAATTTTTCTTCGTTTGGCTCTACGGTGCGCTCGTTGGCAACGCGGGCCAACGGCTTCGGAGCCCAATTGACGACGGCGTCGAGCACGTGGTCGACACCAAAGTTACCCAACGCTGTACCGAAGAACACCGGGGTCAGTTGGCCGTCGAGGAATTCCTGCTGGTTGAATTCGTGGCAGGCACCCTGCACCAATTCCAACTGATCGACGAAGCGATCGTACTCGTCGCCCAAGTGGGCGCGGGCTTCGTCAGAATCAAGCTTCTCGATGATTTTGACGTCGGTACGCTCATGGCCGTGACCAGCGGTGTACACGATGATGTAGTCATCGGCGAGGTGGTAAACGCCTTTGAAGTCACGATAGCAACCAATCGGCCAGGTAATCGGCGCAGCCTTGATCTTCAGGACGGCTTCGATTTCGTCGAGCAATTCGATCGGGTCGCGGATGTCACGGTCGAGTTTGTTGATAAAACTCACAATCGGCGTGTCGCGCAGACGGCAAACGTCCATCAGCGCAATGGTGCGAGGCTCAACACCTTTACCGCCATCGAGCACCATCAATGCCGAGTCCACCGCGGTCAACGTGCGGTAGGTGTCTTCCGAGAAGTCTTCGTGGCCCGGGGTGTCGAGCAGGTTGATCATGTGATCGCGATACGGGAACTGCATGACCGACGTGGTAATGGAAATACCACGCTGTTTTTCCATTTCCATCCAGTCGGAGGTGGCATGGCGGTCAGATTTACGCGATTTCACCGTGCCGGCAACCGCAATCGCCTTGCCCATCAGCAACAGCTTCTCGGTGATGGTGGTTTTACCGGCATCGGGGTGGGAAATAATGGCGAAAGTGCGGCGTTTCGCGACTTCGGCGGCCTGTTTGGTCATGGGAAATCGCCTGGCAGGTGATTCAAAAAAGGGCCGCGATTATAGCCCAACTTGAAGCAGGAACCGAACCGTTGAGCACATTAGGGGTGGCCAAATGCTGTTGCAGATGGGAACCTTTTAAACCGTGGAGGCGTCCACTCCCCTGATACGACTATCGTCAGGGTCTGAAAAATCAGCAAGTTAGCCTGACGAGGCTGCGCTTATGGCTCGATTTCATGCGGCTTTATCAGCATGAAGAGCTGCTTCTCGCGAACGTTGATTTTCCCGGCAGCCAGGAATGGCATGCCACACGGGACTGCGTTCGCCGACTAAAAAAAGGAGTCCGCCTGTGGCTATTCGCTATGGCAAAGGGCTGATAGGAGGTGCGGTTGTCGTCGCCCTTCTGGCCCTGCTGGTCCATTGGATTGGCATCAACACGATCGAACATTACCGCGACGATTTGTTGTTTTACCTGCAAGCTCATTTGATTCTCGTCCTCGCGTCAATGCTGGCGGCCCTCATAGTGGGCATTCCTGCTGGCATCTTCCTCAGTCGCCCAACCATGGTTGGCCGCGCTGAACGCTTCATGCAGATCTTCAACATCGGCAACACTGTACCGCCTCTTGCCGTACTCGCCATCGCCCTGGGCATCCTCGGCATCGGCAGCGGTCCCGCCATCTTCGCCCTGTTCCTCGCCTCGTTGCTGCCGATTGTGCGCAACACGTACGAAGGCTTGAAAAACGTTCAAGGCTCACTGAAAGAAGCGGCCGTGGGCATCGGCATGACACCGAGTCAGGTGCTGTGGCGGGTCGAGCTGCCGAACGCTGTACCGATCATCATCGGTGGCGTGCGTGTGGCCCTGGCGATCAACGTCGGTACCGCTCCGCTCGCGTTCCTGATTGGCGCCAACAGCCTGGGCAGCCTGATTTTTCCTGGCATCGCGTTGAATAATCAGCCGCAACTGTTGCTCGGCGCGGCGTGTACCGCCCTGCTGGCCTTGCTGCTTGACGGTCTGGTGACACTCGCCAGCCGCCTCTGGCTCGAACGCGGCCTACGCCCGTCTTAAGCCTCGGCAAAGGAATAAAAATGAAGAAGATTAGCTTGATACTAGGCTGCATTCTGCTGTTCGCAGGAATCGCCCAAGCCGCAGAAAAACCAGTCATTCGCATTGGCGCCCGGGTGTTCACCGAACAAACCTTGCTGGCCGAAATCACCTCCCAGTACCTGCGCACCAAGGGTTACGAGACCCAAGTGACGGGCGGTCTGGGCAGCAACCTGGCGCGCAGCGCTCAAGAAAGTGGCCAGTTGGACTTGATGTGGGAATACACCGGCGTGTCGCTGGTGGCGTACAACCACGTCACCGAGAAACTCGACAGCGAACAGTCCTACGCCCGAGTGAAAGAACTCGACGCGAAAAAAGGTCTGGTCTGGCTTACCCCGTCGAAATTCAGCAACACCTACGCCTTGGCGTTGCCAGATACCACCGCGAAGGCTTACCCGCAGATCAACACCATCAGCGAGCTGAACACGGTGCTGCAGGCCGAGCAAAAGGAAAACCACCTGGTAGCGCTGGACACCGAGTTCGCCAACCGCTCTGACGGTCTGGACGGCATGGTCAAACTCTACGGCATGAACCTGACCCGCAAAAACATCCGCCAGATGGACGCCGGCCTGGTCTATACCGCGCTACGCAACGGTCAGGTGTTTGCCGGTCTGGTCTACACCACCGACGGCCGGTTGAACGCTTTTAAACTCAAATTGCTCGAAGACGACAAGCATTACTTCCCGGACTACACAGCAGCACCGGTGGTGCGTCAGGTCTACCTCGACGCTCACCCGACACTTGCTGAAGAGCTGAAGCCGCTGGCGGAGCTGTTCGACGACGCAACCATGCGCGAGCTGAATTCGCGGGTCGATGTCGGTCACGAAAGCCCCTCATCCGTTGCCGCAGATTTCTTGCGCCAGCATCCACTCAACTAAAAAAGGAAAAGACATGGAATTTCTGAACGCCTTTTCCCATCTCGACTGGCCGCTGGTGCTGCACCTCACCTGGCAGCACATCACGCTGGTGGGTATCGCCGTGACGCTGGCGATTTTTGTCGGCGTGCCGCTCGGCATTCTGATGACGCGTTTCCCGTCGCTGGCAGGTCCACTTCAAGCCAGCGCCACCGTGTTACTCACCGTGCCATCGATTGCGCTGTTCGGCCTGCTGCTGCCTTTCTATTCGAAATTCGGTCAGGGCCTGGGCCCGATGCCGGCGATCACCGCCGTGTTTCTGTACTCGCTGCTGCCGATCATGCGCAACACCTACCTGGCCCTGACCGGTGTCGAACCGGGCATTCGTGAGGCCGCACGCGGCATCGGCATGACCTTCGGCCAGCGCTTGCGCATGGTTGAACTGCCCATCGCGGTGCCAGTGATTCTCGCCGGCGTGCGCACTGCCGTGGTCATGAACATCGGTGTGATGACCATTGCCGCCACCATTGGCGCCGGTGGCCTTGGTGTACTCATTCTCGCTTCAATCAGCCGCAGCGACATGTCGATGCTGATCGTCGGCGCCGTGCTGGTCAGTCTCTTGGCCATCTTCGCCGACCTGCTTCTGCAATGGCTGCAACGCACGCTGACTCCAAAAGGACTCCTGAAATGATCGAACTTCAAAACCTCAGCAAGACCTTCCAAAGCAACGGCAAAGATGTGAAAGCCGTGGACTCGGTAAGCCTGACCGTCAATGAAGGCGAAATCTGTGTGTTCCTCGGGCCATCGGGTTGCGGCAAAAGCACCACGCTGAAGATGATCAACCGCTTGATCAAACCCACCTCCGGGAAGATTTTGATCAATGGTGAAGACACCACCGACCTCGACGAAGTGACCCTGCGTCGCAACATCGGTTACGTGATCCAGCAGATCGGTCTGTTCCCGAACATGACCATCGAAGAAAACATCACCATCGTTCCGCGCCTGCTGGGCTGGGACAAGCAGAAATGCCACGACCGCGCACGCGAGTTGATGAGCATGATCAAGCTTGAGCCCAAGCAGTATTTGAATCGTTACCCGCGTGAATTGTCCGGTGGTCAGCAGCAACGGATCGGCGTGATTCGAGCGCTGGCGGCCGATGCGCCGCTGTTGCTGATGGATGAGCCGTTCGGCGCCGTCGATCCGATCAACCGCGAGATGATCCAGAACGAGTTCTTCGAGATGCAACGTGCGTTGAACAAGACCGTGATCATGGTCAGCCACGACATCGACGAAGCAATCAAATTGGGCGACAAGATCGCGATTTTCCGCGCCGGCAAGCTGTTGCAGATCGATCACCCGGACACGCTGCTTGCGCACCCGGCGGATGACTTCGTCAGCAACTTCGTAGGCCAGGACAGCACGCTCAAGCGTCTGTTGCTGGTGAAAGCCGAAGACGCTGCGGACAACGCGCCATCGGTCAGCCCGGAAACACCGGTGGCCGAAGCGCTCGAATTGATGGACGAACTCGACCGCCGCTATGTGGTGGTTACGGACGCTGATAACAAGGCGCTCGGTTATGTACGACGTCGCGACCTGCACCGTCAGACCGGTACCTGCGCGCAATACCTGCGCGAGTTCAACGCCACTGCGGCGTACGACGAACATTTGCGCATCCTGCTGTCGCGCATGTACGAGTTCAACCGCTCGTGGCTGCCGGTGATGGATGCCGAGCGGGTCTTCCTCGGTGAAGTGACACAGGAATCGATTGCCGAGTACCTGAGCTCCGGCAAGTCCCGTGGCGGCAAGACCAGCATCGTGTCGCCCGCTGAGACTGCTGTCGCCTGACCTAACTGTGGCGAGGGGATTTATCCCCGTTGGGCGGCGAAGCCGCCCTGAAAACCTTCGCTCAAGGTGTACCTGATATTCCGCAGGCTAAGGTTTTACGACTGCTTCGCAGCCGAACGGGGATAAATCCCCTCGCCACACAGTCAGCACGAATCCCTTCAAAGCCCCTCATTCGGGGAACATCAATCCGTCACACCGGTCGGTTACATAAGTAACTGTCCGGGACCGCACGACGGATGTGTGCAAAAACGCGACATTTTTTGTTGATCTCAAGCCCCTCACGCCCTAAAGTTCGCGCCGAACGTCCATGCTGGAAACGATCCATCCGGCTCAAGTACTGACGACGAGACAGCAAGGCCAAGGGAAGCGGTATTTCCCATGGCCTTTTTGCTTTCGGCGACATGCCTTGGGAAGTAGGCGAACCAAAGTGGGGATACGGAGGACGTTCATTTGCACCCATTGATCAATCTAGTTTGCCAGTAGGAGTTCCCAGCATGTCGATTAACGTCGAAGACTATTACGCGCGCGATACCTTCAACAAATTGAAGGCGTTCGCCGACACGCAAGAAACCCCGTTCGTGGTGATCGACACCGCGATGATCAGCCAGGCCTATGACGACCTGCGCGCCGGTTTCGATTTCGCCAAGGTCTACTACGCAGTCAAGGCCAACCCGGCCATCGAAATCATCGACCTGCTTAAAGAGAAAGGCTCGAGCTTCGACATCGCGTCGATCTATGAGCTGGACAAAGTGATGGACCGTGGCGTCAGCGCCGACCGTATCAGCTACGGCAACACCATCAAGAAATCCAAGGACATCCGCTACTTCTACGAGAAGGGCGTGCGCCTGTTCTCCACCGACTCTGAAGCCGACCTGCGTAACATTGCCAAGGCTGCACCGGGTTCGAAAGTCTACGTGCGCATCCTTACCGAAGGCTCGACCACTGCTGACTGGCCTCTGTCGCGCAAGTTCGGCTGCCAGACCGATATGGCCATGGACCTGCTGATTCTCGCCCGCGACTTGGGCCTGGTGCCTTACGGCATTTCGTTCCACGTGGGTTCGCAACAGCGCGACATCAGCGTGTGGGACGCGGCGATTGCCAAGGTCAAAGTGATTTTCGAGCGCCTGAAAGAAGAAGACGGCATTCACCTGAAGCTGATCAACATGGGCGGCGGCTTCCCGGCCAACTACATCACTCGTACCAACAGCCTGGAAACCTACGCCGAGGAAATCATCCGTTTCCTCAAGGAAGATTTCGGCGACGACCTGCCGGAAATCATTCTGGAGCCGGGCCGTTCGTTGATCGCCAACGCCGGCATCCTGGTCAGTGAAGTGGTGCTGGTTGCTCGTAAATCCCGCACCGCTGTCGAGCGATGGGTGTACACGGATGTGGGCAAGTTCTCCGGCCTGATCGAAACCATGGACGAAGCCATCAAGTTCCCGATCTGGACCGAGAAGAAAGGCGAAATGGAAGAAGTTGTTATCGCCGGCCCTACCTGCGACAGCGCCGACATCATGTACGAAAACTACAAGTACGGCCTGCCGTTGAACCTGGCGATTGGTGATCGGCTGTACTGGCTGTCGACCGGTGCTTACACCACCAGCTACAGCGCCGTTGAGTTCAATGGCTTTCCGCCGCTGAAATCGTTCTACGTGTAAATCGCGCAGTCTGAAGAAAAGGTCCATGACGTCATGTCATGGACCTTTTTTTATGGAAGCGACCATCGCTGCATTGTGTCCGCCATTGATTTGACCTCTTTGAGCACATTTTCGATATGTGCCAATGAGCTCACTAACTGCGCCAGCTTCATCGTTGGCTTAACCGCCAAGAGGTCTTTTTCAGCAACTGCCACAAAACGACACATCACAAACACGAAGTCATTCAGGTTGATAATGGCCGAACAGGCTTCTCTTTTTAGCACGCGCAATTCCCTCAAGTGCTCGTTTGACCGAGCCAGACGCCCTGGCCCCGAACTTCCCGGGCTCAAGGGGTTATTCATACCCGGCAAGTTACCACCCGCGTCCACATACCATCCCTCAATCCTGGAATAGCGCAGGTGGCACTGACAGGGAGGAAAGGACAACGCGCGTAGAAAACCTTCAAACACATTATGAATATCGAGATGCAACTCTTTTGGAATCGCCTTGAATTCCAATAACGCTGAAGTGGTTCGGCCCAACCGAAAATAAAGCTCATGGGTCAGTCCTTTTACATCCCGGGGAGGAAACCATATCCACCACGGAGACCTGGACAAACTTAAAAGCTTGAAGTCGATAGCGCCAATGCTCAAATTCTTGCCCTGCATAGCGGACTCTGCAGCGATCTTTCGACACTCGTCAGAGAAAGTTTCAATGTAACTGATATTCAGATGACAAGCCTGTCCCAACATGGCTATCTCGGCTTCAAGTCGAGCCAGATACCCGCTACTCATCGAGGCCATGAATTTCAAGCGCTCAGCGTCCGGCGGTTCAATCAACACATGTCCTTTACGTTGTAAACCATCCGAATAGATTTTTAGCTTATCCAGTACCGCAGGCAGTGCACGAAGAAAATCAAAATACTTTTTCAATGACCTGAAATGTTTCTCTGCCAGCAGAAACTCATACATGAAATATGGCCCTAGGGAACTGAGCAAGGTGCAAGTATGGCAATAAACTTGTTTGCCTGGATCTTGGCCTCGGCAATGTCTTCACTTTGATGAGCGTCTGCAATGGCAAGGTACCGTGTAAACGCGGTGACTGCTTTCTCGTACTCACCCGCAAAAATCTTACGCTGGTCGTCCATGGCATGAACCGTATGAATGAACGCAACACGACCCATTGACTGACTTAGCGCTTTATCTTCAAGAAAAACTTTACGCTCAAGACTGTGTATTTTTCTCTGCAACGTTCTAGTTTCATTAATCATGCTCATGAAGGAAATACCTTCATTGATGTCCGCCAGCGTTTGTTTCAACTGTTCAATGGCGTAGGCAATAATTTGCGCTTCCGGCGGGGCCATCCCCAACTCTCTTATTTTATCGACAGTCAATTCGACATTTTTACCGACCTTCTCGATTCCGGCTTTTTCGATCACCGAGATGGCTGCAGAAACCACACGCAACTCTTCCTGACATTTAGCCAACGCTGCACTTATCTTTTCTTTTGCCGCAGACGCGACAGCCTGATCTCTCTCATGGCCCAAGATATACCCGTGCGTGATATTTTTAGCATAGGCACCACTAATATTGGCCAAGCGGCTTTTGAGCTTTTTCGCTTCATTACGAGTAATCGCAGGGAGTGCCTTAAGTGCCGCTGCGAGGTCTTCCTCTATCTCCTTTAAGTCCTGAGAACCCTCTACGGCACCTGATCGCTCCTGCTCAAGTGCAGTCAATCGACGAACCTTGGATTCCAGATCCATCTTGCTGTTCAGACTTGAATCTCGCAGTTCACGGGCACACGCACCGATATCACCCAGCAACGTTTTGCAGCTGGCAAATACATCAGGCAAGTATTCCAGCCTGATAAAAAGCGTTTCTGCTTCAATCGCGTGGTCGCGCAAGTTGTTGTGGCTATCTTTCAATGCCTTCAGGTCAAACGCTGGATATGCCTGATCGAGGAAAAAAGCTGAAAAAGCTGAAAAAGCTGCCATCCTGGGTACCGCCATTGTCTGTTGCTGGCCATAGTCGCGATCTGCATCCTTGAACACTTGAATCAATGCATCGGCGTCGTTGTAAATAGTCACCCACGGAGCAACAACCAGTCGGAAGGGCACCATGAAACGCCTTAAGCTCAGCGCGTCATGGATATCCGCAATGGCTGTCGCTGATTGATCGACGTATATATGCATCACGTTCCAGACGTGCATCAGGTTTTGCGTTGCCAGCTCCGCATCCACGGCGATAACCGTGAGGTTTTGCAGGTCGTGCTCTACGCGTTTCAAGGAGCCGAGTGTCTGGTTCTTGTTTTGCAGTACATCAATGTCCTTATCCTGCGCATCATTAAGCTTTTTGCGCTCGCCCCTCACATTCTCGGCTTCCACACCGTAGTAAATGGCCATGCCCAGACCGAAAATATTCAATCCTGCGGCAGCCCCTAATGCCTTTTCAACAAGCGCTTTGTATTGCGTATTTTTTTCTTCTATTTCAATCGATCGACGACCAATAACCTCATCAAGCAACTTTATTTCGGCAGGGTACGCGTTGGTTTTAATCAGGGAAACGCGCAACCTTATACCGGGCAGCACAATTTCTCGCAGCTCATAACCGAAGCTGTCCAGATCGGCTTTAATGCTTCGAACATTCGCAAGGTTTGATTTAACCTGGTCAAATATCTTAGCCAGATAGTGCTGCATGTCGGGAATGGTATCAGCATCAAGTTCAAGACCCGGGAAACTGCCAACCCAGTCAAATTGAAGTTTTTTAAATTCCGCAACCGTTTGAATATTGTATTTCTCGATCAGCGCCGAAGATCGTAAATCCTTGTAAACCTCTTCCATGCTTCGGCCGTAAATCTCCATACTCTGGCCAAATATCTTTAGTTCGGTACCCGTGACCATGATTCGTTCACGCAGGGGTGACCAGCGCTTGGCATGATCACGCGTCACAGTGAACGTTTTCAGAAAGTCGGATGCCCTGAGGCCATTCCCGCCATTCTGTCCCGCGCCGAAACTCAAATAGTTAGTGACATCTTTAAGCGTATAAGGCAACGCCAGTCCAGCAGCCTCATACTTCCTAAGATCAATAACTTGTTTTTTGGTTAGCAGCAAACCGGTATCACGCATCACTTCATCCGCGCCTGCTATTGAAACGTCACTTAGCATCTTCGGAACAACCGTGGCGAACTCGGTCAGCTTTTCGTAACTCACGCCCTCTAAAGAGCGCTCCCACAATGTGCTATTGCTCATAACTATTCCATTAATTAAAAGCGAGATTATGCCGAACAACATTAAGCTGATCGGGATAACGCAACAATCAACAGGAATGACTGTTGCGCCAACCAAAAGACTAAGTCACTTATAAAAGTGAAGTCAAAGGAACCCGCGCAACTATGTATAAGAAAAGAATTCGAAACCAGCTCGCCTAAAATAGCGCTGATTAATAGTTACTCATAGTTGAGGAAAGTTTGCTCGCTCATGGCGGGAGAACTCTTGCGCTATTTCGTTCAGCCGAGGATCGGCTGCCTCGCGCAAGTGCTCGGCACTGACCCGCAGGAAGCGTTGATTGCCGTTGAGCATGGCGCGACGTAACCAGACGATTCCCTCTTCGTGCTCGCCCCTTTCTACCAGAACGGCACCGTGGCTGAACTGCCCACGAAAGTCTCCGGACTGTGCCGAGCGGCGATACCAATCATGCGCGGCGCTCACATCCACCGGGCACTCACGCCCCTGTTCCAGATAACGTCCCAACAGGTTCATCGACTTGGCATGCCCGAGTTCCGCGGCACGGCGATAGAGGTTCATGGCTAGCGCCTGATTTTCGGCAACGCCGCGACCGGTCGCCAGCAAGTTTGCGTAGTTGTACATTGCCCAATCCAGCCCTGCCTCGGCAGCCACCCGGTAATGCCGGACGGCTAAAGAAGCGTCGGCGGTACAGCCCCAGCCATGTTCGAGGCAACGACCGAGCATGTTGCGCGCCATCAGATGCCCGCGCCGTGCAGCAATGTCAAACCAACGAAAGGCCAAGGGCTGATCCTGCTCGATGCCCTGCCCGTCCAGCAGGATTTGCCCGAGCAGCGCCTGCGCATCGAGCTCACCTTCGCCAGCGGCAATAAGGATTGCCTGAGCGGCCCGCGCCGGACTTTCTTCGAGCATGATCTTCAGGCGATCAGCGTCGAGGACTTCCTCACGGCGCAGTTGAAAACTCATACCTCGACCCAACGTCGCAGCAAGTTGTGATAAGTGCCGGTGAGGCGAATCAGAGAGGGGTGGTCGGGCACGTCCTGCGTCAGTTGACGAATGGCCCCATCCATCTCGAACAGCAAGGCGCGTTGACTGTCTTCGCGCACCAGGCTTTGCGTCCAGAAGAACGAGGCGTAGCGGGTGCCGCGAGTGACCGCATTAACCTTGTGCAGGCTGGTGCCGGGGTACAACACCAGATCACCGGCGGGCAGCTTCACGCGCTGGGTGCCGAAGGTGTCCTGGATTTCCAGCTCACCGCCGTCGTAGTCGTCCGGTTCGCTGAAAAACAGCGTGGCCGAAAGATCGGTGCGTACCCGTTCAATGCTGTTTTTTGCCTGGCGGACAGCGTTGTCGATGTGGAAGTCGAAACTGCCACCTGCTGTGTAACAGTTCAGCAACGGAGGGAAAACCTTGTGCGGTAACGCCGCTGACATGAACAGCGGATTTTTCCACAGGCGTTCAAGCATTGCCCCGCCAATTTCCTTCGCCAACGCGTGCCCTTCCGGCAGTTGCAGATTGTGCTTGGCCTTCGCCGACTGATAGCCGGCGGTGATCTTGCCGTCCGCCCAATCGGCCTGTTCCAGCGCCTCGCGAATGCGCTGCACTTCTTCTTTCGCGAACACGCCGGGAATGTGCAGCAGCATTAGAAAACACCTGAATTCAAGGGACGCCAATGGTATTGATTCTTATTGACTGTGTAAAACCCTGCAGACGAATGAATCACCAAAAACCGTAAGGCCAAATTGTAAAGAATGTAAATTCAGTGCGAATAGTAATGTTTCGCAATTGATACGAATACCCGTTTACCCTATATTCCGCGACCTCAAATCCTTGGGGAGGGGAATTCACATGTCACGCCAACAATCACAATTACCTGTCAGTTCACCGCGTTTGCTCGCTTCTGCGATTGGCGTGGCAATTACCGCCGGCTCGGCGGGCCACATGGTGTTCGCCGCAGAAAAAACTGACGGTAAAGCATCGAACGGGGCGATTTCCCTGGACGCTACCGCGATCAACGCCGAAGCCCAGGACACGACCACCTACAACGTGGAAAAAGCCTCCTCGCCCAAGTACACCGCGCCGCTGGTCGACACGCCGCGCTCGGTTACCGTCATTCCGCAACAAGTTCTCAAGGACACCGGCGCGCTCAATATGCAAGACGCGTTGCGCACCGTACCGGGCATCACCTTTGGTGCCGGTGAAGGTGGCAACCCACAGGGTGACCGTCCATTCATTCGTGGTTTCGACGCGCAGGGCGACACTTACCTGGACGGCGTACGCGACACCGGTTCACAAAGTCGCGAGATCTTCGCTGTTGAATCGATCGAAGTCAGCAAGGGCCCGAACTCAGCCATTGGCGGCCGTGGCGCTGCCGGCGGCAGTATCAACCTGGTGAGCAAAAAAGCGCACTTGGGCGATTCGTTCGACGGTGGTTTCACCTGGGGCTCCGACCAGACCCAGCGCTACACCCTGGATGGTAACTATCAGTTCACCGACACCGCTGCGGGCCGTCTGAACCTGATGAGCCACGAGAGCAACGTCGCCGGCCGCGACAGTGTCGACTACGACCGCTGGGGCATCGCGCCATCGCTGGCCTTCGGCTTGGGCACCGACACACGGGTCAACCTCGATTACTACCATCTGGAAAGTAACGACACACCCGATTCGGGCATCCCCTACACCATTCCCGTCGCAGGTTCGGCCGCGCGCACCAAATCCAACCCGGACAAGCCTTACGCCGGTGGCGATAGCAGCAACTTCTACGGCCTCAACGACCGTGATTTCCGCAAGGGCCGCACCGACACCGCGACCTTCGCCATTGAACATGATTTGAACGATGCGCTGACCATCAAGAACACCTTGCGCCACGGCACCAGCATGCAGGACTACATCCTGACCCAGCCGGACGACAGCAAGGGTAACGTCAACAACGGCAGCGTGTGGCGCCGGGCCAACACCCGCGTCAGCAACACTGAAACCACGACTAACCAGACCGATCTGTTCGGTACGTTCTACGTCGCCGGTTTCAAGAACAGTTTTGACACCGGTATCGAGTTGAGCCGTGAGGAAAGTCAGAAATCCTCATACAACGTCAACACCGATACCACGCCGAGAACAGCGGCCGCGACCACTAACTGCTCGCCGGCGTTGATCGGCGCATCCAGCGGCTACAACTGCACCTCGCTGTCCAACCCGAACCCGAACGACCCATGGAACGGCGCGATTTCGCGCAACTACGCCGGCACCGACACCAAGGCCAATACGTACGCGTTGTACGCGTTCGATACGCTGGAATTGTCGCCGCAATGGCTGGTGAACATGGGCCTGCGCTACGACCATTTCGACACCAAATACCGTTCCTATGATGGGTCCGGTGCCACTATCGTGACCAAAGGGATCGAGTCTAAGGCCAAAGACACCAGCGAGTTCGTCACCGGCCAGTTCGGCGTGGTCTACAAACCGGCTGAAAACGGCAGCATCTACGCCTCCTACGCGACCTCTGCCACGCCACCTGGCGCTACATTGGGTGAAGGCCAGGAAGGCAACCCGCTGGGCAACTCGTTCGACCGCAGCGGCAACTTGCTGAGCAGCGACATGGAGCCGGAAACCACCAAGAACTACGAAATCGGCACCAAGTGGGACTTGCTGAACAATCGCCTGTCGCTGACCGCTGACATCTTCCGCACCGAGAAAGACAACGCGCGCGTTCAAGTCGACACCACGTCGTACGAAAACGTCGGCAAAACCCGCGTTCAAGGTTTCGAACTGTCGGCCACCGGCAAGATCACCGACAAATGGCAAGTCTTCGCCGGCTATGCCTACATGGACAGCGAGCAAGTGGACGGTGGTGACCTGGCGGCCAACAAAGCCAACAACGGTAATGAGCTGCCTAACACGCCGAAAAACAGTGCCAGCCTGTGGACGACCTATCAGGTCACGCCGAAGCTGACCCTCGGTGGCGGCGCGTTCTATGTTGACGACGTGTTTGGCAGTGTGGCCAACACCACCATGGTTGATTCCTACGTTCGTTACGACGCGATGGCGGCTTACAAGCTGAGCAAAAACGTCGATCTGCAACTGAACGTGCAGAACCTGACCAACGAAACCTACTACGACAAGGCCTTCTCGACTCACTTCGCCAACCAGGCGGCGGGTCGTACGGCATTGCTGAGCACCAACTTCCACTTCTGACAGAGGTGTGAATACAAGGGCCTCGTTCATTCAATTGAACGGGGCTTTTGTGTGTAAAAAAGAATGCTTCTCGACAAGTCACGGCATAATGCGCGTCGTGATGATCATTTTCGAACGTACAAGGCGAGCGACGTGTTTAAGAAAACCCTGTTCCAGTTGCACTGGTTTTTTGGCATCAGCGCCGGCCTGGTCCTGGCCTTGATGGGCATCACCGGGGCGATGGTGTCGTTTCAGGATGAGATCCTGCGTGCACTGAACCCCTCGGTGTTGCACGTCGAGCAGCAAGTTGCCGGCGTACTGCCGCCAGCCGAACTGGTTGAAAAAATCGAGGGCGCCTCAGGCCTGAAAGTCTCGGCGCTGTGGGTCGAGACCGACAGCGGCAACGCTGCGCGGGTGTTCTTCACCCCGCCACCGGGCGAACGCCGTGGGCAAATGCGCTACTTCGATCCGTACACCGCCGAGTTCAAGGGTGACGCCACCGGCCAGGACTTTTTCGGCCTGATGCTGCAACTTCACCGCTTTCTGGCCATGGGCGACACCGGCCGCCAGATCACTGGGGCCTGCACACTGATTCTGGTGTTCTTTTGCCTGTCCGGGCTTTACCTGCGGTGGCCGCGCCAGTGGAACAGCTGGCGTGCCTGGCTGACCCTGGACTGGAAGAAAAAGGGTCGCAGCTTTAACTGGGATCTGCACTCAGTGGCGGGCACCTGGTGCCTGGTGTTTTATCTTCTGGCAGCGCTCACCGGGTTGTCCTGGTCGTATGAGTGGTACAGCAAAGGGCTGACCAGATTGCTGTCGGATGCGCCACAGAACGAACGCGTACGCGGCGGCCGTGGCCCAGCGCCAAGTGGTCCGGCACCGACGGCCGATTACGCCGCGATGTGGAGCAGCATCTACAGCGCCGCCGGCCCGGCACTCAGTGCCTACAACATTCGTATGCCGCCGGTCGCCGGTCAGCCGGCCACGGTTTACTACCTGCTGAATACGTCGCCGCATGAGCGAGCGCTGAACCAGATCACGCTCGACCCGGCCACCGGCATCGTCAAGCAGCACGACCGCTATAGTGACAAGAGCCTCAAGGCTCAACTGCTGACCAGCATTTACGCCCTGCACGTGGGCAGCTATTTCGGCATGGTCGGGCGGATCATCCTGACCCTCTCCGCACTGACGATGCCGCTGTTTTTTGTCACCGGCTGGCTGCTTTACCTTGATCGTCGCCGCAAGAAAAAGCAGATCAAACACGCTCGAAAAGGTCTTGAGCAACCGGAGGGTGATGCACCGGCCTGGCTGATCGGCTTTGCCAGCCAAAGCGGTTTTGCCGAGCAATTGGCGTGGCAAACTGCCGGGCAATTGCAGGCGGCAGGTTTGCCGGTGAAGGTTCAGCCGCTGGCCCATGTCAGCGAGCAGGATCTGCGTGATTCCAGCAACGCCTTGTTCGTGGTCAGCACCTTCGGCGACGGCGAGGCTCCAGACAGTGCCCGCGGTTTCGAGCGCAAAGTGCTAAGCCGTGCGCTGGACTTCCAGAGCCTGAATTATGCGGTGCTCGGGTTGGGTGACCGTCAGTATCAACATTTTTGCGGTTTCGCTCGTCGCCTGCATACCTGGCTGGGTGAGCGCGGCGGCAAGACCCTGTTTGCCCCGGTAGAAGTCGACAGCGGCGATCCTTACGCCTTGCGCCACTGGCAGCAACAGCTTGGACTATTGACTGGACAAGCCCCCGTCGACACTTGGCAAGCACCGAGCTACGACAACTGGACCCTCAGCCGTCGCGAGTTACTCAACCCCGACAGCAGCGGCTCAAGCGTTTACATGCTCGGCCTGACGGCGCCATCCACCAGCAGTTGGCTGGCCGGTGATCTGGTAGAAGTGCTGCCACGCAACTGCCCTTGGGTCATCGAGCATTTCCTCGATGGCCTGGGCATCGACGGCCGCGCGATGGTTGAACTCGATGGTTTGTCGCAACCCTTGGAGCAAGCACTCGCCAGCCGCCAACTGCCCGAGAACCGGGCCCACCTGGTCGGCCTGCACGCACAGGCATTGGTCGCCGCGTTGGTGCCATTGGCCATGCGCGAATACTCCATTGCCTCGATTGCTGCCGACGGTGTGCTGGAGCTGATCGTGCGTCAGGAGCTGCACCCCGATGGCTCGATGGGCATTGGCTCGGGTTGGCTGACCGAGCATGCGCCAGTGGGCGGCACTATCAGCCTGCGGGTTCGGCGCAACAGCGGTTTCCATCTGCCAGTCGAGCCGGTACCGATGATTCTGCTGGGCAACGGCACAGGGCTGGCCGGGCTGCGCAGTTTACTCAAGGCACGCATCGCCGATGGCCAACAACGCCAGTGGCTGTTGTTTGGCGAACGTAATCGGGAACACGATTATCTGTGCCGCGATGAGCTTGAAGAGTGGCTGATTTCAGGTGATCTGGAGCGCCTGGACCTGGCGTTTTCACGCGATCAGGAACAGAAAATCTACGTACAGGATCGCCTGCGTGAGTCGGCCGACCAGTTGAAGCAATGGCTGGCCGACGGTGCCGTGATTTACATCTGCGGCAGCCTGCAGGGAATGGCGTCAGGCGTGGACCACACGCTAAACGAGATCATCGGACTGGAAGAAGTCGACCGCCTGATCGAACAAGGTCGCTATCGCCGCGACGTTTACTGACACCACAAAAAAATGTGGGAGCGAGCAGGCTCCCACAGGTCTGCATTTACCAGCGATAGGTGGCTGATGCCACCGCTGTGCGCGGATTGCCGTAAAGGCAGCGAGTGGCGTCGTAGCAGCCGGAGATGTAATCGTCGTTGGTGAGGTTGGTGACGTTCACTGCCAGTTTCCATGGCCCGGTCACGTAATGAGCCGAGGCATCGAATACCGTATAGGAAGGCACTTGCAGCGAATTGTCCGCCGCGCCCGGATTGCTGCCGACATAGCGCACACCCGCACCCACCCCGAAGTTCTTGAACAGCCCGTCGCGCAAGGTGTAATCGGCCCACAGCGAGGCCATGTTGCGCGGGATTGGGATGAACGTCGGGGTCTTGCCTTCGCTGGCATCGTTGGCTTTGGTGATCTTCACATCCTGATAGGTGTAACTGGCAATCAGGTCCAGTTCACGGCTCAGACTCGCCGTGCCTTCAAGCTCAAAACCACGGCTACGAATTTCACCGGTTTGTACCGAATAATTCGAATTGACCGGGCCGGGGGTCAGTACGTTGGTTTGAGTAATCTGAAACACTGCCGCCGTCACCGTCGCATTGACATCCCTGGGCGCAAACTTGATGCCCGCTTCGTACTGCTTGGCTTCGGTCGGATCGAACGGTTTACCGTCGGCGTCGATCCCGGAGTTTGGGGTAAACGCCGTTGAGTAGCTGATGTAAGGCGCCAGACCGTTATCTGCCAAATACACCAGGCCGGCGCGACCGCTGAACGCCTCATCTTTCTGATCGACCCTGCTGTTCGCCAGATGATCCTGGGTCTCACTGCTCGCCCAGTCATAACGACCGCTCAGTGTCAGACGCCAGTGGTCATCAAACTTCAGTTGATCCTGCACATACAAACCGGTTTGGTTGAGCGTTGAATCGGTCTTGGTCGGGTAACTGTTCAGCGGGTCGTTGAACACCGAGCGATCGAACGGCACGAACACCGGGTTGTAAACATTCAGTGGTGCCGCCAGCGCGTACACCTCGTCATCGGAAGCATTCTGGTGCTGGTAATCGAGGCCCAGCAACAGCGTGTGGTCGATGCCACCCGCGTTGAAATCAGCCTGGGCCTGGTTGTCCACCGTCCAGCGTTTATAGGTGAAATCGGCGATGCCGGCCCACTGATCGATGGTGGTTAGCGAGCCCTCCTGAAAACCGCCGCCGTAGATCATGTTGTCGTTCAGATCCAGGTGCGAATAACGCAGGTTTTGCCGCACTTGCCAGGTATCGCTCAGGCGCCTGGAGAATTCATAACCCAACGACATCTGCTTCTTTTCGTATTTCTGAAAATCTTTGTCTGCCGGAAATACATTGCGTTTGATGTGGCCGTTCGGGTTGTAGTCGATGGTGCCTGCCGAAGGGAAAAAGCCATCGCCGGAGTTACTGTCGTCGTAGAGGTAACTGGCCAACAGGGTGAAACGCGTGTCGTCATCCGGGGCGAAAGTCAGCGAGGGCGCAAGCGACTGACGCTTGTCCTGCCACGGGGTATCACGGATGTCCTGGTCGCGCAGCACGCCCACCACGCGATAAGACCATACCCCCTGATCGTCCAGTGGACCGGTGCTGTCAAAGCTCAATTGCTTGCGCGCATCCGTCCCGTATTGCACGCCCACTTCATTGGCCGCCACCGGGCTTGGGCGCTTAGAAACCTGATTGATCACGCCACCGGGATCGCCCTGCCCGTACAAAACGCCCGCAGGCCCACGCAGCACTTCAACCCGTTCCAGCAGGTACGGATCGACTATCCAGCTCGCCAGGTTAATGGTGGTAGGCAGTTGCAGGCTGTCCAGGTAAGTGGTCGGCGAGAACCCACGAATGACCGTGTACCAGTCCGAACGATTGTTGGCGCCGTAACTCGAAACACCCGGTTTATAGCGCAACGCTTCATTCACTGATTGCACGCCCTGCGCTTCCATTCGCTCGCGTGTGATGACCGAAATCGACTGCGGCGTTTCATGAATCGGCGTGCCGGTCTTGGTGGCGCTGATGCTGTCTTGGGCGACGTAACCGTCAACGGCACCGAATGGCCCGTCCTCAACCTGAGGCGCGTTAATCGACAAGCTGTCGAGTTGTACCTGACCCGCTCCCGACGGCAGTGCCTGCAGACGATACGTCGAACCGACCTGCACCGCCGTAAGGCCAGTGCCGCTGAGCAATTGCGCCAGGGCCATTTCGACGCTGTAGCGACCGTTGAGGCCCGGCGTTTGTTTGCCGCGCGTCAGCACTGGATCGAACGCCTGGGCAACGCCGGCCTGCTCGGCCAACGTACTCAACGCTGCGCCCAACTCGCCTGCCGGGATGGCGAAAGTCTGCACACGGGCCTGGGAGGCTGGGGACGTATCGGCAACGGCCGGCACAGCAACGCCAGCAAGGAAAATCGGGAACAGCGCAGCCGCAAGCGGATGCAGCCGAACTACAGGGCGGGTCATGGGCAATTCCTGGAAGTTGTTTTGGTTTTCTCAGGCCATGACGGGCGAGATTGGCAACGGGACAGTGACGGCGAAAAATATTTTTCGCCTGTAGCAACGTGCGGCAATCATTCAGCCTTCGGGTTTGATCAGCACAATCCAGTCAGTAAACCGTTGCACACGAATCGGCAAACTGGCCTGCAATGCCGCCAATGCAGCGTCGCTGTCCGCCAGCGGGAACGAGCCAGACACTCGAAGATCAGCAAGCCCCTGACGGTCGTAGTGCAATACGCCCTTGCGGTAACGCGCCAACTCATCAAGCACTTCGGTCAGCGGACGGTCATCTACTTTGAGTACACCACGCGTCCAGCCTGCCGGGTCGCTATTACCGATGCTGATCGGCGCATCCACATGGTCCGAATACACCGCGGCTTGCTGACCCGCCGCAACACGTACCGCGCGCTCGGGCTGTTCAACAGGACGCGCGGCAATCGCCGATTCCAGTACCGTAACCTGCGTGCGATCGCCCTCGCGGCGCACCATGAATTGGGTGCCCAGGGCTGTGACGGTGCCGTGTTCGGTGCGCACTACAAATGGCCGCTGCGGATCTTTCGCGACTTGAACCCACAACTCGCCGCGCCGCAATTCGATCAAGCGCTGCTGCCCATCGAAATGCAGATCGACCGCCGAATCACCATTCAATTGCAGATGGCTGTTATCGGGTAACACCCAATCGCGCCGCTCACCCCATCCCGTGCGTTGATCCGCCAGCCATACCGGCGCCAGCTGCATACCTTGCCACGCCACACCGGCCGCAATCAGCAACGCCAGACAGCTGCCTGTGCGCCGCAGCCCGCCATTTCGCTTGGCCGACATCACCCGGTCCAGGGTTTTACGCGCGCGGGTTTTGGGCAATCCATCGAAGCGCCCCCACAACAGGGACAACCGGGAAGCCGCCAAGGCGTGGCTTGGGTCGGCATCACGCCACTGGGCAAAAGACTCACGAGCCTGATCATCGGCATCACCGGAGTGCAGCAGCGACATCCACTGCGCTGCCGCCAGCACGGTTTCATGTGACGGCTCATGGCGGGGCATCATGCCGCGCCGCCATACATTGCCGAATAGCAATGCACCATCACTTGGGCAACGTATTGTTTGATCATGCTTTTGGAAACACCCAGATGCTCGGCAATCTCGGCATGGCACCAGCCATCCAGTCGATTGAGCAAAAAAGCGCGCCGCGGTTTTTCGGCCAGGCCTTCGAGCAACTGTGCGATGGACTCCAGCAACTCCAGAACTTGATGAAATGCTTCAGGACTGATGGCTGCAGCGTCTTGCGACTCTTGAGCCAGGATCGCGAGGTATGCCCGCTCCAGCTTGCGCCGCCGCTCACCGTCGATCAGCAAGCGAATGGCAGTGGTGGTCAGAAATGCTCGAGGTTCCTGTAAACGCTCTGGTTCGGCCAGGGTTAACACCCGAATAAACGTGTCTTGCGCCAGGTCCGCTGCGCGATGGGAGCAGCCAAGCTTCTTGCGCAGCCAATTCTGCAGCCAACCGTGATGATCGTTGTAGAGCAACGCCAGCAACTGATTACGAGGGCTTGGGAGGGGCGAAAGGTGGGCTGGCACTGCGGCATCCTGAAGGGGGCAACCTACATGAATGCGAATATATGTCATTTGGTAACAAGTGTCACTACGCCTGCAACTCAGTGCACATTCACAAAAATGCCCGCAGGAAACCGGCTTGCCGGCGATGGCGCACTCGACATCGCCATCACTGGCAAGCCAGTTTCCTACGGGTTTGCGTGAGGCCAGTGATTTCGGGCGCTGGCCCAGATCTGTAGGAGCCCGGCTTGCCGGCGATGGCGTTCTCGTCATCGCCATCACTGGCAAGCCAGTTTCCTACGGGTTTGCGTGAGACAGTGATTTCGGGCGCTGGCCCAGATCTGTAGGAGCCCGGCTTGCCGGCGATGGCGCACTCGACATCGACATCGCCATCACTGGCAAGCCAGTTTCCTACGGGTTTGCGGGAGGCCGTGATTTCGGGCGCTGGCCCAGATCTGTAGGAGCCCGGCTTGCCGGCGATGGCGCACTCGACATCGACATCGCCATCACTGGCAAGCCAGTTTCCTACG
>NZ_JBNQGB010000002.1:762096-864894 GCF_050321825.1 Gordonia sp. IEGM753
GGTTTGCGGGAGGCCGTGATTTCGGGCGCTGGCCCAGATCTGTAGGAGCCCGGCTTGCCGGCGATGGCGTCCTCGACATCGCCATCGCCATCGCCATCACTGGCAAGCCAGTTTCCTACGGGTTTGCGTCAGGCCAGTGATTTCGCCCGCTGGCCCAGATCTGTAGGTGCCCGGCTTGCCGGCGATGGCGTCCTCGACATCGACATCGCCATCACGGGCAAGGCAGCCTCCTGCGACGGGTCGATTCAGGCCTTGGCGGGCTCCAGCGCCAGCTCAACCACCTCTGGTCGCTTGAGCACTGCATAGGCAACCGCCGTCAGCAGGCTGCCGGCCACAATCGCCAGCAGGTACAGCAGCGTATGGTTGATCGCATTCGGAATCGCCAGCACAAACAATCCGCCGTGCGGCGCCATCAGTTTGCAGCCGAAATACATCGACAACGCACCGGTCAACGCGCCACCTGCGATGCTCGCCGGAATCACCCGCAAAGGGTCTTTGGCAGCGAACGGAATCGCGCCTTCAGAGATAAAACACAAGCCCAATACCAGCGCCGCTTTACCGGCCTCGCGCTCGGTCTGGGCAAATTTGCGCCGTGCAATAAACGTCGCAATGCCCAGACCAATCGGCGGCACCATACCGGCCGCCATGGTTGCCGCCATTGGGGCGTAACTTTGCGAAGCCAGCAGCCCCACCGAAAATGCGTAAGCCGCTTTGTTGATCGGCCCGCCCAGGTCGACACACATCATGCCGCCGAGCAACACTCCCAGCAGGATGGCATTGGTGGTGCCCATGCTGTCGAGGAAGTGTGTAAGGCCTTCGAGCATCCCGGCGACCGGTTTGCCGACCACATAGATCATCACCAAACCGGTGAACAGGCTCGCCAGCAACGGAATGATCAGGATAGGTTTCAGGGCTTCAAGACTTTGCGGCAGGCGTGCATAACGATTGATTGCCTGCGCGGCGTAACCGGCGATGAAACCGGCAATGATCCCGCCGATAAAACCTGCGCCCAACGTGCTCGCCAGCAGGCCGCCGATCATCCCCGGCGCCAGGCCCGGACGGTCAGCAATCGAATACGCGATGTAACCCGCGAGCAGCGGCACCATCAACTTGAACGCGGTTTCGCCGCCGATCTGCATCAGCGCCGCGGCCAACGTACCGGGCTCCTTGAACGCGGTAATGCCGAATACAAACGACAGCGCGATCATCAGACCGCCCGCCACCACCATCGGCAACATGAACGACACGCCCGTCAGCAGGTGTTTATAGACGCCGGTCTTCTCTTGTTTAGCCGGACCTTTGGCCCCCGTCGCAGCGCTTTCCTGCTTGCCTTCGGCCAGGGCTTTTTTCAACGTGGATTCGGCGTGCTTCAACGCAATTCCGGTGCCACAGCGGTAGATTTTCTTGCCGGCGAAACGCTCGGTCGCGACTTCGATATCGCAGGCCAGCAGCACCACATCCGCATCGGCAATCGCCGCCGCGCTCAATGGATTGCGCGCGCCAACCGAGCCTTGGGTTTCGACTTGCAGATCGTAGCCCAGGCGTTTGGCGGCCTGTTGCAAAGCTTCAGCGGCCATGAACGTGTGGGCCACGCCGGTGGGGCAAGCGGTGATTGCGACCAGACGCGGCGCATTGGGTGCTGGCGCCACAGGCTCGACGGCCGCTGGCGGTGCAACGTAAACATGAGCCTCTGCTGCGCCTCGACGCAACACCGCTTCAACGTCTTGCAGCGCTTGCGCCGGAGTGCTTTGGAACACACGCTTGCCGACAAATCGCGACATGTCCACCGGTGCGCTGGTGACCAGTAATACCCACTCTGCCGCCTCAATCGTGGCGGCTGACAACTGACGTTCCGGGTGCGCCAGATCGGTCACTTCAACGCTGGTACTGAAGCCTTGACGCTGAGCCGCGGCGGCAAGCAAACGAGCGCACAGAACACTGGTGACCATGCCGTTCGGGCAGGCAGTAACAATGGCTAAATTCATTACAAACCCTCTTATTGTTCTGTCAGGACGCGCATGCGCACGTCCTGTTCAAGCCGCGCCAGTTGCGTTACATCGTCAATACCGAAACCGATCTGTGTAACCGCCATCGCCGCAATCGCGGTGGCTGTGCGCAAGGTCTGTTCGGGCGTATCGGCGTTCAACAAACCGTGGAGCATGCCCGCCAGCAACGAGTCGCCCGCACCCACCGTACTTGCGACGTTGACCTTGGGCGGCGTGGCGTGCAGTGCCGTACCGACACTGAACCAGTTCACGCCCTCGGCGCCGTGAGAAATCACCACGTGCTCCACGCCTTGTGTATGCAAATGGCTCGCGACCTCGGCTTGCGCCTTGACCGAAGACACTTCGCGACCCAGCACCTGCGCCAACTCTTCGGTGTTCGGTTTGATCAGCCATGGGCCAGCCTTGAGTGCGGTTCGCAAAGCATCGCCGCTGGTGTCGAGAGCGACTTTCAAACCAAGATTTTTCAAACGCACAATCAGCGCCTGTAACCACTGCGCACTGATGCCTTGCGGCAGGCTACCGGCAACGACGACGACGTCGTGACCCGGTGCGATCTGGTCCAGCCGATCAAGCAGTGCTTGTTGCGCGGCGGCACTGACCACTGGCCCCGGACCATTGACGTCGGTAATACGACCGTCGCTTTCCGCCAGTTTGATGTTGCTGCGAGTCTCACCGGCAACGCGGATAAACGCGTCGACAAAGCCGCGTTTGGCGAACAGCGTTTCGAACGCCTGAAGATTGTCTTCACCCAGGAACCCGCTGACAGTCAGTTGATGGCCGAGGTCTGCCAACACCTGCGCCACGTTCACCCCTTTGCCGGCGGCGTGAGTGTGCATCGCGTCGCTGCGATTGACCTGACCGGCATCCAGACGCGGCAACTGAACAGTCAAATCCAGCGCCGGGTTGAGGGTCAGGGTAAGAATCCGGGCCATTACAGGGCCTCCACTAATGCGCGCACTTCATCGGCGCTGCCCACGGCCAACGCCTGTTGAGCAAGGGTTTGTACTTGGGTCAGGCTGAGTTCGCGGATGCGTGCCTTGACCTCGGCAATGCTGCGGCCCGACACGCTCAACTCATCGACACCCAGCCCCACCAGCACCGGAACGGCCAGCGGATCGGCAGCCAATTCGCCGCACACGCCCACCCATTTACCGTTGGCGTGCGCCGCGCGCACGGTGATGTCGATCAATTGCAGCACCGCCGGGTGCAAGCCGTCAGCCTGGGCTGACAACGTGGGATGGCCGCGGTCGATCGCCAAGGTGTATTGAGTCAGGTCGTTGGTGCCGACGCTGAAAAAGTCGACTTCTTTGGCCAGTACCGGCGCCAGCAACGCAGCAGAAGGGACCTCGATCATGATCCCAAGTTGCAGATCCGCCACCGGGATTTCCAGACGCAAACGTTCGGTCATGTCCCGCGCCTGGCGCCACTCATCAACACTGCCGACCATTGGGAACATGATGCGCAACGGACGGTTGTCGGCCGCACGCAGCAAGGCACGCAATTGCGCTTCCATGATCGCCGGTCGTTGCAGCGTCAGACGAATACCGCGTACCCCAAGAAAGGGATTTTCCTCTTTGGCGATCGGCCAATACGGCAATGGTTTGTCGCCACCGACATCAAGCGTGCGGACCACTAATGGGCGTCCGGCGAGGCCATCAAGTACCCGACGGTATTCGGCTTCCTGAGTGGCCTCATCGGGTGCTTGCGAATGCGCCATGAAAATCAGTTCAGTGCGCAGCAAGCCAATGCCTTCGGCGCCCTGCTCCACGGCACTGACGACGCCTGCGCTCTCGCCGATATTGGCGAACACTTCCACCGCATGCCCATCGCGGGTCAGTGCGGGCTGATGGCGTTGTTCGGCAGCGGCTTTGAGGCGTTGATCGCGGCTGTCGCGTTCCTCGGTGGCGCGCTGCAAGGTCGCCGCATCCGCGTCCACGTGCAGCCGACCGCGTTGGCCATCGATCAGCAACGGCGTGCCTGGCGCCAGCAGCAATACTGCGGCACCGGCACCGACCAACGCCGGAATTCCAAGCGCTCGGGCGACGATTGCGCTGTGCGCGGTGGCGCCGCCGCGAGCGGTGAGAATGCCAGCCACGCGCGTCGGATCGAGACGTGCGACGTCGGACGGTCCCACTTCATCCATGACCAGGATGTACGGTTGATCAGGTTCGTCGGACGTCTCGATGCCGCTCAATTGCGCCAACACTCGGCGACCGATGTCGCGCAAGTCCGCCGCACGTTCGGCGAGCAACGCATCCTGCAGCGATGCCTGTTGTTTAGCCGCCGCTTCGATCACATTCATCCACGCCGCTTCGGCGCTCTCACCTTGCTTAAGGCGAGTGTCGACTTCATCGGACAGCTCCGGGTCGTCGAGCATTTCCTGGTGGGTGATGAAAATTTCGCGAATGGCTTTGGATGTACTGCGTTCAATCAAGCCCTGGATATCACGCCGCACATCGGCCAGCGCTTGCTTGAGGCGCTCGCGCTCGATGGCCGCGGACTCACCACGCAACGGGTAATCGATGGTTTGCAGCACGTGAACATGCGCAGGGCCGATGGCGATTCCCGGTGCGGCGGCGATGGCTTGCACCAGGCTGCCGGACGCGGGCGCGATCAGCACCTGGGCGACATCGGCGACTATGGCGCGCTGTTGACTGACGGCTGGCAACGGCTCGACTTCTTCACCGAGGCCTTCTTCAATAGCCGCCAACAAGGCCGGCAATGCGTCAGCAGCGATGCCCGGCTCTGCGACAAACTCAAGCACTTGGCCGCGGCGGGCGCCTAGACTTAGCAGCTTGCTCAAACTCTTCACCGACACGGCGCTGTCCTGGCCATCGACGATACGTACGCGAATTTCGCCGTCAAAACTTTTTGCCAGTTGCGCGAGGATCTTCGCCGGGCGCGCATGCAAACCATGGGCATTGGCCAGGGCTATGCGCGCGCTCGGCCAGTCTGGCGGCAGTTCACCACCCAGTACTTCGAGGACTTTGCGGCTGCTGGTTGCGCGGCCCAGTTCATGGCCGCGTCCTTCGATGAGCAGCGCGCAAAGACGTTCGAGCAGCGCCTGATGCGCTTCGCCAAGGCTGGCCAGGCAGAACAGGCCACTGAGCGGCTGGCCGAGATAGCGCATCGGTTTGTCCGGTGTGACAAACGCCAGCCCCGGGCGTTTAACCGTTTGTTCGCTGTGCAACCACCACAAGCCATCACCCAGCGGCAGCGCCTCGACCTGCTGCAATACCGCCGCAAAACCGTTGCTCACGCAATCAGCCTGACGCAGTAAACGTGCGCCGCGCCACACCAGTTCTTCGAAATCATCGGCAGAAACGCCGAGGCCGATCATTTGCGCATCCAGTGCCAATTCCTGCGGGGCGCCCTGCAGCAACTTCAGCAACGCCTCGGCGGAACTTGCGCGACGCAAAGCCTGGCCCAGATCGGTCTCGCCGAGCGCGCGGGTCAGCAGTTGCAGCAAACGCAGGTGTTCATCCGACTTGGCCGCAATACCAATCGCCAGGTACACGATCTGGCCGTCGCCCCAGTCCACTCCATCTGGAAATTGCATCAGGCGCACACCGGTGGAAAACACCTGATCGCGGGTGTCGGGCGTACCGTGGGGAATGGCGATACCTTGGCCGAGAAAGGTCGAGCCCTGGGCTTCACGCGCCTGCAACCCGGCGAGGTAACCGTCGGCCACCAGGCCATCGGCAACCAGATGCCGGGCGAGCAACTGCAAGGCTGCCGATTTATCCACAGCCGACTGGCCCATGGAAATCTGCTCTATGGTGAGCTCGAGCATGCTTTCTCCTTTTTGGCGCCAAGAGGCACCAGGTATTGTTTTGAATGAGTCAGCTTAGGCGCTTAATCATCACTTTTGGCGGTTTCACGGCAGAACCGGCCAAAAGCACTTATAAGCTAGAAAATACGCCTGCTGAAACGTTTAATCTAGAATGTTTGGCACGTTACTCGATAATCTCCAAACGTTGAAGTCCAACTTGTCGGATGTGCGAAGGCAATGGTCGTGTGTCGTAATCGGGTAGGATTGACGAAAATGTCGGGGCAAGCTCGAAAAAACAAGGAAATCCCGAGTTGAAACTCAGTGATATCGCACAGTTGGCCGGTGTGTCCGTTACCACCGCCAGTTATGTCATTAACGGTAAGGCCGAACAGCAACGCATCAGCAGCGCAACCGTCGAGCGCGTGCGTGCCGTGGTCGAACAACACGGCTTTACGCCTAACCCGCAAGCGGCGGGATTGCGCAGCCGCCACACCCGCACGCTCGGGTTCATTCTGCCGGACCTGGAAAACCCCAGTTACGCACGAATCGCCAAGCTGCTGGAACAGGGCGCCCGTGCTCGCGGCTACCAGTTGCTGATCGCCAGCTCCGACGACGCGCCCGACAGCGAGCGACAATTGCTGCAGCTGTTCCGCGCCCGACGCTGCGATGCATTGATCGTTGCCAGTTGCCTGCCGGCCGGTGATGACAGTTATCGGCAACTGCAGGCCAAGGGCATTCCGATCATCGCCATCGACCGGGTGATGGAGCCCGAGCATTTCTGCTCGGTGATCAGCGACGACCGCGAAGCCAGCCTGCAACTGACCCGCAGCCTGCTGAACCCGTTGCCCAAGCAAATCGCCCTGATCGGTGCACGTCCGGAGCTCAGCATCAGCCAGGAGCGGGCGGCAGGTTTCAAAGAGGCGCTGGCCGGGTTCAAAGGCGAAGTGCTGATCGAACATGGCGAATCGTTCAGCCGCGAGTGCGGCAAGCAATTAATGGAAGAAATGCTGCAGCGTCTGGGGCATTTGCCAGATGCACTGGTCACTACCTCTTACGTGTTGCTGCAGGGCGTTTTCGATGCACTGCACGACTTCCCGCTGAAATCCCGGCCACTGCGCCTCGGCACATTTGGCGACACGCAATTGCTCGACTTCCTGCCGCTGCCCGTCAACGCCATGGCCCAGCAACATCAACTGATTGCCGATAAAGCGCTGGAATTGGCGTTGGCCGCCATCGAGCAATCTGATTACCGGCCCGGCGTACAAGCCATCGCGCGGACGTTCAAGCAGCGTATTCGCCAGGATTGAATCGTGGAGCTGATCGACAGCCACACTCATCTTGATTTCCCCGACTTCGATGCAGATCGCCCGGCGCTGCTGGCAGAAAGCCGCGCACTGGGCGTTCGGCGCATGGTGGTGCTGGGCGTTTACCGGGGCAATTGGCAACGGGTTTGGGACCTGGTGCAAAGCGATCCAGACTTGCACGCAGCGTTCGGTTTGCATCCGGTTTACCTGGATCAACATCGGCCACAGGACTTGAGT
Organism: Gordonia sp. IEGM753; assembly: GCF_050321825.1. Taxonomy (NCBI): domain Bacteria; kingdom Bacillati; phylum Actinomycetota; class Actinomycetes; order Mycobacteriales; family Gordoniaceae; genus Gordonia; species Gordonia sp. IEGM753. The sequence continues at coordinate 769,416 of NZ_JBNQGB010000002.1, forward strand.
GAACTCGGCGACTGGCTATCGCGGCTGGCGGGGCATCGACAGTTGTGTGCCGTGGGCGAGATCGGGCTGGATTATTTCATAGAGACACTCGACCGTGATCGTCAGCAGTCACTGTTCGACGCCCAGTTGCAACTGGCGGCCGACTTCAATCTGCCGGCCCTGATCCACGTGCGTCGTAGCCATGCGGCAGTGATTGCCACGCTCAAACGGTTCAAATTGAAACGCAGCGGCATCATTCACGCTTTCGCCGGCAGCAAGGAAGAGGCCCGCGAATACATCAAGCTTGGTTTCAAACTCGGCCTGGGTGGCGCTGCTACCTGGCCGCAGGCATTGCGCATGCATCGCGTGCTTGCCCAATTGCCGCTGGGTTCGGTGGTGCTGGAAACCGACTCCCCGGACATGGCGCCCGCGATGTTCCCGGGGCAACGCAACAGCCCGGCTCACTTGCCGGATATCTGCACGGCGCTGGCCGGGATCATGGCGATCAGCCCCGAACAACTGGCGGCTGAAAGCACCGCCAATGCCTGTGCCTTGTTCAACTGGTAGTCAATGTGTAAACAGCGAACTCGCCTGCAACGATGAATCGCCTGCAGGCGTGTTGCTCATACCCGGAACGCGCTGATCAGTTGTTTCAGCTCTACGACCTGAGCCGACAACGCCCGGCTGGCATCTTCGGTCTGGTGCGCGCCATGCGCGGTGCGCTCGCCTGCACGGTTAATCTCGACGATGTTCTGATCAATGTCATGGGCCACCGCAGTTTGCTGCTCCACGGCAGCGGCAATTTGCTGGTTCTGATCGACGATCATGCCCACCGCGCCGAGGATATTTTCCAGTGCCTGCTGGACCTTTTCCGATTGCCCAACGGTGCCGCTCGCCATCTGGTGACTGGTGCCCATGGCTTTCACCGCCGCACCGACACCGCCGTGCAACTTGCTGATCATTTGTTCGATTTCTTCGGTTGATTGCTGCGTGCGCTTGGCCAGCGTCCGCACCTCATCTGCCACGACCGCAAAACCGCGTCCTTGCTCACCGGCCCGAGCGGCTTCGATGGCGGCGTTCAGGGCCAGCAAATTGGTTTGTTCGGCAATGCTTTTGATCACCTCCAGCACGCGGCTGATTGCCTGGCTGTCCGTGGCCAATTGATTGATCACCAGCACCGACTGATCAATCTCGTTGGCAAGCGCCGCAATGCTGCCCTGCTGCGACTCCACCAAACCGCGACCGCTGATGGTTTCATCGTTGACGCTGTGAGCGCTGCTGACCGCCGCCGCCGCACTGCGCGCGACCTCAAGTGAAGTTGCCGACATCTGGTTCATTGCGGTGGCGACCTGTTCGATCTGCGTGCGCTGCCCCGCGACTGCCTGATTGCTCTGGGCCGAAACGTTCTCAACCTGGGTAGCCTGACGCTCGACTTCACCGACGGTCAGCCCGACACGCTCGATCAGGTCGTGGATTTTCTTCACGGTGCCATTGAACACCTCGCCCAACTCGCCCAATTCATCGCGGCTGTGCGCCTTGAAGGTGACGGTCATGTCACCCGCCGCCACTTTATCCATCATCTCGCCAAGCCGTTTAAGCGTGGTGCGGGTGGAGGCATAGAAGCCGCCATACAGATAAAAAATCAACACGAACACCACTGACAGCGCCACGGCTTGCAGCACCATGTGGGTGCGATTCTGCTCCAGCCGCTGTTGCAACTGCGCGCCGAGAAACTTCAGCGTGGCTTCGTTAAGCTGGTAAGTCTGATCCATCAGGCCGCTGACCTGGTCGTAAAAACCCTGCCATGGCGCATCGAGCGTGTCGGCCATCACCACGTTTTCCTCGAACAGCTCACTGGCCTTTTTCAGCGACGCCTTGCTGCTGTCGGCCTGAGCCGCCAGCGTATCGTGTGCCGCTTTGCTGGAGCCTAGCGCGTCTTGCAATTTCAACCCGTATTCACCCTGGAGCTTTTCAATCTGCGCCAATAACTCATCGAAACGAGTGCTGGTAGCGGAGTTGAGAAAGCCCTGCCCCAACGAAAAAGCACCCATGGCCCGCCCCTCGCCAAGCAGTTGGGTAACGGCTGGCGTAACGTGCGTAACGAGTTCGCTGAGTTGGCGCATATCGCTCTGGGTATCGCGACTAAGGCCCGCCTGGCTGGTGATGATCTGGCTGAGCATCTGCGCGCTGCCGAGCAGTTTGCCGATCATTGCGCTTTTGCTCTGCAGGGAGGTTTCCGCTTGCTGGACCTTGAAGGCGTTGATCATTTCATCGCGTTTGCTTGCAAAGACTGCGATGTGTTCTGGATCAGTACTCATCGGCATCAACCCTTGCAGCCGGGCCATTACGCCCTGCTCCAACCCACTGATGCGTGATTCGATGTTACCGGCCTTGCCCGACTGGCCAAGGGTCACATTGATCTGCACCAGGTTATTCAAGGTCTCCAGGTCACGACGTAGTGTCAGGCTGCTGCCCAGCAAGTCGAGACTTTGCAGCTCGATGCGTGTGCCCTGAAATTCTCGGTAGGCATCGCGCACCAGATAGAAGTTGGTGACCAGCATCGGTATCAGGAACAGCACACTGATCAGACTGAACTTCATGCCGAAGCTCAGGCGATTCATTAGCGCGACGGCGGGATAGAGCAAGCTCTTCACTGTGAAGTCTCCCTTTGATTTCTTATTTTTATTGGCAGGCGCACGGAGACAGCAGATAGCCACTATTCGGCGCTAACTCTGTATAGCTTAATTCTGCGAAAGGTTTTGTAACTTAAGGTTAACGAGGATCAGAGGGGGCAATCCCCCTCGTCATACACAGCAGGAATCAGGGCAGGACGGTCCACAGGGCAAAACCTGCGTACCAAAGCAACGCGGCGCGAAGCAGCAGTTCCCAGAGGCGATCCAGGCTATTGATGCCATCGGGCCCGACAACCGGCGCCGGAATTTCACCGGCCACCAGCCCGACCTTTTCGATCAACTGCGCGGCACTGATATTCCAGTTCAGCAGTTCGTGCAACATCACACGGCTGACCGCAACAAAGTTACCGACCAATGCAAAACTGGCTGCCAGCAACCGCACGGGGACCCAATCGAAAGCATGGCGCAACTGGCCAGCACGCTCGACCACCGTCGGGTTCTGGCTGTGCTCTTCTGCCAGCGCCAGAAGGCGATAACTCAGGGCCGCGACCGGACCCAGCAGGAAGTACCAGAAAATCACCGCAAAAAAGCTGTGATACGCCTCCCACAGCAGGTGAGCCTGAACCCGCTCCAGCAATTGATCGCCACTGTCTGCGCAAATACCCAGATCACGCTCGGCAACATGCGCCGCGGCTTGCAGGTCTTCGCGACGCCAGGCATCGCGAAACGGCCCCAGTTCCGCCAGCAGATCGCCACGCCCCAGACTGTAGATCACCACCAGCAGGTGCACCGGCAACGCCAGCAAGCCGTAAGCCACCGGCTCCAAAACGACCAATAGCAGCGCCAACAACGCGACAGGCAGCAGCACCAGCACAGCCAGAATCAGCCATGGCCTGTTTGCCATTCGTGGGCTTGTCTCCAGTTTGGCCAATTCACGCAACCAGCCGCCATCGCGTTGAATCTTATGACGCAGGGCCGAGAATTTCTCGATCCAGACCGCCAGCAGCAACACCAGAAAACTCATTGTTGTTCCTCTTTGGCCAGCGCGGCGCGATAGCGAGCCCAATCGAAGGCAGGCCCCGGATCGGTTTTGCGTCCAGGTGCTATATCGCTATGCCCGCAGATGCGCTGTGGGGTGATGGCTTTGAACGTGCTCTGCAGTTGCCGGGTCAGCGCCGTCAACGCTTTGTATTGAGCATCGGTGAACGGTTGATCATCGGTGCCTTCCAGCTCGATGCCCACGGAAAAATCATTACAGGTTTCCCGGCCATCGAAACATGAAACGCCAGCATGCCAGGCGCGCTCAAGACAGGAGACAAATTGCGTGACGACGCCATCACGTTCGATCAAAAAATGAGCCGACACGCGCAGGTCGGCAATCCCCTCAAAGTAGGGGTGCTCCGTGACATCCAGACGATTTTGGAAAAACGCCTGCACTTTGCCGGTAGCGAACTGTGCAGGTGGCAGGCTGATGTTGTGAATCACCAGCAGGGAAATTTCGCCTGTGGGGCGCGCATTGAAGTTGGGCGAAGGACATACCTTCACGCCCTGACACCAACCGCTGGCGGGGTCCAACTGCATAACGGTTCCTTCTGCGACGACTGCGTTGGCGCCCAGTATGCCGCGATAGCCCCCCGTGAAGCGATTACTTGCCGCGATTGATGCGCCGCAAGTTGCCGATCACTGACTCCAGCGCCCGGTCGAACAGTAACGTATCGTCCAGCGCACGCACCACGCCATGGCGAAACTCCAGCGCAAGCTCGGTTCGGCCGCGCTCCAGAACTTTCATCCCGGTCCGGTTGACGAAAATATACTTGCCGGTGGCCTCGATCACGGCCGTCAACTTGCAGCGCAAGGCGTTTTCTTCGTCCTCCTGAAACTCGACCCAACAGCCTGGGCGCAGCTGATCGACCTGAAGTAAATACACATCGTCGGCAGGTAACTGCAACGAGGCTTTTTCAAACGGTCCTTCGTCTGCATTGCGCAGGGTGATGTCCTCCAGTACCTGCACCATCACCGGCGATGCCGTTATCTGGCCAGAATCAGGGCGCTGGAACAGCTGGACATGCAACGCCTCCAGCTCACTGAAAAACTCACCGGTGGCGAACGGGTCGAACGCAGCGCTGCTTAATCCGTCGCGCAGGGACTTGAGCAACCCAGGCACCAGCGCCAACAATTGCAGATGCGCCTCGGGTTCTGCGTGCCGCTGCACGCTCCAGACCAATTGCACCATGGTCCGCACGTCCGCGTGCCATTCAGCAGACTGATCACCGTGCTTGAGGCAGGTCAGCAGCAATACCTGGCTCCAGGCTTCCTGCACAAACGTCAGCACCGCTTGTGGCAACGCCTCGCCCAACAATGCTTGATTAAGCGCTTGCGTTACACGCTCACGCGCCAGCTCGGTTCTGGCGCGGCCCTCTTCGGCGTCACGGGTGCGTTGCTCAAGCAACTCACTACGGCGGCGCTCGTCAGTGGTAAACGCAAGAAAATCCGCCAGCAATTCGGAAAAGATCGCCAGGTCATCAATAAAATCGTTTAACAAGCGTTGCACTACTTGTTCGATACGCAAGTACAAGCTGTCACGCTCATGGTCGTCGCAGGCGCCCCAGCCCATCGCGGCAGCAGCGATTTCGTTGAGCAAGCGCCGGGCCGGGTGATTGCAACGGCTGAAAAAACTTTTATCGAGCACCGCTACTTTCAACATCGGGATCTGCAATCGAGCGATCAAGACTTTTAGCGAGCCCGGCAAATTGCGGTCATCGAGAATGCACTCGAAGAGCATGGCGATCAGGTTGATCACATCCTCGTCAGCCACATCGACCACACGTGATTTGCCGCTTTTCACGCTGATCAGGGTCAACAGTTGTTCGAGGTGATTTCGCAGGTCGAAGTCATCTTGGGCGGTTGGCGTCGGCACGTACTGCTGCAAATGCGAGAGCATGCGCAGCAAGTCGCGAGTGGATAGCGGCTGCGCCTTGGCACTGGCTTCCAGCGTCGGCGCGACACTGCCGCGCACATGAAACAGTAGCTTTTGCAACGCGGCGAAGACTTCCTGAACGCCGTCATCGAGATGCAGGCTGCCCGTGAGGTCATGGCTGTGGGCGGACTCTTCACGAACGCAGGCTGCCGCACGATCAGACGCGCGCCGCGCTGGCGCTGCCTTGAGATCGGGCAGAACCCCCGTGGCGCTCAGTAGCTGATTGGCTTCGTTGTAGAGTTGATCGGCATCGCTGAGCACGTAGCGCTCAAATAACTTCAGCAGGATCAGCTTGACCCTGATCTCCACCCCTAAAATGCGTGCGGCCTGCAAGAAGTACTCGCAGAGCATTGCCGGTCCCAATGGGTTTTGCCGGATCGTCAGCGCCCTACCCAACGAGTCGCCAAACCGGGCTGTCAATTGGTCAAGCGCAAACCCGTCACGGTTCTGCACCCGGGCCACCATCGCCTGAACCGCGACGTCACGCTCCAGCTCGTCGCTGGGTTGAGTCGTGGAATCATCAGGAGCACACGCGTGTGGCGACACAACTTGGCTGAGGTCCAAGTGCGTGAGTCCGACAAAGGCCTCGAGATATTGCTCGAAAAAAATACGTTCGATATTTTTGCGCTTCAGTCGCAGGTCGCGCATGGCCTCAAAAAATAAGCTCTGTTGAGCGTCATTGCGTGCGCGGTCAGACATCTCGAACAGCGTGTCATCCGCATTATCGAACAACTCCTGCAAGGCATGCCGCAGTCGCTGGGCGGCCAGGTCGCGCACCTGAAGCAACACCACGGGCAGGCGGGCGAGCGGCGAGTACGCCTGATCGGTAGCAGCCTTGTGCAAAGGCACTACAATCCCCTCGTTGTGCATTCAGCCTCCTGCAGTGACAAACCCCGAATGAGAACGTCAAAGTCGTGACGTCAAATACAAGTCGAATTATCTTGTAAAAGGTGTCCGTGACGCTACAAAACTCTGCGCCCTCAATAAAATAGACACTTTCATGTGACCGCTTATTAGCAGCGACAACTCAAAGCAATCGACCAAATGCAGGCATTAGAGCATCGGAACAAGCTCTGATGCCTTGGGTTGCCCGCAGCCATAGCCCTATAATCGGGATACTTTGTTTGTGGAGTCCGTTATGCCGAATCTACGTCTCGCCGATTTGACTGCCGAAATCGAAGCCAACGTACGCCGTGCGTTGCTCGAAGACATCGGCAGCGGCGACATCACTGCGCAGTTGATCCCCGCCGAACGCCTGGCCAAAGCCACCATCATCACTCGCGATGCGGCTGTCATTGCCGGCACCGCGTGGGTCGATGCGGTTTTCCGTCAACTGGACCCAAGGGTTGCAGTGCACTGGCAAGTGCGTGACGGCGAGCGGGTAAAACCCAATCAAGCGCTCTTCCACCTTGAAGGCCCGGCACGCTCGCTGTTGAGCGGCGAACGCTGCGCGCTGAATTTCCTGCAACTGTTATCCGGTGTGGCCACTCGATCGCAGTACCTGGCAGATTTCGTCGCACAAACACAGGTGAAGTTGCTGGACACTCGCAAAACACTGCCAGGGCTGCGTCTTGCGCAGAAGTACGCCGTAATGTGCGGTGGATGCCACAACCATAGAATCGGCTTGTATGACGCCTTCCTGATCAAGGAAAACCATATTGCGGCCTGCGGTGGCATCCCTGAAGCCATTACGGCCGCACACAAGATTGCCCCCGGTAAACCGGTGGAGATCGAAGTGGAAAATCTGGATGAACTAAAGGAAGCACTGGCGGCCGGAGCCGACATCATCATGCTCGATGAATTGAGCCTGGATGACATGCGCGAAGCTGTGCGCCTGAACGGCGGCAAAGCGAAGCTGGAGGCCAGCGGCGGCATTAACGAAAGCACGTTGCTGCCCATTGCCGAAACCGGTGTGGATTACATTTCGATTGGTGCAATGACCAAGGATGTGAAGGCTGTCGACCTGTCGATGCGCCTCAGCCTGTAAGGAACAGCTACGAGCGGCAAGTTTCAAGCTTCAAGCAGTTCTGCTTTGACTTGTAGCTTGCCGCTTGATAATTGAAGCTGCCCTTAAACCACCAGATTGTTCATCTCGCAGTACTCTTCCCACTCGACGCCCAACACTTCGGCCGCCTCTTTGTGCAGGACCAGGCGCGCAGCCTCGAACTCTTCAGGGGTCGATGTGTACTTGAGCGTCAGCTCCCAAGGCTGCAAGCCTTGCGATTCCGCCTCATCCTCGAACGCCCACTGAATCTGATCTTTCTGATCGTCAGCAGGCAAGTTCTTGATCTCTTCAGCCAGTTGCGGCGATTCCAGCAAGTATTTCTTGAGCGCTTCTTCGTGTCTGGCTGCTTGGGTCAATTCTTTAACGGTCATGTCGTTCTCGCTGATCTTAGGAATGGAAGATGGATCTGGATCATCAAGGATCTCTCTGACGCAAAAAACCGCGTGAAGCCCGGTTTGTCTGGCCTTCAGAACCATTCGGGATCATCTGAAAACAGCTCGGTGTTGCTCATGCAAGTTCCGAATATAGGACGTTTGGAACACGAATTACACGCCTCTTTACATCTCTCACACAAAAAACTGACCTGAGGAACATAAATCAGGATTAGAAGTCATAGCGATGTGCCATCCCAGCATTCAACTACGCCGTTCACAAGGAACCCCAGTGATGCGCAGCTTTTCGAAAATATCTTCTGTTGTGTCCGCGTCTGTATTGGCCGCTCTGCTGGGCGCTGTGGCATTGCCGCAAAGCGCTATGGCTATCGAATGGAGCGACAGCAGTCCATCCAAGGACGACAGAATCTCCGTAATCCATAGCGAATACGGAAAAAACGTGGTGGTTCAGGGCGACATCAGCATCGATGAACTTAAGAAAATGCGTGACACCCTCAACGACCAAACGCGCCAAATCGAAGAACTCAAGCGCAACAGCGGTTCAAGCGCTAGCTCGAGCGGAAAGGAAATTGATGATTTGAAGAACAAGGTCAAGGACCAGGAACGCAAACTGGACACTCTTGGTCGACAGATGGATGACCTCAAGCGCAACAGTGGCTCCAGTTCCAGCTCGAATAACAGCGAGATCTCAAATCTGAAGCAGAAAATCAGCGATCAGGATCGGGCAATGGATCAGCTCAAACGTACTGTTGAGGACCTAAGCCGCAAGGTGAAATAAAGCGGTGGTGCCCGAGACAGGAATTGAACCTGCGACCTTCGCGTTACGAGTGCGCTGCTCTACCAACTGAGCTACACGGGCGATGGGCTAAACGTAGCATCGGTATGGAACGTCGGCAACTTGAGGGCCGCTCAGGATTTGCAGCAGACAAAAAAATACCCCGCCGTTTTCACGGCGGGGCATTTTTATTGCGCTAAAACTGCGGGGTAATTAAACGCCCGAAGCCTTGGCAGCTGCTACGTCTTTGATGGACAGCTTGATACGACCGCGGTTATCCACGTCCAGTACCAATACTTCCACTTCCTGACCTTCTTTCAGGATGTCGGTCACTTTCTCAACGCGAGCGTCGCTCAGCATCGAGATGTGAACCAGACCGTCCTTGCCCGGCAGGATGTTGACGAATGCGCCGAAGTCGACGATGCGTTCAACCTTACCGATGTAGATCTTGCCGATCTCAGCTTCAGCGGTGATGCCCAGAACGCGCTGACGTGCAGCTTCAGCAGCTTCCTTGGTTTCGCCGAAGATCTTGATCGAGCCGTCGTCTTCGATGTCGATCGAAGCCTTGGTCTCTTCACAGATCGCACGAATGGTCGCGCCGCCTTTACCGATAACATCACGGATTTTGTCGGTGTCGATTTTCATCGCGATCATGGTCGGAGCGTTTTCCGACAATTCGGTACGCGACTGGCCAATGATCTGGTTCATCTGACCCAAGATATTCAGGCGCGCTTCCAGGGCTTGGCCCAGAGCGATCTCCATGATTTCTTCGGTGATGCCTTTGATCTTGATGTCCATCTGCAGCGCGGTAACACCTTTGGCGGTACCGGCTACTTTGAAGTCCATGTCGCCGAGGTGATCTTCGTCACCCAGGATGTCGGTCAGGACGGCGAATTTCTCGCCTTCTTTAACCAGACCCATGGCAATACCGGCAACCGGCGCCTTCATCGGAACGCCAGCATCCATCAGTGCCAGGGAAGCGCCGCAGACCGAAGCCATGGAGCTCGAACCGTTGGACTCGGTGATTTCCGACACAACACGAATGGTGTACGGGAACACGTCAGCAGCAGGCAGCATGGCCTGAACCGAACGACGAGCCAGACGACCGTGGCCGATTTCGCGACGACCAGCGCCACCCATGCGACCACACTCACCTACCGAGAACGGAGGGAAGTTGTAGTGCAGCATGAACGGGTCTTTTTTCTCGCCTTCCAGGGTGTCCAGCAGCTGTGCGTCACGGGCGGTGCCCAGTGTTGCAACAACCAGCGCCTGGGTTTCACCACGGGTGAACAGTGCCGAGCCGTGGGTCTTAGGCAGAACACCGACTTCGATGTTCAAAGGACGCACGGTCTTGGTGTCGCGACCGTCGATACGTGGCTTGCCGTTGACGATGTTTTCGCGAACGGTGCGGTACTCGATTTCGCCGAATGCTGCTTTGACTTCGCTGGAAGAAGGCTGGCCTTCTTCACCGGACAGCTTGGCAACAACCTGATCCTTCAGCTCACCCAGGCGAGCGTAACGGTCGGCCTTGATGGTGATGGTGTAAGCATCGGAGATCGCAGCGCCGAACTCGGAGCGGATAGCGCCGAGCAGTGCGGTGGCTTCAGGCTGAGGAGCCCAGGTCCAGGTTGGCTTGGCAGCTTCAGCGGCCAGTTCTTTAACAGCGTTGATCACAACCTGGAACTCGTCGTGAGCAAACAGTACAGCGCCCAGCATCTGGTCTTCGGTCAGCTCTTTGGCTTCCGATTCAACCATCAGAACGGCTTCCGAGGTACCGGCAACGACCATGTCCAGGCTCGAAGCTTTCAGTTGCTCGTAAGTCGGGTTCAGCAGGTAGCCGGTGCTTTCGTGGAAAGCAACGCGGGCGGCGCCGATAGGGCCATCGAAAGGAATACCGGAGATTGCCAGGGCAGCCGAGGTACCGATCATCGCAGCGACGTCCGGATCGGTTTTCTTGCTGGTGGACAGAACGGTGCAGACAACCTGCACTTCGTTCATGAAGCCTTCTGGGAACAGCGGACGGATCGGACGATCGATCAGTCGGGAAGTCAGGGTTTCTTTCTCGGAAGGACGGCCTTCACGCTTGAAGAAACCGCCAGGGATCTTACCGGCAGCGTAAGTTTTTTCCTGGTAGTGAACGGACAGAGGGAAGAAGCCCTTGCCTGGATCGGCTTGCTTGGCACCGACTACGGTCACCAATACGCTGACGTCGTCGTCAACGGTGACCAATACTGCGCCGGAGGCCTGACGGGCGATACGGCCAGTCTCGAGGGTAACGGTCGACTGACCGAACTGGAATTTTTTGATTACCGGGTTCACGGTGTCCTACCTTCTTTTGTGGCTCTTGGGGAACTGGTTTTCTTGCGAAATTCTTGGGCAATGTCGGGAATCGGCCCAACGCCTGTCCAGGGTAAAAGCATGTATCCAGATAAAACTTGAGGCTGGGAGCCTGCCCTGCGCCAGCGGTAAACCACTGACACACGACAGACAACCAACCTCTAGCGCAATCGCTTATTAGCGACGCAGACCCAGGCGAGCGATCAGAGCGCTGTAACGGCTCACGTCCTTGCCTTTCAGGTAGTCCAGCAGCTTACGACGCTGGTTTACCATGCGGATCAGACCACGACGGGAGTGGTGATCTTTACCGTTGGCCTTGAAGTGACCTTGCAGTTTGTTGATGTTGTGGGTCAGCAGTGCAACTTGCACTTCTGGCGAACCAGTGTCACCAACAGCTTGCTGGTAGTCAGCTACGATTTGAGCTTTTTCTTGAACGTCGAGAGCCATGAGGCAATCCTTTTATCAGGAAACTGTTTCAGAAAAACAGCTTCAACAGGCCAGGGACAAATCCCTGTATCTAAAAATGAGTAGTGACCGTGCCTGTTAACAGCCACCCTCGTTCGGTCATTCTGACCGAATCAGTCGACGTGGCGCGATGCGCCCGTCTTCGCTCACTTCACCGATTCCGATGAAGCGACCGTTGTGATCTTGTACCCGCACCATGCCGAACTTCGGAGCATCCGGGGCTCGCACCGGTTGGCCGTTAAGCCAGTAAAACGAGCTGTGCTCTGAAAACTGCAACAGCGGCCAATCCAGCAAGCCGCTGTCGGATGGCATCAGGAAGCGGTCGACCGCCTCATTACCGCCTTCGGCATGTACTGCTTCCAGCTCTTCAAGCGTGACCGTCTGCGCAAGCGTGAAAGGTCCGGCCTGGGTACGTCGCAGTTCAGCAACGTAAGCGCCACAACCGAGTTGCTCACCAATATCCTCCACCAGAGTGCGGATATAGGTGCCTTTGCTGCAATCCACCGCGAGCCGCGCAGTATCACCTTCGAAGGCCAGCAATTCCAAGCGCGCAATAGTAACAGAACGCGGTTCGCGCTCCACTACTTCACCTGCACGGGCCAACTTGTACAGCGGCTGGCCATCACGCTTGAGCGCCGAGTACATCGGCGGTATCTGGCTGATTTGCCCACGAAATTTCGGCAGCGCGGCTTCGACATCGACGCGACCAACGGTCACCGGGCGCTCCTGCAAAACCTCACCTTCAGCATCGGCCGTGGTGGTGGTTTTGCCGAGTTGCGCCAGGGTTTCATAAGCCTTGTCGGAATCGAGTAGGTATTGCGAAAACTTGGTTGCCTCGCCGAAGCACAATGGCAAAACGCCAGTGGCTAGCGGATCGAGACTGCCGGTGTGGCCTGCCTTCTCGGCGTTCAGCAACCAGCGAACCTTCTGCAACGCGGCGTTTGAGGTGAACCCCAACGGCTTGTCGAGCAGGATAATGCCGCTGACATTGCGACGGATACGTTTGACCTGAGCCACCGATTACTCCTTGGCGTCTTCGGGTTCAGCCGCTACCGGGTGCTGATTATCTTCAGCCACCGCACGCTCGATCAGGGCCGACAGGTGCGCGCCACGCACGACGCTTTCGTCATAGTGGAAATGCAACTGCGGAACGCTGCGCAACTTCATTTCACGAGCCAGCTGCATGCGCAGAAAGCCTGCAGCGGAGTTCAGCACCTTGATGCTTTGTGCAATGTCTTCGGCGTTGTCCTGCCCCATCACCGTGATGAAAATCTTGGCGTGACCGACGTCACGGCTGACTTCAACAGCGGTAATGGTAACCAGGCCGACGCGCGGGTCTTTGACTTCACGACGAATCAGTTGCGCCAGCTCACGCTGCATCTGATCGCCAATACGTTGGGTACGGCTATATTCTTTTGCCATGTCTTGTTACCTGTTACTGCCCTACGGTGAAACCCGTGGGGTCTGAAAGCGGCAAACGCCCGGCCTGACAGAAGCCAGACCGGGCGTTGCGTTTAGAGTCCTGACGCTGTGCCGCGCATTTGCATGCAGCGGCTCATCGTGGCCCTTGAAGTGCGCGAGTTAGAGGCTGCGAGCAACCTGAACCTTCTCGAAGACTTCGATTTTGTCGCCGACTTTAACGTCGTTGTAGCTCTTGACGCCGATACCGCATTCCATGCCGGCACGTACTTCGGAAGCGTCATCCTTGAAGCGGCGCAGAGATTCCAGCTCGCCTTCGAAGATAACGATGTCTTCACGCAGTACACGGATTGGACGGTTGCGGTGCACAACACCTTCAAGAACCATGCAACCGGCGATCGCACCAAATTTCGGCGAACGGAATACGTCACGAACTTCAGCGATACCCAGGATGTTCTCGCGAACATCACTGCCCAGCATACCGGTAAGTGCTTTCTTGACGTCTTCGATGATGTCGTAGATCACGTTGTAGTAACGCATATCCAGACCTTCCTGCTCGACGATCTTGCGAGCGCCAGCATCGGCACGCACGTTGAAGCCGAACAGTACAGCGTTGGAGGCCAGTGCCAGGTTGGCGTCGGATTCGGTGATACCACCGACACCGCCACCGACAACACGCACTTGCACTTCGTCGTTACCGAGGCCGTTCAAGGCACCGTTCAACGCTTCCAACGAACCACGGACATCAGATTTGAGGACGATGTTGAGCGTCTTCTTCTCTGCTTGGCCCATGTTTTCGAAGATGTTTTCCAGCTTGCCGGCGTGAGCACGGGCCAGCTTGACTTCGCGGAACTTGCCTTGACGGAACAGAGCCACTTCACGGGCTTTCTTCTCGTCCGACAGCACGCTCATCTCATCGCCAGCATCCGGAGTACCGTCCAGGCCGAGAATCTCGACAGGGATGGAAGGACCGGCTTCTTTGATTGGCTTGCCGTTCTCGTCGAGCATGGCACGTACACGGCCGTAGTTCGAACCGACCAGGACCATGTCGCCTTGGCGCAGGGTACCGTCTTGAACCAGAACGGTAGCAACCGGGCCACGACCTTTGTCGAGACGCGATTCAACCACGACACCACGACCTGGAGCCGATGGAGTCGCTTTCAGTTCGAGAACTTCAGCCTGCAGCAGAACAGCTTCGAGCAACTCGTCCACACCAGTACCGACTTTCGCCGAAACCGATACGAACGGGGTGTCGCCGCCCCACTCTTCCGACGTCACGCCGTGAACCGACAGTTCGCTGCGGATGCGATCGAGATCAGCGCCCGGCTTGTCGACTTTGTTTACAGCTACAACCAGTGGAACACCGGCAGCCTTGGCGTGCTGGACAGCTTCAATGGTCTGCGGCATTACGCCGTCGTCCGCTGCAACGACCAGGATCACGATGTCAGTCGCCTTGGCACCACGAGCACGCATTGCGGTAAACGCAGCGTGACCCGGGGTGTCGAGGAAAGTGACCATGCCGCGGTCAGTTTCAACGTGGTACGCACCGATGTGCTGAGTAATACCGCCAGCTTCGCCAGCAGCTACCTTGGCACGACGGATGTAGTCGAGCAGCGAGGTCTTACCGTGGTCAACGTGGCCCATGACGGTCACGACTGGTGCACGGGAGAACGTCTCACCTTCAAACTTCAGGGACTCAGCCAGGGAATCTTCCAAGGCTGTGTCGCTGACCAGGGTCACTTTGTGGCCCAGCTCTTCAGCAACCAGTTGGGCAGTTTCCTGATCCAGAACCTGGTTGATGGTCGCTGGAGTACCCAGTTTGAACATGAACTTGATGATTTCAGCAGCCTTGACCGACATCTGATTGGCGAGATCGCCAACAGTGATGGTCTCGCCAATCTGCACATCACGCACGACAGGGCCGGTTGGGCTCTGGAAACCGTGAGCGTTGCGTTTTTTCAGCTTGGCCTTACCGCGACCACCACGACGGAAGCCATCGCTTTCTTCGTCGGTAGTACGTGGCGCAACACGTGGCGCAGGCGCTTTCTCTTTGACCGAAGCACGATGCGGAGCGTTTTTGCGCTCACCATCGCCACTGCCGCGACGATTGTTATCGTCGGCGCGTGGTTTGTCCGGGCGGCGCTGTTCGTTCTGCTTGTTGCGAACATCGGCAGAAGGCGCTGGTGCAGCCGCCACTACCGGAGCGCTTTCACGCACTGGCTCGGCAACCGCAGCAGGAGCTGCGACAGCGTCGTTAGTAGCGTTTTGCGCAGCAGCAGGCTGGCGACGCGCTTCTTCTTCGGCGCGACGCTTGGCTTCTTCTTCAGCCTTCTGACGTGCAGCATTTTCTACTGCACGACGTTCTTCCAGTTCGCGTTTGCGCTCGGCTTCGATTTCTTCCGGGCTGCGCTGTACGAAAACTTTCTTTTTGCGTACTTCAACGCTGATGCTTTTGCTGCCAGCAACACGCAGGGTGCTGGTGGTTTTGCGCTGCAATGTAATCTTGCGCGGTTCTTCCACTTTCGCCTTGTGGCTGCTCTTCAAGTGAGTCAGCAAAGACTGCTTCTCACTATCGCTCACACCTTCATCGGCGGCGGTGTGCGGCAGACCTGCCTCACGCATCTGCTGCAACAGGCGCTCTACCGGTGTTTTGACCTCATCGGCCAGTTGTTTCACCGTGACTTGCGTCATGCACTTCTCTCCTCAGGCCGCGCCTAATTACTCGAACCAGTGGGCTCGGGCGGCCATGATCAACTTGCCGGCACGATCATCGTCAATGCCGTCGATGTCGAGCAGGTCGTCAATAGACTGCTCGGCCAGGTCTTCGCGGGTAATTACGCCGCGCACCGCCAGTTCCATCGCCAAATCCTTGTCCATACCCTCAAGCGAGAGCAGGTCTTCGGCCGGATGGGCGTCTGCCAGCTTTTCCTCAGTAGCGATGGCTTTGGTCAACAAACGATCCTTGGCACGAGCACGAAGCTCGTTGACGGTTTCTTCGTCAAAGCCGTCGATGTTGAGCATTTCTTCCAACGGTACGTAGGCAATCTCTTCCAGGCTGGTGAAGCCTTCATCTACCAGCACCTGTGCCAGGTCTTCGTCGACTTCCAGCTCGTCGATGAAGTTGCGCAGGATGTCGCCGGTTTCTGCTTGCTGCTTAGCCTGGATGTCCGATTCGGTCATCACGTTCAGGGTCCAGCCAGTCAACTGGCTAGCCAGACGCACGTTCTGACCACCACGACCGATGGCCTGAGCCAGATTGTCTGCGCCAACGGCGATGTCCATGGCATGGGCATCTTCGTCGACGATAATTGCCGCCACTTCAGCTGGCGACATTGCATTGATCACGAACTGAGCCGGGTTGTCGTCCCACAGGACGATGTCCACACGCTCACCGCCCAACTCGCCCGATACTGCCTGGACGCGCGAACCGCGCATACCGATGCAAGCACCTTGCGGGTCAATGCGCTTGTCCTTGGAGCGGACAGCGATCTTGGCGCGCGAACCCGGATCACGGGATGCCGCCATGACTTCGATCAGGCCTTCAGCGATTTCCGGCACTTCGATGCGGAACAACTCGATCAGCATTTCCGGCGCTGTACGCGACAGGATCAACTGCGGGCCGCGGTTCTCGGTGCGGATTTCCTTGAGCAACGCACGCAGACGTACGCCGACCCGGAAAGTTTCGCGGGAGATGATGTCTTCACGAGCCAACAGCGCTTCAGCGTTGTTGCCCAGATCGACGATCACATTGTCGCGGGTCACTTTTTTCACGGTGCCGGAGATAATTTCCCCCAGCCGCTCGCGATAAGCGTCGACAACCTGAGCGCGCTCTGCTTCGCGAACCTTCTGCACGATGACTTGCTTGGCAGTCTGTGCAGCGATACGACCGAACTCGATGGACTCGATTTTTTCTTCGACTACGTCACCGACCTGAGCGCCAGGGTGCGTCTCAGCAACCTTGCTCGGCCAGGTTTCGATGGCCGGATCGTCTAGGTCTGCTTCTTCGACAACCGTCCAACGACGGAATGTCTCGTAAGCACCAGTGTGGCGATTGATTTCCACACGCAGATCGACTTCGTCCTCAAAACGCTTTTTGGTAGCAGTGGCCAAAGCCAGCTCCAGCGCTTCAAAAATTACGTTTGCCGGTACGCCCTTTTCATTGGATACCGACTCAACAACCAGCAGTACTTCTTTGCTCATCGTACGCCTCGCCTTTCGCAAGCCATTGGATCCGCGGGATCCGCGTCTCAGTCAAAACTGGGGATAATGTTGGCCTTGTCGATCAAATCGATCGGCAGCAAAAACTCATGGTCTTCAACCTGCACCACGACGTCCTGCTCTTCTACACCGCGCAGAAGGCCCTGAAAGTTGCGTCGACCTTCGAAAGGCGAGCGCAGCTTGATCTTCACTTGTGCATCGGCAAATTTTGCAAACTGCTCAATAGTGAACAGTGGGCGTTCCATGCCAGGCGAGGAAACTTCAAGGGTATATTCAACGGCGATAGGGTCTTCAACATCCAGAACACCGCTGATCTGACGGCTGACAATGGCGCAATCGTCCACCAGCACACCGCCCTCTTTATCAATATAAACGCGCAACATTGAGTGTCGACCTTGAGCCGAAAACTCAATACCCCAGCATTCATAGCCTAGGGCCACGACCACCGGGGCCAACAAGGCCTGCAACTCTTCTAGCTTGCTCGACACCTGAACCCCCTCGTGCATGTATGTGCATGCTATGCAAAATAAAAAAATGGGCGAAACGCCCATCCTTGAAACGCCTTCGAATAGCGGCGTAGAAAGTGTCCAGCTAACAAAAAGCCCCTGAAAAGGGGCTCTTAAAACTGGTTGCGGGGGCCGGATTTGAACCGACGACCTTCGGGTTATGAGCCCGACGAGCTACCAGACTGCTCCACCCCGCGACAAAGCTGGGGCGGAAGTATACGACCGATCCCTTACAGGGTCAATGTAACCTTCCACCTACAAGAAAGCCCGCAACAGCGGGCTCTCCTGATAATTGGTACCGAGAAGGGGACTCGAACCCCTACACCCTATGGGCACAACCACCTCAAGGTTGCGTGTCTACCAATTCCACCACCTCGGCAATACTACGTTTGAAACCCTTCTTACTTTTGCTCTTGAGCTGGAGGCACGTCAGTCGCTGGAGTAGCCGACTTTTGCTCTTGAAGCACCGGGACATCATCAGAAGCCGGTTGTTGCTTTGGTACTTCCAACACTGCTGGATTTGGCAAACCTACTTGAGTCAGCTGATGAGCTTTCTCTTTAGCAAAGTAACCTAACCCTAAGCTAGTTATGAAGAAACCGGCGGCAAGTATAGCAGTAAACTTACTAAGAAAGGTAGAGGAACCTTGGCTTCCGAATACAGTATTTGAAGCACCTGCACCGAAAGACGCACCAGCATCCGCACCTTTACCCTGCTGCAGCAATACCAGAGCAACTACGCCCAATGCACCCAGCAGATGAAAAACGACTACGACTGTTTCCAGCATTTTTTCAGTTTCCCGCGGCGCGACAGATCGCACCGAACTCATCTGCATTCAGGGAAGCCCCACCAATGAGCCCCCCATCGATATCCGGCATGCCGAACAGTTCGACCGCATTGGCCGCCTTCACGCTGCCGCCGTATAGAAGCCGCACACCTCGTGCGACCTCAGAATTCTCTGCCGCCAACTGAGCGCGAATGGCTGCATGCACATCCTGCGCTTGTTGCGGCGAAGCAGTCAGCCCGGTGCCAATGGCCCAGACCGGCTCGTAAGCAATTACTGCTTTTGCAAATGCACCGACACCCAGCTCCTCAATAATGCTGCCCAGCTGACGCCCGACAACTTCAAGAGTTTTCCCGGCTTCGCGCTGCTCGAGGGTTTCCCCGACACACAACACCGGAATCAAGCCACATGCCTGTGCCGCTGCGAACTTGCGATTCAACGTACCGTCCTGCTCACCCATTATCAGGCGGCGTTCGGAATGACCGACAAGCACCAGGGAACAACCTGCATCCACCAATTGACTCGGCGCAATCTCGCCCGTCAACGCACCTTGCATGGATTCCACCGCAGAATTCTGCGCGCCGACCGAAATCGACTTTCCTTTCAAACCATCAATCACTTGATTGATATGCAAGCAAGGCGGGAATACCGCAACATCAACACCGCTCGGCAAGGCCAAATGACGAAGGCCGTTGATCAGCTCAGCGACGCTGGCGCGGGTACCGTGCATCTTCCAGTTACCAGCTACCATAGGGCGACGCATGCTGTACCTCGTCGGTCAAAGTGGGCGCAGATGTTACCCAACACAATCATGGCTGGCAAGCCGAAATCAGGCAGAAACTTCACTTACCAGTTTCGCCAACTCTTCAGCGTAACCACGAACCTGCGTTTCGTCTTCGCCTTCAACCATTACCCGCACCAAAGGCTCCGTACCGGACTTGCGCAGCAGCACACGCCCACGACCCGCCATTGCCTGGGTAACACGCTCACTAGCCTCTTTAACGGACGGATGATCGAGCGGGCTTGCACCACCACCAAATCGCACATTGATCAACACCTGAGGGCACTTGCGAAGCGACTGACGGGCCTGAGCAAGTCCTTCCGAACGCGTCTTCAACGCCATAAGCACTTGCAACGCAGCAATGATCGCATCCCCCGTAGTGGTGTGATTGAAGCAGACGACATGCCCCGAGTTTTCACCCCCCACGAGCCAATTGCGCTCCAAGAGCTCAGCGATCACATAACGGTCACCGACATTGGCACGCACGAAAGGAATCGACAAATCTGCCAAGGCCAACTCCAGCCCCAGGTTACTCATCAACGTCCCGACGACACCGCCATGCAACTTGTGGCGCTCGTGCAAATCACGCGCAATGATGTAAAGCAGTTCGTCGCCGTCAACAATGGCCCCGGTGTGATCAACCATGAGAACCCGGTCGCCATCGCCATCAAACGCGATGCCCAGATCGGCATGCTCAGCCAACACAGCTGCTTGCAGCGGCCCCATATGGGTCGAGCCGCAATTATCGTTGATGTTCAGGCCGTTCGGCTGAGCAGACAGAACGACCACATCGGCGCCCAATTCACGAAACACGCTAGGCGCAACTTTATAGGTTGCACCGTGAGCGCAATCGATCACGATCTTCAGGCCTGCGAAGCTGGTACCCGTCGGAACGCTGCTTTTGCAGAATTCAATATACCGACCCGAAGCGTCATTGATTCGCGACACCTTACCGATCTTGCTCGACTCGACGACAGTCATCGGGGTGTCGAGCAATTCTTCGATCATATGTTCGACTTCGTCCGGGAGCTTGGTGCCCTTACCAGAGAAGAACTTGATGCCGTTGTCATCGTGAGGATTGTGCGAGGCACTGATCACGATGCCTGCCTCAGCATGAAACGTACGCGTCAGATAGGCGATGGCTGGCGTGGGCATCGGGCCCAGGAGCATCACATCAGCGCCTGCCGATGTGAGCCCAGCCTCGAGTGCCGACTCAAACATGTAGCCGGAGATCCGCGTATCTTTGCCCACCAGCACCTTGCAAGCGCCCATTCTGCGGAACGCCATGCCTGCCGCCCAACCGAGTTTGAGCATGAAATCAGGCGTAATCGGGTACTCACCGACACGACCACGAATCCCGTCGGTACCAAAGTATTTTTTAGTCATAAGTGCTCCATCATTCTTATTCGGCTGATTCCACTGCGGCAATCATCCGGACCACGTCCACTGTTTCGGCCACGTCATGTACACGCAATATACGAGCGCCCTTGGCACACGCCAGCGCGGCTAAAGCAAGCCCACCGTATAAACGCTCTCCAACCGGACGATTCAAGGCCTGGCCGATCATGCTCTTGCGCGAAACCCCGACCAAAAGCGGTCGCCCAAACGCATGTAGGGCTTCCATATGTTTGAACAAGCTTAGATTGTGCTGCAGGGTTTTAGCGAAGCCGAAACCCGGATCAAGAATGACCCGCTCCGCTGTAATTCCGACTTCCGCGCACCTGGCCATGCGATCAGCGAGGAACGCGCCTACTTCTTCGGTCACGTTCTGATACTGCGGATCGTCCTGCATATCACCAGGCTCACCTAGCATGTGCATCAGACAGACAGGCAGGCCCGTTTGCGCAGCCGCCTCCAGCGCACCTTCACGCCTCAGCGCGCGCACGTCGTTGATCAGTCCAGCCCCAAGCCTCGCCGTTTCGCGCATCACTGCAGGAGTGGAAGTATCCACAGAGATAATCACATCCAGCTCGCGATGAATGCGCTCGACAATCGGCGCAACACGCTCAAGCTCTTCAAGCGCCGAAACCGCCCTGGCGCCAGGCCGGGTGGACTCACCACCGACATCAATCAGTGTCGCACCCGCCGCAACCATTGCCTCAGCATGGCGCAGCGCAGCATCGAGCTGGCTATAACGGCCGCCATCGGAAAATGAATCGGGGGTGACATTGAGAATGCCCATGATATGCGCATGGGCCAAATCAAGAACCCGGTTGCCGCAAGGCAACCGGGTCAGGGAGGTAACAGAAGTCATCTCAAACCTTAAACGTCAGCAGCCGGACCGCCGATCGGTGTTTCCGGACGCGGATCCTGCACCACTGGAGGTGTTCCGGAGGAACCGGCACCACCACCCGACCAGTCACGCGGCTCTCGAGGAGCGCGACCCGCCATGATGTCGTCGATTTGATCAGCATCGATCGTCTCGTACTTCATCAAGGCATCGGCCATGGCATCAAGCTTGTCACGGTTATCGGTGAGGATCTGCTTGGCCGTGCCGTAGCACTGATCAATGATACTGCGCACTTCCGAGTCGATCAGCTTGGCAGTCTCGCCGGAGAAACTTGCACTTTGACCACCACCACCGCGACCCAGGAACACTTCACCCTCGTCTTCGGCATACATCAACGGCCCGAGTTTTTCCGACAAGCCCCACTTGGTCACCATGTTCCGCGCAATCTGGCTCGCACGCATGATGTCGTTGGACGCACCCGTGGTTACGCCGTCGAAGCCCAAGGTCATCTCTTCTGCGATCCGACCACCGTAAAGTGAACAGATCTGACTGATCAACGCACGCTTGGACAGACTGTACCGATCCTCTTCCGGCAGGAACATAGTCACACCCAGCGCACGACCGCGCGGGATGATAGAGACTTTGTAGACCGGATCATGCTCCGGAACAACGCGACCAACGATAGCGTGACCTGCTTCGTGGTAAGCGGTGTTCTGTTTTTCTTTCTCAGACATGACCATCGATTTGCGCTCGGCGCCCATCATGATCTTGTCTTTTGCCAGCTCGAATTCTTTCATTTCGACGACACGCTTGCCGGTACGGGCAGCGAACAACGAAGCCTCGTTGACCAGGTTCGCCAAGTCAGCGCCGGAGAACCCAGGCGTACCACGAGCGATCACGGCCGGAGCGACATCGTCACCCATTGGCACTTTGCGCATGTGAACCTTGAGAATCTGCTCGCGACCACGAATGTCCGGCAAGCCAACCACAACCTGACGGTCAAAACGGCCTGGACGCAACAACGCAGGGTCCAACACATCTGGACGGTTAGTTGCAGCGATGACGATGATGCCGTCATTCATCTCAAAGCCGTCCATCTCAACCAGCAACTGGTTGAGAGTCTGCTCACGTTCGTCGTGACCGCCGCCCATGCCGGCGCCACGGTGGCGACCAACGGCGTCGATTTCATCGATGAAAATGATGCATGGCGCATGTTTCTTGGCTTGCTCGAACATGTCACGAACACGGCTTGCACCGACGCCCACGAACATTTCTACGAAGTCAGACCCAGAGATTGTGAAGAACGGAACTTTCGCTTCACCAGCAATTGCCTTGGCCAGCAACGTTTTACCAGTACCTGGAGGACCGACCATCAATACGCCGCGAGGAATACGACCGCCAAGACGCTGGAATTTACCCGGATCGCGCAGGAACTCGACCAGCTCACCCACTTCTTCCTTGGCTTCGTCGCAACCTGCAACGTCGGCCAAGGTGGTTTTCACCTGATCTTCAGAAAGCAGTCGAGCCTTGCTCTTGCCAAAGCTCATTGGGCCACCCTTGCCGCCCGCACCACCCTGCATCTGCCGCATGAAAAACATGAAAACGGCGATGATTACCAGGATCGGGAAGCTCGCGACCAAGAGCTGGGTCCAGATACTTTGCTGTTCAGGCTGTTTGCCTTCGACTACCACGTGGTTATCCACCAGGTCGCCGATCAGACCATTGTCCTGGATAGCAGGACGAATGGTCTTGAAGCTGTCGCCATCGTTGCGCTTACCGGTAATCACGTAGCCGTCAACTGCTACGCGCTCGACCTTGCCATCCTTGACCTGCTGGATGAAGTCGGAATAGTTGAGGGTCTGCGGCTCGTTAGGGCTGGAGAAGTTGTTCATCACCGTCACCAGGACAGCCGCGATGATCAACCACAGGATAAGATTCTTTGCCATATCGTTCAATTAACTACCCTCTGAAGCAAGCTCCGCTAATGGCGCGTGCTTCGCATGATATTCACCGGCCTAACTTACTACATTACATACGGCTCTGGCAGGCGCCGTCTGTAACCCTTTGTGAAACACTTTCTACACAATATTCGCTAATGCTCACCGGGCGAAATACTAAAAACCTATCGCCCCGCAAAAAAACTCCATTTACTCACTGCGGCCGCGGAAACCCCAAGCCAGCATGTATTGCTCGCGAGAACTGCCACGGGAAGAGTCCGGCTTGATCATCTGGACCTTGTCGAACTTCTGACGAGCGTCCTTCACGTAAGCATCAAACCCTTCGCCCTGAAACACCTTGATCACGAAATTACCACCCGGCTTGAGTATCCGAGTCGCCAGATCAAGCGCCAGCTCACATAGAAACATCGCTTTCGGCATATCTACCTCAGGCGTACCACTCATATTGGGGGCCATATCGGAAATCACAAGGTCCACCTGCGAATTACCCACGGCTTCAAGGATCTGAGCGAGTACTTCGTCCTGGGTGAAGTCACCCTGAATGAAAGTCACGTCCGGAATGCTGTCCATTTCCAGGATGTCCGAGGCGATCAGACGCCCTTGACCACCGATCAGCCGACTAGTGACCTGCGACCAGCCGCCGGGCGCCGCACCCAGGTCGACAACGCTCATACCCGGACGGATCAGCTTGTACTTCTCCTGGACCTCCAGAAGCTTGTAACTCGCACGCGAGCGGTAACCATCCTTCTGCGCCTGCTTCACATAGGGATCATTGACATGTCTTTGCAGCCACTTAAGGCTTGTCTTGGAACGGGCCACGGGCCACCTCTAAAATAAAACGAGTCGTGATTAACTGGGCGGTCCCGGACTCGCTCGGGTAAACTGGCCGCCGCTTTTTACAAGATCAGACGCAGGGGTCAGATTATGCCGCTCACTCAAGAGCAGAAGAAACAGTACAAATCCATTGGCCACCATCTGAAACCAGTTTTGACTGTGGCTGACAACGGTTTGACTGAAGGTGTGTTAGCCGAACTTGAACGCGCGCTGGCGGATCACGAGCTGATTAAAATCAAGCTCAACATCCTCGATCGCGAGTCGCGCTTGGCGAACATTGCAGAACTGTGCAAGGTCGGCAAAGCGGACCTGGTTCAGGTCATCGGCAAGATGGCACTGATTTACCGCAAGAACTTCAGCGTCAACAAGCAGCTGTCGAACGTCCATCGCTTCAAGTGATGGCAAGGGTCAAGGGTGTGCTTCGCGCACCCTGCCACTCCATCCCGGCACTGGCTGCAACACCAACACCAATCCGCAGAAGCCCAGAACAAGATAACTGAACACCTGCCAACGTAACGCTTGCGGCCAGCCGAAGCGCACCACGAAAAACATTGCACACGCATATAACGCCATCAGCAGCAGCTGCCCGCGTATATCGCGCCATAGACTGGCAAGGCCCTCAGCCTGAATCAGCACCAAAGCCTGAAAAATCACGCACGCTGTGGCGAAAACCACCATCAGCGCATTCAACATGCTTGCAATTTCGTCGATCAACAGCGGCGCCAGGCCTATTTGCTCCAGCACCGGCAGTAATCCGACGTGTAACAGCCACAGACCGCCGACCCACAACATTTGAGTCAGCTGCCAAAGCATGGCGCCCGCACGAAGCGGGCGCCTTCTTTCAGATATGGCGAACTTCGACAATCTCATACTCGATCACGCCACCAGGCGTTTTGACGGCGACAACGTCACCCTCTTCCTTGGCAATCAAGGCACGAGCAAGCGGCGAGCCGACAGAGATCTTGCCGAGTTTAAAGTCGGCTTCATCCTCACCCACGATGTGATAAGTCACGCTTTCGTCGGTTTCGACGTTAGCGATTTCAACCGTGGTGCCGAAAATCACTTTGCCGGTGTGCGGGATAGTCGTGACATCGATGACCACCGCGTTCTGCATGCGGCCCTCGATATCACGGATCCGCGCCTCGACCATACCTTGCTGCTCACGAGCAGCGTGGTACTCAGCGTTTTCCTTCAAGTCACCCAACTCACGGGCAGTACCGATATCCTGGCTGAGCTTCGGACGGACGACCTTGGTCAGATGAGCGTGTTCTTCTTCAAGGGCTTTGGCGCCCTTGACGGTCATTGGGTATTTGATCATGCCTTCAATCCTGCGTGTAGATCCTGCAAGCGGCGCACGGTCTTCTCGGGACCGAACTTCAGCGCTTCACAGATAGCTTCGCCAGCAGCAATGGTGGTGGTGCAGTAGATCTTGTGCTGCAAGGCATTACGACGAATGGAGTACGAATCAGCGATCGACTGACGACCTTCGGTAGTGTTGATGATCAGGGTGACTTCGTCATTCTTGATCATGTCGACTACGTGCGGACGACCTTCGGTCACTTTATTCACACGGCGCACTTTCAAGCCTGCGGCTTCGATCAGCTTGGCAGTCCCGGCGGTGGCAACCACTTCGAAGCCCAAGTTGATCAGATCACGCGCCACGCCTGCAACCAGTGGCTTGTCGTCGTCACGCACGCTGATGAACGCGGTACCGCCGGTCGGCAGCACTTCGCTGGCACCCATCTGGGCTTTGGCGAACGCTTCGCCGAAGGTGTCGCCAACACCCATCACTTCACCCGTGGACTTCATCTCTGGGCCAAGGATCGGATCCACACCAGGGAATTTGGCGAATGGGAACACCGCCTCTTTCACGCTGTAGAAATTCGGAATGATTTCCTTGGTGAAGCCGATCTCTTTCAGCGTTTTACCGGCCATCACGCGAGCCGCGATCATGGCCAGGGAAACACCGATGCACTTCGACACGAACGGCACGGTACGGGAAGCACGAGGGTTGACTTCGATGACGTAGATGTCTTCGCCTTGCAGCGCCAACTGAACGTTCATCAGGCCGACAACGCCCAATTCGAGAGCCATTTTCTTGACCTGTTCGCGCATCTCGTCCTGGATGTGGCCAGGCAGCGAGTACGGCGGCAGGGAACAAGCCGAGTCACCGGAGTGAACGCCCGCCTGCTCGATGTGCTGCATGATGGCGCCGATCACCACGTCGGTGCCGTCGCACACTGCGTCCACATCCATTTCGATGGCGCAGTTGAGGAAGTGGTCAAGCAGCACCGGGCTGTCGTTGGACACTTTCACCGCGTCACGCAGGTAGCGTTTGAGCTCGTCTTCTTCGTACACGATTTCCATTGCGCGGCCGCCCAGCACGTAGGACGGACGAACCACCAGCGGGTAACCGATCTTGCTGGCTGCGCGGATCGCTTCGTCTTCGCTGCGCACAGTAGCGTTTGGCGGCTGACGCAGGTTCAGGCGCTCAACCATTTGCTGGAAGCGCTCACGGTCTTCGGCACGGTCGATGGCGTCAGGGCTGGTGCCGATGATCGGCACGCCAGCGGCTTCGAGTGCACGAGCCAGTTTCAACGGTGTTTGGCCGCCGTACTGGACGATCACGCCTTTTGGCTTCTCGACGCGGCAGATTTCCAGCACGTCTTCCAGCGTTACCGGCTCGAAGTACAGACGGTCGGAAGTGTCGTAGTCAGTGGAAACAGTTTCCGGGTTGCAGTTGACCATGATGGTCTCGTACCCGTCTTCGCGCAGGGCGAGAGCGGCGTGTACGCAGCAATAATCGAACTCGATGCCTTGGCCGATACGGTTTGGACCGCCACCCAGGATCATGATCTTGTCGCGGCCCGACGGCGCGGCTTCACACTCTTCCTCGTAGGTGGAGTACATGTACGCGGTGTCGGTGGCGAACTCGGCCGCACAGGTATCAACGCGCTTGTAGACCGGGAATATATCCAGCTTGTGGCGATGCGTGCGCAGGTTCTTCTCGGTCACACCCAGCAGCTTGGCCAGGCGCATGTCGGAGAAGCCTTTGCGCTTGAGGCGGAACATCAGGTCGCGGTCGATAGAGGACAGACCGAGGGTCTTGACCTTCTCTTCTTCCTTGATCAGATCTTCGATCTGCACCAGGAACCACGGGTCGATCATGTTCATGCCGAAAATATCTTCGACGGTCATGCCGGCGCGGAAAGCATCAGCCACGTACCAGATACGCTCGGCACCCGGCACGGTCAGCTCGCGCTTGAGCACGCTCATGCTTTCCGGGTTGCTCAGGTCGAGCTTCTCGTCCAGGCCGCAAACGCCGACTTCCAGGCCGCGAAGGGCTTTTTGCAGGGATTCCTGGAAAGTCCGGCCGATGGCCATGACTTCACCAACCGACTTCATTTGTGTGGTCAGGCGTGCATCGGCTTTCGGGAATTTCTCGAAGGCGAAACGTGGCAGCTTGGTCACGACGTAGTCGATGGACGGCTCGAAGGATGCAGGCGTAGCGCCGCCGGTGATTTCGTTCTGCAATTCATCCAGGGTGTAGCCGATCGCCAGTTTGGCCGCGATACGCGCAATCGGGAAACCAGTGGCTTTCGAGGCCAGAGCTGAAGAACGGGATACCCGCGGATTCATCTCGATGACGACCATACGGCCAGTGTCCGGGCAGATGCCGAACTGGACGTTGGAGCCGCCGGTTTCCACGCCGATCTCACGCAATACCGCCAGGGAGGCGTTACGCATGATCTGGTATTCCTTGTCCGTCAGGGTCTGCGCTGGAGCAACAGTGATCGAGTCACCGGTGTGCACGCCCATTGGGTCAAAGTTTTCGATGGAGCAAACGATGATGCAGTTGTCCTTCTTATCGCGGACAACCTCCATCTCATACTCTTTCCAACCGATCAGGGATTCATCGATCAGCAGCTCTTTGGTCGGCGAAAGGTCCAGACCACGGGCGCAGATTTCTTCGAACTCTTCGCGGTTGTAAGCGATACCGCCACCGGTGCCGCCCATGGTGAAGGACGGGCGGATGATGCATGGGAAGCCGAGCTTCTCGAGGACCGCGTTGGCCTCATCCATGCTGTGGGCGATACCCGAACGAGGGCAATCGAGACCAATCGACTTCATCGCCTTGTCGAAGCGCGAGCGATCTTCAGCCTTGTCGATGGTGTCAGCGTTGGCGCCGATCATCTCTACGCCGAACTTCTCCAGAACGCCTTCCCGCTCCAGATCCAGTGCGCAGTTCAGAGCAGTCTGGCCGCCCATGGTCGGCAGCAGCGCGTCCGGACGCTCTTTCTCGATGATCTTGGCAACGGTCTGCCATTTGATCGGCTCGATGTAGGTGGCGTCAGCCATGTCCGGGTCGGTCATGATGGTCGCTGGGTTCGAGTTCACCAGGATGACGCGGTAACCTTCCTCGCGCAGGGCTTTGCAGGCCTGGGCGCCGGAGTAGTCGAATTCACAAGCCTGGCCGATAACGATCGGGCCAGCGCCGAGAATCAGGATGCTTTTTATGTCTGTACGTTTTGGCATGGGTTTGTCACTCAAATCCGCAGGTCAGTCGGCAAGCCGTCTAGTTCAATCTGTGAAGCCTTGAGGGGGCCGCCGGTGCCGGGACCACCTTCAAGCTATGCAACATCAAGGCGAGCGATTAGCGTCGCTTGGCCATTTCGTTGATGAAGCGATCAAACAGAGGCGCTACGTCGTTCGGGCCAGGGCTGGCTTCCGGGTGACCCTGGAAGCTGAAAGCGCTTTTATCGGTACGCTCGATCCCTTGCAGAGTGCCGTCGAACAGCGATTTGTGGATCGCCCGGACGTTGCCTGGCAGGGTTGCTTCGTCTACCGCAAAACCGTGGTTCTGGCTGGTGATCATCACAACGCCGGTGTCCAGATCCTGGACCGGGTGGTTCGCGCCGTGGTGGCCGTGGCCCATTTTCAGGGTCTTGGCACCGGAGGCCAGCGCCAGCAGTTGGTGACCGAGGCAGATACCAAAAACCGGGATCTCGGTTTCCAGCACTTCCTTGATCGCCTGAACCGCGTAGTCGCAAGGTTCCGGATCACCAGGACCGTTGGACAGGAACACGCCGTCCGGCTTCATCGCCAGCACATCGCAGGCTGGCGTCTGAGCCGGCACCACGGTCACGCGGCAACCGCGCTCGACCAGCATGCGCAGGATGTTGTGTTTGATGCCGTAGTCAAAAGCGACAACGTGGTACGGCAGATCCGAAGCTTCGATGGTGGCATGGCTGTCGGTTTTCAAATCCCAGACAGTCGAGCGCCACTCGTACTTCTCTTTGGTGCTGACGACTTTCGCCAGGTCCATGCCTTTAAGACCAGGAAAACCCTGAGCGGCGGCAATGGCAGCTTCTTCCGAAATGTTGTCACCGGCCATGATGCAGCCGTTCTGTGAGCCTTTCTCACGCAGGATGCGGGTCAGGCGACGAGTGTCGATACCGGCGATCGCCACAACGTTGTTGGCTTTCAGGTAATCGGACAGGGACATTGTGTTACGCCAGTTGCTCGCAACCAACGGCAGGTCACGAATGACCAAGCCTGCGGACCAGACACGGTCAGACTCGGCGTCTTCAGGCGTGGTGCCGGTGTTGCCAATGTGCGGGTAAGTCAGGGTGACGATCTGTTGGGCGTAGGAAGGATCGGTAAGGATTTCCTGATAGCCGGTCATGGCGGTGTTAAACACCACCTCACCAACGGTTTGACCGTCGGCTCCAATGGCTTCGCCGCGAAAAATGCTGCCATCAGCAAGGGCGAGTATGGCTGGCTTAGTCAAGAAGACCTCCCGTAAATAAAGCCTGAAAGGGCGATCGCAGGTTGTAAAAAAGCGGAGTGACGTATGGACACGTCACCCCGCTTCTTCACCGAATAATTCTGCGCGCTTTTAGTGGACACACTAAAGCTGTAGCTTACAGAAAAAGGCTTTTTTGGTCTACCGCCAATGAGCCTTAAAGGCCGGAGAATGCGACAGGGCGTCGCTTGACGGAGTAAAACAGGGCTCAAAGGCAGCGCTTGAGCCCTGTTTCGAGAACATCTTAACGCAGGTCGAGCACGTCTTGCATGTCGTAAAGGCCAGGCTTACGACCGTCAAGCCACAGCGCAGCACGAACGGCGCCCTTGGCGAATGTCATGCGACTGGAAGCTTTGTGTGTAATTTCCAGACGCTCGCCCTCGCACGCAAACAGAACGGTGTGATCACCGACTACATCACCACCGCGAACAGTGGCAAAGCCGATCGTTTCACGCTCACGTACACCGGTGTGCCCTTCACGACCGTAAACTGCAACCTGCTGCAGATCACGTCCCAGCGCACCGGCAATGACTTCACCCATACGCAAAGCCGTACCTGAAGGAGCATCGATCTTGTGCCGATGATGAGCTTCGATAATTTCGATATCAGCATCGTCACCCAGCACACGAGCGGCCATATCGAGCAGTTTCAGTGACAAGTTAACGCCGACACTGAAATTGGCCGCGAACACGATCGGTATGTCTTTGCCGGCCTCGGCCAGCAATTGCTTCTGTGCCGCGTCCAGGCCCGTCGTGCCGATCACCATCGCCTTGCCTGCCTTACGGCAGAACGCCAGGCTCTTCAGCATGACTTCCGGGAGCGTGAAGTCGATCAGCACATCGAACTCTTCAGCCACCGCCTCGACGTGACCTGAAAGCGGCACGCCAATGCGCCCAAGCGATGCCAGCTCCCCGGCATCGACACCTATCAGCGTACTGCCAGGGCGAACAATGGCGGCGGTCAGGCCGGTGAGCGGCGCGCGTTGCTGCACCGCTTCAACCAGGATTTTCCCCATGCGGCCCGCAGCACCCATCACAGCTATACGTCGCATGCTCACTCCTTACAAATCGCCGAAGAAGCGCTTCACGCCTTCGAACCAACCGGTAGTTTTAGGCGAATGACTGTTGTCATCCGCCAGCGAGCTGCGGAACTCTTCCAGCAATTCACGCTGACGACGACCCAGGTTGACCGGGGTTTCAACCGCAACACGGCACATCAAGTCGCCCGCACCACCGCCACGAACCGGCGCTACGCCCTTGCCGCGAACACGGAACTGCTTGCCGGTCTGAGTTCCCTCGGGGATTTTCAGCTTGACCCGACCATCAAGGGTCGGAATCTCCAGCTCACCACCCAACGCGGCATCTACAAAACTGATAGGCACTTCGCAGAACAGGTGCTTGCCATCACGCTGGAAGATCGCGTGCTCGCGCACATTGATCACCACGTACAGATCACCCGTTGGCCCACCTTGCGCCCCCGCCTCACCTTCGCCCGACAGACGAATGCGATCACCGGTATCGACACCGGCCGGCACTTTGACCGAAAGGGTTTTGTACTCTTCAACGCGGCCTTCGCCGTGGCATGAATCGCAAGGGTCGGAAATGATCTTGCCTTGGCCATGGCACCGCGGGCAGGTCTGCTGCACCGAGAAGAAGCCTTGCTGCATGCGAACCTGACCGATGCCGCCGCACGTTGGGCAAGTAATCGGTGATGAACCTTTCTTGGCTCCGGAACCGTCGCACGGTTTGCAGTTGACCAGCGTCGGAACGCGGATATTCACGGTCGTGCCGCGAACAGCTTCTTCCAGATTCAGCTCCAGCGTGTAACGAAGGTCGCTACCACGCTGCGCACCGCCACGGGCACCACCGCGACCACCGCCGAAGAAATCACTGAAGACATCGCCAAAGATATCGGAGAAGTTCTGACCGCCAAACCCGGCACCGCCGCCGCCCATACTTGGGTCTACGCCGGCATGACCGTATTGATCATACGCTGCACGCTTGCTGGAATCGGACAGTACTTCGTAGGCCTCGTTGGCCTCCTTGAACATCTCTTCCGACGCCTTGTCATCGGGATTACGGTCCGGGTGATGCTTCATCGCCAGGCGACGGTAGGCCTTCTTCAGGTCTGCTTCGCTTGAGGTACGTTCAACACCCAATACTACGTAATAGTCACGCTTTGCCATAAGTCTTTGCACTCTTAAGGACGTTCGGCAAACCTCTCCTGAGCCTTGCAAAACTCGTTGAGCCCCAATACAGGCCCGGACCCAACTCACGTCAATTCAACGATCCTGGTCTTTGATTCAATGAGGTACTTTCGGCGCGAAAAGCAGGAGCATTCCCGGCCATACCACCAGCATCCGAACGTTGTCGCATGCTGTATAAATTCGCTTGTCCCAGACACGCCAACGCGGGAGCAAGCTCCCGCGCGGCGACATCCTACCAGTCACCGCCTGAAGGCAGTCAACCGGGCGACCAACAACTTACTTGTGGTCTTTTACTTCTTCGAACTCGGCATCAACGACGTCGTCGGCTTTTTCAGCTTTTTCGTCGTGCGGTGCCGCGCCTTCAGCAGGCTGGGCCTGTTCGGCGTACATCTTCTGCGCCACTGGAGCAGAGACTTTCGACAGCTCTTCAACCTTGGCTTCGATAGCGGCCTTGTCGTCGCCTTTTACGGCAGCTTCCAGGGCTACTACAGCAGCTTCGATCGCAGCTTTCTCTTCTTCAGTCACTTTGTCGCCAGCGTCTGCGACCATTTTGCGAGTCGAGTGAACCAGTGCATCGCCCTGGTTACGAGCAGATGCCAGCTCTTCAAACTTGCGGTCTTCGTCAGCGTTGGTTTCAGCATCGCGAATCATCTGCTGAATTTCTTCCTCGGACAGACCGGAGTTGGCCTTGATCACGATCGACTGAGTCTTGCCAGTGGCCTTGTCTTTGGCGCCTACGTGCAGAATGCCGTTGGCGTCGATGTCGAAGGTCACTTCAATTTGTGGCACGCCACGTGGTGCTGGTGGAATCTCGGCCAGATCGAACTTGCCCAAGGACTTGTTCTGGGCCGCTTGCTTACGCTCACCTTGCAGCACGTGAATGGTCACAGCGCCCTGGTTGTCGTCGGCAGTCGAGAACACTTGCGATTTCTTGGTAGGAATCGTGGTGTTTTTCTCGATCAGCGCAGTCATCACGCCGCCCATGGTTTCAATACCCAGGGTCAGCGGGCTGACGTCGAGCAGCAGAACGTCCTTCACATCACCGGCCAATACTGCGCCCTGGATAGCAGCACCCATGGCAACGGCTTCGTCCGGGTTCACGTCTTTACGTGCTTCTTTACCGAAGAACTCGGTCACCAGTTTCTGAACCAGTGGCATACGGGTCTGACCGCCAACCAGGATCACGTCGTTGATTGCACCAACGTCGATACCCGAGTCTTTCAGAGCGATGCGGCAAGGCTCGATGGTGCGCTGAACCAGGTCTTCAACCAGTGCTTCGAGCTTGGCGCGAGAAATTTTCACGTTCAAGTGCTTAGGACCGGTCGCATCTGCAGTGATGTACGGCAGGTTAACGTCGGTCTGCAGGCTCGAAGACAGCTCGATCTTGGCTTTTTCAGCGGCTTCTTTCAGACGCTGCATGGCCAGCGGGTCACCTTTGAGGTTCATGCCGCTTTCTTTCTTGAATTCGTCGACGAGGTAGTCGATCAGACGAATGTCAAAGTCTTCACCGCCCAGGAACGTGTCACCGTTGGTGGCCAATACTTCGAACTGGTGCTCGCCATCGACTTCAGCGATTTCGATCACGGAAACGTCGAAAGTACCGCCGCCCAAGTCGTAAACGATCACGGTGTGATCGCCCTTCGCCTTGTCCATACCGTAAGCCAGCGCAGCTGCGGTTGGTTCGTTGATGATACGTTTTACGTCCAGACCCGCGATACGGCCGGCGTCTTTGGTTGCCTGGCGCTGGCTGTCGTTGAAGTAGGCCGGAACGGTGATCACCGCTTCAGTGACTGGCTCGCCGAGGTAGTCTTCGGCGGTCTTCTTCATCTTCTTCAGAATTTCAGCCGAGATTTGTGGCGGCGACATTTTCTGGCCGTTCACTTCTACCCACGCATCACCATTGTCAGCCTTGGCGATTTTGTAAGGCACCATCTTGATGTCTTTCTGTACGACTTCTTCGTCGAACTTACGACCGATCAGACGCTTCACCGCGTACAGGGTGTTATGCGGATTGGTCACAGCCTGACGTTTAGCCGACTGGCCAACGAGAATTTCGCCATCGTTGGCGTACGCGATGATAGACGGCGTGGTACGCGCGCCTTCAGCGTTTTCAATTACTTTGGCTACGCCGTTTTCAAGCACGGAGACGCAGGAGTTGGTAGTCCCCAGGTCGATACCGATAATTTTGCCCATGTTAACTCTCCCGAAACTTTGGATTTGGTTGCCGCAGCAGTGGTGGCTAACTGCGGTAGCACTTAAACGCTTGACTTCTAAATGGGGGCCTTGCGGCTAATTTCAAGCCTGCTCATCAATCGAAGGCGAAACCGGCGCCGGAGCCTTGCTGACCACGACCATAGCCGGGCGCAGCAGACGACCATTGAGCTGGTAGCCCTTCTGAAACACCTTGAGCACGCTGTTAGGCTCGACATCGGCACTTTCTTGCATGGCCATCGCCTGATGATGAACGGCGTTGAATGGTTCGCCATGCGGGTCGATCGCTTCCAGCTGATAACGCTTCAGCGTGTCGTGAAACATTTTCAACGTCAGCTCGATGCCTTCGCGCATTGGGCGGATGCTTTCGTCGTCCGGATTGGACAACTCCAGACCACGCTCCAGGCTGTCAACGATCGGCAGCAAGTCGCCGGCAAACTTCTCCAGCGCAAACTTGTGAGCCTTCTCTACATCCTGCTCTGCCCGACGGCGAACGTTCTGCAGGTCTGCAGCAACTCGCAACGCTTGATCTTGTGCGCTTGCCAGTTGCTCTTCGAGCACTTGTACACGAGCCGCCAGATCTTCACCCGAAGCCGCTTGGCCCTGGTTGGCGTCTTGATTTTGCGTATCCACTGTCTGTTCGTCAGCCATAGAATTCTCCTTTCATATCGTCCGCGAGCTCAACTCGCGCTTCTGCCCAGCTATATGGGGCCGCAAAATACAGCTTCAAGGGGTTTGTAATGATTAACCCTACAAAAAGCGCAGCATTGTCATTCCATCACGCACTAAGGATTTCGTCGGATCAAGCAAATCGAGCTAACCAGAGGCATTGTCAGCACAAAACAAAACACTGTATAAATAACCAGACCTAAAGCCTGGGAGCGGCCTTTATGCTGGTGCACCTGTCCGTACACAACTACGCCATCGTTGAACATCTCGATCTCGAACTCGATCGCGGGATGAGCGTGATCACAGGGGAAACCGGCGCTGGCAAGTCGATCATGCTCGACGCCCTGGGCCTTACGCTTGGCGATCGCGCCGACAGCGGCGTGGTTCGCCCTGGCGCAGACAAAGCCGATATTCTCGCAACTTTTGACCTGGTCGATATTCCGGAAGCCAGCGCATGGCTGGCAGAGCGCGACCTCGAAAGCGACGGCCCGTGCATTTTGCGGCGGGTAATAACAGCCGAAGGCCGCTCTCGCGGCTACATCAATGGCACACCCTGCCCGCTCGGCGACCTGAAGGCCCTGGGCGAATTGCTGATCGATATCCACAGCCAGCATGAACACCAATCCTTGCTGAAAACCGACACCCATCGCCGACTGCTCGACGAATATGCTGGCGCGACGGACCTTGCCCGCCAGGTGCATCTGGCGGCTCAACGTTGGCGCCAGACCCGCCAGGAACTGGAACGCCTCTCCAACTCCGGCGACGAACAACGCGCCCGCCACCAATTGCTCAGCTATCAACTCGAAGAGCTTGAAAACCTCGGCCTTGGCGAAAACGAGCTGGAACAACTCGAACAGGAACACAAGAACCTTACCAACGCCGAAACCTTGCTGGGCATTTGCCGGCAAGTTGTAGAGCAGTGCAGCGAAAGTGATTCCGGCAATGTCCTGAATGCGCTCACGGCCAGCCTCAATCGCCTGTCCAGCGTAAATAATTCTATCGGCGCGCTGGGCGAAGCCAGCAGCCTGCTGACCAGCGCTCAGATTCAGGTTGAAGAAGCAGTCGGCGAACTGAACCGTTTCCTCGACAATTTCGACGCCGACCCTGCGCGCCTCCAGTACCTGGAAGAACGCCTGGATGCGATCTACACCATGGCCCGCAAGCACCGCATCCAGCCAACCGAAGTCGCAGAGATGCAGCAACGGCTGCTGGATGAAATCGAAACCCTGAATGCCAACGACGAATCTATCGAGCGCCTGAGCGACGAATTGGCGTCCTATGCACGTCATTACCAGGAGAAAGCCAGAGACCTGAGTGACCTTCGACATCAAGCCGCCAGTAGCCTGGCCAGCGCGGTAGAGCAGGAAATCCAGCGATTGGGCATGCCTGGCGGCCGCTTTACCATTGAACTGCGCCCTAATAGCAGCGATGAGTTGCTGCCCAACGGGCTCGAACACGTGGAGCTGCTGGTAAGCGCTAACCCCGGTCAGCCGCTCAAAGCCCTGGCAAAAGTCGCGTCCGGCGGCGAGTTGTCGCGAATCAGCCTGGCGATTCAAGTAATCACAGCGCAGACCTCGCGTGTACCGACGCTGGTGTTCGACGAGGTGGACGTGGGCATCGGTGGCCCCACCGCAGAGATCGTCGGCCAGTTACTTCGCAGATTAGGGGAGCGCGGGCAGGTTTTGACGGTGACCCACTTACCGCAAGTGGCGGCGCAGGGGCATCAGCATTTATTTGTGCACAAGGTGCGCGGCGAAGATGCAACACGCACAGCCGTTTCCAAACTGAGCAAAAATGACCGAGTAGAAGAAGTGGCGCGGATGCTGGGAGGCATCGACCTGACCAAGGAATCCCTGGCTCACGCGAAAAAAATGGTCGTTACCGCAAAAATCTAAGGACAGCAGAAAGCACGAAGGCGACCCTGGGGTCGCCTTCGCTCGTTTCGCGGACCAATAAGCCCGCGCGACATGCTTACTTTTTCTTGCGTACGTACAGCACAAGATTGTGATCAACCATCTCGAAGCCATACTTCTCGACGATTGCTTTCTGCAGGCGCTCGATTTCTTCGTCGAAGAATTCGATCACTTCACTGGTTTCGACGTTGACCATATGGTCGTGATGCTTGCCGTCGTCCAGCTCGAAGACCGCATGGCCCCCGTCGAAGTTATGCCGCACCACAAGGCCAGCTGCCTCGAACTGAGTCAGTACACGGTAAACCGTGGCCAGACCGACGTCCTCACCAGCCTCCATCAGCGCCTTGTAAACATCCTCGGCACTCATGTGGCGTTGCTCGGCGGAATCGAGCATTTGCAGAATTTTGACCCGTGGAAGGGTCACTTTGAGGCCGGCTTTTCGTAGTTCGCTATTTTCAACCATGGTCAGCTTTCTCGCGATGCTGCTTCGCAGCTTCTCTTAATGCGGGTATGATCGGCGTTTACGTTGTCCCAGCCAAGATAGTGGAAGTCGCCCACCGATGCAAAACACCAAGCTCTTGCTAACCAGTTTCACCTTTGTGGGACTGCTCGCACTCGCCGGTTGTTCATTCCCCGGGGTTTACAAAATCGACATCCAGCAGGGCAATGTCGTCACGCAGGACATGATAGACCAGTTACGGCCGGGAATGACCCGTCCACAAGTACGGTTTATCATGGGCAACCCCCTGCTGACTGACACGTTCCACGCCGATCGCTGGGATTACCTGTATAGCCTGCAACCGGGTGGCGGTGAACGCCAACAGGAACGCATTAGCGTTATCTTCAACGCTAACGACCAACTTGTCAGCCTTTCCGGTGATTTCAGGCCGGGTGTAAGCCGTGACGAAGCCATTCTCGGCAAGGACAGTGGCACTACCGTGACCGCCCCTGTCGAAAACACCGAGAAGCCGAAACCAGAAAAACCGGCCAAGCCCGGCTCGTTGCAGGATCAGATCCAGCAGGACGTCGACAGCGTAAAAACTGTTCCAGTCCCGACTCCGCAGCCTCTGGACACCACGCCGCAGTAATTTGCGACGCAATAAAAAACCCGGCATGTCCGGGTTTTTTATTGTCTGGAGTAACGCAAATTACTGATTCCTGGCTCTAGCCTCGGCAGCCTTAGCCGCGCGCAACCGACGAACCTCCTTGGGATCAGCCACTAAAGGCCGGTAGATTTCGATGCGTTCGCCCGATTGAACCAGTCGCTTGTCCGGGTCAGCGATCACTTTACCGAAAATCCCTACAGGGCAATCAGTCAGATCCAGTGCCGGAAATGCCTCATTGATACCTGACTTCATCACAGCATCACGCACTGTCGTCCCCATCGGAACCGTCACACACAGCAATACCTGTCGATCAATTGCGGCGAAGACCACTTCGATTTCGATCACACCTTCAGCCCTGCATCTGCTTGGCGCGCTGGCAAAAAGCATCGACCAGCGTATTGGCTGCCTGATTGAACAACGGGCCCAGCGTCGCACGGACAATAGGCCCGGCGTAATCGAAAGACAGGTCCAGGCTAATCTTGCAGGCTTTTTCGCCCAGCGGCTTGAATACCCAAACGCCATGCAACTGATTGAACGGGCCTTCTTCCAGGTTCATCTCGATGGATTGCCCAGGCACCAGCGTATTACGCGTTACAAAATGCTGACTGAGACCACCTTTGGCCACGCCGACGCTTGCCCGCATATGCTCGGGAGAGCTCTCCAGCACTTCGGCCGACGAACACCACGGCAGAAACTCAGGATACCGGGCCACGTCATTGACCAAGTCATATAGCGCTTGTGCCGGATACGGCAGCAGGGCGGAACGTTGAATGTGTGTCGTCATGTCAGCGTCACTTCCATAGCTGGGCGGCAAATACTACAAGAATGCCGATGGGCGCCACATAGCGCATCAAAAACAAGGACAGGGCGAACAATACTGGCCGGCGGATCGACAATTCGTCGCGCACCGACTCACGGCCCATCACCCAGCCTGCAAATACCACGAAACATAAACCACCGAGTGGCAACATGATTCGCGAGGTAAAGAAATCAATAACGCCAAAGAAATCCAGACCGCTTGCCGCTCCCCACTGGTAGAGGTGAAACGAGCCGCCTTCGTTCACGAAAAATTTGGCTTCCTTCCATATATTGAATGAGAACACGGTGCCCAGACCGACAAACCAGCAGGTAAATGCCAGCCAGAAAGTTACCCAGGCACGACGAACTTTTGTTCGCTCGACCAGGTAAGCAACCATCGGCTCGAGCAGCGAAATCGCCGAACTCCATGCAGCAATCGCTACCAGTACGAAGAACACTACGCCCATCAACTGGCCGAACGCTACGTTACCAAAGGCAAATGGCAGACTGACAAACATCAAGCCCGGACCTTCACTCGGGTTCAAACCGGCAGCGAACACAATCGGAAACAACGCGAGACCCGCCACCAGCGAAACGAAGGTATCGAGCAGCGCTACACCGACAACGGTGCCGGACAGCGATGAATCTTTCGGCATATACGCACCGTAGATCATGATCGAGCCAACGCCCACACTCAGGGAAAAAAACGCGTGCCCCATCGCCGGCAATAAACCATCGAGTACTTTTTCAGGGTGGAAGTCGAACATGAAATGCACGCCCTCCATGAAATGGCCCGTGGTCATGCTGTATCCCAGCAGCACCAGGATCATCACAAACAGCAGCGGCATCATGATGCGCAAGCTGCGTTCCAGGCCTGCCACCACGCCTTTGGCAATGACGATGGCGGACAGCAGCATAAAAATCGTGTGCCAAAGTGTCAGGCGCCAAGGGTCGGCGATGACGTTGCCAAAGTACGCACCGACCTGATCAGGTGTGACGCCCCGAAAGTCGCCGCGCCCCATGTCGATGATGTAATCCAGCGACCAGCCGCCAACCACGCTAT
Source organism: Gordonia sp. IEGM753 (assembly GCF_050321825.1). Taxonomy (NCBI): domain Bacteria; kingdom Bacillati; phylum Actinomycetota; class Actinomycetes; order Mycobacteriales; family Gordoniaceae; genus Gordonia; species Gordonia sp. IEGM753. The sequence goes on from NZ_JBNQGB010000002.1 coordinate 809,479, forward strand.
AGAAAGACAGAATCAGCAACGCTGTAATCATTCCGGCAAAAGCGCCCCACGACCACTTTCCCGAATGCCCCGCCTCCTGCGCCAGCACCTTCAAGGCATTGGCTGGGCTCTGCCGCGCACGCCGGCCTATCAGTGTTTCCGCGAGCATCACCGGCACACCGATCAGTGCGATGCACACCAGAAACATCAAAACGAAAGCGCCACCACCGTAGACGCCAACCATGTACGGGAATTTCCAGATGCTGCCCAAGCCCACGGCCGAACCGGTCGCGGCCAGGATGAAAACCCAGCGGCTGGCCCAACTGCCGTGGACAGAAACCTTGTCGGTCGACATCGTCATCACGTCCAAGCGTAAAAAAGAGGCCGCATTGTCCGGGATTCAATCAACCTGCTCAAGCACGTAGCTTGACCGTAGCCGACTTGCTTGCAACTCCCTATAATGCCGCCCCTATGGCTAAACAGAAGAAACACCCAACAGGGACCATCGCGCAAAATAAAAAGGCGCGACACGATTACTTCATCGAACATCGGTTCGAGGCTGGTCTGGTCCTGGCCGGCTGGGAAGTAAAAAGTCTGCGGGCAAGCAAGCTACAGCTGGTTGACAGTTATGTGCTGCTCAAGGATGGCGAAGCCTGGTTGCTTGGCAGCCACATTACGCCGCTGATGACTGCCAGCACGCACGTCATCGCTGATCCGACCCGCACACGAAAGTTGCTGCTCAACCGGCGCGAGCTGGAAAAGCTGGCCGCTGCCGTGCAGCAAAAAGGTTATGCCTGCGTGTGCCTGTCCTGGTATTGGAGCAAGCACATGGTCAAGTGCGAGATCGCACTGGGCAAAGGCAAGAAGGAATACGACAAGCGTGATACCGAACGCGAACGCGACGCCGGTCGCGAGTTGCAGCGTGCGGTGCGCAACAAGGGCAAGGAAGATTAATCTTTCTGCCTGAGATGATTGTTCCCATGTTTTACATGGGAACAATCATGGCTACATCCCCTTGCGACGCTCCGCTCGGGCCATGCGCTGCACCTCCTGACGCACCTCCTCCAGCACCTCTTGCACATACAGTATGTGTCGACTGGAGACTTCCCGTGCCTGCTCCGCCCGGCCCTCGATAATTGCCACGTACAGCTCCCGATGCTGCGAAATAAGCATGTCGCGGGTTTCAGTGCGCTGCTTGTACATCCCGCCGATGTTGGTGACGACGTTACGCTTGAGCAAATCAAACAGTCCGCGAATGGTGTGCAGCAACACCGCGTTATGACTGGCTTCAGCAATGGCCAAGTGAAATTTGGCATCCGCCGCGCCCTCTTCCGCACGACTCACTTCGTCCTGACGTGCATAACAGTCCTGCAGTTCGTTGAACGCTGTCGTCAGACGCTCGCGATCCACATCCGTAGCACGCAATGCCGCGTAATAGGCGCAAGACGCCTCCAGCGTATGACGAAACTCCAATAAATCGCGCTGTGCCTCGGGGTTGCTCTCCAATAGATGCAACAGCGGATCACTGAACGTGGAGCCCAAGGAGTCCACCACATAATTGCCGCCACCCTGGCGGCTGATCAATAAACCCTTGGCCGCCAGTTTCTGAATGGCTTCACGCAATGAAGGGCGCGATACGCCGAACTGCTCGGCCAGCGCACGTTCGGCAGGCAGCCGCTCGCCGGACTTCAGCGTGCCCTCAAGGATCATCCCCTCAAGCTGCTCGACAATATCGTCAGACAAACGGCGCTGACGAATCTGATCAAACCCCATAACTCAATTCTCCACGATCCCGACAACTGGCCGGGGCCTCTATTCTGGCCTATTGGCAGCGCGCCAGCACCTGTCAGAAGACATTTGAAGAGGCAGTTCAGATGGGCTTTGCCCGGCGTATTCGACAAAAGTTTTAGGGCGGCAAATTGACACACCCCACATAAGGCTTTTACCCTAGCGAACAGCGATTGTAAATTGGTATTACCAATTATCCAAGAACGCTGATCAGTGCCTGACCAACAACAATTAGGGGCCACCCCATATGCAAACCTGGCAACAGCTTTACACCCCGCTCGGCAGCCTTGGCCTGTCCGCGCTCGCAGCCGTAATCCCCATCGTGTTCTTCTTTCTGGCGTTGGCCGTGTTCCGCCTTAAAGGTCACGTGGCCGGCAGCATCACGCTGGCATTGTCGATCGCAGTGGCGATTTTCGCCTTTCAGATGCCGGTCGACATGGCCTTTGCCGCCGCCGGATACGGCTTCGCCTACGGCCTGTGGCCGATTGCCTGGATCATCGTGGCGGCAGTCTTCCTCTACAAACTGACGGTCAAGAGTGGCCAGTTCGAAGTGATCCGCAGCTCGGTGCTGTCGATCACTGACGACCAGCGTTTGCAAGTGTTGCTGATCGGCTTCTGCTTTGGCGCCTTCCTCGAAGGAGCAGCGGGTTTCGGCGCGCCGGTAGCAATTACCGCTGCACTGCTGGTAGGACTCGGCTTCAATCCGCTGTACGCCGCAGGCCTGTGCCTGATCGCCAACACCGCACCGGTTGCATTCGGCGCCTTGGGTATTCCGATCATTGTGGCCGGCCAGGTAACGGGTATTGATGCATTCAAGATCGGCGCGATGACCGGCCGCCAACTGCCGCTGCTATCGCTATTCGTGCCGTTCTGGCTGGTGTTCATGATGGACGGCCTGCGTGGCGTTCGCGAAACCTGGCCAGCCGCGTTGGTGGCGGGATTGAGTTTTGCAGTTACCCAATACTTCACCTCGAACTTCATTGGCCCGGAACTGCCGGACATCACCTCGGCCCTGGCCTCGCTGATTTGCCTGACACTGTTCCTCAAAGTCTGGCAGCCGAAACGCACTGCGGGCGCACAAATCGCTGGGGCCTCTTCAGACGCAGTAATTACCGCCAGCGTCGGCGGTTTCGGTCAGAAACGTACATCAGTGGCTTCGCCCTACAGCCTTTTAGAGATCTTCAAGGCCTGGTCGCCGTTCCTGATTCTCACCGTGCTGGTCACCATCTGGACCCTGAAACCGTTCAAGGCGATGTTCGCAACCGGCGGTTCGATGTACAGCTGGGTATTCAACTTCGCTATCCCGCACCTTGATCAGATGGTGATCAAAGTCGCCCCGATCGTGACAGTGCCTACTGCCATTCCTGCAGTGTTCAAGCTTGACCCGATTTCCGCGACCGGTACGGCCATTTTCTTCTCTGCGTTGATTTCGATGCTGGTGTTGAAAATCAACATCAAAACTGGTCTTACCACTTTTAAAGAAACCCTTTACGAACTTCGCTGGCCGATTCTGTCCATCGGCATGGTGCTGGCGTTTGCCTTCGTCACCAACTACTCGGGCATGTCATCGACCATGGCGCTGGTATTGGCGGGCACCGGGGCTGCATTCCCGTTCTTCTCGCCATTCCTCGGTTGGCTGGGCGTGTTCCTGACCGGTTCCGATACATCGTCCAATGCATTGTTCAGTTCGCTGCAGGCAACCACCGCGCACCAGATTGGTGTTAGCGATGTACTGCTGGTTGCGGCAAACACCAGCGGCGGCGTGACCGGCAAGATGATTTCGCCGCAATCAATCGCCGTGGCCTGCGCTGCAACAGGCCTGGTGGGCAAGGAATCGGACCTGTTCCGCTTCACGCTCAAGCACAGCCTGTTCTTTGCAACTATCGTCGGTTTGATCACCTTGGCTCAGGCCTACTGGTTCACCGGCATGCTGGTGCATTGAGTGCGACGCAACAAAAAGTAAAAACCGACGTCGGGCCGTGATCCGGCGTCAGCTATTCACAACCCGGTCTGTAAGGCTGCTGAAAGCTTCCTCCTCTACATTCAGCAGCCTCAACGGACGGATAACCGGGCCCACCCGGAGATACGCCTGATGAGCGAGCTTTTTTACAACGCTGTGCCGAATGCGACCCGTGTCGCCCCGCCACTGCCCAAGCCTCGGCAATATCCCAGCGAAAAGCCGCAACGGGTTTACCTGTTCGGAACCTGCGTGGTGGATTTGTTCTACCCCGAGGCCGGGATGGACGCGATCCATCTGTTGGAGCGCGAAGGCATTCGTGTCGAATACCCGCAAGGGCAAAGTTGCTGCGGGCAACCGGCCTACACCTCGGGTTACACCGAGCAGGCCAGGACCGTGGCGCGCTCGCAACTGGCGCTGTTCGCGGGTGATTTTCCGGTGGTGGTGCCATCAGGTTCTTGCGCGGGCATGTTGCGCGAACACTACGCCGACTTGTTCAAGGATGAGCCACAAACGTTGAAACAGGTTCAGGCGCTCGCCGCCAGGACTTACGAATTGGCCGAGTTCCTGTTGTTCGTCTGCAAGGTACAACTGCACGACAGCGGCGAGCCGGTAAAAGTGGCGTTGCACACCTCTTGCTCTGCGCGCCGAGAGATGAATACACATTTGCACGGCCGTGAGTTGTTGTCGCAGTTGAGCAACGTGGAGCGAGTCGACCATAGCCATGAAAGCGAATGCTGTGGCTTCGGTGGGACTTTCAGCGTCCGTATGCCAGATATTTCCGGCGCGATGGTGGCTGATAAGACCCGCTCGTTGAAAGAGTCCGGCGCGCACAAGGTGCTCAGTGCCGATTGCGGTTGCCTGATGAACATCAACGGCTCGCTGGAAAAACAGCAGGAAGCGTTGCGCGGTCAACACTTGGCCAGTTTCCTCTGGCAGCGAACCGGAGGTGCCCAATGAGCACCTCGGCGATAATTCCTACGGTTACCGTGGAAGAAGATTTCCGCACCCGGGCTCACAAGGCATTGGGTGACAAGCAACTGCGAAATAACTTTCGCACTGCGATGGATTCACTGATGACCAAACGGGCAGCGTCCTTTAGCGATGCCCATGAGCGAGAACATTTGCGAGCGCTGGGCAATGCTGTCCGCGCCCGTGCTTTATCCAAACTGCCCGACTTGCTCGAGCAGCTTGAACAAAACCTGATCCGCAACGGTGTGACAGTGCACTGGGCGGAAACGGTGGACGAGGCCAATGGCATCGTCCTCTCGATCATCCGCGCTCACGAGGGGCGGCAAGTGATCAAGGGCAAATCGATGGTCAGCGAAGAGATGGAAATGAACCATGTCCTCGAGGCTCAAGGCATTGAATGCCTGGAGTCGGACATGGGGGAATACATCGTCCAGCTCGACCACGAAAAGCCTTCACACATTATTATGCCGGCGATCCACAAGAATGCCGGTCAGGTCGCGTCCTTGTTCCACGACAAACTTGGCGTGGAATACACCAAGGACGTTGACCAACTCATTCAGATCGGGCGCAAAGTCTTGCGCCAGAAATTCTTCGAAGCCGACATCGGCGTCTCCGGTGTCAACTTCGCCGTGGCCGAGACCGGCACGCTGCTGCTGGTGGAGAACGAAGGCAACGGGCGCATGACCACCACGGTGCCGCCGGTGCATATCGCCGTTACCGGCATCGAAAAAGTCGTGGAAAACCTGCGCGACGTGGTGCCGCTGTTATCGCTGCTGACGCGCTCGGCGCTCGGCATCCCGATCACCACTTACGTGAACATGATCTCTGGCCCGCGAAAAGAGCATGAGCTGGATGGCCCGCAAGAAGTGCATTTGGTGTTGCTGGACAACGGTCGCAGCCAAGCCTTCGCCGACAGTGAACTACGCCAGACCCTGAACTGCATTCGCTGCGGCGCCTGCATGAATCACTGCCCGGTCTACACCCGAATCGGCGGCCACGCCTATGGCGAGGTTTATCCTGGGCCTATCGGCAAAATCATCACCCCGCATATGGTCGGCCTCGCGAAGGTGCCGGACCATCCAAGTGCGTCGTCGTTATGCGGTGCGTGCGGTGAAGTCTGCCCGGTAAAAATTCCTATCCCGGCACTGCTGCGTCGCCTGCGTGAAGAGAACGTCAAGGCACCGGACAGCCCGCATCAAGTCATGCGCGGGCAAGGCAGCAAGTACTCGCGCAAAGAACGTTTTATCTGGAACGCATGGGCCAGACTCAACAGCTCGCCGACGCTCTATCGGTTGTTTGCTTTCTTTGCCACGCGATTGCGCGCCCTGGCACCGAACAATGTCGGCCCTTGGACGCAAAACCACAGTGCGCCAAAACCAGCCGCTCGCTCGCTGCACGACATGGCCCGCGAACACTTGGCCAAACAGGGAGACCGCTGATGAGCGCCAAACAAAATATCCTCGCCAAATTACGCAATAGTCTGACAGGCGCCACGCCAGTGCCTGACGAGTTCGACGTAGCGTTGGTGACAGCGCCTTACACCTATGCCCCCGAGCAACGCATTACACAACTGCGCAAATTGATGGAAGCGGTGCACACCGAAATCCATCTGACGTCCGGCGAAGGCTGGCCAGCCTTGCTGGCGCAGTTGCTGCGGGATCGACAGTTGCCAAGCCTGCTGATCGCTCCAACCACGGCGCACGGCCAACGCATTACCGAGCACTGGTCGAAAAATCCTCAGTTGCCGACACTCAAGTCCTACGACCGACCGGTTGAGGAATGGAAAGCCGAGTTGTTCAACGACACGTCGGCCAGCCTGACCGGCACACTGGGCGCAATCGCCGCGACAGGCAGCCTGATTCTGTGGCCAACGCGCGAAGAACCACGCTTGATGAGCCTGGTGCCTCCGGTTCATTTCGCCTTGCTAAAGGCCAGTGAAATTCGCGACAACTTTTATCAAGTGCAGCAGGAGTTTGAATGGGCTAAGGGCATGCCGACTAACGCGTTGCTGGTGTCCGGCCCGTCTAAAACCGCTGACATCGAACAAGTCCTCGCGTATGGCGCCCATGGTCCGAAAGATCTGGTGGTTCTGATTCTGGAGGACCAATGAGTCTGCCGGCTGCTTTCCTGCGAGATGCACAACAACTGATCCCACAAGCGCGACGCTTCGACGATCCGCTGTCGACGTTAGCCTTCGGCACCGACGCCAGTTTTTACCGGCTGATTCCCAAACTGGTGATCCGCGTAGAGTCTGAAGACGAAGTGGTTGCCCTGCTGCAACTGGCTCAGCGCGATCAGGTGCCGGTGACTTTCCGCGCCGCCGGCACCAGCCTTTCCGGTCAGGCCATCAGTGACTCGGTATTGCTTGTGCTGGGAGACAATTGGAACGGTCGTGAGATTCGTGGCGAAGGCACACAGATCCGCTTGCAGCCGGGCGTCATCGGCGCGCAGGCCAACGCTTGGCTCGCGCCGTTCGGACGCAAGATCGGCCCTGACCCGGCCTCGATCAACGCCTGCAAAATCGGTGGCATTGTCGCCAATAACGCCAGCGGCATGTGCTGCGGTACTGCGCAAAACACCTATCACACGCTGGCGGGTATTCGCTTGGTGCTGGCCGACGGTAGCCGACTCGACACTGAAGACGCGGCAAGTGTTACGGCGTTCCGTGACAGTCACGCTCCGCTGCTTGAGCGCCTGGCAACACTGGGCCGCGAAACCCGCGCCAATACCGAACTGGCTGCCAGAATTCGCCACAAATACCGTCTGAAAAACACCACCGGCCTGTCACTCAATGCGCTGGTGGATTTCGACGAGCCTGTGGATATCTTGAGCCACTTGCTGGTCGGTTCCGAAGGCACGCTCGGGTTTATCAGTGCGGTGACCTACGACACGGTGATCGACCATCCGAATAAAGCGTCGGCACTGATTGTGTTCCCGGACGTCGAAACCTGCTGCAACGCTGTCACGGTGCTGAAAAGCCAACCGGTTTCGGCCGTCGAGCTGCTGGACCGCCGCAGCCTGCGCTCGGTGCAGGACAAACCCGGCATGCCTGCTTTCGTGCAACAGCTGTCGAACAATGCCTGCGCGCTGCTGATTGAATCCCGCGCCGCATCCTCCACTTTGCTGCAAGAACAACTGGCGCAGATCATGGCGTCATTGACCGGTTTCCCGGTGGAAAAGCAGGTCGACTTCACTGAAGACCCTGTTGAAAACGCGCGACTCTGGGCGATCCGCAAGGACACCTTCCCTGCAGTCGGCGCAGTGCGTAAAACCGGGACCACGGTGATCATCGAAGACGTGACCTTCCCCGTGGAACAATTGGCGATCGGCGTGAACCGATTGATCGAGCTGTTCGACAAACATCACTACGACGAAGCGATACTTTTCGGACACGCACTGGAAGGTAATCTGCATTTCGTCTTCACCCAAGGCTTCAACAATCCGCAAGAAGTCGCACGCTATCAGGCGTTCATGGACGATGTTGCGCAACTAGTGGCGGTGGAGTTCGGCGGCTCGCTGAAAGCCGAGCACGGCACCGGCCGCAACATGGCGCCTTTCGTTGAGCTGGAATGGGGCAGCGATGCCTATCAGCTGATGTGGCAGCTCAAACGCCTGCTCGACCCGAACGGCATTCTCAACCCGGACGTGGTGCTTAGCGAAGATCCGCAAATACACCTCAAACACTTGAAACCTTTGCCGGCCGCCGACGAGATTGTGGATAAGTGCATCGAATGCGGATTCTGCGAGCCGGTGTGTCCGTCGAAAGGCCTGACCCTCAGCCCACGGCAGCGCATCGTCATATGGCGCGACATTCAGGCGAAGAAACGCGCGGGCGTCGATACCACCGAGCTCGAAGCGGCTTACGAATATCAAGGCATAGACACCTGCGCGGCCACCGGACTGTGTGCGCAACGCTGTCCTGTAGGAATAAACACCGGCGAACTGGTGAAAAAGCTACGCAGCCGCAATGCAACGCGTACGAAAACTGCCAATTGGCTGGAAGGCAATTTCGCCACGGCACTGCAGGGTGCTCGGTTTACCCTGCACGTGGCCAATGGCGCACGGATGCTATTAGGCGCGCCACGGCTGGCCAAATTGTCGGCGACGCTAACCAGGCTTTCCAAAGGCCAGGTACCGCAATGGACCAACGCCATGCCGCAGCCGGAAAAAGCCATTCGTTTCAGCCCAACGGTGCAGGATGAGCGCCCACGCGTGGTGTATCTGGCAGCCTGTGTATCCCGCGTCATGGGGCCAGCAGCAGGCGATAAAGAGCAGATGTCGCTGTACGACAAAACCCGGGGACTGCTGGAAAAGGCCGGTTACCAAGTAGTCTTTCCGGACAATCAGGACAACCTCTGCTGCGGCCAACCCTTCGCCTCCAAAGGTTATGCCGAGCAAGCCGAACACAAGCGTCAGGAAATGATCGCTGCGTTGCTGCACGCCAGTCGCGGCGGGCTCGATCCGATTTACTGCGACACCAGCCCGTGCACCTTGCGCCTGGTTCAAGACCTTGGCGATGTGCGCCTGGATTTGTACGACCCGGTGCGATTCATCCGTACGCACTTGATAGATCGCCTCGACTTCACGCCGCAAGAAGCGCCCATCGCAGTGCACGTTACGTGCAGCACCCAGCACCTTGGCGAGAGCCAGGCGCTGATCGACCTGGCTCGCAAGTGCAGTAAAAACGTGGTCGTCCCCGAAGGCATTCACTGTTGTGGTTTTGCCGGGGACAAAGGTTTTACTACCCCAGAGCTGAATGCTCATTCGTTAAGGACATTGAAGAATGCTGTGCAGCAATGCAGCGAGGGGATATCTACCAGTCGCACGTGTGAGATCGGTCTGACGCAACACAGCGGAATTGACTACCACGGGCTGGTCTATCTGGTGGACAGGGTCACTCAGGCAAAGGCCTGCTGAAAAAAATCAGAACCCTTGGGCGAGAAGGCAGTCCACAGAACAAGCTCCGAACAATCGGAGCTTTCATCCGTTCGATGGCCCGCCGTCACGGTCAACGACATCTGGATTACTCAGCTCCTGGAGATACTCATGAAGCGTTCTGTACTGTTAGGTCTGTTCGTTGCTGCCTCGATGATGGCCTCCACTTCGTTCGCCGCGGGTAAGCCAGAAAGCCTGTGCGAAGCGAATTTGCAGACAATCAACAACTCCAAAGCGCAGTACCAATCGTCGCCGGATCTCAATTCGCGCGTCTCGGCCAGTGTGCAAAGAGCCCAGACCCTCAAGGCCCAGGGCAAAATCGACGAATGCCTGGCAGAAACCCAGCAAACCATTCTGGAAATCCAGAAAGCGACTGGCGACGGTAATAAATAACCCATCAGCCGACCGCCCCTTTGGCCGGATCTGTGGGTTCGAGGTGGGTAAATCGACCTTTTTATGCCAAATGTAAAAAAAACCGAATTCCTGAGTGCCGTCGCGGTCGATTGAACAGGCCCTCTATCAACGCGGCCCGTTACGACCTCGGCATCGCAGCCAGACAGTCCGGCAGCACCGAGACCAACCATTCAAGGAGATACCCATGAAGCTTTCTGCAATTGCTGGATTGTTCATCGCTGGTGCCCTGCTCACGTCGCCGGTATTTGCGGCAGACAAAGACCTTTGCGCCGGGAATCTTCAAACGATAAAAGACTTCGTCACCAGCCAGCCTTCCATTCCGGAGACGTCAATGGACAACGTCAAAGACGCCCAGGCTAAGGCCGAAGCAGCTCAGGCGGCCGGAAAAGATCAGGACTGCGTGGAAATCACCAATGGCCTGATCACTAAGATGCAAATTCGCAATCCAACACGTAACTGATGCCTGAGGGGCCAACCTTCGGGTTGGCCTTCTGAGCTGTGTTGGCGTACACTGCGCACGCCTGTTGCTCACTATGATTCAACGAGTAACAGGCTCGGGGCCGTTTAGGATTCGACGCCGGTTGCGAAACTTTAGGTGCATGCCGAGTTGGTAACAGAACTCGTAAATCCACTGTTGCAACTACTTATAGTTGCCAATGACGAAAACTACGGCCAGGAAATGTCCATCGCTGCGTAAGCAGCCTTAGACCCTGAGCTTCTGGTACCTTCGGGTCCAGCAATCATTAGGGGATGTCTGTAAACCCAAAATGATTGTCATATAGAACAGAATCGCCGTGCAGTACGTTGTGGACGAAGCGGCTAAAACTTACACAACTCGCCCAAAGCACCCTGCCCTTCGGGTCGCTGAGGGTTAACTTAATAGAAACGGCTACGCATGTAGTACCGACAGCGGAGTACTGGCGGACGGGGGTTCAAATCCCCCCGGCTCCACCACTTCAACATCTAAAGACGTCCAAGGACGTCTTTTTTTGTGCCTGAAATCCAGTAAATACAGGGGTTTCAGGTCCAAACGGGTCCGATGGTATCTGAGCTCATCCTACAATTCGTGTATTCCACGTGGTATTCCAAGCCCACGACTGGTATTTTTTGGAATACACGCAGCATCGGAGGTCACCATGGGTGCCCAAGCCACGCGGCTTTCAGACATCAAAGTTAAAGCAGCGAAACCAAAGGAAAAAGACTACATCCTCACTGATGGCGACGGCCTTCAGATGAGGGTGCGTGCCAACGGCTCAAAGCTGTGGAATTTTAACTACATCCACCCTGTAACCAAAAAACGGATCAACATGGGGCTCGGTACCTTTCCAGAGGTGAGCCTGGCTCAAGCTCGGAAACGGACAGTAGAATCCAGGGAGCTGGTGGCGCAAGGGTTCGATCCGAAAGAGAAGCGTGACGCGGATCGGCAAACTTTAAGAGCGACTACGGAACACACTTTTAAGAATGTAGCTACCGCATGGTTCGAGCTTAAGAAAGACTCTGTTACTACTGCTTATGCTGAAGACATCTGGCGCTCCCTTACGCTGCATGTTTTTCCCGATTTAGGTGCGATACCGATCTCAACGATCACGGCTCCGGCCGTCATAAAACTGCTTCGACCGCTCGAGACCAAGGGCAGTCTCGAGACCGTAAAGCGACTAAGCCAGCGTCTTAACGAGATCATGACCTACGGCGTTAATTCCGGTTTGATTCACTCAAATCCACTCACCGGCATTCGCTCGGTCTTCAAGAAGCCAAAAAAGAAAAACATGGCGGCACTCGCACCCGATGAGCTGAAAGAACTGATGGTTACGGTGGCCAATGCCAGCATAAAAAGGACAACACGCTGCTTGATCGAGTGGCAGCTTCACACTATGACCCGTCCAGCTGAAGCGGCTACTGCACGCTGGGCAGACATCGATATCGGAAAGCAGATCTGGACGATACCGCCCGAGCGGATGAAAAAGCGTCGCACGCATATCATCCCCCTCACCGAACAGGCTTTGAGCCTCTTGGAAGCCATAAAGCCGCTCAGCGGGCACCGTGAGTTTGTCTTTCCAGCAGACCGGAATCCCCGTACGCATTGCAACAGCCAAACTGCCAACATGGCGTTGAAGCGAATGGGGTTCGAGGGCCGCCTCGTGAGCCATGGGATGCGCTCGATGGCCAGCACCATCCTCAACGAGCACGGCTGGGATCCTGAACTAGTCGAGGTTGCGCTTGCTCACGTCGATAAGGACGAGGTGCGCAGCGCTTACAATCGGGCCGATTACATAGAGCGCCGGCGCCCGATGATGAAGTGGTGGAGCGAGCATATCAACGAAGCTGCCACAGGAAGCCTTTCGATGTCCGCGATCATAGATAGGAAGGATTGAAACTTTTACTCACAGGGGTCGACCAGCGCGTTCGCGCACGGACTTCCTTGATAAACGACGGTTGCTGATGGCTGATTCGGCATGTTGCTTAACCTTATCCTCCACGGCTCCGGCTTTATAAAAGCCGAACCCAAATATCCCTAACTCAGTAGTACATAGGAGAAAAGCATGCCGCCCCTCGATGACTGGACACCCGCTCCCGTGAGCGCACTAATGGAATTCGAAAATATAACCGTTGAGCAAACCGTAGCCAATCTGTTAGATAAAATACAAGAGATCGAGGACGTACTAAGCCCAGGAAGAAAAATAAAACTAAAGTTAATCCTGCTATGTAAAGAAATTGAAGAGCTCACCACAACAAGAGATGACCTAGCGTCGATTAACGGACTTATAGTCACTGATCAAGGATCGTGGGAAGAGCAAACTCACACTGCCCACAAACAAGCCTGCTACTATGCCGCTATGACCTTAATCGAACAAACGAACGGTAACATTGTCGGAACCATGGCAGCGCTTTCAAAAGCAGCATATTACGCGGGAAGGGCAGCAGGTTATTCTCATCACAGAAGAATCACAGCGGTAGAAAAAGCCAGAAAGGCAGGCCTCACAAAGGCATCCATAACGCCTCGAATAAATCAAAAAATAATTGAACTTCTCAGTACAAATAAACCACGCCATGGATGGAGCGGAGTGCACCACGCCGCAGAGTTACTGACACCACCATTACACCACTTCCTGAACAATGAATTGGACTTGAAGAAAGCAGATGTTAAATCTGTACATTCGGTCATCACCGCCAGCATTCACGACGATGCATACGTTCTAAGATCTTATCTTGAAAACGCGAACAAACGACAGCGATGATGCCTTGCGCTCAGAAACATTACGACCTAAAGCAGCATTTTTTATAAAATAACCTTAGCCATCAAAACCCAACTCCCCCTCTACACCCCTGACCGAAATACCCAGTAGTCCCCCCGCTATTGCCGGGATGCAGATTAATTATTTGCCCTCCCGACCCATAAGTCTTATTAACGACACCACGAACCTGAAGTACCTCCAAAGCATTATCTAATCGTTTTTTATCTCGCACTCGACTTGGGCCATATTGCCTAACAATATTCTTTCTCATAGAAGGCCCTTTGATACAACTCTGTTTTTTTAGCCAATCGAATAACTCGTCTGCATCGATCTCTCCCTCTCCTTTTCCATCGAATAGTTTCAAGAACTCACTCGAATACCAATTGCCGACGTTAATAGCTAAATTCAATGTTGAAAGTGAAATATCTCCTTCAAAATTTTCAAAACAATGAAATAACGCCGCCAAGCGAGCAATATTGTCGGCTAGTTTTGAAGCGTGATCGCTAGCCGAATTCAAACGTCCATCTGGCCTCATCTGACTCTCGATTTCATTGCTAAGGCTGACCCAGCGTTGGGCAGCCTCAGGTGAAAAATCGACAATAACTCTTTGAGGCTTAATTCTATCTAGCAGTTCGACATTCCGTTCGACGTAATCCGCAAGGCGATCAGCGAACTTCTCAGAGTGCTCACGGCTTATCGTAACTCCCTCAACTTGGCGACTGCCCTGAGTTGACTTCGGCTGACAGACTAGGAAACGAGCCCATAGACCCGAACCTCGTGCTGCCTCACCACGTACCTGCATATAGCTCTTGAAGCCGCTCTCTTGCACCATCATCGCCACAGTGAGTCGAGCATCGTCAAGCTGAAAACTCTCGGCAGTCACTCGGTCCACTGCAATCGGATCACCGCTCCACAAGGAATTCTGCTTAGGTAGGTCGTTTAAGGCAGGTCCATTCAAAACACCCAGACCCTCTCCCGAAATCAGCCCCGCACTTGGAAGGTCCTGATGCAAGCCGCGAAACAGAGCTTGCGAAGTAGTGTCCTCGTAGAGCATTTTGAATTTCCTGGGCCTTTTAGGGGCCGTTTCTGAATGCTCGCAAAGCCGCTGTTCCGCTTCAGTTGTTACCATCCCCTTAACCGCAAGCGTAGCAATAGCTTTCTGAATGGCCTTATCTTTTAACTCCCAAATTTTAAACTGATTCCTCCAGACTGAAAGGTCGCTCTCATAACGCTCAAGCATCTGACTTTGAAACCTTCGCACACCTGCAAGAAAAATATTCTCGACTGTAGATTTACGCTCCCCCGAGTTTGCTATAGTCAAAATCATTAATGAACAGGGAACACTGCCTCCTAGTGGCTTTCGCACATCAAATAATCCCTGTAACCCAACAGACATCGCGGTGAGCGCGGAAGAGAATATTAACGGTATGGGTGCCTTTACATTAGCACGCACCTCATCCACCGCTGCATTAATCAATGGCAATCCAATCAGACTCGGAAACACGTTATCATCAGCAGCAGGGATATCTAAAAATCCATACATCTTTGTTATCACCTTATCCATTTTCAACACTAGCAATTTTTATGATTCAGCTTTGATTGAATCCAATCAGATATATCAGCTTCCAACCATCCGACAGCTGCTCCTCCGAGGCTGACAGGGCGGGGGAAAGAGCGGTCATATCGAGGTGACTTCTCATCCAACCGATCGTAGATGGTCGAACGACTCAAGCCCACTCGGTCCAAAACGTGTTTCAACCTGAGGATTCTCACGGCTGGTGTACTGCTGCTCTCGTGATTCATGATGCTGGCCTCCAAAGCTCGAGGCCAATTTATCGGGATCTACACTTTTTGTACTGCAGGTGCTTAAAGTCACGTTTAAAGACGTCATAAAGCAGGCTACAAGCCTAGTATTTGTTGGCCTGTAGCCATTTTTTAAAAAAATCACCATCTGCGAAAATCGACACCATATTGAGCTGCTACTCCTGCTACTGATAGCAGGAGTAGCAGTAGGGATCGGGCACCACATTTGCTTCGCGTTACGCCAACGCTTTGTGGTGACGGCCAGGAGGCCGCACGGGAAAAGTCAGCGACCGCCCCCCCAAGTGAGTGACTTCACTCCGGGCTTCCATCATCTGAAGCCGGCGCATGGTTCGATCAACATGTTTGCACTCAGGGCCAGCAAGTTGCCGCTGACCCGTATCGGCTGATCGCTTCGGCCTTCGGCCAACTGGAAGTCGCTGGGCTAACGTTCGAGGCCACGTTCGCCAGGTATGGCAAACTTGACACCCTCGACATCGCCGAAATCGATAAGCGAGCAATGTTACGGGGCCTTCAGCGCTTCATCTTAAAAACGGCATCGCAAAAATCACCAAGAAGATCACACCTACCAAGGACATATCAGGCTGCTACTCCTGCTACCAGTAGCAGGAGTAGCAGTAGGTCCTTGCCCTGGATTACAGCGCCATCCGATGAAACCGGCTCGTTGCGAGCCCTACACGCCCCCTCTCCGACAGCCACCACCAAAACGTTGTTACCCCCGCTGGCTGAGCTAAACAACCGGATCGTTACCGGAGCCTTCAAACAAACAATTTTCAGACCTAAATCATTCACTTGAATAACCAGCGCTATGCCTTTGCACACTCTTAATTAACTTTATTATTGGACTTAATCATGTTGATCAATTGCCCAAGCTGTCACTCCACACACGTATCAACAAAAGACCTTGGCAAGAAAACCGGCGGAACTATTGGCGTCATTGGCGGGGGAACCAGTGGAGTCGCTGGTGCCATTAAAGGTGCAGAGTTTGGTGCAGCACTGGGAATTGCCGGCGGCCCACTCGGCATTACGCTGGGCGGTATTGCCGGAGCCATTCTCGGAGGTCTGGTTGGCGCTGGAGCTGGGGGTATGGCAGGCGCAGCTATTGGCGAAAAGATTGATGATCGAATACTGAATAACTACCAATGCACCCAATGCCACTACACGTTCAGTCTTTAAACAATCGCAGAGCAATTACTTTAGGAGTTACACCATGGCTCATCTTATCGATCAAATGGCTTATGTCGGCGCGACTCCCTGGCATGGCCTGGGCAGTCGCCTCACTGAAAAACAACCATTGGAAGTGTGGCAACGAGAAGCCGGTATGAACTGGCAGATCCAAGAAAGCCCGGTGCATTACAAAGCTGACAGTGTCGGTCCACTGGGTAGCATTCACTCCTTCCCCGAACAGAAGGTGCTGTTTCGCTCTGACACTAAAGCACCGCTGTCGGTCGTTTCACAGCGCTATCAAGTGGTCCAGCCACGTGAGGTGCTGGAATTTTATCGAGACCTGACCGAACGCTCTGGCTATGAGCTGGAAACTGCTGGCGTGTTGAAAGGCGGACGCAAGCTCTGGGCGCTGGCGCGCACCGGCCAGTCGACCGCGCTCAAAGGCAATGACGTAGTGAATGGCTACCTGCTGTTGGCCACCTCCTGCGATGGCACGCTCGCCACCACCGCAACGCCGACCACCATTCGTGTGGTCTGCAATAACACCCTGACGATTGCCATCGACGGCGCCCGCCAAGCGATCAAGGTGCCGCACAGCACGCGCTTCGATCCACGTGCCGTCAAACAGCAATTGGGGATCACCGTGTCGCAGTGGGACGATTTTATGTACCGCATGCGCACACTCGCCGCACGCCCCGTAAAAGACCATGAAACCAACGACTACCTGCGCAGTGTGTTGTGTGAAGCACACACCGGTAAGCCCGAGAATGCGGGGCTCTCGAATGAGCGAGCTTTAAACAAGGTGTTGAACATGTATCAGGGCCAGGGCCGAGGCGCGGAGTTGGCAGCCGCGAAAGGGACAGCCTGGGGGCTACTCAATGCGGTTACCGAGTATGTCGATCACGAACGCCGGGCACGCAGTAATGAATACCGCATGGACACCGCGTGGTTTGGTCAAGGTGCGGTCATCAAACAGCGAGCACTCAACAGCGCATTGCAATTGGTGGCCTGAGGGGGATTGCCGCTGATCAACCTATTAACTCACCCAGAATCGGAAGCGAAGATATGACTCCCCACTGCCTTATCTGCGAATCAGTAGCAATGCTCTCCAAGGAAAACGCCAACACAGCTGTCATGCTCATTGGGACAATTGATAGCGTATTAAGCAGCATGAACCAAGCCTATTCTCCTCTTGCTGGCGGCATCAGACCGTAAGCAAGGCATGAGAGTCATTTGGCACGGTTCTTAGAGTTGCTAGGTGACGGCATCTCTGCTGCTATAGCTGGATGCAGCTCGATGGTGGCGTTTGCCCAAGACGTGCAGAAATAACAGTTCAGGCGCTATGACTATCTCTGCCTAACGTGCGGTGCTCTGTTCAACCAGGACTCCAGCAGCGCTCCCCACAACCTGTAAGAGTCATCTCGCGATCACTCCTTCTTCAACCGCTCCGCCAAGCGCTCAACCAGCTCCACCACCATCAACCGATCCTCGTGATCCAGCTGCGCCAGCAACCGACTGATCCGGTTCGCCTGATCATCGGGACGTGAACTGGCTTCGGTCAACAGATCCGCCACCTCGCAATCAAAGATGCTGGCAAACGCCACCAACCGCTCAATATTGGGCACCACCACACCTCGCTCGATCCGGGACACGGCTTCATTGCCGATCCCTAAGCGTTCGGCCACTTCTTCCTGCGTCAAGCCACTGCGAATGCGTTGTTTAGCAATTGCACGGCCTACCACACCCGCCAAAAACGTCTGATCAGTATCCATCACATCACCTCCCCATCTCAACCTAGATGGTTGGGCATCACCTCATTGACATGAAGAACACAAAAAGTTGAATATCAACCTACAAGGTTGTTATTCATCTGTTTGTGCCAATAATCAAAAACCAAGGACTTTTTCCATGCCGCAAGCAACAAGCAATCAACAATGGTTTTACGAAGAAAAAGGCCAGCGCCAGCCGGCCAGTGAACAGCAAATCGTCGAACTGATTCGCTCAGGCAAGCTGACTTACGGCTGCCTTATCTGGAAGACCGGACTGGAAAACTGGATTCAGGTCGAAAAGACCGAGTTTCTCCAACACCTGCAAGCGACATCACCGCCGCCCCTCACCGGCGCTAACGTCAATAACACGGTGGTCTGGCTACTGGCGTTTGCGCCACTGCTGGGTTACCTGCTGGAAGCCTTTATCGCTGGAGCCACCGGGGGCGGTCAGCGGGCACTGAGTGAGGGCCATTACTGGTACCTCACCGTGCTCTTGAACATCGCCTTGAGTCTGTTCGATGAAAAGCGCTTGAAGAATGCCGGGCACGAAACCCGCCGCCTCAAGGGCTGGGTGTTTATCGTGCCGGTCTACCTGTACCAACGGGCCAAGATGCTGAATCAGAACCTGGCGTACTTCATCGTCTGGCTCGGCAGCTTCGCGATCACGTTATTCGCTTGATAGCGCCTCACTAAACCAACGGTGCTTCCTACCATTGTGGAAGCAATCCATGGAATTACAGATGCCTCGATTAACTACCACGATCGGCTGGGTAAAACGCATTGCTTTGCGGACGTTGACCATTGTCTTAGACCACCGAGACGGATTACTCCTGACCGCGCTGATCATCGGGCTGGGCGTTCTCGCGGGGATGGATTAAATACTGACCTTCGCGCCTACTCACGCGTATCGCAGCCTGCACCACCTCACACACCAATACGTTCCCCACTACTCGTCTTGTCATCAAGGCGACGGGGACCGTCGCCTCGCATACGCGCTAGCAACGAATCACTTATTTATCCAAAGGTATGAAACATGAAATTGCTCAAAATACTGATGTTACCGCTTTTGTTCAGCAGCATCGCCGCGCACGCGGCCAGCTATTGCGACAGTAAAGCGACCCAGCAAGCAACCAACGACTGCTACCGGCAATCCATACTGACTTACAAGAAAGGCATCGATAAGTCGCTGACTGAGCTTATGGCAATGCCTGGGCAAACGGCTCAATCTAAAGAGGCCATCGAGCGGAGCCAAAGCACATGGGAGATTCAAGTGCAAAACACCTGTAGGGACTTTTCCTGCTTTGAATATCAATTCATTGGCCGCTTGACCCAAATCAACAGACTCAAAGAACAGCAAGGCAAAAACAACGCCAGCGCTCAGCCGATTAAAGCCGATCAGTGCCTCGCCGCGTGGGTGCACGCCTATAGGCAAGAGGAAGGAGAAGACGCCATGGTCACTGCCGATCAATCGAGTGAGTGGGAAGACTGGTGCCGTGCAGGCAAGCTGCCTTAGGCGCATTACGCCACGGCACGATCAGCATCCTTATAGAGGGGCGCAGGATGACACCGCGCCTCTCTATATAGACAGCTCACTTAGTGGTATTTTTTTGCCCTTTCAATACCTTAAATCCTGCTACAGCCAAATCCGTGCTGACCATCACCAAAGACCTTGGTCGCAGCTTTGCAGAGGTAGCTCGCTCTTTTGAACAGCTCATTCTGGCCCTCAGATTGACCACGATCCAGGTAATACACTGGTTTGTCAGGTATATGAACAGCCCCGCTAATGGCCTCCACAGAGAGCCTCAGAGCACCCGCCCAAGCAGACTCCAGCCGATGAAATATGTTATCGCTATTGGACTTGAAGTTTCCAAGCACGGTAAATGCATCTCTGTTTAGCAGGATCACCAAGTGATAATGGGGCAATCCGTGCTGACCAATTTCACGAGCCCACACGTACCTCACATTGCAACCATGAGCTTTGGGATTCTTCAGGCGCGCCATCCTACGATTATTTCGAATTTTGGCTTTAAAGGACTCTATAAAGCGATCAATCACTTGGTTGGTATAAGCACAGGCAGGTAACTGCACATTAGTTGGTAGACGAAGATCCACTCTGAACGCAAAAGCCCTTGAGTACTGATCAAGAGTCCGTTGAACCGT
The DNA here is from genome assembly GCF_050321825.1 of Gordonia sp. IEGM753. Lineage (NCBI taxonomy): Bacteria > Bacillati > Actinomycetota > Actinomycetes > Mycobacteriales > Gordoniaceae > Gordonia > Gordonia sp. IEGM753. Next base: position 829,674 of record NZ_JBNQGB010000002.1, read on the forward strand.
CTCATTAAGACGACTCAAATACTCATAAACAAAAGGGCCTTTATCTGCTTGTATTGGCTTGCCTAAAAAGTCCGGGCCGTAGTACAGTCGGAGATTCGTATTATTCGGATGACGAAGCATGTCGGTACTCCAATGTATGAGGTCATACACATCTCCGTACCGAGTAATCTTTTACAGACCCATCAGCCACCGACATTGCAGCTATGGTCTTCGTGGAAGACCACTACTTCATGGTCTGACCTACAACATGTCCGCCTTACTTATCTGGACACTTACGGAGTATAGTAAATCATACTACCAATACCGAAACTTAAAAATATCTGTTTTCTACACAATGCCTAATAAATCGGGCACGAATCAATATCCAGAGAGATATAAATACTCTGGAGAAAAATCATCCGACAAGATAACCACTTACCTCAAGCACTGAAGGTAAGTGGTTGGCAAACTCACCTTAAAACCCTGAGTTATAAGGACCATTGTTTTCAAGTATTTTAAGCTGGAGAAATCACCCTTAATGTCAGGGTTGCCATGCCCAACATAAGGGAGTAAGCAGCCAGCAAAGCTTTCGCTTGCTGGCTCCTAATGCATTGCAACGGTTAGAGCTGGCGTTGCCTCCCACCTTCTCGATAGCAAAGAATGCTACCGCCCAAGTGTTAATGCGCGAGGGGCGCCGCAGATGCCGGACCGGCTTTGCGTTTCCTAGCGGTGGCGAGACTGCGAGTATCGATTTTCTCGCGCCAAGATTCCAAAGCCATGATGTCTGCGAGCAATTCTTCTGGCTCGGGAACCGCGATTCCACCCATTACAGCTTTGTCGTGGGCATAGTTGGAGCACTTCGACATGCCGGCATTCACTTGATCATAGTCGGTGTCGTCGACGACAACTCCAGCAAGGCGTTGTGTTTCCACGCCTTTGCGAAAGCGTATGACTACTTCACGCAACAGCACCTCTTCGACAGCGCGCTCCCACGCCATGCGCAACCGGAAATAGGCGTCGACGGTTTGCTTGTAATGCTCCTGCTCCTCGCCGTCCTTGAATAGCTTTGCGATTTTTTGTTGCTGCGCCTTCAATGCGCCTATCCGTTTGCTAGCATTTTTGCCTTCGAATGGCAGCTCAGGATCTGCAATTCCAAAGCCTTCGGCTCGGCGTGTAAGGCTTTGCGTGACAATTGGTACACCAGCACGTTTCGCCTCTTCGACTAGAAGGCAAAGAAAGTAAATATCGTGGGTGAAGATGATGACTTGGCGTTGACCAGCCTCAATCGACAAGCGCTTAGCTACGCGTTCGCGTCGACGATGATCAAGCGAGGACACAGGGTCATCAAAGACGATCCCACCGTTTCCGCCAGCAAGGCTCACCTCCGCGAGAAAGGAGCCTATAGCAATTGCACGTTGTTCACCTTCACTCAGGATGTCGCCTGGACTACGGGTTTGGGGCAACTCCAGCTTGAGCTTATGCAACGGTTTACCTTTGTCGGCACGGCTTTTTAAGGAAACCTGCAGCAAACCAACTCCCAGTGTCTTGAACTCTCGATTGAGTGCATCCTCCAAATCTTTGGATACAACCTTCTCTGCGAGTTCGGATGCTTTCAAAGAAATATTTGTGGTCTTGATTGCCCCTAAACACTTTGCAAGCCGAGCTTGATGCACAAGCCGGCTTACGGCCGTGACCACAGCACTTTTGATTTCTTTCAGTCGCACCCGAGCATCAAGTGCAGTGAACAACTTTTGGAGTTCGGCACGGGCATTCTCGTCTGAGGCCTTTTCTAGGACTTCAGCATCTGCATTCAGCTTGTCGGCTAGTGCTTGAAGTCGCCCTGCCGGATTCACCAGTTCCTGATCAGTGCCGGACCAATCATGCGAAATTACAGCCGTTTTAACTGCGTCTTGACGAGCCGCTAGTGTTTTCGCAAACAGCCTGGTGTCTGTGGCGAGCTGCACATCTAGGGCCGCAATTTCGCCATAAGTAACGTCATCCAAATCGATCGTTAGCACGTGTGCAATAAATGGCTTGTACTGGCCGTATAGCGCTAGGCGGCGCTGCTGTGATGTTTTTTCAGCCTCTTGCTGAATGAAGGCCTCAAAGCGCAGCAAGCGCTCAGCGCCCTCAGTCAGAGGCTGTTGGCACAACGGGCAAGCCGAATCAGCCCCTAACGCAGGAAACGCTTTATCAGGATGTGATTCGATGGAAAATTTGCGCGCCGCGTCGAAGAGCTCACGCCATGCCTCGCCGCCGGTGCCGGGTAGTAAATTCTCTGCTTCTTTGAACTGCTGGGCTGCCAGCGAAGATGCTACCTGCGCTGTGCGGTATGTATCCGCTAAGCCGTGCAGCTGAGTAACTACCGCCTGATTAACCAGCGCTGACTTAGTGGTCACGTTTGTCGCGACGGTGGTGATGCGGCGGGCAAGCTGACGCAACTGAGTGGCCTTCTCCTTGGGATTACTCTCCTTCAGGCTTTTGTCCCATGCGTCACGCTGGGCCACATCCTCCGGTGTCAGTGTCGTCAGTGCTTCGATCTGTGCCTCTGTCGTTTTCGCCGACAGTGTCGCGATTAGTTTGCCAACTGGTGTGTCACCTTGCAGCGGGGCAAAGGCGGTCAAGTCGACTGTAGATTGCGCGCTCTCCGCATCGACCATGACTTTCAGTTGCCGGCAGAGCTTTGCCAGTCCCTCGAATACATCGAGCCCGTAGGGCACATAGGAAAAGTCATCCTCGTTATCAAGGTATGCGCGCGCGCATCGAGTATCAAAAATTGTAAAGGACGACAACAACGCAGGCGCTGGTTGGCCATGAATCCACTGCACATCCTGAACAACGCCGTCCACGCTGATTTCGAACCAGGCTTCGGCTGTAGCTGGTTGACCAGCGGGAAGATTGGCATTAGGAAGAATTGGTTCCATCTGATCGCGAGCTCGGCATGCGCGCTTGAGCACTCGGGAGTACCCGGACTTACCCGAACCGTTGTCGCCATAAATTACTGTCATTCCCGTGGCCCCAAAGGGGAGGTGCTGATTCTCGGCAATGGCGTTGACGTGTTGCAGGCTCTTCATTGCCCGCAATTCGATGTGCGTTGTCAGCTTAACCGGAGCGGGAATCTGGTCGGCTGCCAGTGGCTTTGGAACTCGACCTTGGGGGTCGGGGATACCATGGGATACTTTGAGCAGTGCGAACAGGTCATCTTGATCATCTGCACTCAAGGTTTGATTTGCCAGTAATCGAGCAACCGCGTCGCTCTGCCATTCAGGTAAACCCTGAGTCCAGTCTAAAATTTCCTGCAATATCGACATGGGTATCCCTCTCTGATGGGTGCGCTTCCGTTCTCTTGACGCCATCAATACCCGCCTCGCGCTTGTTTGCAACTGAATTTTATTTTCAATTGAGAATAACGGGGCAGCACACTAAATTCAGCCTAATCTGAAAGGTTTCGGTCAGCTCAGATCTGGCCTGCTATCCCTGTTCTCTCAGCAGTTCCTGATTGCGTTCGTATCGCTGACCGGTGCCCAGGGATCCATTGCGCATCGCTAGGCACAACAGATGGGGCGGTGGATTATCGCAACGTACATCTCCATCACCGCTTCCGTTTGCGTCGTCGCACTAGGTGCCGTTTTGATTTTGGCCGGAAATCCAAGACATCAGCGAGTGCTGGAAATGGGAGCGGTTTAAGCCTCCTTTACCAGAGTATTCGCTGGGGTTTCATCCTTAGCAATGTGGGTCGAGCGAGCTTGATTCCCACACACGAACCATTATTGATGCATCGCTACGGTTAACCCATCCAGCCTCCAAGCTCTCCTCGATTCGCTAAAGTGAACCAGTACTCTGTTGAGGAACACCCGCTGCAGCTACACCAAGCCCACAAATGCGGACTTCTTGTGGTCGAGAAAAAACTCTTGCCATATAGGAACAATGTTCCCAACATGGCGACAAGCCGAACGAAGCGACATTTAAAAGTGAAGGTGCAGGACGATATGACCACTAACAAGCAAGCCCAGCCTACTGAAACACTGCTGAGCTTCGAGGTTTTCTATAACGGCGAACTGTTTAAAACCGTCGAGTTTTCTAACCTCCGCAAGTGCAACAACTGGCGCGAAAAGAACCTAGAGACGCCGTTCCTTTATGTGATCAAAACGCCTAACTGCAACCGTGAGAGCTGCATCGAGCTGTCCAAGCGCTATTTCTTGACCAAACACCGCGTCTACCCGGATCTATTTGAGCGCCCTGAGTGGGATGTCGTGACCGAGGCAGAATTGCAACAGCTTGCAGAGACTCGCATTGTGCGGGAAACCCGCGAGCGCACAGGGGTACCGCTTTCTGTCCAAGTCGGCGGAGGTAGATACGACGTCACCATCGTTCATTTTGACAAGCCAATGCGTGACCGCGTTGAGATCATAAAGGGAGACCTGAGCCGCGAAGAAGCTTACGAATTCATTCACAACTACGGCACCGATGCCGTCACCAAAGAAGTGCCATCAGCAGAAGAGGAAGTGAAGTCAATGACCACGATGAATCAAGTCGATCGCCAGCAGCTGATCCTGACCACCTTGCTGAACACCATCAAGCCAGAAAAAACTGGCTGGAGAGAAATCATCAAGGCCATCGAAGCGCTGAACATTATCAAGCCAGACGGCTGGCTGGAAGTGCGCGACGTGCTTCAATACGCCTTGGATCAGGGCCGCATCGCACGCCCTAAGTTTGATCCGCATGCCGATGACGAGTATTACTTTGCAGTGACCCCGGCTACCCCCGCCACCCCGAAAGCTAAGTAATAAGCACCGGTTGTACATACTCGTAAAAAGAAAGAACCGGTGACAAATTTTGGTATGTATCCGGGACGGAACTGAAGACATGTACCTTCGAAAGCCAGACGCCTCCTTGCACGACCCGTCACCAGCCTACTTGCGTGGACTTCTGGAGACGGCAGGCATCACTCAAGAAGCAGCAGCGACCGCACTCGGTATCACTGACCGGGTGATGCGCTACTACTTGAGCAGCCAAGAGTCGGCCAGCTACCGACCCGCGCCCTATGCAATCCAATACGCACTTGAGCAATTGGCGGCATACGCTGCGAAGAAACGAAGCGTTAAACGCGCCTGATTTTTTTTGGGGGCCCGCCGACCATCGCATATCCGCCAGCATCTAATCCAGACGGAGAAGGTCTACACCTGATCCAACTAGTGAACCCGGCGCCAGCTTGAGTTGATCTTGATCCTGACGCTCTGCTCCTCTTCTTGATCGGCAGGTTCCTCAACCGGACGTACGACCCGAATAGCATAATGTCCTGAGTCTTTATGCTTTGAAATCTCAAGGGCTTCGCCCTCAAGTGCACCCATTTCCCGAAAATAACTGGTCATGTAAGTGATGCGGTATTCATTACGGGTGCCCTTCGCATCATGGAATTTGTTGTTGTAATAGACAAACCGAAACCGCCGCAGGATCCCAGATTCATCCACACATTCTATCCATGCATCGGGGTTCTTGATGGAGGGGTCAAGTGGTGGCAGGAAAGAAAGTAGTTCTACTTCCGATTTCGGTATGAGGATACCGCCTTGGTGGCCGCCGGTAGCGCCTACATCGTTGGCACTCAGGGTCTTACTGAAGGTTTTTTTTGTCATGTTTTCTCCGGTGCAATTTCGAGTGCTCGCTTGAGGTCGGTTGCATCCCTAGACGAAACTGGAACACTTTCATTCGCCAGCTCACTCTTCCAAAGGGATCGCTCGATCATTACTTCCTCAACCGTATCCTTATAGAAAAGGCGATAAACGGTGACAGGTTGAGTCTGGCCACGACGGTGAGCCCTAGCACTGGCCTGCGCCTCCAGCGCCGGGTTCCAGACGGGTGTGAAATGGATCACCACCGTCGCTGCGGTAATATTCAAACCGGCACCGGCGGCTTTGGGGTTCAGAACCAGGCATCCCGGACCCTTATGGGCCGAGAAATCATCGATGATCGCTTGGCGCCCCTCCTGGGGAGTCGAGCCATTGATCGCCCCCCAAAAAGCATCGGGAAAGCCTGAAAATGCTTCTTTCAACAGATCTCCGATTCGGTTGAAGAGGGCAAAAACAATGACTTTTCGTCGATTAAAGAATGCCTCTTGGAGGAGTGCCACTGCTCGCTCCATTTTCGGGGTCATTAGGGGATATGCATTTGTACGCACAACCTTCGACTCCTCAACGTCGCTATCGCTTTCTTCGTCACGACGTAGCCACGGATGTGCGCAAACCAGTTGTAGCTGAAGCGTGGCCACTAATGCTCCTGCCACAGGATACTTCGCGAGTGTGGTCTCCCGGACCGTCAGGTAATGTTCAGCAAGCTGGTCATCCAGTTCGAGAGGCAGATCGATATTAATTCGCTCGGGCAGATCTCCGGCAACATCAGCCACTCTACGCTTGAGAATAACGGGATCCGTGAAGCGTCCAACTGCCTGCGCCGATTCGATGCTGTCCGGGTACGCTGCTTCGAACTCACATCGCGTACCAAGCAACCCAGGAATAGCAAAGTCTGTCAGCGACCATAGATCCAGAAGGCTGTTTTCCACTGGGGTTCCGGTCATCGGGATGGCATGCCTACGCGGAATGGCCGCGATCGCGCGCCGCCGGTTCGAGTCTGGATTCTTGATGGCCTGAGCCTCATCGCAGATTACCCAAGACCATTCGAAAGAGGAAAAAATCGAGATGTCATTGACCATCGTGTCGTAGGTCGTAATCACAACGTTTGCCTTTTGAAGCTCTCGATAGATCCCAGCCCTGTTGGGGCCGCGATGCACCATCAAGGTCATTCCGACCGCGAAGCGTTCAAACTCCCGCACCCAATTGGCAATCAGGCTAGTGGGACAAACAATTAGGGCTGGGATACTGGCCTTGGGTGGATCCATCAGCAGCAGAGCAATGATCTGGAGGGTTTTCCCCAGTCCCATCTCGTCGGCAAGTATTAGCCCGCCCGTATGCTTGATGGTCTCCCACATCCAGCGGACACCACGCGCTTGATAGGGAAAAAGCGTTGCGGTCAGTCCGGGGATGGCAATCTCGCCTTCAAGATCCTCGGCCACAACTCTCCCGGCCCTGAGAAACGCCTCGTCAGGCTCTGCGGCTATGACCGCACCTGTATCGCGTATCAGCCTGACGGCCTCACTATAAGGTAGGTTGTCCGGAGCGAAACCACGCAACAGTTCAACAAATACGCTCGCAGCATCTCGAGGAAGAGGGCGGATTGTGGATCCATCTACCACCCATGTATGACAATTACTGGGCGCACGATGAACACTTCTGCTCCCCCTCACCACACGAACACCTGCAAGGCAGGCCACGATGCTTTGCCCAACTCTGTCAATAACAATCACTGGGTCAATGACTCGCTCCGAGAGCGTAAAACCTTTAGGTGGGCAGCTCCGTAGCTCCTCGAAGGCTTCTGGAAGACGTGAAACATCAGTCATGGATATCCCCTCTGAAACCCCTGAGATCTTCGATGCTGTAGGGCAATGGGCGCCTCGTGTGGGCCGCGCGATGACAGTTTGGACAAAGCGGAACCAGATCGGTAAGAGGATCGTATGGCCGGGGCTCCTTTAGCAATGCAAGCGGCTCAAGGTGGTGAACCTCGATAATCGAACCGGCCTCACCATATTCCAGCCTCGGCTGCAGACCGCAGGCTATACATTTTTCACCGTGGATACGGATACATAGAAGCCTGTTTCGAGGGTTTCGCTCTCGGCGCTGGATAACCGAATGCAGGATGGCACCTTCGAAGGCGGGAACCTCGTCTTCTATGAGATCTTCGAGGACATCATATCCAATGAGCTCGGCCATAGCGGCCATCATCGGCACGATCACGTCACGGCAAGTGGCGATGATCTCAGCATCATCATGTGGTTGCGCCAAATCACGAATCTTCGCCGTCATCTGAAACGCACCAGTCGTAACACGCCACTCCAAAATGCTCTGTCCTGGGACCTCGATCTCGATATCTGAACGGATAGACGCCACTAAAGCGCGAGCCAGCTGTACATCCTCCGGCGACGCTTTCCTGATCTGCCCGATAACTTCTCCGGAGAAGTTTCCAAAAGACAGACTGACCCGATGCCCCTTCAATCCGTAAGGACGAAGCTCAGCAACAGGACCGTGTTTCTCATCGAGATCTCCAAACCATATTCTGAGTCCAGATCGAAGACCACTGTGATCAACCGCTGCGGCAATCGCCGCACCGGTCCCACCTTCAAGCTCACTCAGGATCAGATCCTTCTTACCTGCGATCATCTCAGGCTTCTTCTTCGGCGATCAGCTCACCCAGTTCTGGGTCTGGGAAATTACGTAGTAGCTTATGTAAATTTCTCGAAATTTCGCTCCGAATATCCTCGAATATCGGCTCCATCTCTGCGTTTGTGTTGTTTTGCTCAGCTACGGAGAAGGCCCACAGAAGCAAGTCCATTCCATCGACTGCGAATCCATTGGCAGCCGCCCGCTTATAGATTTTTTGGTAAAAATCGTGATGTTTATTCAGCAACACTGCTGGGACATGGCCACTATCGCCGGCACTACGGAATGCCGGCTGCCAAAGCTCACCAGTAGTAATGTCTTCAACCGCCTCGACGTAGACAGTTTCGGGACTCACATTGCTCTGAATGGCCAGTTTGAGCTTGATCTTGGAGCCCATGTTGTTCGAGACAATCGCGGATTGTGCAGCAGGATCGACAGAGGCAACCTGCGGCTTGCTGGCGTTTCCTGTTTCAGCAATGTTCTTGTTCGCACTGGTATGGTCGATTTTGTGAGTGTTTGCCTGTTCACGGCTTTGCCTGCGATAGCGCTTACCCGCTTCACGATATATCGGCTGTAGTAGCTCGCGCAGGCCGTCTTCAAGATCGGGATGAAAAAGGATTCGTGACTTCTTTACATCGATCCGGAATGCATCATCAAGCTTATGGCCGAAGTCGAATTCGATGCGCAACAGTGAAGTGTGAGGCTCAGGGGCACCGAAAACCTCTAGCCAACTGCCATCCTGAATAAGACGACCTTCGCGATAGACGTAAAAACCTTGCGAACGGTTCGAGATACGCGCATGGGTTTTTTCTTCATCTTTAGTCATGTCACTGCGATGCGGCAAGATCCAAGCCCGGATGTTCGCTACCTCTTCAGAACCGTCAGGCAACTCCACGAGGAGTTTTTGTTTTATCGGCGACAGGACCTGCTCGGAGCGCTTTGGATAGAAAGGGTTCCAAGGCTCGACGGGGGTCTGATTGATAAAGATTTCAACGTTACGCTCGCGCTCATCTGCTTTGTCGAGGAAGCGGTGATAAACAAGTGAAAGGTGCTTGGCCAAGCTTTCAGCAAGCCTGTTGACCGCTGCCTTCTCCTTAGAACCACCCGGATCATAATCCTTGGTCAAAATCCTGTCGCACTTCTCCCAGATGACGAGAGTGCCTTTGTCTCCGCACAACTCATCGAACATCTCACGCTCATCTGACGTAATCGGCTCTCGAAGCATCTCCCACTGGTTTCTCTGGGCGACATGCTCGAGATCCCAAGTAAGCTTTGCCAGTTCTTGATCCGGCGCCTTGCGCGAAATCAGGGAGTACTTGAGGCAGACGGAGCTAGACGCGGTTTTCAGGCCTAAACCAAACTTACCGAGACTCTCGAGGTTTTCACGTTCGGGAGCCCCGTACCGCATTGCCCGATGAATACCATCGGCATTCATGCCTTCCCCGTTATCGCCAAAATAGACCAGTTTGCGCCCATCCTCTCGAAGTATGATCTCGACATTAACCACGTCCGCCTTGGCGGCAATCGAGTTATCGATGATGTCTGCCGCTGCCGTCCTGACGTTGTAGCCTGTATCTCGGAGACCGAAGATCAGACGCGGGGCATCAGGTTCATTGATCAGATCGCTCACTCTGTAATCCTTCTGTATTCCTGGCTCATTGCCGAAAAAGCCGGCCCCATTGCTCTGGCCTCCATCGAAGGCCCGATTATAAGGGCATGGTAGTCAACCGGGAGACTTCCTTGAAGAGCGCCGATTCAACCATGCCCTGATGTATCTCGAGGAGCACCTCTGGGTAGAATAAGCTCACTCAAGGAGATGTGAAGCATGTCTGTTTTAGTTACGGAGTCGTCCATAAGCCTGATTGAGCAAATTCTCCAGAATTGCCCGAAGATCGCAATCAAGAAGCTTTCGAATAATGATAGAAAATGGGCCGATGGGCCAAAGAGCAACCACCAAAATGGTCCATATATCCCCATTGACCTGCGGGAGGGTTCATTTTTTCCGCATCTCTCTAATGTAACCACAAGTGCGGAGCACATTTACGACTGCCGAATCCAGACATACTGGGTTCGCACGGGAGAAGTAAAGAAGTCACGACTGGTAAATTATTCAAATAAGGGCACGGAGTGCCACCTGACAGGCGTGCCAAAGAAGGAGTTTGCTGGTATCGCTCCTGCTTCATGGTTCCTCGCAGGCCGGTATGAAGACGCGACTGGAGTGACCTACCACTGCCTAGTAATTGATTCCGCAGATGAAGAAGGCTCAACGTATATCGAGACCACATTTGAGCTGGACTCAGCATTCGAGTACAGACTCATCGATGTGGCCCATGCCATCCGCCCAGACGTGGCCTCTCGCGGATTTATCGAGGAGTTGCTCCAAGCCTTGGCGGAGGGGCGCATTGAAAGCCTTTGGGCAGCTTGCGCATTTCCGAAATCTGCTGAACTGGCCGCACAGGCACAGACTGAGTTCTTAAGAAAGTCCGGAGCGGGTAAATCGGGTAATTTGAACCCGTTTAAGCTGGAATGCCCCGGTGATGCCCTGATGGAGATCAGCAGGGATATCGAGTACCGCTTGTTCCGCCAACATTCAGCTCGCCACTACTCGGCAAAACTGCTTCATATGCTGTCGGGAGGCAAGAATCCTCCAGACCTGACGACTATCGTCACGGAGCTGGTCAACAAGTTCGATGATATCTACAAAGAGGTGATGGTCAGTGCTGGTCAACGTGCAAAAAGCAGGGCAGGCTATTCATTCGAGCTGCACGCTAAGCGAATGCTGACCGATGGCGGTATCCCCTTTCAGGAACAGCGCTTTGTCGGTAACCAGCGGCCCGATTTCATCCTCCCATCTCTGAAGACTTACAAAGATCCAAATCGAGACCGTGACGATGCGTTCATCCTGAGCCTCAAGACATTGCTGCGCGAGCGCTGGAAGCAGGTGCTAAGCGAAAACAAGGCTTCCGACCTGTACCTTGGCACCGTTGACGAAGGTATTACCGGAGCATCCATCGAAGAAATGCGAGAAAATCGCATCTTTTTGGTTGTACCCGAAAAGCTCAAAGACTCCAAATACTCCAAATATACAGAGTACAAAGGCCATGAAAATGTGATCACCTTCCGAGACTTCTTTAGAACAGAGCTTAGAAAGCGGCGCACCATCTGGCTCAACAAGGGGATCAAGGTGCAGTTCAAGGACTCGTAAGCTTGGTGTCGCCGACAATGGAGGCTGCTAGGGACTTAAGCGATTTTTCAGCGTCTTCCCGCAAGGCACATTCGTAGACGATGAACACACGCCACCCCAAAGCTCCGAGCTGAATACAGCTCGCTTCATCTCGGAGCTTGTTAGCGGCGAGCTTCTTCCTCCAGAACTCGGTATTTGTTTGGGGAAGTTTGAAGTATCGGCACTCGTGCCAGTGCCAGAAGCAGCCATGCACAAGAATGGCTGCTTTCCACTTCGGTAACACAAGGTCAGGTTTTCCGGGCAGACTCTTGTCGTGCAACCGGAACCTAAAGCCTTGCGCATGCAAATAACGCCGAACCTGCATCTCGGGTTTGGTGTCTTTCGACCGAATTCCGGACATCATCTGGCTCCGTTTTTCGGAGCTGACAATATCTATCATGCAGTAGCTTCTTGCTCAAATAAGTCCGCAATAGCTAGCTTCGGGTCGTGCGTCCGGGCGCTTTGGAGGATTGCCTCGACATGCGGGCGCATCAGCTGCGCAATTGCCCTTACTTTAGGCACCACCACCGCATTACCAAACTGTTTGTACGATTGTGTGTCCGAAACTGGTATCTCGAATAGGGGCTCTCCTGGCATGTCAAAGCCCATCAACCGGGCGCACTCGCGAGGAGTCAGCCGACGCGGACGCTTACCATGCTGATGCAGTAGAATCTCGGAACCGTCTTTGTAGTATCTAGCCGAAAGGGTCCGGGTCACATCATCCCTGCCATTGATGCCGAAACCGAAACCGTTGCCAGCGGCCTTGTGCTTGTCCGCGTAAGCCTGTAGGTAATCCCAGAGCTTAGGGGTAAGGGTATATTTCTCGGCAACCGCAGCTAGGTCGCCTGTGGTGAACGGAGATTCAGCCTCTTCATCCCCGTTCTCCGGATGAAGGATATCGCCTAGAACCGGGGGACTTTCCGGCAAAACAAGCTGGTCGAAGTTGAACGGCACGTCGTCGCGGAAGCCCACAATGAAGATGCGTTCACGATGCTGGGGGACCCAGTGCTGCGCGTCCACAATACGGAAATGGACTTTGTAACCAAGCTCGTCCTTAAGGGTTTCCATGATGGTTTGGAACGTCCGCCCTTTGTCGTGCCCCTTTAGGTTCTTCACGTTTTCCAGCAAGAATGCTGCCGGACGGTGATGTTCAATAATCCGGGCCACATCAAAAAACAAAGTACCTTGGGTCTTGTCTTGGAAGCCATGGGCACGCCCCAATGAGTTTTTCTTGGAAACACCAGCAATCGAGAAAGGCTGGCAGGGAAATCCAGCCACAAGCACATCATGCTCAGGAATGTCGCAGGCTTCGATCTTCGTGATATCGCCAGCCACATCGTGATCGCAGTCGAAGTTAGCTTGGTAGGTCATGCGGGCGTACTTGTTCCACTCGCTGGTGAATACACAGCGGCCACCAGCACTCTCGAATGCCTTGCGCATACCGCCAATACCGGCGAACAAATCAACAAAACGGAAAGCCGCCTCTCTCCTGTCGCCATGCGTGCGATTCGCACGGGCAATACGCTCATTCATCACCTTGATAGCCAGTTTCTCTGCTGGAACCTGACCTTTCTCCCAGCGATAAACGCTGCTTTTCGATTTTCCAGTCAACTCCATCACATCTTCAATGCTCATACCGGCTTTTTCGCGCAATAGAGCAAAGGGCTGGAAAATTTCGTGAGTGGTCATTTGCAATCCTCTGGGAACACTTTTCTCATTTTGCGCATTCTGAATATTGGAGACCAATCTGGCAAGCAGGCATGCTTGTCTTATGCTTTTTTGTTACCGGAGTGAGAACATTGGAGGAAGCTCGTTGCACGGCTTCCGCCCCACGCTTCCTATCTTGGAGGGACGGGACCGTCAGTCCAATTCCACATTCAGTTTCGTAGTCCCCATGCGCAGCTTCTTACGCAGGGTCCGCGTGGGGGATAAATGGGGGGACAAGAATAGTAAAAAATATAATTCCATTATAAATCAGTAGCATAAATAAAATATAAAGCCGCCCACAAGCCGGGCAACCTAAAGCCGAATGGATAGAACAGGAGGGATGGATCGACGCCAACGTTAAAGGGATGCGATCAAGTCCTCCAGATCAGGAGGAACCATATTTGCTCTAGCTATGACGCCTCTAAGCATTGCAACGGGGCTCAGTATTCCAAAGAGCATTCCAAGCAAAAAATATAAAACTTAAAACAGTTAGAAATCAACAGCTTACGCAACGAGTTCAGATTACCCCGGCCCACCAAACAAGCTACACAAATCAGGCACTTAGCGTTTATCGCAAGTGCCTTTTTTGTGCCCGAATGGATAGTTTTGGCGCGGTCACCCCAACTCGATCACAGCATTGCGCGGCGGGCAGGTCCGGGGTTTCGTGTTGCCGCGCTCGGGCTGATAACATCGCGCGGTCAGTCACACTAAAGGGAATCAGTGCTCGATGTTCTACAAACGCCTGTTAATCACTCTCCTACTGTCGACCTCAGCCATCATCGCCAATGCGAAGGAGGACGCAGGAACGGTTGACCAAGCCTCCATTCTGACCGGCGTAACAACGTTTGCCACGCTGGGCACCACCTCCCATCCCATTGACATGATCAAATCTGCCAAGAGCGATGCCCTGGCGTTTATCGGCTCGGATGGCGATATTCGAAGTGCACGGTTCGAACTCGCTGTTCGCACTTATCACTCCTCATACCCCGCGCCGCACATGAACGACATGCAACTGGCCGAAGCGATTGCAGCGTCGAATTAACGGGCGAACGCAGGCCCGCGACATTGGTTTATCAAAGGCATCCAGACACTCATCCGCAGCCGTCATGCGTCGCTACGGATGACGATGTGCTGGTTTTGAGCGAATTCATGTTCAATTAGGCAACCCCGCGAGTTCTTCTAGAGTCGGCATGGCGGCGGGCATCTACACTCCTTTCTCACGAGCCCTCACAATCCATCAAAAGAGCCCTCATGAGCACACTCAGCGACCGTTTGAAGCAAGGCAAGGAAGCCCGGGAAAAATGTCCGCGTGGCTCTCAGGCGTTGGTGGGGAAAATTGATCGCGACCCATTGCCAGTGATCAAGCGCTCCAGTGAAGGCCGCATCAGGTCTCTGGTCGAATTACGTTACGGGCGCATGCTGGTGTCGCCTTTCACGTTTTATCGCGGCAATGCGCTGTTGCAGGCGCACGACCTGGCGAGTACGCCGAACATGGGTTTGGTCTCGACGATCTGTGGCGATTGCCATTTGATGAATTTCGGTGGTTTTGCCACCCCAGAACGCAACCTGCTGTTTAGCGTCAACGACTTTGATGAAGTCCATCCAGGCCCTTGGGAGTGGGATGTAAAACGCCTGGTGGCGAGTTTTATGGTGGCGGCCCGCGATTTGCGCCACGGCGCAACGGTGGAGGAAGCGGTCTGCCGTGAGGTGGTCACGGCCTACCAGCAAACCATGCTTGAGTGCGCCGAACAAAGTGCGCTGGAAACCTGGTACGAATCCATCAGTTACGACGATTTGAGGCAGCAGGCCAGCAAAGCCACGCTGGATCATGTGGAGCGCGCCATCGAAAAAGCCGAGCGGCGCACCCACGCACAATTGCTGCCGAAAATCAGTGAGCGTGACGCGAGCGGCCGTTTGATCATCCGGGATGACTTGCCGGAGATTTTCCACCTGCACAAAAACACCACATTGCTGGATGCCGACGATGACTGGCTGCGACTCTCGGACTGGCGACCGCTGTACGACACGCTCATGGACGACTATCGCAATACCCTGCAAGCGGACCGGCGCGGGCTGTTGTCACGGTTTAATGTTCAGGACATGGCGTTCAAAGTGGTGGGTGTCGGCAGCGTCGGAACGCGTTGCCTGGTGGCGCTGCTGACGGATGATCAGGACTTCCCGCTGTTCCTGCAGTTCAAGGAAGCAAGGCAATCAGTGCTGGCCGGTTATGTGAAAGCCAAATCCCGGGTACGGCATAACGGCCAGCGCGTGGTTGATGGCCAGCGGTTGATGCAATCGGCCAGCGACTTGTTTCTAGGCTGGACCACAGGCCCCAGTGGTCGGCATTTTTATGTGCGCCAGCTGCGCGACATGAAGGTTTCGGCAGAACTTGAAAGCTTTGATGGAGAGGCGTTTTCAGCCTACGGTCGACTGTGTGGCCGTGCCCTCGCTCGTGCACATGCCAAAGCATCCGGCAGTGCTGCTTTGATCAGCGGTTACATCGGCAAGAGCGACGCACTGGCCGATGCGTTGTTCAAATATGCGAAAGGTTATACCGAACAAAACGAGCGCGATTTCGAGCGCTTTCAGCAAGCCTGTCGCAAGGGTCGCTTGCGCGCTCGTTCGGAAGCAGACTTCGCAGCGGATCATTTGCCATAGGCACGCACGCTGTTCTTGCAGGCACACCCAGCCGATCGATATGATAAGTATTATCATTTGTAATATTTACTCATCCGGCGCCCTTACATCATGTCTTTCTCCTCCCAAACCCGTTTTTGTGATGTGGCCGAGCTGTATCAACAACAGCACGGCTGGTTACAAAACTGGCTGCGGCGCCGATTGAATTGCTCACACAGTGCTGCAGACCTGGCCCAGGACACGTTCATGCGGCTGTTGGCCAAAGACCAGGTGCCGGAGCTGCATGCCCCGCGCACTTTTTTGGCGAAGGTGGCGCAAAGCGTTCTGTCCAATCATTACCGTCGGCAAAAAATCGAACGCGCCTACCTTGAAGCGCTGGCAGCGATGCCGGAACTGACGGTGCCGAGTCTCGAGACACAGGCGATTCTGCTGGAAACCTTGATTGCCCTCGATGCAGCGCTTGAGGGGCTGGAACGACCGGTTCGCGAAGCGTTTCTGTGGTCACAGGTGGACGGTTTGAGTCACGCTGAAATCGCCCAGCGGCTCGATATTTCCGTCACCACCGTCAAGCGCTACATCGCCAAGGCAGGTGCCATGTGCATCATGCTCGACGAAAGCCTGGACCCTCGGTGAGCCTGCCTATACCCGGCGACATCGCCGAGCAAGCCATGCATTGGCACCTGGAAATGTCGGAGCGCGAGGTCAGCGAAGACACGCGGGCTGCCTGGATGAACTGGCGCCAGGCGCACCCGATGCACGAACGCGCATGGCAACGTGCAGAAGCGTTTGCTTTGCGCATGAGCGAAATCCGCTCTTCCAGCCAGCGCCCCTTGGCCATTGCAGCGCTACGACCGACGATGTCGCGGCGTACGGCGCTCAAGCAACTGGGCGTGTTGCTGGCGGCAGGCGCGGGTGCCTGGAGCATGAAGGACGCCAGCCTTGTGCAAGGCCTGACCGCCGACTATCACAGCGGAATCGGCGAGCAACGGCGCATCATCCTCACCGATAACACTCAGGTCCAGCTCAACACCGACAGCGCCATCAATGTGTCGTTTGAACGTGAGGCCCGGCGCATCAAACTGCTGCGCGGGGAAATACTGGTCACTCGCGATAACGCCGTCGATGGTCGCCCGCTGGCGGTTGCGACTGTTGAAGGGCGTCTAGACGTCGCAATGGCTCGATTCAGTGTGCGCCAGCGCTCGGGTATCACTCAGGTGAGCGTGTATGAAGGCGCACTGGCGTTTTACCCGACAGCGCAATCGCTCGCACCGCTAACGCTGAAAGCAGGCGAGCAGGCTACGTTCAACGTGAGTGGCCTGACGGCCCGGCAGAGCGTCGCCCTGACGCCGCCCGCGTGGTCGCAAGGCATGCTGGTCGCCCAAGGCCAACCACTCAAAGACTTCCTGGAAGAACTGAGCCGCTATCGCCGCGGACATCTGTCGTGCGATCCGAGGCTGGCAGACGTGCCTGTTTCCGGGACGTTTCCCTTGGCGAACACCGAACGCGTGATCTTCGCCGTTGCCGACACCTTGCAACTCGACGTCCAGCAGTTCACCCGTTACTGGGTCACGCTGAAACCCCGAGCGGCCTGAACAAAAATAATTTGCCATAGGGTGGTCCGTTTTCGATTCTCGCGAGACTTAAACCCCAGACACTTATATTCAATGGGGAACAACTCGTGGATTTCACCGCACGCAAGGGCCGCACCTGGCATTTCTCTCTCAAGCAAAAACTGGCCGGCGCGGTCGTTCAAGGCATTGCCTGCATGACCGCGACCGCACCGTTGCTGATGGCGCCTGGCTGGGCTCATGCCGCCGAGCAGTCGCAGCAGGATTTCGATATTCCCGCAGGTCCGCTGGCGCCAGCGCTGACTCGTTTCGGTCAAACCGCACACATTTTGCTGTCGTACTCCACACCGCTGACCGAGGGGCGAACGACGCCGGGGCTCAGGGGCCATTACGACGTGGATCAAGGCTTGGCCATGCTGCTCGCCGGCACTGGAGTCGAGGCCACGCGTGGCGCCAACGGCAACTATTCGCTGGTGGCCAGTTCCGGCGATGCCTTGCAACTGAGCGCGGTGTCTATCTCCGGTAAAGCGCCGGGCTCGACCACTGAAGGCACCGGCCTCTACACCACTTATTCGTCCAGCAGCTCGACGCGGTTGAACCTCACGCCACGGGAAACGCCGCAATCGCTGACGGTCATGACCCGCCAGCGTCTGGACGACCAACGCCTGACCACGCTGACCGATGCCATGGAAGCCACACCCGGTATCACGGTGATCCGCGACGGCGTGGGCGCAGAAACGGACAGTTACTTTTCACGCGGCTTTGCCATCCAGAACTACGAGGTCGACGGGGTTCCCACCAACACTCGCCTGGATAACTACTCACAAAGCATGGCGATGTACGACCGTATTGAAATCGTTCGTGGCGCCACGGGTTTGATCAGCGGCATGGGCAACCCGTCGGCGACCATCAACCTGATTCGCAAACGGCCCACGGCGCAAGCGCAAGCCAGCATCACCGGTGAGGCCGGCACTTGGGACCGTTACGGCACCGGTTTCGACGTCTCCGGGCCATTGACCGAGAGTGGCAACATTCGCGGGCGACTGGTTGCCGATTACAAAACCCAGAACGCCTGGATCGACCGCTTCAATCAGCAATCGCAACTGGTCTACGGCATCACGGAATTCGACCTGACCGAAGACACCTTGCTGACCATGGGTTTCAGCTATCAGCGCACCGACGTCGACTCGCCACTGCGCACCGGCCTGCCTACACGCTTCAGCACTGGGGAGCGCAGCAACCTCAAGCGTTCCATCAACTCCGCGCCGGACTGGTCTTACAACGATCACCAGCAGACCAGTTTCTTCACCTCCATCGAGAAACAATTTGCCAACGGCTGGAGCGGCAAGATCGAGTTCACCCACGCAGAGAATGAATTCGATGAGAAATTCAACTATGTGATGGGCGACCTCAACAAGGATGGCAGCGGCACATCGCAATTGCCGGTGCGCTTCTCGGGCACACCACGCCAGAACAACCTCGACCTGTATGTCACCGGCCCGTTCAGCCTGTTCGGCCGCGAGCATGAGTTGATCGGCGGCATGACCTTGTCCAAGTACAAAGAGAGCACGCCCAGTTGGGGCGGATGGCGTTACGACTACGCCGGCTCTGCGGCAGGCAGCATCGACAACCTGTTCCATTGGGACGGCAACTCCGCCGACCCGGGGTTCACCGAAAGCGGCAAAGCCTCGATTGATGAAAACCAATACGCGGCGTACCTGACCTCACGGTTCAGCGTCACCGACGACCTGAGCCTTATTCTCGGTAGCCGGGTCATCAATTGGAAACGCGACACCTCGGACCGTCCATACGACGCACCGGAAACCGACGTCAAGCGTGAAGAAAACGGCGTATTCATCCCTTACGCCGGCGTGGTCTACGACCTTAATGACACTTGGTCGGCGTACGCCAGCTACACCAGCATTTTCAACCCGCAGGCATCGTGGGTCACCGATGAGAACAACAAGCCACTCGACCCGATGGAAGGCAAAGGTTACGAAATCGGTCTGAAGGGAACGCACCTGGACGGCAGGCTGAACTCCAGCCTGGCGTTGTTCAAACTGCAACAAGACAACCTTGCGATCTGGCAACACGACAACGTGTATAGCGCAGAACAAGACACCACCTCCAAAGGCGTAGAGCTGGAACTCAATGGCGAACTGGCTGAAGGTTGGCAGGCGTCGGCGGGTTATGCGTATTCAGTCACAACCGATATCGATGACAGCCGCATCAACACCATGCTGCCGCGCAACAGCGTCAAGACGTTCACCAGCTACCGGCTGCACGGCCCGCTGGACAAGATCACCGTGGGCGGTGGCGTGAACTGGCAGAGCAAAACCGGTAACGACTTGCACAGCTTCAGCCAAGGCAGCTTCGCGGTCACCAACCTGCTCGCGCGCTACGAGATCAGCCGCAACCTGAGTGCATCGGTGAACCTCAATAACGTGTTTGATCGCGAGTATTACAGCTCGCCCGCTGTGTCCGGCAACTACGGGGCGCCACGCAACGTCATGACAAGTTTCAAATACAACTTCTGACACAGCGGCCATCCCCATGAGCAAACGCAGCGACTTGGCGCTGCGTGACACAGATGAATTTTTCTTCACTGCATCGTGTGTCGGCAACCGGTACATTGCCCTCGCTCATTCAAGAAACTACGGTTTGCCCGCCCTCCCGCGGGCTTTTTTTTGCCTGTTTGTTGGGCTTCCCCGCTCATTTGATGCAAATCACGTCCTACATGCCTTGTAGGGTGTACCATCGTTATCTGTCCATCGGATATCAGTTAGCCATGTCTACGCTTAGCGAAGAGAGCCGCCGGATCGTAGCTTCTCTGGCGCACCGCGTTGGCCCCAACGCTGACATTGCAAAGACCGCGCACGCGATCACTTCAACCTTGCAAGTTATGGACGCGGCCCTCACGCCCATCATCGGCCAACAAGGGGTTGCCGCGCTTTATCGCCGCAGCCTTCACCTGTGCGCCACTACTCATCCGAGTCTGGCGGGCACCTTCGACAAAGTGCCTGCCGGCATGGATCTGGCAGCCCTCAACAATTTACTCGTTGAGCAAAGCGAAACCGATGCGCTGTTTTTCGGTGAAGTACTGCTGACCACTTTCTACGAGTTGCTGACCACGCTGATCGGGCCCTCGCTCACCGCACGCTTGCTTCGTGACGTGTGGGAACCTTCTTTGAGCGACACCCCTTCGCAGGAAAATTCGCCATGAGCACCAAAGTGACTATCAACCGCCTGGCCACCGGCGTGCCAGGACTGGACGAGGTGCTGGGCGGCGGCTTGCCGGAGTTTTCGTTCAACATGATCGCGGGCCCTCCGGGCTGTGGCAAAACCACCCTCGCCCACCAGATGATGTTTGCGTTGGCGACGCCAGAGCGGCCGGCGCTGTTCTTCACCGTGCTTGGAGAGCCGCCGCTGAAGATGCTGCGGTATCAACAGCAATTCGACTTTTTCGACAGCGAGGCAATCAACCAGTCAATTCGCTACGTCAACCTGGCCGATGACACCCTCGCGGGTAATCTCGACGAGGTCTTGCGACGAATCGTCAGCGAGGTCGAGGCTCACTCCCCGGCGCTGGTGTTTGTGGACTCGTTTCGCTCAGTGGTATTGGCCAGCCAAACCCAGGACAACCCGAACAACAACCTGCCGCAGTTCGTTCAGCAACTGGGCATGTTGATGACCACGTGGCAGGCCACCACGTTCCTGATTGGCGAATACTTCACCGAAACCGACACCAACCCGATTTTCACCGTGGCCGATGGCCTGATCTGGCTGCGCCAGAGCGTTCAGCGCAATTCCATGGTGCGTAAAATGGAAATCATGAAGATGCGCGGCCAGCCCACATTGCCGGGGCTGCACACCTTCCGCATCTCGACATCAGGGATCAAGGTCTTTGCCCCGGCGGCATTCAATCCGGTTGAAGCGCCGCTGGAGTTCCCCATCAAACGCCTGAAAATGGGCGTGCCGCAGCTTGACGATATGCTCGGTGGCGGCTTGCCGCGTGGTTATTCGTTACTGGTGGCCGGCCCTTCGGGCTCCGGCAAAAGCATTCTGGCGGCAACTTTCCTCGCTGAAGGCGCGCGCAATGGCGAAACCGGTGTTATCGCGGTGTTTGAACAGCGACCTAATCACTCGCAAAACGCCACGCTGGCCGGGCTGATTCAAAGCGGCCAGGTTGCACTGGTAGACAGTCGCGCACCGGATTTGTCGATCGACGAAATCGTCCAGTTATTGCTGGGTGAAGTGAAGCGGTTAAACGCAACTCGTGTGGTCATCGACTCTTTGTCCGGTTTCGAACTGGCCCTGGCGCCGACGTTCCGCGAGGACTTTCGCGAGTCGCTGTCGCGCATGGTCACCGCACTGACCAGCGCCGGGGTCAGCGTATTGATGACCTCAGAGCTGGAAGACCGCTACACCGACCTGCGGTTCAGCCCTTACGGCACGGCGTTCCTGACCGATGCGATCATCGTCCAGCGATACATCGAAGTGCAAAGCCGTTTGCTGCGCATCATGGCGGTGGTCAAGGTTCGAGCCAGCGCCCACTCCGATGAACTGCGCCTGTATCGCATCGACGATAACGGCCTGCAAATCGGCGAAATGCTGCCGGACCAGGAAGGTTTGCTCGGCGGCCGTCCCACCCGTCAACGCATGAACAACCACAATGAATAGTCAGAAATGAATGACGCCGACAACAGGAACGAGCAAGCAGTGGCTACAGCCACTCGCGAACTGTTCCTGCTCGGTCAGAAAACCGCTGAGGCGCGAGCGGCGCTGACGGCACTGAACAAAGAGCTGAGTAATGCTAATACCCAACGCGCCGATAGCCAGCAGGTAGAGCAACTGATCGAGGCCAATCAGCAATTGGTCCTGGCGATTCTGTTGGCGCAGTCCGATGCAGAAAAGCCTCAGCGTTCATTCGAAGAACAGCAGCGCTACCTGGAGATGCGTGAGGCCAACGAACAATTGGTACTTGCCGCACTCAATGCCCAGCATTTACACGCCTCTGCCGAACACAGCCTTGCCCAGCAGCGCAACATTTTGACCCTGGTTGCCCACGAACTGCGCAACCCACTGACGCCGATCAGCATGATTGCCGGGCGCCTGCTGCGGGTGCCGAGTGAAGATCTGCCCCGCGTGCAAGCACTGCTCGAAGGTCAGGTGAAACACATGGCGCGGCTGGTCGACGACTTGCTCGACGTCTCTCGCGCCAGCACTGGCAAACTGCGTCTGGACTGCAGCATCGTCGACATGGTGCGTATTATCCGCGAAGCCGTCGGCGTGTGCAGTCCGGTAATGAGCGCGCAGTTGCTGACGTTTAAGTCGCAGTTGCCTGAGTGTGAGTTATCGGTGAATGGCGATCCGGTGCGACTCGCACAAATTCTCGGCAACCTACTGGGTAACGCCGCCAAGTACACACCGGCCGGCGGCACTGTCACTTTGGCGGTCACCACCGAAGGCGATCTGTTGCGGCTAAGCATCCGCGATACCGGCATCGGTATTTCAGCCAAGGCGCTGCCGTTCATATTCGAGCCTTTTGTGCAGGACGTTCACGCTGTAGGTTTCAACGGCGCGGGCCTGGGAATTGGCTTGACCGTTGTTCGCGAATTGGTCGAAGCGCATGGCGGCACGGTCGTCGGTTCGAGTGACGGCGACGGCGAAGGCAGTACCTTCATCGTCACATTGCCGCTGGCGTTTTAAGTATTCCAAAACCCACCCATTGCTGTGCACCGCACTGCGCAAAATTTTTTTTCACAACGTTCACAATTTGTTAAGTATTCACCCCGTATGCTCTGGCCTCCCGGTCCATTTCGCTGGTAGCAAGAAGCCTATGTCGCGTCCCGCCACTTCACTGTTTCTGCTTGCCGCCCTGCTTTTTTTCTTCGCGCTGGGCAATCACCAACTGCAAGGTTCTACCGAGGCCCGCGTCGCCGGCATCGCCATGGAAATGCACTTGGACAACGATTGGGTTACGCCGCGCCTGTTCGGCGAACCGTTCCTGGAAAAGCCGCCGCTGAGTCTCTGGATCGACGCCAGTGCAATCCGTGTATTCGGTGGCACGCCGTGGGCTGTGCGGTTGGCGTCGGCATTCGCCGGGCTCTTCAGCGTGATGATCCTGTACGCGATGCTGCGTCGCTTCGGTCGGCCAAAAGCCATTGCCTGGACGGCGGGTATCCTGCTGGCAACCATGGCCAGTTACTGGAGCAATGTGCGCGGTGTGGGTGAGGACGCCTTGCTCGCCCTCGGCGTAACCCTGGCGCTGCTGGCGTTTTTTCAAGGGCTGCGACATTCAACAGCAGGCAACGCGATGTTGTTTGTCGCCGGCATCGCCATCGCGACGTTGAGTAAAGGCGTGCTGGGACTGGCGATGCCGGGCGTGGTGATATTTGCGTATTTGCTGGTCGAGAGCCTGATCGACAAACGCCTGAAGCTTCGCGACTGGTTACGGCCCGGGCTGTTGACGCTGCTGGGTTTGATACCGTTGATGATCTGGCTGGCCGTGCTTTATCAGCGCGGCGGCATGCAAGCGCTGGCCGAAGTGCTGCTGACCAACAGCGTTGGGCGCTTCAGTGGTTCGTTCGTCGAGGCCGGGCACTACGAGCCTTTTTATTATTACCTGGCCAAACTGCCGCAAGCCTTTCTACCGTGGAACATCCTGGTCTATCTCGGGCTGTGGCACTTTCGCAAAAGCCTGGTGGCCAATCGTTACTTGCTGTTTTTCACCCTGTGGATACTCGCGCAATTCGTGATGCTGACGCTGGCGTCGAGCAAGCGCACCGTTTACCTGATGTCGATGACGCCTGCCGCCGCAGTGATTGCTGCCGAATACGCGCGAGTGCTTTACGAAAGGTTGAACGCTTACGAAGGCGCTTCCAGCGTGTTGCGCCGCATTGCGCGTCATCGCCAAGGCTTGGCCATGGGTGTGATTGGCGCAGTGATTGTCAGCTACCTCGCCGCCGCGCAGTGGGCGATGCCGCACGCGGACCGCACATTGTCCTTCCTGCCGCTGACCACGCACATTCAAACGATGCAAGCCGAGGGCAAACACGTCGCCATGTTTCAGGCCAATGAACGCGTGGGTGGCGCCAGTGTGTTCTATACGCAAAGTGTGCTGAAGGGGCTGGATACCGAAGCGCAGCTGCATGAGTTTCTAAGTGCCTCACCGTCCAACGTCGCAGTGATGGCAGGCGACGCTGAACCACCTGCACCACTGAAAGTGTTGAAGACCATGACGGTCGGGCGTCAGCCTTATTACTTTGTGGGGGAGTGAGGTTGCGTCATCGATGTTCGCAATCGCCATCACCGGCAAGCCGGTTTCCTACGGAATTTGCGCAAACACGACCCATCCGGCACGCATAGACCTGTAGGAGTCTGGCTTGCCAGCGATGACGTCTTCGGAATCGCCATCACCGGCAAGCCGGTTTCCTACAGGATTTGCGCAAACACCACCCATCCGGCACGCATAGACCTGTAGGAGTCTGGCTTGCCAGCGATGGCGTCTTCGGAATCGCCATCACCGGCAAGCCGGTTTCCTACAGGATTTGCGCAAACACCACCCATCCGGCACGCATAGACCTGTAGGAGTCTGGCTGGCCAGCGATGACGTCTTCGGAATCGCCATCACCGGCAAGCCGGTTTCCTACAGGATCTGCGCAAACGCCACCCATCCGGCACGCATAGACCTGTAGGAGTCTGGCTTGCCAGCGATGACGTCTTCGGAATCGCCATCACCGGCAAGCCGGTTTCCTACAGAATTTGCGCAAACACGACCCATCCGGCACGCCTACAGATTTGTGGAGACGTTTGGAATACTGACCTGCTGAACTTCAGCCACAAACACCGGCTGTTCATTCTTTTTCAGCACCGGCTGATCCAGCCGCGCACGTCCGTAAAACGCCAGCGCCGTCAGCAAACACGCAAGCCATACGAAGATTCCGGCCCAGAACGTGTGGGACATGTAATGCCAGCCTTGCAGCACGCGCGTGGTGCCATAGATAAAACCGAGCAACAGCGAGCCGTACATCACCGCTTTCGAAAAGCGCCAGCGGTAACGACGCGCGACGAAATACAAAGCGAGCATGGTGAAACCGCCAGAAGCGTGGCCGCCCGGCCAGCAACGACCATCGCCCGCCTCGCGGAATAACTGGAAGTTGTTGTACCACTCCATGTGGGCAATTTTCCCACCGTAAAGCGTCGTTTCAATCGGGCAGTAAACGCTGGTGTGCGACTTGAGGAAATGAATAACGCCGGTACAAATGGCGAACGCGAACACCACAAACAGAAAATCCCGACGATGCTCATAAGCGAATCGAAGCACCGAGGCTGCTTTGCTCCGCTCCAGAAAGTTGCTGAAGCGAGGATGTTTCTGCGCGTTTATAAATGGCCAGACAAACGACAGCATCGCGCCAATCAGGGCAATTTCAGCCGTCCAGTTCGGAATGATCCGCGCCCATTTGTGGGTGAGCCTTTCAAAGAAGTAAACATTGTCGAGCGGGAAGGAATGTGTGCTGGGGTCATAAAACAGATTACTGAACGCAATGTCGATTTTGGTCATGTCGAACAGCAGGAAAACCACCGCCGCGCAAAATAGCGGTATGCCGAAGTTAGCCCAATAAAAGCGGTAGCGGGAAGAAGTCAGCATGCGGTGTCCTGATTCAAAGGGAAGTGAGCATCGCTCATTCGGTTGTTACCGAGCGCCAGTCCGAAGCTTCAACAAAACCCAGCATGCGCGGGGCTTGAGCTACGGCGGCAGACACAAACAGCGAGGCGCCATAACCGAGGTCCGAGGTGGGCAACTTCAGTTCTTTCTGAAGTTCATCCATGCATTCACTGTGAGTGACCAGAATCAGGTTACGCCCAGGCACTTTGTGCGCCAGGGCGTCGCGCAATATCGTGCCGCTGCAGTTAAACAACCAATCGTCATTCGCGCTTGCGGTGTTGAACATGAAAGCGGCGGTTTGCTCCGTACGCAACGTCGGACTGTTATAGACATCGGCACGGGCCAATCCCAACTTTTCAAATTGCGCACCGACGCTGACTGCAACACTGCGCGAGCGATCGGTGATGCCATCGTCGCCCTTGAGGCAGACAGCCTTGGAGTGATCGCAACGTTCGACGTGGCGCACCAGCGCAATCATGTCGCCATTCGCCCAACCGTTAACCAATGCCCTGGCGCCGGCGACATTGCCGTGGGCCAGGTCCGGTACGGCGGCGGGTTGCAGCAGCCAGACCGTCAACGGAATCACCAGCAGCGCCGACGCAATGATGACCGCCGCATTGCGATATCGGGTCAGACGGCTCAGATCAATCGAGCGTTTTATACCGAACAGGCTCAGTCTCAATTGCACATCAAACCGCCCCCGACGGCACGTACCACTGTCATTAGATGCCGAGAGAGTAGAGAGGCAGACGTCGGCTAACAGTGAAATGCATGTGAAAAAAAGCTTAAGACCCACCGAAAGATCGCGGCGCTCGGCAGTGCCCCAGCAAAAACCTTTCAGCTCCAGGGATTGCGGCCGATACAGTCGTTCTACCTACCTTGCTGGCTATCAAAAACAACAATCTTCCAGCCCACCAACGATCAAGAAGCAAAACGTTTCTGGAGGATTTTGATGAATAGCTGGTTTGGCAACATCAGCGTGAACATGAAACTGGGCCTGGGCTTTGGCCTGGTTTTGGCACTGACCTGCGTGCTCGCCCTGACTGGCTGGACGAGTCTTGGCAGTTTGATCGACCGCAGCAACTGGATGAGCGACATCACCCAGCTCAACACCGGCCTGACCAAATTACGCGTGGTTCGCTTGCAGTACATGCTGACAAATGGCGACGAAACCGCTGCCCAAAACGTGCAAACCACGCTCGACGCATTTGCCGCTCAGCAACAATCGTTGTTGTCGAGTTTCAAGAGCCCCGACAACCTCAAGTTGCTCAAAGAGCAAAGCGCAATCATTGCGGCGTACCAGGCATCGCTAAACAAGATGCGCAGTGCCTATCGCACCGGCAACAGTGCCCGCGATGCCATGGGTACGAATGCCGATACGGCCTACGCGCTGATCGATGCTATCGCCAATCGCGTGCAGCAGGCACCCGCGAGCGATCAGCGTTTCGAACAATTCCAGGCGATTACCGCCGCCAAGGAAGCGTTCATGCTGACGCGGTATGAAGTGCGCGCTTACACCGCCAACACCAACGCCGACACCGAGCAGAGAGCCGCCAGCCAACTCGACGTGGCAATTGCCAGCCTCAAGCCATTGAATGCCCAATTCGCTGATACGCAACTGGACGCGTTGCGCCAGTTGGAAACCGCGCTGAGCAACTACCGCAACGCTCTGCAGGCGTACAAAACCGCCAGCAACGACACGGTGCAGGCGCGCAAGGAAATGACGGACCAAGGCAACACAATCGTTGCCCTGAGCGATCAGCTGTATCAGATTCAGCTCGACCGCCGCGATGCCGAAAGTGCCCAGGCCCGCACACTGCAACTGATCAGCACCTTGCTCGCTTTGTTGGTGGGCGTGATCGCTGCCGTGATCATCACCCGTCAAATCACCCGCCCGCTGCGCGACACGTTAGCGGTAGTCGAACGCATCGCCAGTGGTGATTTGTCCCAGGACGTTCAGGTAACCCGCCGCGACGAACTCGGCGTATTGCAACAAGGCATCGCACGCATGGGCGTGACCCTGCGAGACTTGATCAGCGGCATTCGTGACGGCGTCACCCAGATCGCCAGCGCTGCCGAAGAGCTGTCCGCCGTGACCGAGCAAACCAGCGCCGGCGTGAACAGCCAGAAGATTGAAACCGATCAGGTTGCCACCGCAATGCACGAGATGACCGCCACGGTGCAAGAAGTCGCGCGTAATGCCGAACAGGCCTCCCAGGCTGCAGCTGCCGCCGACGGCGAAGCTCGCGCGGGTGACAAAGTCGTCAACGAAGCCATTGCCCAGATCGAACGCCTGGCCTGCGAGGTGGCGCGGTCCACCGAAGCCATGAGCGTGTTGCAACAGGAAAGCGACAAGATCGGTAGCGTGATGGACGTGATCAAAGCCGTCGCCGAACAAACCAACCTGCTGGCCCTTAACGCCGCCATTGAAGCGGCTCGCGCGGGTGAGGCGGGTCGTGGCTTTGCGGTGGTGGCTGACGAAGTCCGTGGCCTGGCCCAGCGCACGCAAAAATCCACCGAGGAAATCGAAGGCCTGGTGGCTGGTTTGCAGAACGGCACTCAACAAGTGTCACTGGTGATGAACAACAGCCGCACCCTCACCGACAGCAGCGTGGCGTTGACCCGCAAGGCTGGCGTGTCGCTGGAAAACATCACTCGTACGGTGTCCAACATCCAGTCGATGAACCAGCAAATCGCTGCTGCCGCCGAGCAGCAAAGCGCTGTGGCCGAAGAGATCAGCCGCAGCATCGTCAACGTGCGCGATGTGTCCGAACAGACCGCCGCCGCCAGCGACGAAACCGCTAAATCCAGTGTTGAACTGGCAAGGTTGGGCAATCAGTTGCAGATGATGGTCAGCCACTTCCGGGTATAAACCGTCGAAGCCCTTCAAATTAGCGTCAGCCCTTCTGAACGATGGGCTGACGCTTTTTGATTACCTGGAGCAGCTCACCGACAACATCAGGCATCCCAGGGATTGATTACCTCTACCCCCGA
This sequence comes from Gordonia sp. IEGM753, assembly GCF_050321825.1. NCBI lineage: Bacteria > Bacillati > Actinomycetota > Actinomycetes > Mycobacteriales > Gordoniaceae > Gordonia > Gordonia sp. IEGM753. The sequence continues at coordinate 858,717 of NZ_JBNQGB010000002.1, forward strand.
AAACTCGAAATCCCGCACATTGCAGGTCGCAATCGGCGCGCCATGTCTTCGACAAATGGCGGCAATCTGTGCATCAGCCATCGACGCTGTTCGCCACTGCGCTTCAGCACTCGCCAGCAGCGTTGTGTACTCGACAGTTCACTGGGTAAACCCTTGGCGCAAATCCCCTTCACGCGCCAAAAACCGCCCTGCCCTTTTGCCGTTCGCCTGGCCTTGGCTGTAGCTCAGCACACCGTTGACCCAGACCCCGTCAATGCCTTCGGCCGACTGTTGCGGATTGTTGAAATCCGCTACATCACGGATGGTCGCCGGGTTGAACATCACCAGATCCGCCCAGTTGCCTTGACGAATTTCACCACGGCCCTTCAAGCCAAATCGCGCAGCCGAGAGCCCGGTCATTTTGTGCACGGCCGTGTGCAGCGGAAACAGCCCGACATCGCGGCTGAAATGCCCGAGTACCCGGGGGAATGCGCCCCATAACCGTGGATGCGGAAACGGGTCTTCGGGCAAGCCGTCAGAGCCGACCATCGACAACGGGTGCGCGAGAATCCGTCGTACATCCGCTTCGTCCATTCCGTAATACACCGCGCCGGCCGGTTGCAATCGGCTGGCCGCATCGAGCAACGACACGCCCCATTCGGCAGCAATGTCGATCAGATCCCGACCGCCCATGTGCGGGTGCGGCGTGGACCAGGTGATGGTGATGCGATGCGCGTCGGTGACTTGCTTGAGGTCCAGCGTTGAAGAACTCGCCGCATACGGATAGCAGTCGCAGCCCACGGGGTGGGTTTTCGCGGCCTGTTCCAAAGATGCCAACAGTTGCGGACTGCGTCCCCAGTTGCCAGCGCCGGCGCATTTGAGGTGGGAAATAATCACCGGGGTGTTGGCATGACGCCCGATCTGAAACGCCTCGTCCATGGCCTCCAGCACCGGCTCGAACTCACTGCGCAAATGTGTGGTGTAGACCGCGCCGAATGCCGTCAGCTCTTCAGTCAATTGCATGACCTCATCGGTGGAAGCCGAGAAAGCGCTGGCGTAAGCGAGGCCTGTGGATAACCCCAATGCACCGGCCTGCAGACTGTCGCGCAATTGCTCGCGCATCGCGCTGATTTCGTGCGGCGTGGCCGTGCGAAACAGGTCGTCGAGGTGATTGCTGCGCAACGCGGTGTGGCCGACCAGTGCGGCCACATTCAGCGTGGTATTCGCCGCTTCGACGGCGGCGCGGTAGTCACTGAAGCGCGGGTAAACAAACGCCGCCGCAGTGCCCAGCAGGTTCATCGGGTCTGGCGGATCGCCACGCAATTCGACGGGCGAGGCACTGATCCCGCAATTGCCGACGATCACCGTGGTGACCCCTTGGCTGAGCTTGGGAAGCATCTGCGGTTGGCGGATGACCACTGTGTCGTCGTGGGTGTGAACGTCGATAAACCCAGGCGCCAAGACCCGGCCAGCGGCGTCGACTTCATCGCTGCCGCTGGCGTCGTGCAGATCACCAATGCGCTCGATGCGCCCGTTCAGAAGTGCAATGTCAGCGCGATAACCTTGGGTGTTGCTACCGTCAATGATCAGGGCATTGCGGATCAGCGTGTCGTACTTCATGTCAGTCTCCCAGCGGCAAGTGATCGTCGCCGCCGCGGTAATCGTCGAGGGCGAGTTTGATCCGCCGCAGACGCTCTTGATTGTGTTCAGGATTGACCAGTGCAAGCTCGGTGGCGAGCACGTCGATGGCCAGCAACATGCCGTAGCGCGCCGCCGTGGGTTTATAGATGAACGAGGTTTCGACGCCTTGCAGCGGCAACAGCACATCGGCCAATTGCGCCAGCGGCGAGTCGGCGCGAGTGATCGCCAGAATGCGTGCGCCGTAGTTGCGGGCCAGCGTCACCACTTCCAGCAACTCAGGCGTCAGGCCGGTCAGCGAGCAGGCGATGACAGCATTTTCCGGACCGAGGCTGGCGGCGGTGACGCGCATCATCACCGGGTCGTGGCACACCGCAATCGGGTAGCCGAAGCGCACCAGGCGCACCTGCAATTCGTCGCTGCACAAGGTTGAACAGCCGCCCATGCCGAACGCGTGGGTCATCCGCGATTTGCTCAGCAGTTTTACGGCGTCGGCGAAGCGTGACTCATCGAATGCTGACAGGTGCTTGCGCAGCGTCGACTCGATATCCCCGAGAATCTGCCCGTAAAACGCCGATTGCTCGGGCGTTCCGGTCGGGTCGAGAAAGCGGCTGCCGACGCCACTGGCCTGAGCCAGTTGCAGGCGCAAGTCACGCAAGTCGCGGCAACCCACTGTGCGTGCAAACCTTGAGAGCGTGGCACTGCTGACTTCGGCTCGCAGCGCCAACTCGTCGAGGCTCGCCGAAGAGGCAAATCCGGTGTCGTCCAGCATCAGCCGAGCGATGCGCCCTTCGCCGGCGCTGAAGGAATCCTGGCGAACGCGAATCTGGTAGAGGATGTCCATGGCTGTCTGCTCCGGCTAAATCAGGTAGGAAAGGCCCACGGTCAGACCGAACGCAACAACTGAGATCAATGTCTCAAGTACCGTCCAGGTCTTGAAGGTCTGGGCAACGGTCATGTTGAAGTATTCCTTGATCAACCAGAAGCCACCGTCATTCACATGGGAAAAGATAACCGACCCCGCGCCTGTCGCCAGTACCAACAACTCCGGATGCGGATAACCCAGACCAATGGTCACCGGCGCCACAATGCCAGAAGCGGTGCTCATCGCCACGGTGGCAGAGCCGGTAGCAATGCGCATCAACGCGGCAAACAGCCAGCCCATGATCAGTGGTGACAAGTGGAATTCGTGGGCCAGGCTGACGATCTGGTCGGTGACGCCGGCGTCCACCAGGATCCGGTTCAAGCCGCCACCCGCGCCGACCAGCAAGGTGATACTGGCAGTCGGCGCCAGGCATTCGTTGGTGAATTTGAGGATCGATTCACGGCTGAAACCCTGGGCGATACCGAGGGTCCAGAAACTGAGCAGCGTGGCCAACAGCAAGGCAATGACCGAATTGCCGATGAACAATAAAAACTGGTTGAAGCCACTGCCCGGCGTGGAAATCAGGTTAGCCCAGCCTCCGATCAACATCAGCACCACTGGCAACAAAATGGTGGCAATGGTGATGCCAAACCCCGGCAAACGCGCACGCGGCTCGCGGTCCAGGAACTGCCGCTCCAGCGGGTTATCAGCCGGCAAATGAATACGCGGCACAATGAATTTGGCGTACAAGGGCCCGGCGATGATCGCGGTGGGAATGCCGATCAAAATCGCATACAGCAGCGTCTGCCCGACCGATGCCTGATAAGCCTGCACCGCCAGCATTGCGGCCGGGTGCGGTGGCACCAGCGCATGGACCACCGACAGCCCAGCGACCATCGGCAAACCGACCATCAGAATCGACACGCCCACGCGTCGCGCCACGGTAAAGGCAATCGGCACCAGCAACACAAAACCGACTTCGAAGAACAACGGCAAACCCACCAGGAAGGCAATGCAAACCATCGCCCAATGTGCGTTCTTCTCACCGAAGCGATTGATCAGCGTACGGGCCATTTGCTCGGCGCCGCCGGATTCGGCCATCATTTTGCCGAGCATCGTGCCCAGCGCGACCACCAATGCGATATGGCCAAGTGTCTTGCCAACGCCCGCCTCGAAAGCCCCCACCACGCCGGACGCCGGCATCCCGGCCAACAAGCCCAGGCCGATGGAAATCAGGGTGATGACGATGAACGGATTAAGTCGGTAACGAGCGATCAGAACGATCAGCGCGATGATGGCGACGGCGGCATACACAAGCAGCCAATAGCCGAAAGTGGCGGTCATGCGGTACTCCTCGAAAGGGTCACGTCGAATGGGTTGTGAAACTCATAAATCATTTCGAGAGGTGATTTTCAAACGAGGTGAAAGTAATTTTCGTGCAGGGATAAGAGTTGTCGCCAGGAGGTATGCGCGGTCGGGGAATATGAAAATCGGGCAGGCGAATTTACATCGCGCCTGCCCTCAATCGGGCATCAGTCGTGATTGACGCGGGCGCGCTTGAGCAATTTCTTGCACCGTTCAGACAAATGCAGCACCCGTAGGTGCTTGCCTGCCTTGGTATAGCGCTCGCGCAGGGCGTTCAGCGCAGCGATTGCCGAGTAGTCGACGAAACTCAGGTGGCGACAATCGAGCGTCACGTTGGGCGGGTCGCTGGCCGGGTCGAACTGATTCAGAAAAGGTGTGGTCGAGGCGAAAAACAGCGTGCCGTGTACGCGATAGAGTTTGCTGCCGTCGGCTTCCAGGTGACTGTCGGCATAGAGCTGGCGAGCCTGCTGCCACGCAAAGTTGAGCGCCGCGATGATGATCCCGCACAGCACTGCGGTCGCCAGGTCGGTGAACACCGTAATCACCGTCACGGCGACGATGACCAGTACGTCATTGAGCGGGACTTTGTTCAGCACTCGCAATGAAGCCCAGGCAAACGTCTGCTGCGACACCACGAACATCACGCCTACCAGCGCGGCGAGTGGAATGCGCTCGATAAACGGCGATAGAAACAGCACGAACAGCAAAATCATCACCCCGGCTACCACACCGGACAGGCGACCACGACCACTGGAGCTGAGGTTGATCACGGTTTGCCCGATCATCGCGCAACCGCCCATGCCACCAAACACACCGGAGACCATGTTCGCCGCACCCAGTGCCACGCACTCGCGATCCGGGAAGCCTCGGCTCTCGGTGATCTCATCGGTGAGGTTCAGCGTCAACAGGGTTTCGAGCAGACCAACCAGCGCCATCACCATTGCGTAGGGCGCAATGATTCGCAATGTGTCCAGGCTCCATGGAATATCGGGCAGGGCAAGTGTCGGCAGGCCACCGGCGATGTGCGCCATGTCGCCCAAGGTGCGCGTCGGCAAGCCGAGCAGATACACCGCCAGCCCAACGCCAAGAATCGCCACCAGCGCCGGTGGAACAGTGCGCGTCAGGCGCGGCAGCAGATAGACAATGGCCATGGTCAACACCACCAACCCGCTCATCACGTACAACGGCGTGCCGCTGAGCCAGGTGTCGCCAATCTTGAAGTGTTCGAGCTGAGCCAGCGCGATGATGATCGCCAGGCCGTTGACGAAACCGAGCATCACCGGGTGCGGCACCATGCGCACCAGTTTGCCGAGTTTCAGCAAGCCGAACGCCAGCATGATCAGCCCGCCGAGCAACACCGTCGCCAGCAAATACTGCACGCCGTGCTGCACCACCAACGCCACGATCACCACCGCCATCGAACCGGCCGCGCCAGACACCATGCCCGGCCGCCCGCCGAAAAGGGCGGTCAGTGTGCAGATGATGAAAGCACCGTAAAGGCCCATCAATGGATTGAGATGAGCCACCAGCGCAAAAGCGATGCATTCGGGTAACAAGGCAAAAGAAGTCGTGAGCCCTGCCAGGACATCGGCGCGCAGGCGTTGTGGTTTCATGGATGATTAGACACAGCAGGAAAGAAGACAGCGGATGTTACGGAATTTGCACCGACGCGGCCAATCGTCAATCGGCTCCAGGGATACTGATGTTGACTGGTCCAACGCCATCGCGAGCAGGCTCGCTCCCACAGGAGATTTACGTGGCACACGGAATCTGTGACTGGAACAGGCCCCAATGTGGGAGTGAGCCTGCTCGCGATAGCGGTATTACAGCGACGATGATGTTGACTGAGTTAACGCCATCGCGAGCAGGCTCGCTCCCACAGGGGATCTCTGGCGCACACGGAATCTGTGGCTGGAACAGGCCCCAATGTGGGAGTGAGCCTGCTCGCGATAGCGGTCTTATAGCGACGATGATGTTGACTGAGTTAACGCCATCGCGAGCAGGCTCGCTCCCACAGGGGATCTCTGGCGCACACGGAATCTGTGGCTGGAACAGGCCCCAATGTGGGAGTGAGCCTGCTCGCGATAGCGGTCTTATAGCGACGATGATGTTGACTGAGTTAACGCCATCGCGAGCAGGCTCGCTCCCACAGGGGATCTCTGGCGCACACGGAATCTGTGGCTGGAACAGGCCCCAATGTGGGAGTGAGCCTGCTCGCGATAGCGGTCTTATAGCGACGATGATGTTGACTGAGTTAACGCCATCGCGAGCAGGCTCGCTCCCACAGGGGATCTCTGGCGCACACGGAATCTGTGGCTGGAACAGGCCCCA
>NZ_JBNQGB010000003.1:0-590747 GCF_050321825.1 Gordonia sp. IEGM753
GCATTCTACAGCAGCCTCTGTTGCTGTCAAGTGGTTATTTTCAGAAGTTTTCGAAGGTTTCTTCAACAACTTCAACCACTTGCGCTTTCGATCTCTCGTCAGCGGGAGGCGAATTCTACAGCGTTACTCGCTGCTGTCAACACCTCTTTTTCAACTCCCTTTCGGCTTCGATGACCTGAAGCAACTCACTGCCGAAAACTGCGTAACTCATTGTTTACCAAGGAGTTTTCCGTTTCGACTGCGCCGGAAGTGGGGCGAATTATAGACGTCCAGGATTTCCCGTCAACACCTAATTACGCTTTTCTTTCAATAACTTGCGCAACGTCGGAAACGAACCCGTTTCGCCCCTCTATGTTTCGCCCCTCTATATAGAAGAAACCCTCAGAGCACTCCCGCATCCTTGAACGCTGCCACCGCGCTTGCCTCCAGACCCAGCACCCGCTGCAGAACCTCCAACGTATGCTCACCTAGCAAGGGAGGCGCATTGCGGTATTCGACCGGCGTTTCCGACAGCCGTATTGGACTCGCTACCTGGGGCACCCTTCCAGCCAATACGTGCGGCAACTCGATCGCCAACCCACGCGACTTGACCTGAGGATCGGCAAACACTTGGGCCAGGTCATTAATCGGCCCGCAAGGCACGCCAGCCTGTTCCAACTGCACAACCCACTCAGCTGTGGTCTTGAACACGGTGGCCTGGCGGATCAGCGGAATCAGCAACACCCTGTTCGCCACGCGCAGCTTGTTGGTTGCAAAGCGTGGGTCATCTGCCCACTGCGGCTGGCCAGCCACCTCCGCAAATTTGCGGAACTGCCCATCATTTCCCACGGTAAGGATGAAATCACCATCCGCCGTTGGAAAGTCCTGATAAGGCACGATGTTCGGATGAGCATTCCCCAGGCGCTTAGGCGCATTGCCTGTGGTCAGGTAGTTCATCGCCTGATTGGCCAGGCAAGCCACCTGCACATCCAGCAGCGCCATATCTATATGCTGACCGCCACCTTCATTATTGCGGTGCGCAAGCGCCGCTAGAATCGCTACCGTTGAATAAAGCCCCGTCAGAATATCTGTCAGCGCCACGCCGACTTTCACCGGCCCGGCACCCTCATCTCCCTCCGGGCGGCCAGTCAGACTCATCAAGCCGCCCAACCCCTGAATCATGAAGTCATAGCCCGCACGCTTGGCGTACGGCCCGGTCTGACCGAAACCGGTGATTGAGCAATAGATCAGATTCGGATTGAGTGCCTTCAACGACGCATAGTCCAACCCATAAGCGGCCAAGCCGCCCACCTTGAAATTCTCGATCAAGATGTCCGACTTGGCAGCCAATTCACGCACCAGCTGCTGGCCTTCCGGGCGCGTGAAATCGATGGTGACGGATTGCTTGTTGCGATTAGCAGACAAGTAATACGCCGCTTCGCTGGTGTTCTCGCCATAAGCGTCTTTCAGAAAAGGAGGCCCCCAGGCGCGCGTGTCATCACCATTGCCCGGGCGCTCTACCTTGATCACTTCAGCGCCAAGGTCCGCGAGAATTTGCCCGGCCCAAGGCCCGGCGAGCACCCGCGATAAATCCAGTACCCGTAAATGCGAAAGCGCGCCCATGGCCGTTCTCCTATTAATAGAACGCTTGAATGCCGGTCTGCGCGCGACCAAGGATCAGCGCATGGACGTCATGTGTACCTTCATAGGTATTCACCACTTCAAGGTTGACCAAGTGGCGGGCAACGCCGAACTCGTCGGAAATACCGTTACCACCCAACATGTCACGCGCCATACGAGCGATGTCCAGAGACTTGCCACAGGAGTTGCGCTTCATCATCGAGGTAATCTCGACTGCCGCCGTGCCTTCATCTTTCATACGGCCCAGGCGCAGGCACCCTTGCAGCGCCATGGTGATTTCGGTCTGCATGTCGGCCAGTTTTTTCTGGATCAACTGAGTGGCGGCCAATGGGCGACCGAACTGCTGGCGATCGAGCGTGTACTGGCGTGCGGTGTGCCAGCAGAACTCGGCGGCACCCAGCGCACCCCAGGAAATGCCGTAACGTGCAGAATTAAGGCAGGTAAAAGGGCCTTTCAAACCACGGACGTCCGGGAAGATGTTCTCTTCAGGAACGAACACGTTGTCCATGACGATTTCACCGGTGATGGATGCACGCAGGCCAACCTTGCCATGGATTGCAGGAGCGCTCAGGCCCTTCCAACCCTTCTCCAGAACGAAGCCGCGAATGTCACCCGCATCGTCTTTGCCCCAAACCACAAACACATCGGCAATCGGACTGTTGGTGATCCACATCTTGCTGCCGGTCAGGCTATAACCGCCCTCGACCTTACGTGCACGAGTGATCATCGCGCCCGGATCGGAACCATGGTTAGGCTCGGTCAGGCCGAAGCAACCGATCCACTCGCCGGTCGCCAGTTTTGGCAGGTATTTTTGCTTCTGGGCTTCAGTACCAAATTCGTTGATGGGCACCATTACCAGCGAAGACTGAACACTCATCATCGATCGATAGCCCGAGTCGACCCGCTCAACCTCACGAGCAATCAGACCGTAGCTGACGTAATTCAAACCACTACCGCCGTACTGCTCGGGAATGGTCGCGCCCAACAGACCTACTTCTCCCATTTCGCGGAAGATTGCCGGGTCAGTCTTTTCATGTCGGAAAGCTTCGAGCACACGCGGCGCCAGCTTCTGCTGAGCAAATTGCTCAGCAGTGTCGCGAATCATGCGCTCTTCTTCGGTGAGCTGTTGATCCAGCAGCAGCGGATCGATCCAGTTGAAGCTAGCTTTACCGGCCATGAATAAGTCCTCTCGAATCGGGTCAAATAACGTGGACTGATCCTAGGCCGGGTGATGCGTCACCGCAAACGAGGATTTTGCATACTGTTGTGATAATTTCTCACTCCGAAACGTCGCAAAACCACCTTTTTACGATGTATTAGTGAGGTTGGAGTACATGCGCAGGAAGATACCCAGCACCACCGCCCTGATCAGCTTTGAAGCGGCCGCACGTCATGAGAGTTTTACCAAAGCCGCGCAGGAGCTTTCGCTGACTCAAGGGGCGATTTGCCGGCAGATTGCCAGCCTGGAAGAGTTCCTCAGCGTGGAGTTGTTTCGACGTTCACGACGCGGGGTCAAACTGACGGAGGCCGGCCTGTCTTACAGCCGCCGAGTCGCTACGCAACTGGATGCTGTCGAACGAGACACCTTGTCGATCATGGGCCAGCAAGGTGCCAACGTCATCGAACTTGCTGTGGTCCCCACTTTTGGTACTCAGTGGCTGCTGCCCAGACTGAAGGACTTTCAGCAGAAGCATCCCGAAGTGACAGTCAACCTGACCAACCGCACGCGGCCCTTTCTGTTCGCCGACACCCACTTCGACGCGGCTATTTATTTCGGCGACGCGGATTGGTCCGGTACTGAATCCCACAGGCTGATGGGCGAAAATCCGATGCCGGTGTGCAGTCCCAACCTACTGCAAAGAGAGACTCGACTAAGCGCCGATAGAATTGCCGAATTGCCGCTGCTGCAGCAAACCACGCGACCCTATGCCTGGCGACAGTGGTTCAACTCGCAGGGCTTGAATATCCCTCGCGACATGACAGGTCCAAGGTACGAGCTATTCTCCATGCTTGCTCAAGCGGCGATGCACGACATGGGTGTCGCACTGATTCCGCCATTCCTTATTCAACGTGAATTGGCCGAGAAGCGGCTGGTGATTGCGAACACTCAGGCGTTATCCAGTATCAAGGCTTATTACTTGATGATTCCCGAGCGAAAAGTCGAATCGGCGTCTTTGAAGGCTTTCCGCGATTGGCTGATGGGGCAAGCGCACAGCTACAGCCTTGAAGAATAAAGGCTCGCGGAGTTTACTGACCTCGTAGTCAGAAAATCAAAAGCCCTACAGATATAACTATTTGTCGCATTTAAACAGACTGTACTCATAGACGGTACAAACGTCCCACAAGCGCCGGATGGCGTGGCGTTGAGCCTCTAGTTCCGTCGCTATGGACGGCCATTCACCCAGCCGATGAATAAATTCTTTAAATTCGGATAAACCGCTTACAAGCCACGTTATATAAGGGATTTAACTGTTTGGTTGCGACATTCGGTCACGGGGTGACTTGTAGTTAATTTTCCGTCACGCATCATAATCCCTTGAAGGCCACAAAGTTCGCCTGCAAAATGCCGCGCCCCGCCCTGATTTGGCGGGATCGTGCTGATCGGCCGCCCCAGCTGCACCATCCGTAGTGCATGGGTTTACTCAATAAGATCACGCAGGAGATTTGACGTGCACATTGGTGTTCCTCTCGAAACCCAGACGGGTGAAACGCGGGTTGCTGCAACCCCGGAAACCATCAAGAAGCTGATCGGCCAAGGTCATAAAGTCACTGTACAAACCGGCGCCGGCGTTACTGCCAGTGTTGTCGACAGTGCTTATGAAGCGGCAGGCGCAACGATTGGCAGCGCCAACGATGCGTTTGGTGCAGAACTGATTCTCAAGGTGGTCGCGCCCAGCGACAACGAACTGGCGCTGATAAAGAGCGGCACCGTTGTGGTGGGAATGCTCAATCCGTTCAGCAATGAAACCATCGCCAAGATGGCCGAGTGCGGCATTACCGCGTTCGCGCTGGAGGCCGCACCGCGGACTTCTCGCGCCCAGAGCCTGGATGTGCTGTCGTCGCAAGCCAACATCGCCGGTTATAAAGCCGTGTTGTTGGCCGCCCATCACTACCCACGCTTCATGCCGATGCTGATGACCGCTGCAGGCACCGTGAAAGCGGCGCGCGTGTTGATCCTCGGCGCTGGCGTGGCCGGTTTGCAGGCAATTGCTACGGCGAAACGTCTGGGTGCGGTGATCGAAGCGTCTGATGTACGCCCCGCGGTAAAAGAGCAAATCGAATCGCTCGGCGCCAAGTTCGTCGACGTGCCCTACGAGACTGACGAGGAGCGTGAATGCGCCGTCGGTGTCGGCGGCTACGCACGCCCAATGCCGGCGAGCTGGATGCAGCGTCAGGCGGTGGCCGTGCACGAGCGCGCCAAACTGGCCGACATCGTCATCACCACCGCACTGATTCCCGGCCGCAAGGCGCCGACGCTGTTGAGCGCCGAAACCGTGGCCCAGATGAAGCCCGGCTCGGTGGTCATCGACCTGGCCGCGGCTCAGGGCGGCAACTGTCCGCTGACCGTGGCCGATCAGGTGGTTGTCGAAAATGGCGTAACCATTTGCGGCCCAACCAACCTGGCGGGCGCAGTCGCGGCAGACGCTTCGGCGTTGTATGCACGCAACCTGCTGGACTTCCTGAAACTGGTCTTCAACAAGGAAGGCCAGTTCGAGATCAACCTCGAAGACGACATCGTCGCCGCGTGCCTGATGTGCCGCGACGGCCAAGTCATCCGCAAAAACGCCTAAGCAGGGATTCAGACGATGGAAGAGCTTATCTCCCCCGGTATCTACAACCTGATCATCTTCGTGCTGGCGATTTATGTCGGTTACCACGTGGTCTGGAACGTTACACCTGCACTGCACACACCATTGATGGCTGTCACCAACGCCATCTCGGCGATCGTGATCGTCGGCGCCATGCTGGCAGCGGCGTTGACCGTAACGCCGCTGGGCAAAACCATGGGCACCCTGGCCGTAGCCCTGGCGGCGGTCAACGTATTCGGTGGCTTCCTGGTCACCCGCAGGATGCTTGAGATGTTCAAGAAAAAAGCCCCGAAAGTAAAAGAAGAGGCGCCCAAGTAATGAGCATGAACCTTGTCACGACGCTCTACCTGATCGCGTCGATCTGCTTTATCCAGGCGCTTAAAGGCCTGTCACACCCGACGACTTCCCGACGCGGCAACCTGTTCGGCATGCTCGGCATGGGTCTGGCCATTCTCACCACCGTTGGCCTCATCTATAAGCTGGGCGCTGAGCTGGCGACGGCGGGCATCGGCTACGTCATCGTCGGCCTGTTGGTTGGCGGCACTGCCGGCTCGATCATGGCCAAACGCGTTGAAATGACCAAGATGCCGGAACTGGTTGCCTTCATGCACAGCATGATTGGTCTGGCCGCGGTGTTCATTGCTATCGCCGCCGTCGTCGAGCCGCAGTCGCTGGGCATCGTCAAGCAACTGGGTGATTCGATTCCTGCCGGCAACCGTTTGGAGCTGTTCCTGGGCGCCGCCATCGGTGCGATCACCTTCTCGGGTTCGGTGATTGCGTTCGGCAAGTTGTCTGGCAAGTACAAGTTCCGCCTGTTTCAAGGCGCACCGGTACAGTTCGGCGGCCAGCACAAACTGAATCTGGTGCTGGGCCTGGCGACATTGGCACTCGGCATTGCTTTCATGCTCACTGGCAACCTCAGTGCCTTCGCGCTGATGTTGGCCTTGGCCTTCGTGCTGGGTGTGCTGATCATCATCCCGATTGGCGGCGCCGACATGCCGGTAGTGGTGTCGATGCTCAACAGCTATTCGGGATGGGCGGCGGCCGGTATCGGCTTCTCGTTGAACAACTCGATGCTGATCATTGCCGGTTCGCTGGTGGGTTCGAGCGGCGCGATCCTCTCGTACATCATGTGCAAGGCGATGAACCGCTCCTTCTTTAATGTACTGCTGGGCGGTTTCGGCAATACGGCCGACGCGGGTCCTGCCGGCGCCAAGGAAGCACGCCCGGTCAAATCCGGTTCGGCTGATGACGCAACCTTCCTGCTGACCAACGCCGACACCGTGATCATCGTGCCAGGCTACGGCTTGGCGGTAGCGCGGGCGCAGCACGCATTGAAAGAACTGACCGAGAAACTGACCCATCGCGGCGTCACCGTGAAGTACGCGATTCACCCGGTTGCCGGCCGGATGCCGGGCCACATGAACGTGTTGCTGGCCGAGGCCGAAGTGCCTTACGACCAGGTGTTCGAGATGGAAGACATCAACTCCGAATTCGGCCAGGCCGATGTGGTGTTGGTGCTCGGCGCGAACGACGTGGTCAACCCGGCGGCGAAGAACGATCCGAAGTCGCCAATTGCCGGCATGCCGATTCTTGAGGCGTTCAAAGCCAAGACCATCATCGTCAACAAGCGCTCGATGGCCAGCGGCTATGCCGGTCTGGACAACGAACTGTTCTACCTCGATAAAACCATGATGGTGTTCGGCGACGCTAAAAAGGTCATCGAAGATATGGTTAAAGCCGTCGAGTAAAACCTGCTCCAACGCAATACCCAAAACCTCAGCCTTTAGTAGGCTGGGGTTTTTTTATTCCTCATGAAACCCGACCAAAGGCTCTAAATCAGTCGTCTGCATTCGACCATGGTAGCGGGAGGAATTTTCTTGAAATCACTAGACTGCACACCTTGCTTCCGTTGCCCGAGATAACAATCCATGTACCGTGATCGTATTCGTTTGCCTTCGTTGTTGGATAAGGTGATGAGCGCCGCTGACGCTGCTGCTCTGATTGAGGACGGCATGACCGTCGGCATGAGCGGCTTCACCCGCGCCGGCGAAGCCAAAGCCGTGCCCCACGCACTGGCCGAGCGCGCCAAAATCACACCTCTGAAAATCACTTTGATGACCGGCGCGAGCCTGGGCAACGACCTCGATAAACAGCTGACCGAAGCCGGCGTATTGTCTCGGCGCATGCCATTCCAGGTCGATAGCACGTTGCGCAAGGCAATCAACGCCGGCGAAGTGATGTTCATCGACCAGCACTTGTCGGAAACCGTGGAGCAACTGCGCAACCAGCAGCTCAAACTGCCTGACATCGCGGTGATTGAAGCCGTGGCCATCACCGAACAAGGCCATATCGTGCCGACGACCTCCGTCGGCAACTCGGCAAGCTTCGCCATTTTTGCCAAACATGTGATCGTCGAGATCAACCTTGCGCACAACCCGAATCTGGAGGGTTTGCATGACATCTATATACCGACGTACCGTCCGACGCGCACGCCGATCCCTCTGGTAAAAGTCGACGATCGTATTGGCAGCACTGCCATCCCGATTCCACCGGAAAAAATCGTGGCGATTGTCATCACCAATCAGCCGGACTCTGCATCCACCGTACTGCCACCAGACGTCGATACCCAAGCCATCGCTGATCATCTGATTGATTTTTTCAAAGAAGAAGTCGCCGCTGGCCGTATGACCAACAAGCTCGGTCCGTTGCAGGCCGGTATTGGCACTATCGCCAATTCGGTAATGTGCGGCCTGATCGATTCGCCGTTTGAAGACCTGACCATGTATTCCGAAGTCCTGCAGGACTCGACGTTCGATCTGATCGACGCCGGCAAACTGAGCTTTGCCTCGGGCAGCTCGATCACCTTGTCGAGCCGGCGCAATGCCGATGTCTTCGGCAATCTCGAACGCTATAAAGACAAACTGGTGCTGCGTCCCCAGGAAATCTCCAACCACCCGGAAGTGGTTCGGCGCCTGGGTATCATTGGTATCAACACCGCCCTGGAGTTCGACTTGTACGGCAACGTCAACTCCACCCATGTCTGCGGTACGCGGATGATGAACGGCATTGGCGGCTCCGGGGATTTCGCGCGCAACGCGCACCTGGCGATTTTTGTGACCAAGTCGATCGCCAAGGGCGGCGCAATCTCCAGCGTGGTGCCGATGGTCAGTCACGTTGACCATACCGAACATGACGTCGACATCCTCGTTACCGAAGTCGGCCTCGCGGATTTACGCGGCCTGGCACCCCGCGAGCGGGCCCGAGTGATCATCGACAACTGTGTGCATCCGGATTATCGCCAAGCGCTGAATGACTACTTTACCGCGGCCAGTGCACTGGGCGGCCATACCCCGCATATCCTGCGCGAGGCCCTGAGCTGGCACATGAACCTGGAAGAAACCGGGCGCATGCTGGCGGTGTAAAAGGTACAGATAGCGGCTGACGCAAACACAGTTTCGTCAGCCGGCTATTGCAACGCCCTAACCTTGCAAAAACTGTACTGCTGTACTGGTGTTTTTTCAGCCTAAACACCTCAACTTCCCCTCTCAAAACCTATAATTGCTCTATATTGGTGCAGACAGGTACAGTTGCCTCAATTTAGACCAGTACACCCTCTATTAACAGTTAACTGGTCCCTCACAATACAAGTGAACTGTATCTAGAGAGACTGGCCAAACGAGAGGATCATTGGCATCAGTTAAACCACTACCTAATCCCGCCACAAGCGGAAGGATGTCAACCATGGAACGTACACTCAGTTCCGAACTGTTCTTCGAAGATACCGCTGCAAAAACCCAGGCTTCGATGCCTCTTCGCGTTA
Source organism: Gordonia sp. IEGM753 (assembly GCF_050321825.1). Lineage (NCBI taxonomy): Bacteria > Bacillati > Actinomycetota > Actinomycetes > Mycobacteriales > Gordoniaceae > Gordonia > Gordonia sp. IEGM753. Next base: position 9,253 of record NZ_JBNQGB010000003.1, read on the forward strand.
TCGCCAACCTGATGTTGTGGCAGCGCCGCATCTCCAGCCGCCATCAATTGGCTCGTCTGGATTCGCGTTTGCTGGCAGATGCCGGGATTAGCGAAGCACAACGCTACGAAGAGCTGAGCAAGCCGTTCTGGCGCTAAGTAGCGTCGCTGGCTCTGACCTGTAGGGTCCACCGCCAGCAACCCGAATTGAACAAACAAAACCCGTCGTGGGAAACCACGGCGGGTTTTGTCGTTATGAGACCACCGAAAGCACATATACAGTAGGGCCAGCGAAACACAGGTACAGTTTTATTTATTGGCTAACTGAACCAGTACAATTAAGCACTGGTGTGTCTGTCGTGGGCAGTACGGGGGGATCAGTATTGATGAACAACCTGCCCGCAAAAGGACCGCGCCATGAAACACTTACTGGATGTTCTCAATACAAGCGCCCCCGAAAAAACCCGTTCGCGCTTGCCTGTGAGATTGATCAGAGGGATTTTCGCCAGCCTGGAGCGATCCAGGACCCGGCGTTTGTTGGGCCAACTCAACGATCAGCAGTTATCAGACCTTGGCCTTAGCCACTCGGATCGCCTAAATGAAATGGATAAACCCTTTTGGCGCTGAAGGGCATCGGTAACAGACGGGACTGTTCGAATCGATGCGTGCAAGCCTAATATCGAATCAGAAAGTGGCGAGCCATGAACCACAGGCGTCTGATCCAACAGACACTGCGCCACCTCTCATTCAATAGGAGTACACCATGTCCCGCCTTCGTCTGCTCAGCGCTGCAGCCCTGCTCGCCGTGGCTGCAAATTCCCACGCCACCAGTTTCATTGTGACCACCGATGCAGTCGTCGGCGCCCTGAAAGCGACCTCCGACGCCACCTCCAACGTGACCTCCTCCTTTCGCGATGACAAGATCGTACTGGCTGCCCGAGATGACGCGGCCAGTTTCGTGGCCAGCGAAGGCACGATCCGTGGCGTAAAACTGGAAAGCGCGCTGGACCATATCCGCCATCAAGCGCCGCAATTGAACGCAACCGATGCACAACTGGCACAAGCCATTCTGACGCTCTAAACAGCACAAGCAGTGACGAAACGGGGGCACGCCTGTCGTGTCCCAATGTTTCACGACTGGCTCTGGGACAAGCGTTGCGCTAGCCTTGGGACTCGTTTTCACCTAATGAGTCTCATGCGTTTTCTTTCAAAACTATTGTTCACACCGTTGTTGATAGCCACCTGTTGGTCGAGCGCTGCGCAGGCTTTCGACGCGTTCAACCTGTCCACGCAAGGCGTTGTGATGAGCGGTTACGCGACAAGCATGGTGACCTCTGCGCCCTTCGACAATAAACTGCTCATCGCCGCTCAGGATGATGCCGCGGCGTTCATCGCCAGTGACGGCCAACTGCGAGGAGCGCAACTGGAATCGGCCCTGATTTATCTGCGCCGGACCCAGCCAAAACTTCATGCCAGCGATCTTGAACTGGCACAGGCAATTCTCGTCCAATAGTTATCCCCTTGTTCCTCCGGAGTCGTTCCATGCGTAGCCCGCTGATTGCTGCCGCCCTTGGCCTGTTGTTATTGGCCGACGTGGCCCAGGCACACACCCTGGTAGCCACCAGTAACATCATCGTTCGCGCCTCCCAGCGCACCATCGATTTTACTTCCGATACCACAACCTCCATTCGTGACTCGAAAATCGTCCGTGAAGCCCATGACGATGCGGCCAGCTTCGTCGCCAGCGATGGTGATATTCGTGGTGCCCACCTGGAAGCAGCCTTCGACACCTTGCGCACGCGGGTGCCGGAAGCTCGCGACGCCAGTGATCAGGTGCTCGCTGAAGCTATCCTCGCACTGTGAGGTCGCTCAGTGCCTGGCTGTTGGCCGGGGCCGTTTTGCTGTTGGGCAACACGGCTCACGCCAGCCTGCAATTACGGCTCATTACCGACGGTTTGAGCCCTGCGCAACAGCAGGCCAGCCAGGCACTGCTCGATGAAGCCATGCAATCGTTGCCGCCACGCTTCATCGAGAAGCTCGACCGGCGCATCGACGTCGGCTGGACCGATAAAATGCCCAGCAACGCTTATGGCCAAGCGTCGCTGGTGTCCGAACTCGACCTGAATCGCAACCTGCTCGACAGCCTTACCGATGGCAGCGCCGCAACTAAAAAGACCAATCGCCCGCACGGCACCGTTCGCCAGGAAATGCTCGCCACGGTCCTGCACGAACTCACCCATATTTATGATCGCTCGCGCTTGTGGCCCGACGCCGAGCGCAAACTGATTCAACGTTGCACCCAGCGCAACAGCAGCTCGGGACTGGTAGGCATTCCCGATCAATGTCGCGGTCAGAATGATCGACGTTTTACCCTCAGCGACGACCCACGCTTGCTGGATCTTGCCGGATGGCAGCAATACGTCGGCCGCCGCGGAGAGCGTGAGCAGCACAACCGCCAGATAGCCCGCAGCCCAGATATTTACGAAACCAGCAGTCCCAAAGAGTTTGTCGCGGTCAACATGGAGTACTTCCTCCTCGACCCAAGCTACGCCTGCCGACGTCCAGCGCTGTATCGCTATTACAAAGAGCACTTTGGCTGGGCGCCGCCAGCAAAATACACGTGCGCCAAAACCTTCGCCTTCCTCAATGCCGGCAACGACTTCGCCAAGCAACCTCTGGGGCAGGTCGATCCAGAACGCGTTTACGCTGTCGATTATTTGCTCGCCGAGGCTAACCAGAACTGGGTCAGCCGTTGGGGCCACAGCATGTTGCGCCTGGTGATCTGTGCACCCGGTCGGCCACGCGGGCCGGACTGCCGACTGGATCTCGACCAACATCTGGTGTTGTCGTATCGCGCGTTTGTTGGCGATGTACAGCTTTCCAGCTGGGACGGACTGGTGGGCAAATACCCGTCGCGCCTGTTTGTACTGCCGTTGTCCCAAGTCATCGACGAGTACACCAAAACCGAGCTGCGCAGCCTCGCCTCCGTGCCGTTGAACCTGTCCCGCACCGAGATCGAAGACGTCGTGGAACACGCGGCCGAAATGCACTGGAGCTACGACGGCAGTTACTTTTTCCTGTCCAACAATTGCGCGGTCGAAGGCCTGAAATTGCTTCGTAGCGGCACCAACAATGCGCAACTGGTTGGCCTGGACAGCATCATGCCCAACGGTTTGCTGGAAGTGCTCAAGGGACGGGGACTTGCCGATACCAGCGTACTCGATGACCCCCGCGAAGCGCTGCGCCTGGGTTATCGCTTCGACTCTTTCCGCGATCGCTATCAAGCCATGTTCGAGGTGCTGAAAAAGCATTTGCCGATCAAGCAGAAAACGGTCGAAGAATGGCTATCACTGAAAGCCGAAGAGCGGCGGCAATGGTTCGACCAGGCAGACCTGCGTACCAGCGCGGCCTTGTTGCTGCTCGAGCAGGCAGCCTTCCGTCAACAGTTGCTGCTGGCCCAGGACGAGGTAAAACAACGTTATCTGGGTGCCCGTGAATTGAAGAACGGCGGCATGGACAAAGCCAATGCGACTTTGCAGCAGATTCTGGCCAACAGCGGTTTCCTCAGTCGTCCAGCCGAGTTGCTCGATACCGGCGGTTATGGATTGCCGCAGCCCAACGAGTGGCAGCATCTGGAGTCGCAAAGCAGCCTGAGGCAGAAACAGCTACAGGCACTGACCGGCAATCTGGACAAGGAAGTTCGCGCATTGCTGGAACCAAGCCGTGCCGCCGAGATGGCGGCCAACGAAGCGAACCTGAAGCAGGTGGGTGAACATTTGCGCAAGTTGCACAAAGCGGCGGGCGGACTGGAACTCCCATAAAAAAGGCTTCGCGACCCGGTCGCGAAGCCTTTATCCAGCGTTTTTAATTCAGTACACCATCAAGAATTTCATAAACGATCCCTGTTCCCACGGCGATCAGCACTATGTCGCCACCCGCACGGCGCCATTCATAACCTTGGTAATACGGAAGGTGTGACAGCGCGCGGTTATCCAGGCGCTCGCCGTAATAGCCGTGAGGCAACGGCCGGCCACGCTCCAGATGAATGCCTGGAGGCGGTGGAGCACCGCGTACAAAGTAACCATGGTTGTCATGAATGTTCTGGCGGACCGGGCCAAAATCATGCGGCGGCGGCCCACCACGATGATTATCCTGCGGACCACGATGGTCGTTTCCTTGGTTACCGTTGCCGTGATTATCGTACTGCCCTTGTTGCGGGCCGCCGTGGTCGTGATCGTCGCGCTGATCGGCGCTGGCGTGCAGCAACGGCGTGGCACTGAGCATCAGTACACCCAGGCTGGCTATCAGACGTTTCGGCATTTTCATCAAATCTTTCCTCACTGCACTTACAGCAAAAAGGGCTTCAGAACGCAGTCCTGAAGCCCCGGGTCTTGCTATTTAGTGTGTGCCGCGAGGCGCTAATTCCTCTGTATCAGGAACTTTACCTTCAGCTGACTCGCGCTTTACGCACGCCATCTGCCAACGCCGCACAAAGGCTAAGAACACCATCAATGGCTTGATCCGGCGTCGATGCATTGGCGATGTGATCGATCAATGCCGAGCCCACTACCACGCCGTCCGCCAGCCGCGCGATAGCAGCAGCTTGCTCGGGCGTGCGAATGCCAAAACCAATGCTGATCGGCAGGTCGGTATGACGGCGCAGACGGGCGACGGCTTCCTCGACGTGCTCCAGAGTTGCCGCGCCAGCACCGGTCACACCCGCAACCGATACGTAATAGACAAAACCGGAGCTGCCGTTCAGCACGGTCGGGAGGCGTACGTCATCAGTGGTCGGAGTGGTCAGGCGAATAAAGTCCAGCCCCGCCGCTTGTGCCGGATCGCACAACTCGCCGTTGTGCTCCGGAGGCATGTCGACCACGATCAAACCGTCAACGCCAGCGTCTTTGGCATCGGCGATGAAACGTGGCACGCCGTACATGTGAATCGGGTTGAAGTAACCCATCAGCACCAACGGCGTATCGCTGTTACCTTGGCGAAACTCGCGAACCATCTGCAGGGTTTTCGTCAGGTTCTGCTTGGCGCCCAATGCACGGATGTTAGCCAACTGAATGGCCGGCCCATCAGCCATCGGATCGGTAAAAGGCATACCCAACTCGATCACATCGGCGCCTGCACCGGGCAAGCCTTTCAGGATCGCCAATGAGGTGTCATAGCTTGGATCACCCGCAGTGACGAAGGTCACCAGAGCGGCGCGATTTTGTTCCTTGAGTTCGGCAAAGCGAGTTTGCAGGCGGCTCATCAGTGTTTCTCCTGCTGGGACTGTTCCATATGGTGCATCACGGTTTGCATGTCTTTGTCGCCACGGCCAGACAGGTTCACCACCATCAGGTGATCTTTCGGCAGGCTCGGTGCACGCTTGAACACTTCGGCCAAGGCATGGGCGGTTTCCAGCGCAGGGATAATCCCTTCGAGGCGGCAGCATTTGTGGAACGCCTCAAGGGCTTCGTCGTCCGTCACCGAGGTGTATTGAACGCGGCCGATGTCATGCAACCAGGCGTGCTCCGGGCCGATACCTGGATAGTCGAGGCCGGCGGAAATCGAATGTGCGTCGATGATCTGGCCATCGTCGTCCTGCAGCAAAAAGGTGCGGTTACCGTGCAGCACACCCGGCACACCGCCGTTCAGGCTGGCCGCGTGTTTACCGGTTTCGATGCCGTAGCCGGCTGCTTCAACGCCGATGATCTCGACGCTTTTGTCATCCAGGAACGGGTGGAACAAGCCCATGGCGTTGGAGCCGCCACCGATGCACGCCACCAGGCTGTCAGGAAGACGCCCTTCCTGCGCTTGCATCTGGTCGCGGGTTTCCTTGCCGATCACGGCCTGGAAGTCACGAACCATGGCCGGATACGGATGTGGACCGGCAACGGTGCCGATCAGATAGAAGGTGCTGTCGACGTTGGTCACCCAGTCGCGCAACGCTTCGTTCATTGCGTCTTTCAAGGTGCCGGTACCGGCCACGACCGGAATCACTTCAGCCCCCAACAACTTCATGCGAAACACGTTGGCTTGCTGACGCTCGATGTCGGTGGTGCCCATGTAGATCACGCAATCAAGACCAAAACGTGCCGCCACGGTCGCCGTCGCCACGCCGTGCATGCCAGCGCCGGTCTCGGCGATGATGCGTTTCTTGCCCATGCGCCGCGCCAACAGAATCTGGCCGATACAGTTATTGATCTTGTGCGCGCCCGTGTGGTTCAGCTCTTCACGCTTGAGGTAAATCTTGGCGCCACCGCAGTACTCGGTCAGACGCTCAGCGTAATAAAGAGGGCTTGGACGGCCGACATAGTCGCGCTGGAAGTAAGCCAGTTCTTCTTTGAATGCGGGGTCTTCCTTGGCCAGTTCGTACTCACGCGCCAGGTCGAGCACCAGTGGCATCAGGGTTTCAGCTACGTAGCGGCCGCCGAAGGAGCCAAACAAGCCGTTGGCATCGGGGCCGGTACGCAAATTAGTCTGGGTCTGGGTCATGGGTCGCTCCAGTTGAATGCTTGGGATGACAATGAGGCTAACTTTACCCCTGACGCCACGCGCTGAAAACCGATAAGATCGCCGCAACCTGTCAGGAAAACTCACAGATATCATGAGCCATGATCTTCCACCGCTGAATGCCCTTCGCGCCTTCGAAGCAACCGCCCGCCTGAACAGTGTCAGCCAGGCAGCGGAGCAGCTGCACGTTACCCACGGTGCAGTCAGCCGACAACTGAAGGTGCTCGAAGAACACCTCGGCGTGAGTTTGTTCATCAAGGATGGCCGAGGCCTTAAACTCACAGATGCAGGCACTCGATTACGCGATGTCAGTGCCGAGGCGTTTGAACGCTTGCGCACCGTTTGCGCCGAGTTGACTCAGAGCACTGCCGACGCTCCCTTCGTGCTCGGTTGTTCAGGTAGCCTGCTGGCGCGCTGGTTTATTCCGCGCTTGGGTCGGCTGAACGCGGAGCTGCCAGATCTGCGCCTGCATTTGTCTGCGGGCGAAGGTGATCTTGACCCCAGACGACCGGGCTTGGACGCGCTACTGGTATTTGCCGAGCCACCGTGGCCGTCGGATATGCAAGTTTATGAACTGGCCAGCGAACGCATTGGCCCCGTGATGAGCCCCCGATTTGCAGGTTTCCAAAAACTGGCGCAGGCACCGGCCAGCGCCTTGCTGACGGAGCCGCTGCTGCACACCACTTCGCGTCCGCAGGCGTGGCCGAGCTGGGCACAACAAACCGGCCTCGACGCCAAGGCGTTGAAGTACGGGCAGGGTTTTGAACACTTGTATTATCTGCTGGAGGCGGCGGTGGCCGGGCTGGGCGTGGCAATTGCGCCGGAGCCACTGGTGGCAGAAGACTTGAAGGCGGGCAGGCTGGTTGCGCCTTGGGGGTTTCGAGAAACCCCGGCGCAACTCGCGTTATGGCTACCCAAGCGCGCCGCGGACGGGCGCGCTCGACAGCTGGCGCAATGGCTCAAAAATGAGCTGCACCCAGCGGCTTAGTCGCGTTTGCACAACAGATACGCCGCCAGCAGGCCCAGCGCACCGACTGCCACACCCGCTGTCGTCCAAGGGTGTTCCTGAGCGTAGTCCCGAGTGGCAATCCCGGTTTCGCGGGTTTTGACTTTGACTTCTTCATACGCGTCGCTGAGCAAATGACGTGAATGCTTCAGCGCATTCTCAGCATTGCTTTTCAACACTTTGAGGGTCTTGCGCGACTCGTCCGAGGCGTCGTCCTTCAAGCTTTCCAACGATTTCAACAAACTCTCGATCTCGGCTTCCATGCTTTGCAATGAGGCTTTACGTAAAGAGGTATTGGCCATGGTGGCTCTCCTTCATTGGTTGAGTTGCGTGTGTTCTTTGGGACTTCAGCCGTTTAAGAAAGTGCAGTAAATCTGAACTTCTGCCTGCGAATTGCCGACAGAAGTAATACGAAAAATCACTGCTAGGCTGTATTTCATACCCAAGGAGAAAGCCATGACTGATCACCACACCTACAAGAAAGTCGAGCTGGTTGGCTCGTCCGCCACCAGCATTGAAGACGCCATCAACAATGCGATTGCCGAGGCCAACAAAAGCATCAAGCACCTCGAATGGTTTGAAGTGACCGAAACTCGCGGACACATCAAGGATGGAAAAGCCGCTCATTTTCAAGTGACTTTAAAGGTAGGATTCCGGATTGCCAGCAGCTGAGTTTGAGCTAGTCTTCTGAACTTGCGCGCTGGCCGAGTGCCATATGGAATGGCAAAGCGCTACATAAGTGCATCCGGCCGAGGGCTGACTGGGTGCTCCTTTTGATCCGACCAGGGAATGCGACCGATGAAGAAGATTATTTTGGCAGTAGGTTTGTTGAGCCTTGCGGGTACAGCGTTTGCTGCCGGCAAGCCATGCGAAGAGCTGAAAGCTGACATTGCAGCGAAGCTGGATGCCAAAGGCGTTTCGGGTTATTCACTTGAAATCGCCGATAAAGGCGCTGCTGCTGACGGGAAAGTTGTCGGCACCTGTGAAGGTGGTACCAAGGAAATCGTCTACAAGCGATAGGCTGATTCCGCTAAAAATGAAAAGCCGACGCAAATGCGTCGGCTTTTTTATGAGCGCTGTTCGGGCTTCAGCCCTTCATCACCTGCGCCAGTAGCTCGTAGGAATGCACTCGATCGGCATGTTCGTAGAGGTCGCAGGTAAAAATCAGTTCGTCTGCCTGAGTCTGCTCAATCAGCACTTCAAGCTTGGCGCGGATTTTCTGCGGGCTACCGACCATGGCCAGGCCGAGGAAATCGCCTACCGCTTCTCTTTCATGCGGCAGCCACAAGCCTTCCATGGTTTTCACCGGAGGACGCTGCACCAGGCTTTGGCCACGCATCAACGCGAGGATTCGCTGGTAAACCGACGTGGCCAAGTAATCGGCCTGCTCATCAGTGTCGGCCGCGACCAGCGGGACGCCGAGCATCACGTAGGGTTTATCCAGAACGGCTGAAGGCTTGAAGTGATTGCGGTAGACCCGAATCGCCTCATGCATGAAGCGCGGTGCGAAATGGGAGGCGAAGGCGTAAGGCAAACCGCGCTCCCCCGCCAGTTGCGCACTGAACAAGCTCGAACCCAGCAACCACACAGGCACTTGGGTACCCGTACCAGGCATGGCGATGATCCGTTGATCGGGTGTCCGCGGGCCGAGGTAGCGCACCAGTTCGGCTACATCTTCCGGGAAATCATCAGAGCTGCCGGAGCGCTCACGGCGTAACGCGCGTGCGGTCGCCTGATCGGAACCGGGTGCGCGGCCCAAACCGAGGTCGATGCGTCCCGGGTACAGGCTTTCCAGCGTGCCAAATTGTTCGGCGATCACCAGCGGCGCGTGGTTAGGCAACATCACGCCACCTGAACCCACACGAATCGTCGACGTGCCACCGGCCAGATAACCCAGCAGAACCGAGGTCGCCGAACTGGCGATACCGTCCATGTTGTGGTGCTCGGCCACCCAGAATCGGTTGTAACCGAACTTTTCGACATGCTGCGCCAGGTCCAGGGAGTTGCGCAGCGATTGCGCTGCGCTACCGTTTTCACGGACGGGCACCAGGTCGAGGGTCGAGAACTTGATATCGGACAGTCGTTTCATAAGCCTGCTTCTCCAATGGGGGTCGCAGGTTTTTTCTTGAAAACGAAAACCTGCCAAATCTAAAAGCGTGTTTCATGCAATGAGGGCATATACCCGAGTTTCAATAGCTGGCGCAAAATTCCCGTCCATTTAGCGCTTGAATCAGATGAGGTGAACTTTGCACCTCGGTCTATCCTCAGAACCCTAGCAACCGAAAACCACGAAGGCGCGACACTTCGCGCCGGATCTTGAGGAGGCAGACATGGCTATCACAAAGAAAGCATCGGCTCATTGGGAAGGTGACCTGAAAACCGGCATCGGCTCGATTTCCACCGAAACCGGTGTGCTCAGAGAAGCGCCGTACGGCTTCAAGGCACGTTTCGAAGGCGGCAAAGGCACCAACCCGGAAGAACTGATCGGCGCAGCTCATGCGGGCTGTTTTTCGATGGCTTTTTCGATGATTCTCGGCGATGCCGGGCTCAAGGCTGACAGCATCGATACTCATGCGGAAGTCACGCTGGACCAGGTAGAGGGCGGTTTTGCAATCACAGCCGTGAAATTGATCCTCAAGGCAAAAATCCCTGGCGCCACTCAGGCTCAATTCGATGAGCTGAGCAAAAAGGCCAAAGAAGGCTGCCCGGTTTCCAAAGTGCTTAACGCCAAAATCAGCCTGGAAGCGACATTGGTCAGCTGATACCCGTTTGGCGTTGTCGATGCAGGATCGCAGCCTCAACAGGCTGCGATTTTTTTGCGCTGAAACAAAACCTGGCGGTTGAAATTGTGGTCGAATAAATGACAGCAGCTTTAGCGCACGACTGTGCGCGCTGCCTTAGGGAGCTTCAACCATGAAACGTTTTATCTTGGCGGTTATCTGCGGTGTATTGGCAACGTCAGCCATCGCTGCGCCTAAAGATTGCGAAGAACTCAAGACTGAGATCGAAGTAAAGATTCAGGCGAATGCCGTTCCTTCCTACACCCTGGAAATTGTTTCCAAGGAAGAAGCCGACAAGCACGACGTGGCGATGGTGGTCGGAACCTGCGATTACGGCACCAAAGCCATCATTTACCAGAAAAACGACAGCTAAACCGACCTACGGAACGCAATTGATGATTCGCTCCTCGGCCACCAGCTCGCGCCTGGCGTTGTAAAGCCGTGCACTCGGGGTGAACGCGAGCGAACTCGCTTGCAGCACGTAATGCTGGCCGGCCTCGAAATGATCGTACTTCAGGGTCATGTAACACAGGCGTTCCTGCGGATCGCTGAACATGCCGGCGCCGCCGCCAAACACCTCAAAATCGAAGCGTACTTTGAGCTCATGACTTCCAGGCGATACCTGAAAGAAGCGGCCATCATTTAAACGCTGGTTATCCAGGCGTTCGGCCATCAATACCTTGCCGCCTGGCGATGGCATGGCCAAATCGATCCAGGCCATCTGCGGGTCAACAGCAGGCAGCGGACTTAAACAGCCAGAAAGCGTGCCGGCAGCGAGCAACAACAGAAAAAAGCGCATGATCGGATCTCGGGAAACCTGACCTTAAGCATAGCGCCGATCACGTATGTTGGCAGCCTGCCGGTGTGCCTTGCCCGATCACTTTTCGCTGCTGATCGTAGAGCTTGGCCCACGGCCTGAAGCCAATGTTGCCGGCCTGCAGTTGATAGCGCTCGCCAGCATTGAAGTCTTTGAATTTCACGCTCAACTGGCAATCGCGCCACAGCGGCTCGGCATCAGGCCCGATATTGGTGGGCTGCACCGCAAACTGGTAGCGAACGGTCAGCTCATGGCTCCCCGGCTGAACCTCGAAGTAGCGCTTGTCGACAGCGGCCTTGTTGTCGACCTCGACCGCTTGCAGCGCAGTGTCTTGCTGTTTCGAATTCAGGTCGATCCACGCTTGTGCGGGGTCCGGCGCAGGTAAGCCAAACCCGGCACAGCCAGTGAGCATTACCAAGCCTCCCGTCAACATCAACTTGCGCATAGCGGAGCTCCAGTCAGGCGGGATAGTCTTGCGAGCAGACTCTCCAGGGACGATTTTATTTTGATCAGGCCTTTTCCAAGCCTTGGGTTACTTGATCGCGTTTTGCGCGTTTTGTTTCCAGGTGTGTTGTTTTTGTTGCTGAACGGTTGCGCCAGCGTCAGCTACTACAGCCAACTGGCCAGCGGTCAGCTGCAGCTTTTGCGCGCGCGGGAACCGGTATCGGATGTGATCGCCGATCCGCAACGCGATCAAAATTTGCGCACGCACCTGGTCCAGTCGCAAAAGGCCCGAACCTTCGCCAGCCAAACACTGCACCTGCCGGATAATAAGAGCTATCGCCTGTACGCCGATATCGGTCGGCCCTACGTGGTATGGAACGTCTTTGCGACACCGGAATTTTCCCTGACGCCGCAAAATCATTGTTTCCCGATTGCCGGATGCGTGGCGTATCGCGGTTATTACAGCCAGGGCGCGGCCCGTGGTGAGGCGGCTTTACAGCGACTGCAGGGCATGGACGTGTCGATTGGCGGTGTCGAAGCCTATTCGACGCTGGGTTGGTTCAGCGACCCGATACTCAGTTCGATGATGAATTGGGGCGATGAACGCTTGGCCACGCTTATTTTTCATGAGCTGGCACATCAACGCTTCTATGTGAAAGATGACACCGAGTTCAATGAATCCTTCGCCACGTTCGTTGAGCAGGAAGGCACCCGGCAATGGCGTGCCGAACGCAACTTGCCACCGGAAAACGACGCGCAGGCGCAACACCGTGATCAGTTCATCGTACTGGTGCTGAATACCCGGTCCCGTCTCGAACAGCTTTACACCCAGCCGCTACCGCCCGAGCAGATGCGTCGGCGCAAAGCAGACGAGTTCGAGCGATTGCGCAGTGAGTATCGACATATGCGCGACGCCCAGTGGGCTGGAGACAAGCGCTATGACGCCTGGATCAATGCGCCAATGAATAACGCCAAATTGCTCCCATTTGGTTTGTACGATCAGTGGGTGCCGGCGTTTGCAGCATTGTTTCAACAGGCCGGCCGGGATTGGCCACGGTTTTTTGCAGCCGTTGAGCAACTGGGTTCGTTGCCGGTTGGCGATCGCAAGGCTGCGTTGAAAGCGTTGGCGCAGGCAAAAATTTCCGCCAGTTGAGCGAGGAACGCCAAGGATCGGGAACCTGGCTTGTGAGCGATGGCGACATCGAAATCGCCATCATGCGTCAGCCGGTTTCCGGCAGGTTTGGCGTTGACACCACCCCTCTCCAACCTGGTTTGCTTGCGAAAGGCCAGTTACCTAGCCCCGTAAAAACGCCTGATGCATCTCATCCAGCGTCTCGAAATGGTAAGCCGGCGCTTCTGCGATAAGTTCTTCGCGACTGCCAAAACCATAACCCACCGCCGCTGCATGCAGGCCGTTGCGGTGTGCACCGATCAGGTCGTGTTTGCGGTCGCCGATCATCAGGGTATTCGCCGGGTCCAGACCTTCTTCCGCCATCAGGTGAGCGATCAGCTCGACTTTGTTGGTGCGCGTGCCATCCAGCTCACTGCCGTAAATCACTTTGAAGTGCTTGGCGAAGTCAAAGTGACGAGCGATTTCATGGGCGAACACCCAGGGTTTTGAGGTCGCGATATACAGCTGCCGTCCTTGCCCGGACAACATCTCGAGCAGCGGCGTGACGCCCTCAAACACCCGATTTTCATAGAGGCCTGTCACTTTGAAGCGCTCGCGGTAGAAATTCACCGCGTCCCAGGCTTTCGCCTCATCGAAATCGTAGAACTGCATGAACGCCTGTAATAGCGGCGGACCGATGAAGTGTTCGAGCTTGCTCAAGTCAGGCTCATCAATTCCCAACTTGCTCAACGCGAACTGGATAGAGCGGGTGATGCCTTCACGCGGGTCAGTGAGGGTGCCATCGAGGTCAAACAAAACAGTTGGGTAATGCATGAAAAATCCTGAGCCTGTGGCTTTGCAAAAAAGGTTTCAGATCTGGTCGTAGCCTTCGGCCAGATGCAGATTCTTGAGCTTCACGTAGTTTGCCGCGCTGTAGGTGAAAAAAGCTTTTTCCTTGTCCGTCAGCGGGCGGACCTGCTTGACCGGGCTGCCAACGTACAGGAAGCCACTTTCCAGACGCTTGCCCGGGGGCACCAGACTGCCGGCGCCGATAATCACATCGTCCTCTACCGCCGCACCGTCCATCACGATGCTGCCCATGCCGATCAGAACACGGTTGCCGACGCTGCAGCCGTGCAGCATCACTTTATGCGCAATGGTCACGTCGTCGCCGATCAGCAACGGAAAACCATCGGGGTTGAACGGCCCGGCGTGGGTGATATGCAACACACAGCCGTCCTGCACGCTGGTGCGCGCGCCTATCCGGATGCGGTGCATATCGCCACGGATCACCGTCAGCGGCCAAACCGAGCTGTCATCGCCTATTTCTACGTCGCCGATCACGACCGCCGAACGGTCGACAAAAGCGTCTTTGCCGAGCAGTGGCGTGTGGTTCTGATACTTGCGAAGGGTCACGATAGGCTCTCTCTCTTTTGCTGATAGCTGCGGTGAACGTCGATTGTAATTAAGATGGTGCAATGTTTCTTCCAGCCAAGGTGCCAACCGTGAGCGTGAACAACCCTCTTTTGCAGTCCTACGACCTGCCGCCGTTCTCGGCGATCCGTGCCGAACATGTGCAACCGGCCATTGAACAGATCCTGGCTGACAACCGCGCGGCCATTATCGAGATCCTGAAAACCCAAGGCAAACAGCCCACCTGGGCCGGCCTGGTGTTGGCGATGGATGAACTCAACGATCGCCTGGGCGCAGCCTGGAGCCCGGTCAGCCATCTGAACGCCGTGTGCAACAGCGCCGAATTACGCGAGGCATACGAATCCTGCCTGCCAGCGCTCAGCGCCTATTCCACCGAGATGGGCCAAAACCGTGAGCTGTTCCAGGCTTTCGAAGCCTTGGCCAACAGCCCTGAAGCGGCCCATTTCGACGTGGCGCAGAAAACGATCCTGGAACACGCCCTGCGTGACTTCCGTCTGTCGGGTATTGACCTGCCGCCAGCCGAGCAAAAGCGTTACGCCGACGTGCAAAGCAAACTGTCCGAGCTGGGCAGCCGTTTCTCGAACCAGTTGCTCGATGCCACCCAAGCCTGGGCCAAGCACGTCACCGACGAAGCAATCCTCGTCGGCCTGACCGATTCGGCCAAGGCACAAATGGCGGCTGCAGCGCAGGCCAAGGAACTTGATGGCTGGCTGATCACCCTGGAATTCCCGAGCTATTACGCGGTGATGACCTACGCCCACGATCGTGCGCTGCGCGAAGAAGTCTACGCCGCCTACTGCACCCGCGCCTCGGATCAAGGCCCGAATGCCGGTCAGAACGACAACGGCCCGGTGATGGAAGAAATCCTCGACCTGCGCCAGGAGCTGGCAAAACTGTTGGGCTTCGCCAGTTTCTCCGAACTGAGCCTGGCCACCAAAATGGCTGAGTCGAGCGATCAGGTGCTCAACTTCCTGCGTGATCTGGCCAAGCGCAGCAAACCGTTCGCGGCCCAAGACCTGCAACAGCTCAAAGCCTATGCCGCCGAACAGGGCTGCCCGGATCTGCAGAGTTGGGACAGCGGTTTCTACGGCGAAAAACTCCGCGAGCAACGTTACAGCGTCGCGCAAGAAGCGCTTCGTGCGTACTTTCCGATCGACAAAGTGTTGGGCGGCTTATTTGCCATCGTCCAGCGTTTGTATG
This sequence comes from Gordonia sp. IEGM753, assembly GCF_050321825.1. NCBI lineage: Bacteria > Bacillati > Actinomycetota > Actinomycetes > Mycobacteriales > Gordoniaceae > Gordonia > Gordonia sp. IEGM753. The sequence goes on from NZ_JBNQGB010000003.1 coordinate 24,527, forward strand.
GCATCGAGATTGCCGAGCAAAAAGGCTTCGACACGTGGCACCCGGATGTTCGCCTGTTCGAAATCAAGGAAAACGGTCAGCACGTCGGCCGCTTCTTCTTCGACCTCTACGCCCGCGCCAACAAGCGCGGTGGTGCCTGGATGGACGGCGCCCGTGACCGTCGCCGCACAGCGCAAGGTGTGTTGCAAAGTCCGGTGGCCAATCTGGTGTGCAACTTCGCGCCGGCCGACAGTGGCAAACCAGCGCTGCTGACCCACGACGAAGTCACCACGCTGTTCCACGAATTTGGTCACGGCTTGCATCACCTGCTGACTCGCGTTGAGCATGCGGGTGTTTCCGGCATCAACGGCGTGGCGTGGGACGCGGTCGAGTTGCCCAGTCAGTTCATGGAAAACTGGTGCTGGGAGCCGGAAGGCCTGGCGTTGATTTCCGGTCATTACGAAACCGGCGAGCCATTGCCTCAAGACTTGCTGGGTAAAATGCTGGCCGCGAAAAACTTCCAGTCCGGGCTGATGATGGTTCGCCAAATCGAGTTCTCGTTGTTCGACTTCGAACTGCACGCAACCCATGGCGACGGTCGCAGTGTGTTGCAAGTGCTTGAGGGCGTTCGCGACGAAGTGTCGGTCATGCGTCCGCCGGCGTATAACCGGTTCCCGAACAGCTTTGCACACATTTTTGCTGGCGGTTATGCCGCGGGTTACTACAGCTATAAATGGGCTGAAGTACTGTCGGCCGATGCCTTTTCGAAGTTTGAAGAAGATGGCGTGCTGAATGCCGAAACCGGCCGCGCGTTCCGTGAAGCGATTCTTGCGCGCGGAGGTTCTCAAGAGCCGATGGTGCTGTTCGTCGACTTCCGTGGCCGTGCACCGTCGATTGACGCACTCTTGCGCCACAGCGGCCTGAGTGAGGACGCGGCAGCATGAGCGAGGGGCCTGTGATTACCAAAAGACGCTTTATCGCCGGGGCGGTTTGCCCGGCATGCAGCGAACCGGACAAGTTGATGATGTGGAACGAAGACGAGGTGCCGCATCGCGAGTGCGTGGCCTGTGGTTATTCCGACACGCTGAATGAACAGGGTTTGTCGGTGCCCAAGGAATTGGGTACCCGGGTCAATACTTCGGCACTCAAGGTGCCGGACGCCAAGGTTCAGGCGGTGCAGTTTTTCCCGAACCCTAAACTCAAGAAAAAACCTGACGAGCACCACTGAGTCGACACCACCTTGCGCGCCTGAACGACGTGCAAGGTGGTAACTATCTACCACCTTCCCCTCGCGCTTCCTTCTTAGGCTGATCTACATCAGCCATCCATAAAGGAAGACGTCATGCCTCATACCAATCCGCTGTTACAAACCTGGGTTCTGCCACCTTATGAAGCCGTGCGTGCCGAGCATTTGGTGCCGGCAATCAACGCCATCATCACTGACAACCGTCTGCTGATTGAGGGGATTATTACCACTCAATCTTCACAGCCTACGTGGGATGACCTGGTGCTGGCAGTCGTTGAAACCGACGCGAGACTCGACGAAGCCATGGGCATTGTCGAAACCCTGTCCATGGTCAAACATAAAGACCCGGCGTGGAACACGGCGAGCATTGTCTGCAACGCCGCCTTGGCGCAGTACACAGCCTGGAAGATGAATAATCGTGAGCTGTTCCAGGCCTATCAAGGTTTGGCGCAAAGTCCTGCTGCCGGCAGCTTTGATGACGCACGCAAAGCTGTGCTGGCCAAGCTCCTGCTGCGATTTCGTTTGTCCGGAATCGAGCTGCCTCTCGAGCAACAGCAGAAGCTGTCTAAATTGAACCTGGACATCGATCTGCTCGCTGGCTTGTTCTTGAGCAACCTTGAAAGTGCGCATGCGGCCTGGAGCAAACACACCGAAGACCCCGCGCTGCTCAACGGCTTGTCTGAGTCGACAAAGGATCGACTGGCGCTCACTGCGCAACGGGAAGGATTGAACGGCTGGCTGATTCGCCTGGACCAGGACACGTATCGCCGGGTGATGACCTACGCTGAAAACCGCTCGCTGCGCGAAGAATGTTTTATCGCCTACGCCACCCGAGCCTCCGATCAGGGCCCTCATGCAGGGCAGTTCGATAATGGCCCGGTGTTGCAAGTGCTGTTGGCCATGCGCCAGCAAAAAGCCCAACTACTGGGCTACGAGAATTTCGCGCAGCTCAGCCTGGCGACTGAAATGGCGGAGTCCACTGCCCAAGTCAGCGACTTCCTGAACCGCCAGGTAGCGCTTGCCAGGCCGGCGCTGGAGGAAGATGCACGCGTGCTCGCAGCCTTTGCACTTGAGCGTGGCAATACCGATGTGCAGGCGTGGGATCAAGACTTCCTGATCGATCAGTTGCGAAAGAAGCACCTCGGTAGCGCGCTTGAAAAAGTGCAAGCGTACTTTCCATTGGACGCAACCTTGCAGCGCCTCTGCCTGTTCAGCGAGCGAATGTTCGGCATTCAGATCGTCGAGCAAAGTACATTCGAGCGCTGGCACGACACCGTACGTTTATTTGAAATCAGCGAGCACGGGCAGGTCGTCGGCTATATCTACCTTGATCCGTTCCACCGCGAAGAAACAGCGGATTTCGCCTTTACGGCCGCCCGTCGAAACCGGCGTGTCAATGCCGAGGGACAGGTGATGCTGCCCATTGTGCAACTCCATAGCAATTTCACCGGTGGCACCGATCTGCACCCATGCCTGCTGGGGCATCGGGGGTTGCGCGTTTTGTTCCATGAATTCGGGCATTGCCTGCAGCACGTGCTCTCGCGTTCGCCTCATTTCACGTTGTCAGGCGTTAATCAACTGGGGCGTGACAGCGCGGAGTTTACCGGGCAGCTATTTGAGCTTTGGCTCCAGTCACGCGAGTTTGTACTGTGGCTGGCGGCACACCATCAAACGGGCGAAAGGTTGACCGAGGCGCGAATCGACGTGGCACTGACGGCCACTCAAATGCAAACCAGTCGGCAATCCGCGATTGTACTGATGAGCGCCATGGTCGATTTTCAGCTGCATCTCAACCAACGCGATGGCCGCAGCGCTGAGCAAGTTATAGCGGACGTGCAGAGCAAAATGCCTCAGTTGCGACTGCCCTCTTACTGCAGGTTTGCCAATAGTTTTGATTACATGGTGACGGGCTATGCAGCCTCGGTGTACGCGTACAAATGGTCGGGTGTGCTCGCGACTTTGGCGTTCAAACGATTCAAACAGGAGTGGGTTTTCAACCCGCAAACGGGCCGAGACTTGCGTGAAGCTATTTTCTCGCCGGGCGATTCGCGCTCGTTGCTCGCCTCCCTGGAAGCGTTTCTTGGCGAGCCGGTACGGGAGGACCTGTTCGCGGCGTCAACTGTCGTCCCGCCGGTCAATGGGTAGTTATTCAACGGAAACCGATTTGAACCAGCTCTGCATCGAACACGTGGCGAACGGGCTGGTACTGCAATCACCGCTAGCCAATGCACTGCGCAGTTTCTCAATATCAGCCTGCATCATGTAACGCACGCCATCCTTGAAATGCGTGCTGTCACCAAAACCGCCCTGGGTCATTTCGTTCAGGGCGTCTTCCTTGCTCCAGCCTTGAACCACGACGCGGTACATCGCCGCCATCAATCCGGTGCGGTCAGAACCATGCTTGCAGTGCATCAGCACCGGGCCTTTGGCTTCAGCGGTCTGGATGGCGCGCAGTGCTTTGAGCACATCGGCGTCGTCGACGTGGTTGGTGCGATAAGGCAATTGGACCTGGTTGATACTGGGCTCGGATAACCAGCCTGCATCGGACTCGGGCAAGAATGTGATCACCGTCGCGACCTTGAGCTTTTGCAGCAACGGTACAGCGCCACGATCCGGCAATGCGCTGCGGTAAAGAGTCGGCGACATCTGGAACAGGTTGTACTGCACCTCGACCGACTGTGCCCACTCGGGGGGACGCGGCAACTTGGCGTCGTCCGCGTGGGCCAGCGTCAAATTGAAAAATGCGGCCAATGACAACAATAACGTCGCAGGTAAAAGGCGCAGTAAAGACATGCTCGGACGACCGTGTGGGAAGAATGGGTGATGACACTCAGCTTCGGGGTTAATCGGTCAAAGTCCTGTGAGGCAACTGTCAAAGAATCGTGAATCGAGCAACTTGCCCCGACTTTCGTCGCAAAAAACCGAGTTTTTTGGCTGAAACGGTTCATCTCGATACGTAGGCTGCTACCATTTGTTACCAAAGTTTGCAGGCATGTCGTTCGTCGCGTCGCTAAACGAAAGACACCTGCTGCCAATACGAAAAGTCGTTCGATGAAACGACCAAAACCATCAATGCCTGATGAGGTGTACCCCACATGTCCGATCAAGATCGAGATAACCCGCGGCGTGATTTTTTACGTAAATCCCTGACTTTGATCCCGGTAGTTACCGTTGCCAGTACCGGTCTGGGCAGCGCTGTGCTGATGGCCACCCCGGATGCGGCTGCGACCTCTGCCGATAAAACACCCCTCAGCACTGCACGCTATGAACCCGCTTACTTCACTGCCGAAGAATGGGCCTTCATCAACGCTGCTGTCGCCCAATTGATCCCGAACGATGCCCAAGGCCCTGGAGCACTGGAGGCCGGCGTGCCTGAATACATTGATCGGCAAATGAACACGCCATACGCCGCCGGCGCACTGTGGTTCATGCAAGGACCGTTCAACGCCGACGCGGCTCCGGAAATGGGCTGGCAGAGCAAACTGGTGCCCAAGGAGATTTATCGCTTGGGCATCGCTGCGACGGATGCTTGGTCGAAGGCGTTCAATGGCAAAGTCTTTGCTGAGCAAGACAGCGCTACCCGAGACGATTTGCTCAAGCAGCTTGAAGCCGGTAAACCGCAGTTCGACAGCGTTCCGGCGAAAATCTTCTTCAATTTATTGCTGCAAAACACCAAGGAAGGATTCTTCTGCGACCCGATCCACGGCGGTAATAAAGGTCTGGTCGGCTGGACGATGATCGGATTCCCCGGCGCTCGCGCCGACTTCATGGATTGGGTGGAACGCAACGAGCAATACCCCTTCCCGGCAGTTTCGATTCGCGGCGAGAGGGCGTGAGCATGGCAACCGTAATGAAAAAGGTCGACGCAGTGATCGTCGGGTTTGGCTGGACAGGCGCGATCATGGCTAAAGAGCTGACAGAGGCGGGGTTGAACGTGCTGGCTCTGGAACGCGGGCCGATGCAGGACACCTATCCCGACGGCAACTACCCGCAGGTGATCGACGAACTTACCTACAGCGTGCGCAAAAAACTGTTCCAGGACATCTCCAAAGAGACCGTCACCATTCGTCATAGCGTGAATGACATTGCGCTGCCAAACCGCCAACTCGGGGCCTTCCTGCCCGGTAATGGCGTGGGTGGCGCAGGGCTGCACTGGTCTGGCGTGCACTTTCGGGTCGACCCGATTGAACTGCGCATGCGCAGTCATTACGAAGAACGTTATGGCAAAAGCTTCATTCCCAAGGACATGACCATTCAGGACTTCGGGGTCACCTATGAAGAACTGGAACCGTTTTTCGATTACGCCGAGAAAGTGTTCGGCACCTCGGGCCAAGCCTGGACGGTGAAAGGCCAGTTGGTCGGTGAAGGCAAGGGCGGCAACCCTTACGCACCTGACCGCTCAAACCCTTTCCCCTTGGAATCGCAGAAGAATACCGTCTCTGCACAGCTGTTTCAGAAAGCGGCTACCGCCGTCGGTTACAAACCTTACAACCTGCCCTCCGCCAACACCTCTGGGCCGTACACCAACCCTTACGGCGCACAAATGGGCCCGTGCAATTTCTGCGGTTTTTGCAGCGGTTACGTTTGCTACATGTATTCCAAGGCATCGCCGAACGTGAACATTCTGCCGGCGCTAAGGCCTTTGCCGAATTTCGAACTGCGCGCCAATTCCCATGTGCTGCGGGTCAATCTGGACAGCACTAAAAGCAAAGCCACCGGGGTAACCTACATCGACGGCCAGGGCCGGGAAATCGAGCAGCCTGCCGATCTGGTTATCCTCGGGGCATTCCAGTTCCACAATGTGCGGCTGATGTTGCTGTCCGGCATCGGTAAACCGTACGACCCGATCAGCGGCGAAGGCGTGGTCGGCAAGAATTTCGCCTACCAGAACATGGCCACCATCAAGGCCTTCTTCGACAAAGATACGCACACGAACAATTTTATCGGCGCCGGCGGCAACGGCGTGGCGCTGGACGACTTCAACGCGGACAACTTCGATCACGGGCCACACGGCTTTGTCGGTGGCTCGCCGATGTGGGTCAATCAGGCCGGTAGCCGGCCTATTGCCGGAACATCCAATCCTCCAGGAACACCGGCATGGGGCAGTGACTGGAAACGCGCCACAGCCGATTACTACACGCACCAGGTGTCGATGGACGCTCACGGGGCCCATCAGTCGTATCGCGGCAACTACCTGGATCTGGACCCGGTTTACCGAGATGCCCACGGCTTGCCACTGCTGCGGATGACCTTCGACTGGCAGGAAAACGACATCAAGATGAACCGTTTCATGGTCGAGAAAATGGGCAAGATCGCCGAGGCCATGGGCCCAAAAGCCATCGCAGTGATCGGCAAACAGGTCGGGGATCACTTCAACACGGCGTCCTACCAGACCACCCACCTCAACGGTGGCGCGATCATGGGCACCGATCCGAAAACCAGCGCCATTAATCGTTACTTGCAGAGCTGGGACGTGCACAACGTTTTCGTGCCCGGCGCCTCGGCATTCCCCCAAGGCCTGGGTTACAACCCTACCGGCCTGGTAGCGGCGTTGACGTATTGGTCTGCACGGGCGATTCGCGAGCAGTACTTGAAAAACCCCGGCCCACTGGTTCAGGCGTAAGGAGCGATGACCATGAAAGCATTTGTTATCGCGACATTGGCACTGCTGGGCAGCGGTTCGATCCAGGCCGCAGACGCTGATCAAAATTTGATCAAGCAAGGGGAATACCTCGCTCGCGCGGGTGATTGCGTGGCGTGCCACAGCGCAAAAGACGGCAAGCCGTTTGCCGGCGGTCTGCCCATGGAAACACCGATCGGCACGATCTACTCCACGAACATCACCCCGGATAAAAGCGGAATCGGTGACTACAGTTTCGAGGACTTCGACAAAGCCGTGCGCCACGGCGTCGCCAAAAACGGCAGTACGCTGTACCCGGCCATGCCGTATCCGTCTTACGCGCGCGTTACCGAAACCGACATGCAAGCGCTGTACGCCTATTTCATGAAGGGCGTGGCGCCGGTCTCGCAGGCGAACAAGGACAGTGACATTCCCTGGCCTTTGAGCATGCGTTGGCCGCTAGCCGGTTGGCGATGGGTATTTGCACCGCCCGTTGAAGACTACAAAGCGGCGCCCGGCACCGATGCCGTGATCAGTCGCGGGGCGTATCTGGTGGAAGGTCTGGGCCACTGCGGCGCATGCCATACACCGCGCGCGCTGACCATGCAGGAAAAAGCCCTGAATGCCGGTGAAGGCAGTGCTTTTCTGTCCGGCAGTGCACCGCTCGAGGGCTGGATTGCGAAGAGTCTGCGCGGCGATCACAAGGACGGGCTGGGCAGTTGGAGCGAGGAGCAACTGGTGCAATTTCTAAAGACTGGCCGTAGTGACCGCAGCGCAGTGTTTGGTGGCATGAGCGATGTGGTAACCCACAGCATGCAATACATGACCAACGATGACCTGAGCGCAATCGCCCGATACCTCAAGTCCTTGCCGGCAAACGATCCCGACGACCAGCCGCACCAGTACGACAAACAAGTGGCCCAGGCGCTTTGGAAAGGAGACGACAGTAAACCGGGTGCTTCGGTGTACATCGATAATTGCGCGGCCTGTCACCGCACCGATGGCCATGGTTACACCCGGGTCTTCCCGGCATTGGCTGGCAATCCAGTATTGCAATCGAATGACGCAACTTCGTTGATTCACATCGTGCTGAAGGGCGGCACGTTACCGGCTACTCAGACGGCACCGTCGACGTTCACAATGCCTGCATACGCGTGGCGCTTGTCCGATCAGGAAGTTGCCGATGTGGTGAGTTTTATTCGCACAAGCTGGGGCAACAAAGGGACACAGGTCAAAGCCGACGAAGTAAAAAAATTGCGTACAAACGATATGCAAACAACGTCAACGGATGATATGGGGCAAATCACTAAACATAACTAGTGCTTAAGAAAGACCTGCGTGGATTCATTCACGCAGGTTTTTGATTAAATACGGTTTAGGGATTAATGATGCTTGTATAAGCCTTGGCCAAAGCCAATAGTTTGTTCTGGTCGTCTGCATCGACATCCCCGTCGCGGTCGACGTCCTTGGTGTTGCGAAGCTTGAAGGTCCGGCCCGCATCGTAAGAGGAGGCAGTTATGATCGTTGAATCAAGCAGCACGTCTGACGCTTCGCGGTTTACAGGATCCCAACGCGATTCCTTCAAAGCAAACTGCATCGAGACCAGCACTTCATTCGGGTCAGTTTTCGTAGGCCCGAGAAGTTGCAAAAAAATACCACGACTATTAAAAAACGACATTATTAAATCCTTTTAATTAGTTAGGCTTTATTCGTTAAGCCAAGGCAATACTACCGATATTTTTACAGCCGAAGCTACTGCTGACGTGTATCGGATAGTTGCCTCTAATATTTTAATAGCCCAACGCATTTTATTAACTAAGCCGAGTCACTAGTCTTTTAAATCCTGCCGAACGGCACTGGGCAATTCTGCGCGATCACGATACTGTATGAACATACAGTCATCAGGGGAATTCCCAATGTCCATGCCATTGCCACCCCGCGGCCGCGGTACCGCGACCAATCCGCATAACCGCTTCGCACCAAACCGCTCGGTGGCCGAGGATGATGGTTGGTACCAGGAATCCCCCGTCACCCAAGGCACGCAAGTGCGCATTGAAACGGCAAAAACCATTATTACCCGCAACAACTCGCCCGACTTGCCCTTTGATCGCTCGATCAATCCCTATCGCGGCTGCGAGCACGGCTGCATTTATTGTTATGCACGGCCCAGCCATGCTTACTGGGACCTGTCGCCGGGCCTGGACTTCGAAACCAAATTGATCGCCAAGACCAATGCTGCCGACGTGCTGGAAGAACAATTGTCCAAACGCGGTTACCAATGCGCGCCCATCAACCTGGGCTCGAATACCGACCCTTATCAGCCCATTGAGCGCGAGCACAAAATTACCCGTCAGACGCTAGAAGTGCTGCTGCGTTACCGGCATCCGGTGACAATAATCACCAAAGGTTCACTGATTCTTCGCGACCTCGACTTGCTGGCTGAACTCGCTGAGCAAAGGTTGGTTGCAGTGATGATCAGCCTCACCACGCTGGACGATGAACTCAAACGCATCCTGGAACCACGTGCGGCTGCGCCGAAGGCCAGGTTGCGAGCCATCAGGGTAATGCGCGAAGCCGGGATTCCAGTGGGTGTGCTGTGTTCGCCAATGATCCCGATGATCAATGACAGCGAACTCGAAAGCCTGCTGACCGAGGCCCATGCCGCAGGCGCACAGAGTGCGGCTTACATGATGCTGCGCTTGCCGCTCGAAGTTGCGCCGCTATTCGAAGAATGGCTGGCGGCACACTATCCTCAGCGGGCAGCTCATGTGCTGAGCCTTATTCGACAGAGCCGGGGCGGAGAACTTTACGACAGTCGGTTTGGTTCCCGAATGCGCGGTGAAGGGCCATTTGCCGATTTGCTGGCGCAACGCTTCGCCAAAACCATTAAACGCCTGGGACTCAATCGCCGCGAAGGGTTTAATCTGAACTGTGAAGCGTTCTGTCCACCGGGCCGCCAGATGTCATTGATTTGATGCAAAAAAGGCTCAGTATTTATTTAGGAAAATTCGACCAGTCACGTTTTAAACGGCCTGCAACCATTGGTTTAGAGCGGTTGATTCAGTTTGAGTTAAGTTTGGATAGCTACCGTGCTCATCGAGTGACTGACGGGTCGGATTCCGATCCGGTTGTTTTTTTAACAGCCACTGGCTTCGCATTGCACAAAGCGGGAAAATTCCGTGACTCCGCCTAAGAGGATTAATTATGAGTGACAAGGATAAACAGCCGTTAGCTGCGTCGGCTTCTGACCAGCCCGTGCCAGAAACAGCCGATGCAGCGCTGAAACATATCGTGGATGGCTTTTTACACTTTCATCATGAGATTTTTCCGCAACAGGAAGAACTCTTCAAAAAACTCGCCACAGCGCAGAGTCCCAGAGCGATGTTTATCGCCTGTGCCGATTCGCGCATCGTTCCCGAACTCATCACCCAAAGCTCTCCAGGCGATCTGTTTGTAACGCGCAACGTCGGCAATGTCGTGCCGCCTTATGGGCAAATGAACGGCGGCGTTTCCACCGCCATCGAGTACGCCGTACTGGCGCTCGGCGTACAGCACATCATCATTTGCGGGCACTCCGACTGTGGCGCCATGCGCGCCGTGCTCAACCCGCAAAGCCTGGAAAAAATGCCCACAGTCAAAGCGTGGCTGCAACACGCCGAAGTGGCCAAGACCATGGTCCAGGACAACTGCAATTGCGCCAATGAAAGCGAAAGCATGCACATCCTCACTGAAGAGAATGTGATTGCCCAACTCCAGCATTTACGCACCCATCCCTCGGTTGCCTCGCGCATGGCCAACGGCCAGTTGTTTATCCATGGCTGGGTTTACAACATCGAAACCAGCGAAATCAAAGCTTACGACGCGGATCAAGGATGTTTCCTTCCGCTCGACGGTAGCCATCCAATACCGGTGGCGACGCCTAAAGCGCGCTTTTAAAACCTCCTAAATCACCGTGTGGTTTGACCGTGGCTGCTGATCAAGCAGCCCGGCTTTGCCATGCCTGAAAAAAATGTCGGGAGAATTATCATGCGTGCTGCGCACCTCAAAGCTGTCCTGCCACGGGAGCTGCTCGCTTCAGTGGTTGTGTTTCTGGTTGCCCTGCCCTTGTGCATGGGCATCGCCATCGCCTCGGGTCTGCCGCCAGCCAAAGGTTTAATCACAGGCATCATCGGAGGCCTGGTAGTGGGCTGGATTGCGGGCTCGCCTCTGCAAGTCAGCGGCCCGGCGGCAGGCCTGGCTGTTCTGGTATTCGAATTGGTGCGGCAGCACGGCATCACCATGCTCGGGCCCATCTTGCTACTCGCAGGCTTTCTGCAATTAGTGGCCGGCCGCCTGAAGCTGGGCTGCTGGTTCCGTGTCACGGCGCCCGCCGTGGTCTACGGCATGCTCGCGGGTATTGGTGTGCTGATCGTGCTTTCACAGGTGCATGTGATGTTTGATGCGGTGCCCAAACCTTCGGGGCTGGATAACTTGGCAGCCTTTCCCGCCACGCTGGCACAGGCACTTCCCTCGCTTGGCTGGCAAGCGGGTTTACTGGGGTTGGCGACAATAGCGATCATGTGGTCGTGGGAAAAACTACGCCCACATTCTCTGCGGTTCATTCCCGGTGCTTTGCTCGGCGTCGGTTTGGCGACGATTGCCAGCCTGGCGCTTGCCCTGCAAGTAAAACGGGTGGAAGTACCGGCCAATCTGGCGGAAGCGATCGACTGGCTCAAACCTGCAGACTTGCTCAACCTGGCTGATCCCGCGTTGCTGATCGCAGCCTTCGCCGTTGCATTCATCGCCAGCGCCGAAACCCTGCTTTCCGCTGCCGCAGTCGACCGAATGCACAACGGCGAGCGTTCTGACTTCGACCGCGAACTGTCGGCTCAGGGCGTGGGCAACATGCTCTGCGGTTTACTCGGTGCACTGCCGATGACCGGTGTCATCGTGCGCAGCTCAGCCAACGTTCAAGCCGGCGCAACCACCCGGATGTCGACGATTTTCCATGGCCTTTGGTTGTTGGCCTTCGTCTTGTTGCTGTCGAGTGTGCTGCAAAGCATTCCAGTGGCGAGTCTGGCCGGAGTGCTGGTGTATACCGGGTTCAAACTGGTAGACCTGAAGGCTTTTCGCGGGCTGGGCCGGTATGGACGAATGCCGATGTTCACTTACGCGGCGACCGCACTGGCAATCGTCTTCACTGACTTGCTGACGGGTGTATTGATCGGCTTTGGCCTGACGCTGGCCAAATTGGCATGGAAGGCTTCAAGGTTGAAAATCAGCCTGATCGACCTGCCAACGGATGGCGAAATGGAGTTGCGACTGATCGGGTCCGCAACGTTTCTCAAAGTCCCCGCGCTGACGCAGGTGCTAGGCACTATCCCGGCAGGCACCACTGTACACGTGCCACTCAATAACCTGAGCTACATCGATCATTCATGCCTGGAATTACTTGAGGAATGGGGTCGGGCCAATGCGGCCAAGGGCTCGAAACTGCTGATTGAAGCGCGGGGATTGAAGCGCAGACTGGAGGGACGGTTGCGAACAACGACAGGCGTCGGTCCACCCATATAAACCTTGTAAGCGCCAGCTTGCGCGCGATGGACTGTCAGTCGATACGGTGTTGCTGACATGCCATCGCGAGCAAGCTCGCTTGTGCAACGGAACTACGCCGCGGGCTGATCCAGGTCCAATCCCAGACCCAAACGCCGCGACATACACGGCCAACGTTTCCACGCAGCGCCGGTGTTCGGGCTGCTGAGCTTCTCGCGGTACGCTTCCACCGACTCCAGCGCAAAGCTTTCGTCGTTGAGCATTTCTTCCACCGCGTGATGCACCGCTTCATCCAGTTGATTGGCGAATACCTCACCGATTAATTGGTGAGCAATCAGGTTGGCAACAGTCATGTCCAATGGGATCAGTGGCTGGCCCAAATGCTTGATGTACAGGTCATTGACCTCTTCGACAAACCGATGCGCCAGGTAGGCCTCGTCCAGCAGACTGTCGAGACCGATATGCCCAGCCATGACTGCCGGTGGATGAAGAAAATACTGCTCGGCAATTTTCAGCACCGGTTTGATCTGCAACTCGATCCCCGCTTCCTTGGCTACGCCGTTTGCCGCGTCCAGAAGATTAGGCACCTCATCGATGTAGGCCGCGACAAATCGCGTCAAAACATCCTTGGCATCCGTCTCCGGCAATTGAATCGAGCGATGGAGATTTGGCAGTTGGGTTTCCAACTGACGCGTTAACAGGCCGGTCTCGGCCTCGTGTTGTTGGGCTTTTTGGATCTGCTCGCGCAATGCGGCGGTGTTCATGAAAACTCCAGGAAACGAAGGCAATGAAATAGGGAAGACATAACTTAGCTGGCTAAACAAAACTCCTAAGACGCATTTGTCATAAATCCTTCATCCGTGAGACTGCTGCGTTATATCGATTTGCCACCACTCGTCTGCATCCTTCTCCATTCGTGCCCTGTAGCGCAAGCACTAGCTGTTTCAGTTGATTTACGCCGTCGCATTGCGAGGTGGCAGTCGCTGTCTATACTCGGGATGGAATGGAGTTAGCTGATGACGTCCGACTGCACACGCAGCAAGACCCGGCGATTCAAGTTCGTAGTCTGAAAAAGCCGCTCCCTTGCCGCAGGTGAAAGCCGGCGGGATAACAAGAACGATAAGGGGAACCCGCAATGATGCGACATCCACACGTCTGGATGGGCCTCCTGTTGTGGTCGATTTTCAGTCAGGCGCAAGCTGCCTGGACTGTGAATATGGCGCCTGGAGCGACTGAAATCAGTCACGCAGTATTTGACCTGCACATGACCATTTTCTGGATCTGTGTAGTAATCGGCATCATCGTCTTTGGGGCCATGTTCTGGTCGATGATTGTCCACCGTCGCTCTACCGGGCAGGTGGCCGCCAAATTTCACGAAAGCACTACTGTTGAAATCCTCTGGACCGTCGTGCCATTCATCATTCTGGTGGCGATGGCCGTGCCCGCGACCGCTACGCTGATCAAGATGTATGACACCAGTGAGCCGGATATCGACATCCAGATCACTGGGTATCAGTGGAAGTGGCACTACAAATACCTGGGTCAGGACGTTGAGTTCTTCAGCAACCTTGCAACCCCTCAGGATCAAATCCACAACAAGGAAGCCAAGGGCGAGCATTACTTGCTTGAGGTGGACCAACCGCTGGTGCTGCCTGTAGGCGCGAAGGTGCGCTTTCTGGTGACCTCAGCAGACGTTATCCACTCTTGGTGGGTGCCGGCTTTTGCGGTCAAGCGCGATGCGATTCCGGGGTTCGTCAACGAAGCCTGGACCCGAGTCGACAAACCCGGCATTTACCGTGGCCAATGCGCTGAATTGTGCGGCAAGGATCACGGTTTCATGCCCATCGTGGTCGAGGTCAAGGAAAAAGCCGACTACGACAGATGGCTGGCCGATCGCAAGGCCGAAGCCGCCCAACTCAAAGAACTGACAACCAAGGAATGGACGCTCGACGAGCTCAAAGAGCGCGGCGACAAGGTCTATCACACCACTTGCGTCGCCTGTCACCAGGCCGAAGGTCAAGGGTTGCCGCCCATGTTCCCGGCACTCAAAGGCTCGCCAATTGCGACGGGGCCGAAAGCAGACCACCTGCATCGCGTGTACTTCGGTAAACCCGGTACCGCCATGGCGGCATTCGGCAAGCAACTGTCGGAAGTCGATATCGCGGCGGTCGTGACCTACGAACGTAACGCCTGGGGCAACAACAAAGGCGACATGGTCACGCCTAAAGAAGTGCTGGAGCTGAAACAGGCGGAAAGCAAATGACCCGGTCTATTGCGAACGTCAGGAATCGGTCGGGGCTATGCGCCCCGGCCTGCCAAGCCCATTCGTTCTCAGGAGAACGGCCATGAGCGCTGTAATCGATGACCACGGTCATGCCGCCGACCACCCTCACGGCCCCGCCAAAGGCCTGATGCGTTGGGTGTTGACCACCAACCACAAGGACATCGGGACGCTGTACTTATGGTTCGCGTTCACCATGTTCCTGGTAGGCGGCTCGTTCGCGATGGTGATTCGTGCCGAGTTGTTCCAGCCGGGACTGCAAATCGTCGAACCGGCATTTTTCAACCAGATGACCACGATGCACGGTCTGGTGATGGTCTTCGGTGCGGTGATGCCCGCCTTCGTCGGCCTCGCCAACTGGATGATCCCGTTGATGATCGGCGCACCGGACATGGCCCTGCCACGGATGAACAACTTCAGCTTCTGGTTGCTGCCAGCGGCGTTCATCCTGCTGATCTCAACCCTGTTCACCGCTGGTGGCGGACCTAACTTCGGCTGGACCTTTTACGCCCCGCTCTCCACCACCTACGCACCGGAAAGCGTGACGTACTTCATCTTTGCCATCCACTTGATGGGGATCAGTTCGATCATGGGCGCGATCAACGTGATCGCCACCATCCTCAACCTGCGCGCCCCCGGCATGACCTTGATGAAAATGCCGTTGTTCGTCTGGACCTGGCTGATTACGGCATTCCTGTTGATTGCGGTTATGCCGGTACTCGCCGGGTGCGTGACGATGATGCTGATGGACATCCACTTCGGCACGAGCTTCTTCAGCGCTGCCGGTGGTGGTGATCCGGTGTTGTTCCAGCATGTGTTCTGGTTCTTCGGTCACCCCGAGGTGTACATCATGATCTTGCCGGCCTTCGGTGCCGTCAGCTCGATCATTCCGACGTTCTCGCGCAAACCGCTGTTCGGTTACACCTCGATGGTTTACGCAACGGCGAGCATCGCTTTCCTGTCGTTTATCGTCTGGGCGCACCACATGTTCGTGGTCGGCATTCCGCTGGTGGGCGAGTTGTTCTTCATGTACGCCACGCTGCTGATCGCGGTGCCCACCGGGGTGAAAGTGTTCAACTGGGCGAGCACCATGTGGCAAGGCTCGCTGACGTTCGAAACGCCGATGCTGTTTGCGGTCGCGTTCGTGATTCTGTTCTCGATCGGTGGGTTCTCGGGTCTGATGCTGGCGATTGCTCCAGCAGACTTCCAGTACCAGGACACCTACTTCGTGGTTGCTCACTTCCACTATGTATTGGTGCCGGGAGCGATCTTCGGGATTTTCGCGTCGGCCTACTACTGGCTGCCGAAATGGACCGGCCACATGTACGACGAAACTCTCGGCAAGCTGCATTTCTGGCTGTCTTTCGTCGGCATGAACCTGACCTTCTTCCCGATGCACTTTGTCGGACTGGCGGGCATGCCACGGCGGATTCCGGACTACAACCTGCAGTTTGCCGACTTCAACATGGTGTCCTCGATTGGCGCGTTCATGTTCGGAGCCACGCAGATCTTCTTCCTGTTCATTGTGATCAAGACCATTCGCGGCGGCCCACCAGCACCGGCCAAACCGTGGGATGGGGCTGAAGGGCTGGAATGGAGCGTGCCATCACCGGCGCCGTATCACACGTTCACCACGCCACCGGAAGTGAAATGAACGCTGTAACCCATGTGGGAGCGGGCTTGTGTGGCGCGGGTGCTTGCTCGCGCTCGGCTGCGAAGCAGGCGCAAAGCTTTTGGGGCCGCTTTGCGACCCAGCGGGAGCAAGCTCCCTCGCCACAATGTCTCGCTCTCACAGGGGTTTATGTGGAGGGCTTGCACCGTGGCTGACTCGATTTCGTTAAAAAAACTGGTCACGCGGCTGCTGCTGGTAGTGGTCGCCATGTTCATCTTCGGGTTTGCCCTGGTGCCGATCTACGACGTGATGTGCAAGGCGTTCGGCATCAACGGTAAAACCGCCGGCCAGTACGAAGGCTCGCAAGT
This sequence comes from Gordonia sp. IEGM753, assembly GCF_050321825.1. Classification (NCBI taxonomy): domain Bacteria; kingdom Bacillati; phylum Actinomycetota; class Actinomycetes; order Mycobacteriales; family Gordoniaceae; genus Gordonia; species Gordonia sp. IEGM753. The sequence continues at coordinate 41,165 of NZ_JBNQGB010000003.1, forward strand.
CGTCGATACCTCGCGGCAAGTACGCGTGCAATTTCTGTCGATGAACAACGCTGACATGGTTTGGGAGTTTTACCCGAAGGGAAACGAGCTGACGACTCATCCGGGGGCAGTGAACGAGATGATTTTCGTGGCCTACAACCCCACCGATCACCCGATGAGCGCTCAGGCCGTTCCCAGCATTGCGCCCAGCGAGGCGGCTGCGTATTTCCACAAGACCGAATGTTTCTGCTTTACCCAGCAAGTACTGCAGCCCGGTGAACGGATCGAGATGCCGGTACGTTTCATCGTTGACCGTGACATGCCCAAGGATGTGAAGCACCTGACGCTTTCCTACACGCTGTTCGATATCACCGCACGTCATCCGCCCGTGGCTGTTGCTGCAAGCACAGGTGGCTAGGCGTTAAGCGTGCCCGATAAGGAGAACAATAAATGGCAATTCATGAACACTATTACGTTCCCGCCCAAAGCAAATGGCCGATCATCGCCACGGCCGGCATGTTGGTCACGGTGTACGGCTTGGCCACCTGGTTCAACGACCTGAAGGCAGCACGGCCGGAATCCCACGGCCCGTTGATCTTTTTCGTCGGCGGCCTGTTATTGGCTTACATGCTGTTTGGCTGGTTCGGCACGGTGATCAAGGAAGGCCGCGCGGGTCTTTACAGCGCACAGATGGATCGCTCGTTCCGCTGGGGCATGAGCTGGTTCATTTTCTCGGAGGTCATGTTCTTCATCGCCTTCTTCGGCGCACTGTTTTACGTGCGACATATCTCGGGCCCGGCGCTGGGTGGTGAAGGTCCTAAAGGCATCGCCCACATGCTCTGGCCAAATTTCCAGTTCACCTGGCCGCTGCTGCACACCCCAGACCCGAAACTGTTCCCGCCCCCCAAGGAAGTCATCAGCCCTTGGGGCCTGCCGCTGATCAACACCATTTTGCTGGTGACCTCCAGCGTTACCGTGACCATCGCCCACCACGCCTTGAAAAAAGGTCACCGTGGCGCGCTGAAAATCTGGCTGGCGATCACCGTGTTACTCGGCTGTGCGTTCCTGGGCTTTCAGGCTGAAGAGTACATGCACGCCTACCACGAACTGGGTCTGACGCTGGGTTCGGGCATCTATGGCGCGACGTTCTTCATGCTCACCGGTTTCCACGGTGCGCACGTGACCATCGGCACCATCATCCTGTTTGTGATGCTGATGCGGATCATGCGCGGGCACTTCGACAACGAGCATCAGTTTGGCTTCGAAGCCGCCAGTTGGTACTGGCACTTCGTGGACGTGGTGTGGATCGGGTTGTTCGTTTTCGTCTACGTGCTCTAGGAGCCGCTTCGGGCTCGCGCCTAGGGTTACCAGGGCGCCGTTGAAACCAACTGGCCGCTGTAAAAGCCCCAGGCGATCAAGCCGACGGTGGTGGCGGCCAAGGCCACACGAACACTCAAGGCAATGACGAGGCGGTTCGAACTGCTGTCGTCCTTGACCAGAAAAAACAGGCCGCTGAACAGGCTGACAACCGTGGCAATCAGCATCAGGACGATGGCTGCTTTGAGCATGGTGAGGCTCCGGGGGAAAGGCGATGCACTTGAGTATAGCTATCGCGATGTACGACTTTCTGGCGATGCCATGAAACGCTTTCGCCCGGGCATTGTGCCGACATTGGTGGTCGCGCTATTGCTGCCGCTGCTGGTGTCGCTCGGGTTCTGGCAATTGAGCCGGGGCGCCGAGAAAACCGCACTGCTGCAAACCTATGCCGAACGCCGCGCGGCCGAACCCATGGCCAGCACCGAGCTGCAACACACCGAGGACCCGGCCTTCCGCCGCGTTCGCCTGCACGGCCAGTTCGACGCCGAGCACAGCGTGCTGCTGGACAACCGTCAGCGTAACGGCAAGGTCGGCGTCGAGCTGCTGCAACCGTTCCACGACCAGGCGACCGGGCAGTGGCTGCTGGTCAATCGCGGCTGGTTACCGTGGCCAGAGCGACGCACACCGCCACAATTCAAGACGCCCCTCGACACCCTGAGCATTGATGCCTGGGTGTATGTGCCTCCGGGCGCGACCTTTCAGTTACACGCCGACCCGACGACCACGACCTGGCCAAAACTGGTGACAGCGGTCGAACCGGCGAAGCTCTGGGCTTCGCTTGATCGCGAAGGATTTGCCTACGAATTACGTGAAGAAAGCGGTCCTGCCTCCTATCAGGCCGATTGGCCGGTGGTGGCCATGGGCCCGGAAAAACACATCGCTTATGCCGTGCAGTGGTTCGCCATGGCGATCGCCCTGCTTGGCCTCTTTATCTACCTCGGCTGGCACAACGCAAAGGAGAAACACCATGGGAGCGGCCATGAATCCACCCAGCATGTCTGAAGCGAAAACGCCGGCGAGTCGACGCAAAGGTCGCTTGCAGCTACTGCTGATTGTGCTCGGGGTCGTCGGTCCGATGATCCTCGCCACCGGCATGTACAAACTGAATTTCTGGGTACCGGAGGGTCGCAGCTATCACGGTGAATTGATCGGCAACGGCCAGACCCGCGCCGACCTCGGCGTGCAAGCGCAAGAGGATCGCTGGCAGATGCTGGTAACTGCGCCCAGGGATTGCTCGGTCGATTGCCAGCAACTGGTGTACCTGGCGCGACAAATTCAGATTGGCCTTGGCCGCGATGCCTCACGCGCCAGTCATGCATTGGCTGCCGCGCAACCGTTGAGCAGCGAGTACGAGGCCAAGCTGACCCGCGAGTATCCGCAACTGCAGCGCTACCCCATGGACCTGACCACTTTCAGTAAGACGACGGGTGACAAGGCTGTGCCGCAGCTGTGGATCATCGACCCCCACGGCAATCTGGTGCTGCGCTACGACCCGACGGTGAAGGGTAAGGACCTGCTGAACGACCTGCGTCATCTGCTGAAACTGTCGAACATCGGATAAGGGCATCGTCATGGCCAAACCTGGATTTCGCCTCGCGCTGTTTGCCACATTGCTGGCACTGATTGTGGTGTTGCTCGGCGCTTACACACGCCTGACTCACGCCGGCCTCGGCTGCCCGGACTGGCCTGGCTGCTACGGTTTTATCAGCGTGCCGAAAAGCGAAGCTCAGTTGGCACATGCCGAACTGCACTTTCCTGATACCCCGGTGGTGGCCCACAAGGGCTGGAACGAAATGATTCACCGCTACTTCGCTGGCACGCTCGGCCTGTTGATCTCGGTGCTGGCCGGGCGCGCCTGGGTGCATCGGCGCACGCCAGGGCAACCGGTGAAATTGCCGTTGTTCCTGCTGGCAGTAGTGATTGCTCAAGCCGCGTTCGGTATGTGGACGGTGACACTCAAGCTCTGGCCGCAAGTGGTTACAGGCCATTTGCTCGGCGGTTTCGCGACCCTGAGCCTGCTGTTTCTGCTGACGTTGCGCCTGTCCGGCGTGTTGCCGGCACTGACCGTGCCCCGCCGTTTGCAGTACTGGGCGACCGCCGGGTTGCTGTTGGTGATCCTGCAAATCGCCCTCGGCGGATGGGTCAGTTCCAACTACGCCGCCGTGGCCTGCATCGATTTCCCCACGTGTCACGGGCAATGGTTGCCGCCCGCTGATTTCGCCAACGGCTTTCACCTGACGCAACACATCGGCCCCAATTACCTCGGCGGGCAACTGGACAGCGATGCCCGCACCGCCATTCATCTGACTCACCGTATCGGCGCGTTGCTGGTTACGCTGGTGCTGCTGGGCCTGGCCTGGCAACTGAAAGTCGTCGGCATGACGCGTCTGGCCGGCATGGTCCTGATCGCTCTGGCGGCACAAATCACCCTGGGCATCAGCAACGTCCTGTTTCATCTGCCGCTGCCCGTGGCTGTCGCCCACAACGCCGGCGGCGCAGCACTGTTGCTGACAATGGTGCTGGTCAATTATCACGCGCGAACCAGCCTGGTTCGGGTCAAACAGCAATCCCCTGTGCGCTGGCGGTTCAGCCCGCGGAAACACTCCGCCGGGCCCATAACAATAAAAGGAGAGATGCCATGGCGACTCTGATCGGCGAACGTCACAGCCAGGCGATCTGGCGTGACTACCTGGAGCTGACCAAGCCGAAAGTGGTGGTGCTGATGCTCATCACCTCGCTGGTCGGCATGTTCCTCGCCACCCGCGCCGGCGTACCGTGGACGGTGCTGGTGTTTGGCAACCTTGGCATCGCGTTGTGCGCTGGCGGCGCTGCGGCCGTCAATCATGTGGTCGACCGGCGTATCGATGCGGTCATGGCCCGCACCCACAAACGTCCGTTGGCAGAAGGCCGGGTTTCACCGGCAGCGGCGCTGACGTTTGCGTTGGTATTGGCAGTGCTCGGCCAAGCGTTGCTGTTGGCCTTCACCAACCCGCTGACAGCGTGGCTGACCCTCGCCTCGTTGCTCGGTTATGCCGTGGTCTACACCGGTTTCCTGAAACGCGCGACGCCGCAAAATATCGTGATCGGCGGCCTCGCCGGTGCTGCCCCGCCATTACTCGGCTGGACCGCCGCCACCGGGCATATCGGCGCAGAGCCGTTGCTGCTGGTGTTGATCATCTTCGCCTGGACGCCACCGCATTTCTGGGCGCTGGCCATTCACCGCAAGGAGGAATATGCCAAGGCTGACATCCCGATGCTGCCCGTGACCCACGGCGAGCATTACACCAAGGTGCACATCCTGCTTTATACCTTCGCGCTACTGGCCGTCAGCCTGATGCCGTATGTGATCCATATGAGCGGCATGCTCTACCTGATTTGCGCACTGGGGCTGGGCGCGAGGTTTCTGCAATGGGCCGTGGTGCTGTACCGTGGCACTCGGCCGCACGCGGCGATCAATACGTTCAAGTACTCTATCTGGTACTTGTTCCTGCTGTTTATCGCCCTGCTCGTAGACCACTACTTACTGTTGAACCTATGACTCGAACTCAGAAAACCGTCTTCATCCTCGTTGCCCTGATCGCGCTGGTTCTGGGCCTGACCATCAACAAAGTGCTGTCCGGCAAAGGCCAGGGCGACCCGACGGCACTGATCGATGCAGGGATCATCCTGCTGCCGCAAAGCCGCAACCTGCCAGACGTGACCATGACCGATCAGGATGGCAAACCGGTGACGGTCAATGAGCTGAAAGACAAGTGGAGCCTGCTGTTCTTTGGCTACACCTTCTGCCCGGACATCTGCCCGACCACCCTCGCCCAGTTGCGCCAGATCAAAAGTGAACTGCCACCCGAGGCGGTGGCCAAGTTGCAGATCATCCTCATCAGCGTCGACCCAAATCGTGATACGCCCAAGCAGTTGAAGCAGTATCTGGGCTACTTCGATCCGCAGTTCATCGGCCTGACCGCTTCTTCGGTGGAAGACATTCAGAAGCTTGCCAACGCGGTGAGCATTCCTTTTATCCCGGCAGACACCAGCAAGCCGAACTACACGGTTGACCACAGTGGGAACCTGGCCGTGATCGGGCCGGACGGAACACAGCGCGGGTTCATTCGGGCGCCGTTGAACAACGCGAAATTAGTGGCGCAGTTGCCGGTGATGCTGAAGCGCAAATAATCGGGCCGACACAAACCAATGTGGGAGCGAGCCTGCTCGCGATGGGGTCAGATCAGTCAACATTGATGTTGAATGTAAGGCCGAATCGCGAGCAGGCTCGCTCCCACAGGGTCTTTATTCCAAGCATAAAAAAACGGGGACGCCATCAATGCGTCCCCGTTTTTTTTACGACGGTCAGATCAGAACGCCGGCAGTACCGCGCCTTTGTACTTCTCGAGGATGAAGGCTTTTACTTCCGGGCTGTGCAGTGCAGCAGCCAGTTTCTGCATCGCGTCGCTGTCCTTGTTGTCGGGACGGGCAACGAGGATGTTCACGTAAGGCGAATCGTTGCCTTCGATCACCAGCGCATCCTTGGACGGATCAAGCTTGGCTTCCAGCGCGTAGTTGGTGTTGATCAGCGCCAGGTCAACCTGGGTCAGCACGCGCGGAATGGTCGCGGCTTCCAGCTCACGAATCTTCAAATCCTTGGTGTTCTCGGTGATGTCCTTGACGGTCGACAGAATGTTGTTTGGCTCTTTCAACTTGATCAGGCCAGCCTTCTGCAGCAGCAACAGTGCACGGCCACCGTTGGTAGCATCGTTAGGGATGACCACATTGGCACCGCCCGGCAGATCGGCGATTGCTTTGTATTTGCTGGAGTAAGCGCCCAGCGGCTCCAGGTGCACGCCGGTTACGGCAACCAGATCGGTGCCCTTGGCCTTGTTGAACTCATCAAGGTACGGCTGATGCTGGAAGAAGTTTGCATCCAGACGTTTCTCGGCCACTTGCACGTTTGGCTGAATGTAGTCGGTGAACACTTTGACCTTCAGGTCCACGCCTTCCTTGGCCAAGGCCGGTTTTACGAATTCGAGGATTTCTGCGTGCGGCACCGGGGTGGCGGCAACGGTCAGGGTTTCAGCAGCCTGAGCAGAGAACGCAGCAACGGCTGCGAACGCGACGAGTAGTTTTTTCATTCAGCTAACTCCATGTGGGTACCCACGTGCGGCGACAGTAGTTGGCGCCTGCCAGCGAGTGGCGTCTCATGCATTTAATGACAAATCTTATTTACGAGAGAAGTGCACCACCAGCTTGTCGCCGACGGTTTGCAGAATTTGAACCAGCACCAGCAACAACACTACGGTGACGACCATCACATCGGTCTGGAAACGCTGATAACCAAAACGAATGGCCAGGTCACCAAGACCTCCTGCGCCTACCACACCAGCCATCGCCGTGTAGGAAACCAGTGTAATAGCCGTCACCGTAATCGCCGCAAAAATGCCCGGACGGGCTTCAGGCAGCAACGCATTGGTGATGATCTGCCGTGTGGTTGCGCCCATGGATTGGGTCGCCTCGATGATGCCGCGATCCACTTCACGCAACGCCGTTTCCACCAGTCGCGCGAAAAACGGCGTGGCACCGATCACCAACGGCGGGATAGCGCCGGCAACCCCAAGCGACGTTCCGGTGATCAGCACGGTGAACGGGATCAGCAAAATCAGCAGGATAATGAACGGCAGCGAACGCAAAACGTTCACCAGCAGCGACAGCATCGCGTAAATGCCTTTAGCTTCGAGCAACTGACGCGGGCTGCAGAGAAACAGCAACACCCCCAGCGGCAGGCCCAGCAACACGGTGAACAACAGCGAACCGCCCAGCATCAGTAGCGTGTCACCGGTTGCCAGCCAGATTTCAAACCAGTCGATGTTGGCGAAGAAACTTGCCAGGATTTCCATCAGCGCAGCACCTCCATATGGACATCAGCAGCCGTGAAGCGGGCAAACGCCGCTTCCATGTCGCCGCCGGTAACGGCCAGGGTCAGTTGCCCGTAAGGCGTGTCTTTGATGCGGTCGATGCGCCCGGCCAGGATGCTGTAGTCCACACCCGTTTCGCGAGCGACGGTCCCCAGCAGTGGCGCGTAGGTCGCTTCGCCCTGGAACGTCAGACGCACAATGCGCCCCGGTACGTGAGCGAAGTCATCGCGTTGTTCACTCTCGTCAATCTGCTCATCTTCCTGGACGAAGCGCTTGGTGGTCGGGTGCTTGGGGTGCAGGAACACATCGGCCACCGAACCCTGTTCGACGATAACGCCGGCGTCCATCACGGCAACCTGGTCACAGACCCGACGAATCACATCCATCTCGTGGGTGATCAGCACGATGGTCAGCTTCAACTCGCGATTGATCTCTGCCAGCAATTGCAGGACCGACGCCGTGGTTTGCGGGTCGAGGGCGCTGGTGGCCTCATCGCACAGCAGGATTTTAGGCTTGGTCGCCAGCGCTCGAGCGATACCAACGCGCTGCTTCTGGCCGCCCGACAACTGCGCCGGGTATTTTTTGGCATGGTCAGACAGCCCAACCCGATCCAGCAGTTCAGCCACGCGCTTATCGATTTCACTGCGCGACATCTCACCGGCGAGCGTCAGCGGCAACGCGACATTATCCGCAACGGTTTTGGACGCCAGCAGGTTGAAGTGCTGGAAAATCATCCCGACCTGCTGCCGGAAACGTCGCAGGCTATTCGCGTCGAGCGCGGTAACTTCTTCGCCATCGACGAAGATCTTGCCGCCACTGGACTCTTCCAGGCGATTGATCAGACGCAGAAGGGTACTTTTTCCCGCACCGGAATGGCCGATCAGGCCGAAGACCTGACCGTTCTCAATCGTCAGACTGGTCGGGTGCAGTGCGGGAATATCCTTACCGGCAACGCGGTAGGTTTTATGGACGTTTTGGAACTCGATCACGTAGCGAACCTTGTGGGGCGCGTTAGAAAGGGATCAGCGGTAAGCCGGGCGCGCATTTTAGCCTGTCCGTATAGAGGTTATTAGCATTTATTCGGGATTCATCCTTCGATTTGGCAATAACGCGATCAAAGGTCATAAAAAAGGAACGGCTCAAAAGCTCATCAGTCACTAATAAGGCAACTCGAAACCGCCCCCGGTGCCGTGCCTGGGGAATGCATAAGAATCCTGGCTACGGCGGGAATCGCAACGAGGAGTTTAGACCGATGAGTACCAAGAAACCTGCCGCGCCAAAAAGCGCTTTGGCCGGGACCGATACCCTGGACCGCGGCAACACCAATGCCAAGCTCGACAGCCTAGAGAAATATCGCTCCGACGCCACCGAACAGGCGCTGCGCACCAATCAGGGCGTGAAAGTCTCGGACAATCAGAACACGTTGAAGGTCGGTGCTCGCGGGCCTTCGCTGCTTGAAGACTTCATCATGCGTGAAAAAATCACGCATTTTGACCATGAGAGAATTCCCGAGCGCATCGTGCATGCACGCGGCACCGGGGCCCATGGTTACTTCCAGGCGTACGAAAACCATAGCGACCTGACCAAGGCTGGTTTTCTGCAAGACCCGGGCAAAAAAACGCCGGTTTTCACGCGGTTTTCCACGGTGCAAGGGCCTCGCGGCTCCGGCGATACCGTGCGTGATGTCAGGGGTTTCGCAGTCAAGTTCTTCACCGACGAGGGCAACTTCGACCTGGTGGGCAACAACATGCCGGTTTTCTTCATTCAGGACGCCATCAAGTTTCCTGACTTCGTACACGCGGTAAAACCCGAGCCGCACAACGAAATTCCTACCGGCGGCTCCGCCCACGATACGTTCTGGGATTTCGTTTCACTGGTGCCGGAATCGGCGCACATGGTGATTTGGACCATGTCTGACCGGGCGATCCCGAAAAGCTTGCGCAGCATGCAAGGTTTTGGTGTGCATACGTTCCGGTTGGTCAACGCCGAGGGTAAATCACGTTTCGTCAAATTCCACTGGCGCCCTACCGCCGGCACCTGTTCGCTGGTGTGGGATGAAGCACAAAAGCTTGCGGGTAAGGACACCGATTTCCACCGTCGCGATCTGTGGGAATCGATCGAGATGGGTGACTATCCGGAATGGGAATTAGGCGTACAGATTATTGAAGAAGAGAACGAGCACTCGTTCGACTTCGACATTCTCGACCCCACCAAGCTCATTCCCGAAGAATTGGTACCGATCACGCCGCTGGGCAAAATGGTGCTCAACCGTAACCCGGACAACTATTTCGCCGAAACCGAGCAGGTTGCTTTCTGCCCTGGACATATTGTGCCGGGGATCGACTTCTCCAATGATCCGTTGCTGCAAGGACGGCTGTTTTCCTACACCGATACGCAGATCAGCCGACTCGGTGGTCCGAACTTTCACGAGATTCCGATCAACCGTCCGGTGGCGCCGTTCCACAATGGACAGCGCGATGCCATGCACCGAACCACTATCGACAAGGGCCGTGCTTCTTACGAGCCGAACTCGATTGACAGCGGCTGGCCGAAAGAAACCCCACCGGCGGCACACGATGGCGGCTTCGAGACGTACCCAGAGCGCATCGACGCCAACAAGATTCGCCAACGCAGCGAGTCTTTCGGCGATCACTTCTCGCAAGCGCGGCTGTTCTTCCACAGCATGAGCAAGCACGAACAGGAGCACATCATCGCGGCGTACAGCTTCGAGCTGGGCAAGGTTGAGCGTGAGTTCATTCGTGCACGCCAGGTGAATGAGATTTTGGCCAACATCGACCTGGAACTGGCCAAGCGTGTGGCCCAGAACCTGGGCTTGCCGGCGCCAAAAACCGGAACCGTCAAGGTGCCCAAAACCTCTCCAGAGCGCTCGCCCGCACTCAGCCAGGCGAACTTGCTACCCGCGGATATCAAAACCCGCAAAGTGGCTATTCTGGCGGCCAACGGCGTGGACGGCACAGCGATCGATGCGATGAAAAAAGCACTGATGGCCGAAGGTGCACACGCCAAATTGCTGGGGCCAACCTCGGCACCGGTCACCACGGCCGATGGCAAGTCGTTGCCGGTCGATGCATCGATGGAAGGCTTGCCTTCGGTGGCATTCGACGCGGTATTTGTGCCCGGCGGCGCGGCGTCGATCAAGGCGTTGAGCGGTGATGGTGTGGCGCTTCACTACGTGTTGGAAGCGTATAAGCACCTGAAGGCGATTGCCCTGCATGGCGAAGCCAAGCAATTGCTGGACGTGTTGAAGCTGGAAGTTGATGCGGGATTAATCGTCGGTGCTGATGCGAAGCTGATCAAACCCTTCTTTGCCGCGATTGGGCAACATCGGGTTTGGGATCGCGAACCGAAGGCCAAGGCGATTCCGGCTTAGTTGGAAACGTATTGCTAGGAAGGACGCCTTCGCGGGCAAGCCTCGCTCCTACGGACTTTATGTTGGTCGCTGGTATGTGAACAACTCAAGTCCTGTAGGAGCGAGGTTTGACCGCGAAGCCTTTAAGGTTTGCGCGGGCTCAAGACTATTTGCGCGGGTATATTGCGCAGGATTTGCTTCTCGATGTTCAGGTCGAAATCCGCGTCCAGTTTCTTCACACGCTTGGTCAGCAATGTAGCGAGCCAAGGGTAATCCTGAGTACGCGGTGCCTGAATACTGACGTCACATTGGTAATTCACGACATCGGCGGCGATGGCGTCCAACTGATGGCGTAATTTGCCCATATCGTTGAGATTCAACGCAACGGTCGTGCTTTCAGCCGTGGGGTCGATGACCCTTGCCTTCGGCCGGGCTTCGGCGGCCATAAGCGCAGCTTCAGCTCTATCCAGCTCTGCCTTACGGGCATTGACGATGGCGTTATTCACCCCGCCCGTCAGCGCCGGTGCTTTGGGCATCAAGGCCCGGGCACGGCTGAGAGCAGTGGCGGCGGCATTTACATCACCTTTTTGCAGCACGATTTGACTGCGGCGCAAGTAGGCCTCGGCCAGTTGTCGCTGATATTGCTCAAGTGACTGATCGTTAGGTGACTCGGCCTGCAAGGCTGCGAGCTGGTCTTCAGCCGTGGCCAGCTCGCTGCTGGCCAGGTTTTGTTCCAGCTGCGCGATGGCCACGGCGCGTGCATCAGCGGGCTCGGTGGCCGCCGGTGGCGTGCTTTGGCATGCGCCCAGCAGCAGCGAAAACGCGGCAAGGAGCAGATAACGGGAGGCTAACAGCTTCATTCCTGCGACTCTCTATTTGCGCAAAAAACGAGCAAGTCTACACCCCTCGACGGGGCAGGACAAAACTCAGCAGAAACAGCGCGGCCGCCGTGACGACAATCGACGGGCCCGCCGGGGTGTCCTTGTACCAAGACAAGGCCAGCCCGCCACACACCGCAATCATGCCCAGCAGGCTCGCACCCAGTGCCATTTGCTCGGGTGACCGGGCGTGACGCTGTGCCGCAGCTGCCGGAATAATCAGTAACGATGTGATCAACAACACACCGACGATTTTCATGGCCACCGCAATGACTACGGCAATCAACAACATCAAGGTCAGGCGCAATGCCGCTACCGGAAGACCTTCGACCGTCGCCAGCTCTTCATGCACGGTGATTGCCAGCAAGGGCCGCCACAAAGCGATCAGCAACGCCAGGACCGCTGCGCTACCACCCAGGATCCACACCAGATCGGTCGGACTGATCGCCAGCAAATCGCCGAACAGATACGCCATCAGGTCGATCCGCACTTCATGCATGAAGCTTAGTACCACTAAGCCAAGCGAGAGCGTGCTGGGCGCGAGAATCCCCAACAACGTGTCAGACGCCAGCGGTTGACGCTGCTGCAAGGTCACCAGCAGCACCGCCAACAGCAAGCAGCCAACGGTGACGGCCACCGTGGGGCTGACATCGAGCAAGAAGCCCAACGCCACGCCGAGCAGGGCTGCGTGAGACAACGTGTCACCGAAGTAAGCCATGCGCCGCCACACCACGAACGAACCCAATGGGCCCGCGACCAGCGCCAGAGCCAGGCCTGCCAGCAGGGCGTAAAGCAGAAAATCAGCCATGCTTGCAGCTATCTCCGTGAACGTGAGGTTGGGCGGGCGAAGCCGCGCTGACCACCGAGCCATGCAAATCATGGGCGTGGTCGTGATGGTGGTGATAAATCGCCAGGCTTTGTGCGTTCTTGCCGAACAGCTCGACGAAAGCCGGATCGCCGCTGACCTGCTCGGGATGCCCGGAGCAGCAGACGTGGCGGTTGAGGCAAACCACTTGGTCGGTGGTGCTCATTACCAGGTGTAAATCGTGAGACACCATCAAAACGCCGCAGCCGTGACGGTCGCGTAATCGGGTGATCAAACTGTAGAGCTCGGCTTGCCCGGCGACATCGACGCCTTGCACTGGCTCATCGAGCACCAGCAATTGCGGCTCGCGCAGCAGCGCCCGGGCCAGCAGCACGCGCTGCATTTCGCCACCGGAAACACTCTGCACTGGGCTGTCGATCACCTGTTCGGCACCGACTTCCTTGAGCGCTGCCAGCGCGCGAGCGCGATCCACACCGGGCACCAGGCGCAAAAAACGCAGCACCGAAAGCGGCAGCGTCGGATCAACATGGAGTTTTTGCGGCATGTAACCCACGCGCAGTTTGGGCTTGCGCCAAACGCTGCCGCTGTCGGGCTTCAAAAGGCCAAGCACTGCCCGCACCAGCGTGGTTTTACCGGCACCGTTAGGGCCGATCAACGTCACGATCTGCCCCGGTTCAACGCTGAGCTCAATGTTATCTAGCACGTTTTGCCCGGCAAACGTGACGGTAACCTGCTCCAGACGGATCAGCGCGTTGCTCATCAAGCCCCCTGGCAACCCGAGCACAGCCCGATGACTTCAACGGTCTGGCCTTCAACAATGAACCCGACATCGCTGGCGCTGCCAATGATCGCATCGCTGATGGATTTCTGTTCCAGCTCGATTGCCGCGTGGCATTCCCGGCAAATCAGGAACTGGCCTTGGTGGGCGTGTTCCGGATGATTGCAGCCGACGAAGGCGTTCAACGAAGATATTCGGTGGACGAGACCGTTATCCAGCAGGAAGTCCAGCGCCCGATAGACCGTCGGCGGCGCGGCGCGGCGGCCATCCTGCTCGCTAAGCACGGCAAGGATGTCGTAGGCACCCAGCGGTTTGTGGCTTTGCCACACCAGCTCCAGCACACGCCGGCGCAATGCGGTCAGGCGCAGGCCTTGACGCGCACACAGGGCATCGGCCTCGGACAAAGCGCTGTGCACGCAATGAGAGTGGTCGTGGGGACGGCTGGCAATCGGTGTTTTTGGCATGAGCGGCGACGAGGTTTGTGAGAGACGTTATTATGTTACCCGTTCTCGCCTCTTCGAGTGGTCATCGTGTCCCGACTTTTTTCTATCTATGTCGCATTTATCGCAAGTTTTCTGCTGATGGGTTCAGCGCAGGCCGAGGTCAAGGTGCTCACCAGCATCAAGCCGCTACAGCTGATCGCCGCAGCGGTGCAGGATGGCGTGGCGATTCCGGAGGTGTTGCTGCCGCCCGGCGCCTCGCCGCATAACTATGCGTTACGCCCATCCGACGTACGCAAGGTGCAGTCGGTTGATTTGCTTTACTGGATCGGACCCGACATGGAAGGGTTCCTCCCACGCGTGCTTAATGGCCGGACGCTGCCGAGCGTAGCCATACAGGATTTACCGGGCTTGAAATTGCGTCATTTCGCCGAAGATAGCCAGTCTCACGCCGAAGATGCCGACGAACATGACCATGATCACCGCCCGGGCACTCTCGATGCGCATTTATGGTTGTCGCCCGTCAACGCTCGGGTGATCGCCGAAAAAATGGCCGCTGACTTGAGCGCTGCCGACCCAGCGAACGCCGCCCGCTATCAGAGCAATACCAAGGCCTTCGATGAGCGCCTGGACGCTCTGGACCTGCGCTTGAAGGCACGCCTGGCGGGCGTTGCAGGCAAACCTTACTTCGTGTTCCACGAAGCGTTCGATTATTTCGAAGACGCCTACGGCCTCAAGCACACCGGCGTGTTCAGTGTTGCTGCCGAGGTTCAGCCGGGCGCCCAACACGTGGCAGCAATGCGCAAGCGACTGCAGGAAGTGGGCAAGACCTGTGTGTTCAGCGAGCCTCCTTTGCGTCCACGCCTGGCAGAGACGCTGGTTGCCGGGCTTCCGGTGAAATTGGCGGAACTGGATGCGCTGGGCGGTTACACGCCGGCAACGGCGAATGGCTATGAGCAGGTGCTGGAGAAACTGGGGAATGATCTGGCTGGGTGCCTGGACTCGTTGTAACCCCTAAAAAAGGGTGGGAGCAAGCTTGCTCCCATCCTTATTTCCCTTACTTTGCGGGCGCTCTCAAAGGGCAAACGGCAATGGTGTGCTGACTTTCTGCCGCTGCGCCAAACGCTGCTGAAACTCCATCGGGTCGTGAATCAACACGTCTTGCCCGGCAAAGGACTCGGCGGCGATCAGCCGAGACAGCCAAAACCGTACGCACGCCACACGCAACATTGTCGGCCAGAGTTCAGCCTCCGCAGCGGTGAACGGGCGTAGCGCTGCGTACGCGCCCAACAAGGCCCGGGCACGCGGCCCGTCAATCACGCCTTGTTCATCCGAACACCAGTCATTCAACGCAATCGCCACGTCGTACAGCATCGGCCCCGAGCAGGCGTTGTAGAAATCGATCAACCCGGTCAGGTGAGTGCCTTCGAACATTGCGTTATCACGAAACAGGTCAGCGTGAATATTGGCGCGTGGCAGCGCCAGAATTTTCGTCTTCTGCTGGGTGATTTCATCCAGCGCCCGCTGCAACAAATCGCTCTGTTCGGCATTCAGATGCGACAGCAACTGCGCGCCCTCCTCCAGCATCCAGTCCAGCCCACGATCGGTTTTGCGCTTGATCATGTTGGCCTGGGTTGCCAAGTGCAGGTGACCGAGCAACTCGCCCACCTGAGCGCAATGCTGCGCGTTGGCCACTTTAATGTGCTTGCCGGCAAGACGAGGCTGCAACAGTGCAGGCTTGCCCGCCAGTTCACGCAGGGCAACGCCGTCGGTGGTGCGCAATGCGTAGGGCACCGGCAAGTCGGCCTCATGCAGGACGTCCAGCAATTCGATGAAGAACGGCATTTCCTGAACGGGACCACGCTCAACCAGGGTCAGGACATATTCACCCTGCTCCAGGCTGATAAAGAAATTGGTGTTTTCACTGCCGGCGGCAATTCCCTGGAAATCAAGCAGGCGGCCGAGCCCGTAAGGGGCGAGAAAAGTTTCCAGCTCGGGCCGAGCCAGCGGGGTGAACACAGACATGTTTAAACTGCCAGTACGGGCGCCGCTTGATAGCCGGCGCCAATTGAAATTAAGAAACTACTTCCAGGTAAAAATTTCCCACGATGGAATCAGCATATCCGGCTGGTCGGACCGGATGTAGTTCGCGTCCGTACCATCTGCGCGCACCAGGAAGTAAGGCTTGCCTCCCTTCGGGGTGACCTTGATCGCATACACGAAACCACTCCGGCTGTATTCCTGAATGACCTTGTCGCCTTCCGTGTGCGTGTTGATGGTAACTTCCGGCTCGGATTTCGATACATCGGCCGCCGCCATGGCAGCGAATGGAACGGATGCAAAGAACCCTGCCAGCAACAGGCGATTTAGTGTGCGCATGATAACCTTGTCCCTTTGTCGTCAACGGTCCCGCTATTCTAGCGCCGGACCCGCCGAAAAGGTTGATCCTGCTCATGAGCCAAGCCCCCCTCGTCCTGGTGGACGGTTCCTCCTACCTGTACCGCGCCTTTCACGCGCTGCCACCGCTCACTACGTCCAAAGGCCTGCCGACGGGTGCGGTCAAAGGCGTGTTGAACATGCTCAAGAGTCTGCGCAAGCAGTACCCTGACAGCCCGTTCGCCGTCGTTTTCGACGCCAAGGGTGGGACTTTTCGCGATGACATGTACGCCGAATACAAGGCCAACCGCCCAAGCATGCCCGACGACATGCGCGTGCAGATCGAGCCATTGCACCAAAGCGTGATCGCCCTGGGTTTCCCTCTGCTGTGCGTCGAAGGCGTCGAGGCCGATGACGTAATCGGCACCCTGGCCCGCAGCAGCGCGGCAGCCGATCGGCCCGTGATCATCTCCACCGGCGACAAAGACATGGCGCAACTGGTCGATGGCCACATTACCTTGGTCAATACCATGACCGGTAGCGCCATGGACGTAGAGGGCGTGAAGGAGAAATTTGGTGTCGCTCCCGAGCAGATCATCGATTATCTGGCGCTGATGGGCGACTCCTCCGACAACATTCCAGGTGTTCCCGGCATCGGCCCCAAGACGGCTTCCGGCTTGCTGGTGGGAGTAAATGGCGGCCTGAAAGAGCTGTACGCCAACCTCGACGTAGTCCCGACCTTGCCGATTCGCGGCGCCAAGACCTTGCCGGCCAAGCTCGAAGAGCACAAGGAAATGGCCTTCCTGTCCTATCAGTTGGCAACCATCAAAATCGACGTGCCGCTGGACATCGGCCTCGACGATTTGCAGATGGGCAAACCGGATCACGACAAACTCGCTGAGCTTTACACCTTGCTGGAGTTCAAGAGCTGGTTCGACGAGAACCAGCGCGACGCCAAGCGTTCCGGTCAGGAGGTGACAGCTCCCGTGGTCGAAGAAGCCGCGGCTGAAACCGAACTCAAGTACACCACTGTCCTCACCCAGGCAGATTTCGACCTGTGGTTGAAGAAGCTCAACGACGCCAAACTGATTGCCTTCGACACCGAAACCACTGGCATCGATGCGCAACAGGCGCAGTTGGTTGGCCTGTCTTTCGCCGTCCAGGCCAACGAAGCTGCCTACATCCCGTTGACGCATTCCTATATGGGCGTGCCGGAACAACTGGATCGCGACACCGTACTGCTCGCGCTGAAGCCAATTCTGGAAGATCCGAACAAGCTCAAGGTTGGCCAGCACGCCAAGTTCGACATGAATATCCTGGCCAACTGCGCCATTGGTGGTGATCAAAGTTGCGGCATCATGGTTCAGGGCGTTGCCTTTGACACCATGCTTGAGTCCTACGTGCTGGATTCCACCGCCACCCGCCACGACATGGACAGCCTGGCCCTCAAATACCTGAATCACAGCACCACCAGCTTTCAGGACATCGCAGGCAAAGGTGCCAAGCAGCTGACGTTCGATCAGATTTCCCTTGAGCTTGCAGGGCCTTACGCGGCCGAAGATGCCGATGTGACATTGCGCCTGCATCAGACCCTGCAGGAAAAGCTGAATGCCATTGCGAGCCTGAGCAAGGTGTTGAGCGAGATCGAAATGCCGTTGGTGCCAGTGCTGGCGCGTATCGAGCGCCAGGGCGCGTTGGTCGATGCCAACCTGCTGGGCATTCAAAGTGTTGAGCTGGGCGAAAAAATGGTCGCACTGGAGCGTGAGGCGTTTGCCATCGCCGGCGAAGAGTTCAACCTGGGCTCGCCCAAGCAATTGGGGGTGATTCTTTACGAAAAACTCGGCCTGCCAATCCTCAGCAAAACCGCCAAGGGCCAGGCGTCTACCGCTGAAGCCGTGCTGGCGGAATTGGCCGAACAGGACTTTCCGCTGCCAAAAGTGCTGATGCAGTACCGCTCGATGAGCAAGCTGAAGAGCACTTACACCGATCGACTGCCCGAGCAGATCAACCCGCGTACCGGACGCATTCACACCTCTTATCATCAGGCTGTGGCAGCAACCGGGCGATTGTCGTCCAGCGATCCGAACTTGCAGAACATTCCGATCCGCACCGCCGAAGGCCGGCGGATTCGCCAGGCATTCGTTGCGCCAAAAGGTTACAAGTTGCTGGCCGCCGACTACTCGCAAATCGAACTGCGGATCATGGCGCACCTGGCCAAGGACGAAGGTTTGCTGCATGCCTTCCGCAATGACCTGGACGTACACAAAGCCACCGCCGCCGAAGTTTTTGGCGTGGAACTGGCGCAGGTCACGACCGATCAGCGCCGCAGCGCCAAGGCGATCAACTTCGGCCTGATCTACGGCATGAGCGCATTTGGCTTGGCCAAACAGATCGGCGTTGATCGCAAGCAATCCCAGGCTTACATCGACCGCTACTTCGCCCGTTACCCAGGCGTCCTGGAATACATGGAGCGCACGCGCGCCCAAGCCGCCGAACAAGGTTTCGTCGAAACTATTTTCGGACGCCGCTTGTACTTGCCGGAAATCAACGCGAAAAACCCGGCATTGCGCAAAGGCGCCGAGCGCACGGCCATCAACGCCCCGATGCAAGGCACCGCGGCCGACATCATCAAAAAAGCCATGGTGGCTGTGGATAACTGGCTGACGTCCTCGGGGCTGGACGCCAAAGTCATCCTGCAAGTGCACGATGAATTGGTTCTTGAGGTGCGCGAAGACCTGGTGGACCAGGTGCGTGACGAAATTCGCGCGCACATGAGCGGCGCCGTGAAACTGGACGTGCCGCTGCTGGTGGAAGTGGGTGTGGGAAATAACTGGGACGAGGCTCACTGAGTCGGCCAAAACGTGCCATCTGCTGCGGCATAGTGCCGCGGCGGATAGGCCGCATGGGCATAGCTCGGAACGCGCTTGAGATTATTCCAAAGGCGACTGAAAAAATTCTGAACTAATCTTGTGAAGTGCCACTCAGAGTTACTGAATGGCTGGTGAAGCCGTTCATGCTCCTATGTTGTGTTAAGTGTTGGCAGATATCTGGACCCCGCCCTAACGGTCTAGAGCTTGAACCCCGGAACTTCCCCCTCCCCATAAGAAGTCCGGGGTTTTTTTTGCCCGCCATTTACCGCCAGGCCTTATTCAGCAGGCTCTGAGCCTTTGTCCGGCAGCTCCATCCAGCCCGCCAGTACAGTGTAGGCGTCTTCCAGACCCATGCGTTTGGGCGCAGAGAACAGCTGGATAGTGATCGCATCACCCCAACCCTTACGAATATCTGCCTGAACCTTCAACAGCACATTTTTCGCGGCGCCATAAGTCAGCTTGTCTGCTTTGGTCAGCAAAATATGCATCGGCATGCCACTGGCGACAGCCCAGTCCAGCATCAGCAGGTCGAAGTCGGTCATTGGATGACGGATGTCCATCATCAGAATCAGGCCCTTCAAACTCTCGCGACCACCCAGATAAGCCTCCAGGTGACGCTGCCAGTGCAGCTTCAACGGGATAGGTACTTTTGCGTAGCCGTAACCCGGCAGGTCGACCAGACGACGATCATCGTCTAGCTTGAAGAAGTTCAAGAGTTGCGTGCGACCTGGAGTTTTCGAGGTCCGCGCCAGGCTGGCGTGAGTCAGGGTGTTCAACGCGCTGGATTTACCGGCGTTGGAACGCCCAGCAAACGCTACTTCAAAGCCTTCGTCGTCGGGACATTGATCGACTTTGGCAGCGCTGAGCATAAAGGTGGACTGTTGGCACAGGCCGAGGATGGGGTTCTTGAGTTGCATGGGATTTCCGATGTGGGCGGCGCCGGGAATGGACGCGGCGAGCAGTGTCGTTTCCGTTTCAGTGACGCCAGTATATAATGCCGCAGATTTTGTGTGCGCTTTGTCCCAGCGTAGGATGAAGTTCACGAGAGCGATTGACCTTGATTGCGCACTAGAACGCAGAAAGCTCTCAACCCTGAAAAGGTCGTTTTATGACGAAATGGCTGCTAGCTGCCGGTGTCTTGATGCCGCTTTACAGCGCTCAGGCTACACAGGATCCGGAAGCTGTGTACAACCGTGTTTGTGGTGCCTGTCATTCCGGCCAACTGCCCATGGCGCCTCAAAAGGGCGATCAGGAAGCTTGGACGCCGAGGTTGGCGAAAGGTATGGAGACGCTGGTGCAACACGTGACCCAGGGTTTCAAGGCGATGCCGCCGCGTGGTTTGTGCATGGACTGCAGTGCCGAGGATTACCAAGCCATCATCCATTGGATGAGCGAGTGATCCCGGCCCATAACTCTTTAACCCTTAGCCGTAGTTGGATTAGCTGATGAACAAATTGATCGTGAGTCTGCTGTTGACCGTGGGGATCACAGGTATTGCCCATGCTGCAGGTGATGCGACTGCTGGTCAGGCGAAAGCCGCAGTATGTGGCGCCTGTCATGGCCCGGATGGCAACAGCATGGCGCCTAACTTTCCAAAACTGGCAGGTCAGGGCGAGCGTTATCTGGACAAGCAGTTGCACGACATCAAGTCCGGCAAACGCCAGGTACTTGAAATGACCGGCCTGCTGACCAACCTGAGCGATCAGGACCTGGCCGACATCGCCGCTTACTTCGCCAGCCAAAAAGGTAGCGTTGGCGCCGCCGACCCTAAAATCGTGGCTCGCGGTGAAGCAATTTTCCGTGGCGGTAACCTGGACAAAGGCCTGCCGGCCTGCACCGGTTGCCACTCGCCTAATGGCACTGGCAACGCCGCCGCTGGCTTCCCGCACCTGGGTGGCCAACACGCTCAATACATCGCCAAGCAACTGACCGACTTCAGAAAAGAAGAAGGCGGACGCAATAACGATGGCGATACCAAACCGATGCAAACCATCGCCAAAAAGCTGAGTGATGAAGATATCGCGGCAGTATCCAGCTACATCCAGGGCCTGCACTAAGGCCTGCGGATCGAGCGTTGCGAGACATGTACATCTCTTGCAACGTTAACGCTCGATTAATCCGTTACTGCAAGTATAAAAAGGGTGGCCTAGGCCGCCCTTTTTTGTGGCCGCTACCG
Source organism: Gordonia sp. IEGM753 (assembly GCF_050321825.1). NCBI lineage: Bacteria > Bacillati > Actinomycetota > Actinomycetes > Mycobacteriales > Gordoniaceae > Gordonia > Gordonia sp. IEGM753. The sequence goes on from NZ_JBNQGB010000003.1 coordinate 62,138, forward strand.
TTACACTAACGAACTCATGCCCGCCATGATCTGTCAAAAAGCAGGTCGCGCGTGGCGACCAAAATTGTCCAGGAGTAAAGCATGCGTAATCTGATCATCGGCGCCGCATTTGTCGCTGCCAGCCTGTTCGGCATGACTGCCCAAGCCGCTGAAGCCCCCGCCGCACCTTACGTTGAACTGAGCAATCCGGTTCCGGTCGCCGTGCCTGGCAAAATCGAAGTGGTCGAGCTGTTCTGGTATGGCTGCCCACACTGCTACGCGTTTGAGCCGGTGATCAATCCTTGGGTTGCGAAACTGCCTTCCGACGTGAACTTCGTGCGTATTCCAGCCATGTTCGGCGGCCCATGGGATGCTCACGGCCAAATGTTCCTGACACTGGAAGCCATGGGCGTTGAAAGCAAGGTTCATGCTGCGGTGTTCGAAGCCATCCAGAAAGAACACAAGAAGCTGACCGACAAACAGGACATGGCTGACTTCCTGGCGACCCAAGGCGTCGACAAAGACAAGTTCCTGGCGACTTTCGATTCGTTCGCCATCAAGGGCAAAATTGTCCAGGCCCGCGATCTGGCCAAAAAATATCAAATCTCCGGTGTACCGACCATGATCGTCGATGGCAAATACCGTTTTGACATCGGCTCTGCCGGCGGTGCCGAGCAAGCATTGAAACTGGCTGATGACTTGATCGCCAAAGAGCGAGCGGCGAACAAGGCTGCTGCTAACTAAGCGCGGCCCTGCCATGCGCCGCTGGGGCACTGAACGCGTCGTCGGCCTGCATGATCCGCGGGTCAACGAACATCACCTGGAGACCACGGGCCTGCCCGCAGACAGTCGTCTGCGCTTGCTCAGCTTCAATATTCAGGTCGGCATCAGTACCGAGCGGTATCGGCACTATCTGACCCGGGGCTGGCAGCACTTGTTGCCGCACACCGGGCGTGCCGGCAATCTGCAGAAAATCGGCGACCTGTTGGGCGACTTTGATCTGGTCGCCCTGCAAGAAGCCGATGGCGGCAGCCTGCGCTCGGGCTACGTCAATCAGGTCGAACACCTGGCGCAACTCGGCGCATTTCCTTACTGGTATCAGCAGCTCAATCGCAATCTTGGCAAACTCGGCCAGCACAGCAACGGCGTGCTCAGCCGCCTGCGCCCGTGGGCGATTGAAGACCATCCGCTACCCGGGCCGAAAGGTCGCGGGGCGATACTGGTACGATTTGGCGAAGGCCCCGAAGCGCTGGTGGTAGTTATGATGCACCTGGCACTGGGCGCACGCACCCGCAGCATGCAATTGGCCTACATCCGCGAGTTGATTGGCGGCTACAAACATCAGGTACTGATGGGCGACATGAACACCCATGCCAGTGACTTGCTGCAAAACTCCCCGTTACGCGACTTGGGTTTGCTGGCGCCACAACTGGAAGCGACATTCCCTAGCTGGCGCCCGCAGCGCTGCCTGGACCATATTCTGCTCAGCCCGACCCTGACCCTGGAAAAGGTGCAGGTGCTGGCCCAACCGATTTCCGATCACCTGCCGGTCGCGGTAGAGATTCGTCTGCCGGGTTCGCTCACGGCTGATGCATTGCCCGCGTTGAGTCCTGCCCCCTCGCGGATCCCTTGAATGAGCGACGAAGCACAGCGCTGGAAAGAGAAGTACCTTAAAAGCATCGAACAGCAGGAAAAACTTGAACGTCGATGGGCCGCACGCCTCGACCTGCTGCGCCGTGGCCTGGTGCGCAGTACGTTGGCCGCCGAGGGCACCGACCGGGCTGTGGACGAGTGCATGAAGGAAATGCGCGACGTGGTGCGCACCGATGACATGGATGCTGGCCTCGCCGCCCTGCTCCCTCGATTGGAAAAAGCCGTACTCGACTCCGAGCAGCGCCGTGAAACCCGAGTCAACCAGACCAGCACTGCGCTGACCGCCCTGGTCACCCAGTTGCAGACATTACCGCTGCCGCGCGAAGTCAGCCGTCCGCTGAAGAATTTCGCCAAACAACTCGATGCGCGAGTCGGCCAGGCGCGCGAGATGCCGTTGCTGTTGAGCGAGCTCAGCAACTTGCAAGGCAAAGCCCTGAGCCAAATGGAAAACCCGGCAGAAGCCGAACGGCCAGGCTTGCTGCAACGGTTGTTTGGTAATCGGGAGTCGGAGGAAGCGGCCACTCAGGCTGCGCCCGCTCCTGCTCCTGCAGCGCCAGCAGCAGCACCCGCACCCGCACCAGCCACCCAGATTCCGGTTCAACAGCCTGTGGAAGCGCAATCAGCGCTAGCGCCACCCACCGAAACAGCGCCCGCAGTCGCACAACCTTCACCTGTCGCCGAGCCGCCGCAGCCTCAATCGATAGACGAGCCAACCGCGTTAGCGATTGAGCCTGCCGTTGTCACGTTTGTACCACCGGTGCATGAACCGCCGCACGTGAACGCGTCGTCACTTGAAATTGAGCCGCCAGCGGACATCGAACCCGCCGCCTCCGAAGCGCCGCCGGTTATCAATCCCGACGAGCTGACCAAACCGATGCTGCTGGACAGCCTGCCGTTGCCAGCGCCCATGGCCCAGGCCTTGGCAGCCATTGATCCGGAGCAGCCCGAGCAAGACATTCTCTATGCCCTGCCGGACTCACCGGAGCCCTCCTACAGCTCGGTAGCCAAACACATCGAGGACACACTGCTTGGGTTGCTCGACGACCTGACACTGCCCGAACGCCATCGCCCGCAAGCCGAGGCGATGCGTGATCGTCTGCAAAATGGTTTGAATTGGTACGAGTTAATTCCGATCCTCGATGATCTGGCGACTTTAATGCTGGCGATAACAGACAGCGGCCAGCATGAATTCGAGGCGTATCTGCAGCGCCTAAACGAGCGGCTCGAATCGTTCCAGAGCAACCTGCAAGCCGCCAGCGAGGGCCATGCCGACAGTCGATCTGCTGCCCGCGAGATGGACACGCAAATCCGTGAGCAAGTCGATGGCTTGCAAAGCAGCATGCAAGAAGCCGCCGACCTGGACGACTTGAAGGCTGTTCTGGAAAACCACCTCGAAGGCTTGCTGGGCACCATGGACCAACACCAGAAGCAGCGTGACGAGCGCGAACAAGAAGTGGCGACGCGCCTGCAGGGACTGGCCGAGCGGGTTGCGCACATGGAGCAGGAAGCTGCGGGCTTTCGCGAGCACCTCGAAGAACAACGCCAAAAAGCGTTGGTCGATCCATTGACGGGCCTGCCTAATCGGGCGGCATGGAGCGAACGCCTGGAGGCCGAAGTCGCCGAATGGCAGCAGCATGGCAATACCTTGTTGCTGGCCATGCTCGATCTCGATCACTTCAAACGCATCAACGACAACTACGGGCATTTGGCCGGCGACAAGGTGCTGAAAATCATCGCCAACGTGCTCCGCAAGCGGCTACGCGGTACCGACTTCATCGCCCGGTTTGGCGGTGAGGAATTTGTACTGTTGATGCCGGCTACTTTGCCTGCGGTCGGCGTAAAGTTGCTGAACACGATGCGCGCGGCGATTGAGGCGTGCCCTTTTCACTTTAAAGGCGAGCCGGTCACCATCACTATTTCCATGGGCCTGACCGCGTTCAAACCCGGTGAACACAGTGACTTGGTTCTCAAAAGAGCCGATCAGGCGCTATACCGAGCTAAAAATGCCGGACGCAACCGGGTGGAGCTGGGCTAAAGCGCAATTGTTCGATTTTGTTTAAAACCTCGTCGTTGCCTTCCGCATGCCGGGCAGTACGTTACACTGTTGCATTACTGCCTAGCGTGTATTGCCCCCAACCATGAAATATTTTGCGTTTATCGTGTCACTGCTACTGTTGGCCGGTTGTGCCAGCGGCCCCCGGTTCGACACCAGTCACCCTTCAGCCAATCACGACAGCCGCGTGCAATTCGTGGTGGTGCATTACACCTCGGCATCGCTTGAACGCTCGTTACAATTGCTGACCCATGGCGAGGTCAGCAGCCATTACCTGATCGGCGACGACAAAGGTGCCACCATCTACAAACTAGTGGATGAAAACCTGCGGGCCTGGCACGCAGGCGAAAGCGAATGGCAAGGTCGAACCTGGTTGAACTCCAGTTCCATCGGCATCGAAATCGTTAATCCAGGTTTTAAAGACACTCCCACCGGGCGACTTTGGTATCCCTACAGCGAAGCGCAGGTTCAATCGCTGATCGTTCTGCTCAAAGACATCAGCAAGCGCTACGCAATCAACCCCAGCAACATCATTGGTCATAGCGATATCGCGCCACTGCGCAAGCTCGATCCCGGGCCGCTGTTCCCGTGGAAACGCTTGGCGGCTGAGGGACTGGGAGTCTGGCCAAATGAACAGGTCGTGATGCGCCACCAAGCCCAATATGAAGCGCAACTGCCCAGTATCAGTTGGTTTCAGGAACAATTGGCCCACCTCGGTTACGCCACCCCGCAAACCGGCGAACTGGACGTAGCCACGCGTCACGTCATGGCCGCATTCCAAATGCACTTCCGGCCAGCGCGCTTCGATGGCACACCAGACGCGCAAAGCGCTGCGCTGCTGCAAGTACTCAATCAGACAAAATAATGACGCCCGCCCGACGGTCCGCGCTTTTTCTCAATCAGCAGCTATAACTCATTGGTAATTCTTCGGATATTCCAATATGCCTGCTGCTCGAGAGAGATTGCGTAGTTGGTTTTATCGCCCATGGTTCCTGGCGATGCTGGCGGCTGTTTTAAGCGCGACACTGATGATGGCCGGCAGCCTTTTCGTGGCCGTTCATCAAGTTGAGCAAAACGAAAGCCTGGAAATGAACGCCCAGGGAGCGCGCTTTCTCGCTCGCCTCGAACAACTCTTTGGGCAACTGCGTGAAAGTCTCGACGATCTGGAAGCCCAGCCACTCAGAGGCTGCGATGAAGGAATGATTGCAGCCTTGCAACAGGTGACTTTCGATTACCGCTTCGTTTATGAAGCGGCCTACATGGACGGCTCACGTATTTGCTCTAACCGCCCCCGGCAGGAAGGCTTGTCGGTGATAAGGCCCCCGGACATCAAAGGTCCCACTTACAGCTATTGGCTGAATACCACTACCGAACCTGACGAAAATCGTGCTGCGCTGATGCTCGGGCGCGGTAATTTTCGAGTGGCGACGTCTCGCGGCCATTTGACTGACATGGTCGACCTGCCTCCGGGAAGCAGTTTGCTGGTGATCCTCGACCACGGCGCGCGTGCAATCCCGGTGCTGGGGGCGTATCAGGTCTGGCCGCCCTCCGAACCATGGCCGGCAAAAAGCACAGGAGCCCTGCAAGTCACGCAAAATCGCCTGATTTACCGAATGCCAACCAATAACCCCGAATATCAACTGGTGCTGACCAGCCCGCGCACGGTGATGAGCGTGCCGGCGGTCTGGTGGTGGTTATTGCCGGCGAGTCTCGCGGTGGGTGCGTTTGTGGGTTTTCTGGTGTTCCTGCTGGTGCGCCAGCGCCAATCGCTGGACGCCGAACTTCAGGGCGCCATACGCCGGGGCGAACTCCAGGTGCTGTACCAGCCGATCTTCGACCTGCAAAGCCGTCACTGTGTCGGCGCTGAAGCCTTGCTGCGCTGGCGCCGTCCTGACGGCACGCTGACCAGTCCTGACCTGTTTATTCCGATGGCCGAAAATACCGGCCAGATCCGTCAGATGACCGATTTCGTACTGCAACGCCTGCTGGAACAGCTCGGTCAATTGCTGCGCGCCAATCCGCAGTTGTATATCTCGGTCAACCTTGCCGCGTGCGACGTCATGGTGCCGCGTATCGGCCAGGTCATGGCGCGTTTGCTGACCTTGCACCGCGTTGCAGCGAAGCAAATTGCCTTCGAGGTGACCGAAAGGGGCTTGATCGATGTAGAGGTCGCCCGGGAAAACCTGCAAGCCTTGCGGGATGTCGGTCACCAAGTGCTGATAGATGACTTCGGGACAGGCTATTGCAGTCTCGCCTACCTGCAAACCCTGCCCGTGGACTGTTTGAAAATCGACAAGGCGTTCATCGATGCGTTAGGCCATGACGCCGCCAGCAGTGGCGTGGCGCCGCACATCATTCATATGGCGCAGGCCCTGCAGCTGAAGGTGATTGCAGAAGGCATTGAACATGAATCCCAAGCCGCGTTCTTGAGCAGCGAAGGCGTCAGGTTTGGTCAAGGCTGGCTGTTTGCCCACGCGTTGAGCGCGGTGCAGTTCATAGAACTGATTACCCGTGGCCGCAGGCTCGCCGGCCGACGCCTGGATGACGAAGCGTGAAAGAACTTCAGACACCCAGCGCCATATAGAACTGCGTACCCTGCCCCGGCCTCGAATAAACACCCATCCGTCCGCCGTGCAATTGCACGATCTCCTTGCACAAAGCCAAGCCGAGACCGGCGCCACCCTTTTTCCGCCCGACCTGTACAAAGGGTTCGAATATCCTTCCCTGTTGGCCGTAAGCGATGCCCTCGCCGTTGTCCTCGACGCTGATGATCACGCGCTCGCCATGGCGCCGGGCCTGCAAGCGAATCTGACCCTGAGGCGCGGTGTGGCGCAGCGCATTGTCGATCAGGTTGTCGAGCACCCGTTCCAGCTGCACCTGGTCCGCTTGCAACCAAGGTAAAGGCCCTTGCACTTCCACCAACAGATCAACGCCCATCTCGGCCGCAGTGTCAGCAAATCGAGCACGGGACTGCTCCAGCAAATCTTCGATGGAGCACGGTGCCAGAGTGAGTTTCTGCAGGCCATTCTGATAGCGGGAGAAGTTCAGCAGGTCGTTGATCAATTGCATCAAGCGCTGCATTTCTTCATTAACCGTGTCGAGCAGATCGGCTTCACGCGAATCTTCGGCGAAATGCGCGCGCTCGCGGAACAGGCCGAACGCCATGTGCATACCCGTCACCGGCGTTCGTAGCTCATGCGAAGCTCGCAGTACGAACTCACTACGCACCCTCTCGAACGCACGCTGCTCGGTCACATCGTGCAGCACCATGACCGCGCCCAGAATATGGCCCTGGGTGTGGCTGACCGGCGTCAAGCTGTAAGTCAGCAGCCGTGATTCGCCATCCACTTCAATGCTCAGGTCTTCCGGCGCCCGCTCCAGCGTGCCGCCGCGAAGTACCAACTGCAGCTGTTCATCCAGCTCGGGACGCTCAAGCGCTGCGCCCAGTCCCAAGCCCAGTTGATCGGTGTCCCAACCCAGTTGACGCTGCGCCACAGGGTTAAGGTGTTCGAGATGCCCTTGGCGGTCGATCATCAACAAGCCGTCATCAATGCTGTCGAGTACCGCCTGCAACCGCTGTTGGCCGGCGAGTAACTCATCGACATTGGTCGCCTGATGTTCGCGCAATGCTTCGGCCATGATCCCGAAACGCTTGGTCAGTTGATTCATTTCCACCGCCGATGAAATCGGCAATGTCACCTCAAAATTACCTTGGCCAATATTGTCCGCCGCTTGGGCCAGCGCCTCGATCGGCGCGCCAAAGCGTCTGGCTATCGCATGGGCCGTGATGAAACCGATGATCAGCACCGCCAAACCGACGAACCCGAGCAAGCCTGCGATCAACAATGCCCGGTCGCGAGACTCCCGTTCGGTTTCATTGATGTTGTCCAGTGCGCGTTTGTGCTCGGAGATCAAACCATTGCGCAGCGCGTTGAATTTTTCGGTCAGTTCTTCATTGCCGTCCAGCACGTGCGCCGGGTCACGCGATTGGTCGTAGGCCTCGAGGAAGCTCAGGTAATCGGCTTTTGCCTGTTTGAACCCGTACTGCGAGCCATCGCTTGCTTGCTCGTGAGCGATACCGTCTTCGAGCAAATCGAAATAGTGCTGTCTGGAGGCCTCGAATGCGGCGTGATCGGGCTTCTCACTGAGCATAATGATCAGTTGATCGCCGAGTGTCTGGCGCAACTTCAAACCCAGATCGAGCGTGGCGAAATTGTTGCGAACCAGGGTTTCCTGAGTACCGGCCATTTGCATCACGCTGACCAGCCCAAGTAACAGGCCCAACAGCGCAACGGTAATAAGTGCCGAAATGCTCAGGAATAGCCGGGTTCGCAACTTCATCGCGAGTTTCATCGCGCGCGGCTCACAGGTTGTACTGCTTGCGTTTGCGGTACAGGGTGGAAGCATCAATACCCAACGTCTTGGCGGCTTGATCAAGCGTGTCGGCAGTGGCGAGTACCGCACCGATGTGCGCTTTTTCCAACTCATCCAGACTCAATGCCGCACCGATTCGGGGAGCGTTGTTAACCGGCGTCTCGGCCATGCCCAAGTGGCTGATCTCGACTCGTTCTTGTGGGCAAATGATGCTCGCCCGCTCGACGACGTTGCGCAGCTCTCGAATATTGCCCGGCCAGCGATAACTGAGCAGCGCTTCGCGCGCCTCGTCGCTGAAACCTCGCGCGGGACGTGCGTACTCTTTAACGAAGCGCGCCAAAAAGCGATCCGCCAGGTTAAGGATGTCTTCGCGGCGTTCGCGCAAGGGCGGCAGGTGCAAGGTGATGACATTCAGGCGATACAACAGGTCTTCACGGAAACGCCCGTCGCGCACCATGTCTTCCAGATTGAGGTTGGTGGCCGCGAGAATTCGTACATCCGCGCGCCGGGTGACCGGGTCGCCGACACGCTCGTACTCCTTATCCTGGATGAAACGCAATAACTTTGGCTGCAACGTGAGGGGAAAATCGCCGATTTCGTCGAGAAACAGCGTACCGCCATCCGCTTGGTTGACCCGCCCCAATGTACTTTCGCTGGCGCCGGTGAACGCACCACGGCTATGGCCGAAGAGCTCGCTTTCCATCAGCTCTGCGGTCAATGACGGGCAATTGATGGTCACGCAGGATTTTTTAGCGCGTTTGCTCCACCCGTGAATGGCTTGCGATAACTCACCTTTACCGGTGCCCGATTCACCCAGAATCAAGATATTGGCGTCGGTGCCAGCCACCTGACGTGCGGTTTCCAGCACCACTTTCATGGCTGGGCTGTGAGAGTCCAGGCCATCCTTGGGTTTACGAATCTCGCCTTCCAGCGCCTCAAGCCGCGCAGACAGTTGCCGCACTTCTAGCTGTTTCGCCGTGGCCAAGCGCAATTGGTCAGGGCTGCAAGGTTTGACCAGGTAATCAGCGGCGCCTGCCTGAATCGCATCAACTGCGGTGTCTACTGCGGAATGAGCAGTGACAATCACCACCCGCATCCACGGTGCCTGAATGCGCATCTGCGCCAGGACATCGAGCCCATTGTCCTCGCCGAGGCGCAAATCCAGGAAGCACAAATCGAAAACCTGGCGCTGCAGCAAAGCGTCTGCCTGGGCCGCGCTATTCGCGGTGGCGACGCTGTAGCCTTCGTCTTCGAGGCAATAACGAAAGGTTCGCAGGATGGCAGATTCGTCGTCCACCAGCAGAATGCGGCCTTGTTGCTCAGTGGCTGATTCCATTTTCCTACGCTCCTTAATGAATGATCTTGGTTAGTCCCGAAAAAATCGGGCAAGTTGCATGGTTGATTCTGATCCATTACAGCCTCAGCAGGGTAGCCCTGAACTCAATCCGTGGCTAATCAGCTGATTTATAAGATTTTTTAAAAAAAACGCTGTTTTAGGCGGTTATCTGCCTTCCTTTCTGACACCCGCGCCCTCCTCTCAATTCAAAAATTCTGAAAGTTACTACGAACATATCGTGCATTACGCACGACCCTAAAAGGCCCATCGTGCAGGATGCGTCCACATTGATTTTTTGTTACTTAATAAGTCATTGATTTATAACGATTTTATATCTTCAAAAAGCTGGCATGCAGGCTGCAATAGTCTAGGTAATCAGGGCAATCAACACATGAGCCCACCAACAAGATCACCACCAAAGTGGGAGGAGTTTCCGGATGAATCGCCAACGTGCCGCCCAATTGCGCATCTCTCCACTGCACATCCAGCAAGGCCTGTTTGCTGTTTTGGCGCTGTTGATCACCTTGATCGGCGGCCAACAGTTTCAGCGCTGGGAGCAGAGCCAGCAGCAGGAAGCGCCACGTCTTTCGATTGAACACCGGACGCAAACCCACTTCAGCGCTGTCAGCAACAATCAAGCTGAGGGCGCTGCCATGCGCATGATGGATGTCGATCAGGCTCAGCCTGTTGACGACATGCCACGTCAAGAGCGCTGGATTTTTTAAACATACGAACTTGGCGCGTTGCATGTGCCGGGAAAAGCACCACAAGCAGAACCTCTAAATAGAAGCGTAAGGAGAATCACCATGTTGAGCTGGGCAATCACATTCTTGATCATTGCCATCATCGCTGCGGTATTGGGCTTCGGTGGTATCGCGGGCACCGCCACGGGTATCGCCAAGATTCTCTTTGTCGTGTTCCTGGTGATGTTTATCGCTTCGTTCTTCTTTGGCCGTCGCGGCCGAGGCTGACATGAGCGTTTCGTTAAAAACACTGGCAGCCGCCCTTCTTCTGGGCGGCAGTGCCATGGTGATGGCGGCCAATGATGGCCAGGCGCGGGTCAACGATTTACTGAACACTGACCCGCAATACCGTGACACCTGGCAAGGCGTTGTGAAGAAAGAAGAACGCCTGCCGGAATGGGTCATGAACTTGTCCGGCGATGCCGAACAAATGAATGCCGTTGAAGAGGATGGTGATAAGTACCTTGTCGGGCCGCTCTGCGAATCGCAGGCAACGTGCCTCAACAAGCGACTGATTGTTGCCGTCAGCTTCGACAAAAAAGATGCTTATGCCATGTTGGTTGAAGTCCCTGAGGGGCTACCGGCCGACAAGTCGCCGACGCGACATGCCACTTACCGCTTCCTCGGTAAGCCGGACCAAGGCATGCAGAACCTGTTGATGGAACAACTGAAAAAAGATCCAAACTGGTACTGAGTTCGAAACAAGAAAGATGCATCAATGCTTCTTTCCGATGCGCTACCCGATGAAGGTAGTCGCATGACCACGGGGTCGGGACGTTCTGCCTGTTTCAGGGGCGGAGTGACCTACGGGCACATGGAGTGCCTGCGAAAGGGCCGGGTCAGGTAGTAAAGCTGCGACGCAGGTTCGCCGGTCATTTATGGGTCGTCGTTCCTGCGGAGAGCTTATTGCGCGCAACGCGTTGAAATATAAAGAACCCTCTCCATTCGCTCGCCCTGCCTCCCTTCCCTCGAAACCTCAGACGAATAATCTTTTTCGGGTTGTTTCCGGTGACCGTACATCGAGAAAAATCGATCGAATTTCGCCGCGATTTCATGTCCTGCACCGAGCAATTTTTCTCAAAAACAGCCCTTCTTCGAATGATCAAAAAACATCCAATCTGCCCGGAGATGGCCGGTTCACGGCACTTATGACTGCCGAAATGGCGTATTCGAACCGGTTGGGACGCTAGTTTCATTAAAAAAAGCTCATGCCGATTCGGCATAGGGTAGGCGTTTACGGCATTAGACGTCGCCTTCTTGCATCGGAATAGTTGCGCCTTTTTTCGCCTGCCAGAGAGCCGAAATCACGCGCTCCGGGGCTCCTTATACGGAGGCAGATGCACAAGACTTTTTCGCCACAAGCGTTCCAGTTCCTGCATCTGCCTGAGTCAAACGCAAGTAAGGGTAAAGATATGAAGAAGGCAAAGCTCAGCCTCGCCTGGCAGATCCTGATCGGTCTGGTATTGGGGATTGCAATCGGTGCGCTGCTCAACCACTTCAGTGCGGAAAAAGCCTGGTGGATCAGTAACGTCCTGCAACCGGCAGGCGATATCTTTATCCGTCTGATCAAGATGATTGTGATCCCGATCGTGATCTCTTCGTTGATCGTCGGTATCGCAGGTGTCGGTGACGCGAAGAAGTTGGGGCGAATCGGCCTGAAGACCATTCTTTACTTCGAAGTCGTCACCACCATTGCCATTGTTGTCGGGCTGGTATTGGCCAACGTTTTCCATCCGGGCGTCGGCATCGACATGAGTACCCTCGGCACGGTGGATATTTCCAAGTACCAGGCAACTGCTGCCGAGGTTCAGCATGAACACGCGTTCATCGAAACCATCCTCAACCTGATCCCGTCGAACATCTTCGCGGCCATGGCTCGCGGCGAAATGCTGCCGATCATCTTCTTCTCGGTGCTGTTCGGTCTCGGTTTGTCGAGCCTGAAGCCAGAATTGCGCGAACCGCTGGTCACGATGTTCCAGGGCGTTTCGGAAAGCATGTTCAAGGTCACTCACATGATCATGAACTACGCCCCGATCGGTGTATTCGCGCTGATCGCGGTCACCGTCGCCAACTTCGGCTTTGCTTCGCTGATCCCGCTGGCCAAACTGGTGATCCTGGTTTACTTCGCCATCGCCTTCTTCGCTTTTGTGGTGCTGGGCCTGATCGCTCGCCTGTTCGGCTTCTCGGTATTGAAGCTGATGCGCATCTTCAAGGATGAGTTGGTACTGGCTTACTCCACCGCCAGCTCCGAAACCGTGCTGCCGCGTGTCATCGAGAAGATGGAAGCCTATGGCGCACCGAAAGCCATTTGCAGCTTTGTGGTGCCAACCGGCTACTCGTTCAACCTCGATGGTTCGACGCTGTATCAAAGCATCGCGGCCATCTTCATCGCCCAGTTGTACGGCATCGATCTGTCGATCAGCCAGCAATTGCTGCTGGTTCTGACGCTGATGGTCACCTCCAAAGGTATCGCCGGTGTGCCGGGCGTTTCCTTTGTGGTGCTGCTGGCTACCTTGGGCAGCGTCGGTATTCCACTGGAAGGCCTGGCGTTTATCGCAGGCGTCGACCGCATCATGGACATGGCGCGCACAGCTCTCAACGTGATCGGCAACGCGCTGGCGGTATTGGTCATCTCGCGTTGGGAAGGCATGTACGACGACGCCAAGGGCGAGCGCTACTGGAATTCGCTGCCGCACTGGCGCAGCAAGGAAAAACTGCCGGCCGGCGAGATTTCCCGCAACTGATAGCTGGCCCCTGTGGGGACCGGCTCTTATGTGGGAGCCAGCCTGCTGGCGATAGCGGGGTATCAACAGCAGAGATGTTGAAGTGCCGGCCTTATCGCCAGCAGGCTGGCTCCCACAGTGAACCGTGCCAGCCGTTACAAAACAAACCCCGGAGAAATCCGGGGTTTGTCGTTTCTGGCGACCCCGCTATCATTCGCCGCATTCTTCGGGGGATTTAACTGATGCTTAATGGCCTGTGGCTCGGCTTCTTCATCGTAGCGGCCGTATCGGCGCTGGCGCAGTGGCTGATCGGCGGTAACGCCGGGATTTTCGCAGCGATGGTGGAAAGCATTTTCGCCATGGCCAAGTTGTCGGTCGAAGTCATGGTGCTGCTGTTCGGCACACTCACGCTTTGGCTCGGCTTTTTGCGGATCGCGGAAAAGGCCGGCATCGTCGACTGGTTGGCCAAGGCCCTTGGGCCGTTGTTCTTGCGGCTGATGCCGGAAGTTCCGGCGGGTCACCCGGCGATCGGCCTGATCACGCTCAACTTCGCCGCCAACGGCCTGGGTCTGGACAATGCCGCGACGCCCATCGGCCTGAAAGCCATGAAAGCGTTGCAAGAACTCAACCCCAGCAAAACCATTGCCAGCAACGCTCAGATTCTGTTCCTGGTGCTCAACGCGTCATCGCTGACCCTGTTGCCGGTAACGATCTTCATGTACCGCGCCCAACAAGGCGCGCCGGACCCGACATTAGTGTTCCTGCCGATTTTGCTGGCGACCAGTTGCTCGACCCTGGTTGGCCTGCTGTCAGTGGCATTCATGCAGCGTCTGCGCCTGTGGGACCCAGTGGTGCTTGCGTACCTGATTCCGGGTGCCTTGGTGCTCGCAGGCTTCATGGCGCTGCTGGCAACCCTCTCGGCGACAGCGCTGGCCGGGTTGTCTTCGATCCTCGGCAACCTGACGCTGTTTGGCCTGATCATGCTGTTTCTGATCATCGGCGCGCTGCGCAAAGTGAAAGTCTACGAGGCGTTCATCGAGGGCGCCAAGGAAGGCTTTGATGTGGCCAAAAACCTGTTGCCGTATCTGGTGGCCATGCTGTGCGCGGTGGGTGTTCTGAGAGCCTCCGGCGCGTTGGACTTCGGCCTGGACGGTATTCGCCATCTGGTGGAGTGGGCGGGGTGGGACACCCGATTTGTCGATGCCTTGCCGACCGCGATGGTCAAACCATTTTCTGGCAGCGCTGCCCGGGCGATGCTGATTGAAACCATGAAAACCTCCGGCGTCGACAGCTTCCCGGCGCTGGTTGCCGCGACGATTCAGGGCAGTACCGAAACGACCTTCTATGTGCTGGCGGTGTATTTCGGTGCGGTGGGAATCCAGCGCGCAAGGCATGCGGTGGGGTGTGCATTGTTGGCGGAGTTTGCCGGTGTCGTGGCCGCAATCGGCGTCTGTTACTGGTTTTTCGGATAACCACAAACCCCGTGTGGTGAGGGGATTCATCCCCGTTGGGCTGCGTAGCAGCCCAAAAGCTGCAACCGAGGTGTAGCAGATACACCGCGTGTGCTGGGTTTACGACTGCTGCGCAGCCGAACGGGGATAAATCCCCTCACCACACAGCATTTTATGCTGGCCTCAAGGCCTTGGTGGCGGGGCGAATTTCTGGCCTTGCTCGACGGCCCAGTTCACGACCTGCGCCGTCAACTGATCACTGGCCTGACCAAAACCTGCCACCACCGCAGGCACCTTCACATCGCTCAACGGTTGGCGTACCTCAAAGCGTCTGCTGGCGAGAAGTCGCTGGTCATAACCACGCACCAGCAATGCGTCCATTCGCACGATCACGCTCGCCGTCGTGCCTTGGTATTGCGTCTGGAACGCCTGCAGGCTTCCGCCCAACTCCAGGTCTGCCTGGAAATTGCTGTCGTCAGTGCTCAACAATGTCACCCGGCCATCGCGCTGAAAACCATCGAGCAGGCGATTACGCACCAGCACGGGCGCCGGGTCGGTCCAGCGCGAGGCGGCGTAGCTGCTAAGCAGGTCACCCTGAGGAATGACCGCAATTTTCGGGCTATTCAGGGCTTCGCTGGCCTGAAGTTTGGTCAGTCTCAGCGACCAGCGTTGCGGCGCGCCGTGGCTCGCCGATTCGCTGCTTTGGGCTGAAGGCAACCGATACACATCAGATGGCTCGGCCTTGGGCAGAATCGAGCATGAACTGCTCAACGCGAAGCTGGCGAGGAGGGCGACATTGGTCAGCTTCATGGCGTGAACTCCTTGTTCTTGTCATTGCCCAGCAGATAACCGCTGGGATTGGCTTCCAGGCGCTGGGAAATCGCCCGCAACGAGGTCAGCGTTTCGCGCAATTCACGCACCGCCGGCGCGAGGCCGTTCAGGCCTTGCATACCGCTGTTGAGCGAATCCTGATTATTGGTGAGCAACGTGTTGATGGTTGCGCTGCTCTGTTCAAGCGACTTCATGGCCCGCTCGGCACTGCCCAATGCCTGCTTGCCCTGATCACTGAGCAAGCCGTTGGCATTGCGCATCAACGTGGCGGTCTGTTCCAGGGTCGCCGACGCTTGTTTACCGATGGCGGAAAGTTGTTGCATGGCTTGATGGATATCGCCGCGTTGATCGTCGATGGTGGCGGTGGTTTGCTCCAGATGCTCAAGCGTTTTGCTGACGCGCGCTACGTTTTCGGTGGAAAACATCTGGTTGGCGTTCTGCATCAGCGTGTTCACGCCGGCCATCAAGTCGTTGCTGTCGTTCAACAAACGGGCGATGGGCGAGGGCGATGCAACGATGGTCGGTAACTCGCCATCCTTCCCCTTCAACTTGGGGCTTTGCGGTGTGCCGCCGCTGAGTTGAATGATCGACGTACCAGTGATCCCGGTCAGCGCCAGTTTGGCTTGCGTGTCTTCCTTGATCGGCGTTTCGCCGCCTAGGCGAATGCGCGCCAGCACCCGCCGAGGGTCTTTGGGGTCCAGGCGCAAACTCACCACGTCGCCGACCTTGATGCCGCTGTACTGCACGGAGCTACCCTTGGACAAACCGCTGACGGCCTCGTTGAAGACGATCTCGTAATCCTTGAACTCGGAGTCGACACTGGACTTGGCCAGCCACAGGCCGAAGAGCAGGGCGCCTGCCACCACAATCACGGTGAACAGGCCGATCAACACATGATGGGCTCGGGTTTCCATGTCAGACCTCGTTGAGCTGTTTAGCGGCGGTCAGCGCCGCGCGGCCACGAGGGCCATGGAAGTATTCGTGAATCCAGGCGTCGTCGGTTTCCGAAACCTTGTCGATGGCGTCTGCCACCAGCACTTTCTTCTGCGCCAGCACCGCCACGCGGTCGGTGATGGTGTAGAGCGTATCGAGGTCGTGGGTCACCAGAAACACACTCAAACCCAAGGCGTCGCGCAGGGTCAGAATCAACTGGTCGAACGCCGCCGCACCAATCGGATCGAGACCGGCCGTGGGTTCGTCGAGAAACAGGATGTCCGGGTCCAGCGCCAACGCCCGGGCCAATGCCGCTCGCTTGATCATGCCGCCGGACAGCGAAGCAGGGTATTTGTCTGCCGCCGACAGTGGCAGCCCGGCCAACGCCAACTTCACCGCCGCCAAATGTTCCGCGTCGTTACGGCTCAGGCCGGCGTGCTCTATCAACGGCAGGGCGACGTTTTCGGTCACCGTCATCGAAGAGAACAGGGCGCCACGCTGGAACAACACGCCAAAGCGCCGCTCGACCATCGAGCGTTCGTGTTCGGGCAAGCTCGGCAGGTTTTTACCGAAGACCTTCACCACCCCTTCGGTCGGTTGGCGCAGGCCGATGATGCTGCGCAGCAAGACCGATTTACCGCTGCCAGAGCCGCCGACCACGGCAAGGATTTCGCCTTTGTACAAGTCCAGGTCAAGGTTCTCATGCACGCTCTGTTGGCCAAAGCGATTGCACAGCCCACGCACTTCGATCACCGCCTCGGAGGGCGCTCGGGGTAAACGACTCACCAGCCCATCTCCATGAAAAACAGTGCGGCCACGGCGTCGAGTACGATCACCACGAATATCGATTGCACCACGCTCGACGTGGTGTGAGCGCCTACCGATTCGGCGCTGCCGCTGACTTTGAAGCCTTCGAGACAACCAATGGCCGCGATCAGGAAGGCGAAGATCGGCGCTTTGACCATGCCCACTAAAAAGTGCTGGACGCCAATGTCCGACTGCAGCAAAGACAGGAACATCGCTGGCGAAATACCCAGCGATATGGCGCACACCACACCGCCGCCAATGATTCCCGACAGCATCGCCAGAAACGTCAGCATGGGCAGCGCTACCAACAGCGCCAGCACTCGCGGCACAACCAGCAGCTCTATGGGGTCGAGGCCCAAGGTGCGGATAGCGTCGATTTCTTCATTGGCTTTCATCGAGCCGATTTGCGCCGTGAACGCACTGGCAGTACGCCCGGCCATCAGGATCGCGGTCAGCAGCACACCGAATTCGCGCAGGAATGAGAACGCCACCAGGTCCACGGTGAAAATGCTTGCGCCAAAACTCGCCAGCACCGTCGCGCCCAGGAACGCCACCACAGCGCCCACCAGAAACGTCAGCAG
Source organism: Gordonia sp. IEGM753 (assembly GCF_050321825.1). Lineage (NCBI taxonomy): Bacteria > Bacillati > Actinomycetota > Actinomycetes > Mycobacteriales > Gordoniaceae > Gordonia > Gordonia sp. IEGM753. The sequence continues at coordinate 79,602 of NZ_JBNQGB010000003.1, forward strand.
GGCGACAATGGGCGCCGCGTCGAGGCCAGTCTGCTCGATGTGCGCGACCATTGGCGTCAGGCGCCAGCGCTTGGGCCGAAACAGGCCGCGAGCGATGGTTTCAAGAATCAGGCCGACGAAACCCAGCAGTTGCAGGGTGTCTTGCCACACCGTATCCACTGCTCGGCCGATGCGATCCAGCAACTGAATGCCGACGCTGACTTGCGGTTCCTTGATCGGGATGCAGAAGTCGGTCAACGAGCGGTAAACGGTTTGCAGCAGCGCACGATCAGCGGGAGACAACGTGCAGTCCGGGTGCTCGGCAGATCGCCCCAATCGCTCCGAACCCAGTAACTCGACCAGCAGCGACGCACCGGCGGTGTCGAGCGCGCCGAGACCGTTAAGGTCGATGTGAGTGCTGTCGGTGTATTGGCCGCGAAGATTTTCGCTGAGGTGCTTCAGGTCAGCATAATGGGCAAGCGTCCAGTCACCCGTAACCCGCAGTTGGGCGGGGGAGTGAGAGGCGTCTAACTGGGCATTGCCGGCCATACTGCTGCGGGTCATAAGCTCCATGCTTGCTTGGCTACTACGCATAAGTACGTAATAGCACGAACCGCATTACTTTTCTTTGGTCGGTGCGCTGTCGGTAATTTTGAAGCGCAGCACTCCGATCAACTGGCCGTCTTCGGTCAACACCCGGACTTGCCAGTCACCCGCGGGATTACCCGGAAAGTTCTGCTTGTGAGTCCAGGCACGATAGCCTTCCTTGCGCCCGCCATGAATATCCAGCGCAATGCGGTCGACCTCTTTGCCGTTGAACTGCCACACGTGGTAAATCCGTTCATCGAGACCGCGTGGCGCGTTGATTGCAGTGTAGGCGTACAGCCCGCCGCCGCGAATCTGATCAGCGCTGACTTCTTCAAGGCTGTCGCCGGGCGTGCGGTCCTGCATTTGGGTGCTGATCGCCACATCGGTCATCCACAGCGTTGCCGGCGGCACCCACGAGCGCAAGACCCAACCGACGCCGCCGATGCCCACGGTAATCGTCAAAATCGCCAAGGCATTGCGCAACGTGCGAATCGGGAAAATCGATGCAAGGCTGGGAAACGACAACACCACGGAAATGCCCAACGCCCATTTGAAGCTCTGCGATGTGGTCAGGTGCATGATGACCGGCAGCGCCGTCAGCAACGCCGCGAACAGCGTCAGCGTGTGCAACGCCAGGAACGCCCATCGGCGGGGCGCCAGCCATTTGTAGTAAAGCGGATCGGTGATGGAAATCAGCGCCGCGACCCCCAGCATCCCGGTGAAAAACAGTTGGCCACTGTTCCATGTGGTGGTGATGAAAAAGAACGGCAGGACGAAAAACAGACTTTCCTGGTGGATCATCTGCGTGGCGTAACGCAGCAGCGGCTGAGGAATTTCGCGTTTGAAGATTTTGGTGAAAAGCTGCGTCAGGCTGTTTTCCAACATCAGCCAGATCCAGCTGATCAGCATGATGATGGTGATCCAGGTCGCCAGCCCTTGCTGGCGATCGACCAGAATGAAACTGCCGACCCCGGAGATGAATCCGCCGAGCGCAATGACCCCCGGATAGCGCTTCATCAATTCCAGGATGCGCTGGACATACAGGGTCAGGTTAGGCATTCGGCAGTTCACAATAGTCGTCGGAAAAATCCCCGACAGGTTACGCCCTCAACACCCGGATTGTTAGCGCCTGCGATGAACGCGCCAGGCCAACAGGGCCAGCAGCATCAGGCCCAGAATCCCGGCAATCGCCCACAACAACTGATCGTAATTCATCAGCGGTTTTTCGATGCGCAGGTAACCGGGCTGCAGCAGCAACTCGCGCATGGCTTTGTTCGCTTCTTCAATGGTCACACCCTGCAGCTCTTTTGCCGGGTCAGCGAAACGGCCGTCCTGGAAGTCACCGAGTGCGCTCCAGTAGTAATCGGCCAACGCACTGTTGCCTTGCACCGCCCAGGCCTGACGGGAAATGGCGGCTTGTTTGAGGCGATTGAAGGTGTCGGGGTCGAGACCGTTCTTCAGCAGATCGGCTTTCAAGGTCTCCAGCACGCGCTCGGCCTCAGCCACATCGTCGCGTTCAAGGTCGGCATTCAGGCTCATGAAGCCTACGCCGCCAAACACCTCGCGCTCAGCCGAAGGCCCGTAGGACAAACTGTGAGCCAGGCGCAACTGGCGATAGAGCGCCCAGTCCAGATAGTCCTTGAGCAGGTCGAAGGCTTCGTCGGGTACTTCGTCCAGCATCGGCTCCGGTACCAGCCAATGCAATTTCGCGCTGCCGCCGACAAACCCATGAATCAGGCTGCGCTCATGGGCGGCCGTGGCGTTTATTTCCGGCAGCGGTAAATGATCGGTAGGGTCAACAGCTTCAAGCGCACCCCAGGCCCGTTCCAGGTACGCCGGCAGTAAACGGTCGAGATCGCCCACCACGATCAACGTCATGTTGTTGGGCGCGTACCAGGCGTTGCGCACGGTCTGCAATTGCTCTCGGGTCAGGTGATCGACCTCAGCCCGCTCGGAACATTTCAGGCCCAGTTCGACGGCCAACTGGCTGCTCGCCGTGTGGCCCAGGTCTTGACGGTCCATCCAGCGCTGCAGGTGCGAATAATGGCCACCGTCCTCGCGCTCCACCACTTCCTTGGCGGCATTGATGGCGTTGTCGTCGAATTGTGTCTGGGTCAACAACGCCAACAGCAGATCCAGCACTTTGCGCTGGTTTTTTGCCGGAGCTTCGATGACGAAAGTGGTATCGGCATTGCTGGTGTAGGCGTTCCATTCGCCGCCCAGCGCTTGCATGCGTTCTTCCAGTCCGCCTTCACCCGTGGTGTCGATACCACTGAACAGCAAGTGTTCAAGCAGGTGCGGCAGCTCTTTGTCGGCGCAGGTGAAATCATCCAGGCCCACGCCAACCACCAGCCGAATGGCCACGTGCCCACGCTCAGTGCCTGGTTTGAGCAACAACTGCAGGCCATTGGGCAGCGTGTAGCCCTCGACCTGATAGCGGTCCAGGGCAAACGAGGGGAACGATCCAAGCAACGCCAAAGCGAACAACAGACAACGCATAACGAGTTTCCATACGGCTTGCGCAAGTTCAACAGACTTCAGACAACAGTGGACGTTCAGGGTGAATGAGTAATGTCGACCAAATCGTCGGTCGCCAGTGCGCCCGTTTCTGACGTTTCAAGCACCACGTAAGCGCTGCTGCAAAACAGCGAATTCAGGCGTTTCATGTCTGCGATCAATTCCAGGTGCAACGAACTGGTTTCGATACTTTGCACGATTTTACGTTGCAATCGGCTGACATGCGCATGGGCCAGGCGGCGTTCCTGTGCGCGAAAGCGACGTTTCTCGCGCAGCAATTGACGAGCGCTCTCCGGATCGGCGCTCAAAAATACCGACAGGCCAAGGCGCAAGTTTGAAATCAACTGGCCGTGCAACCCTGCCAACTCTTCCAGGCCAACATCGGAAAACGAACGGCGCTGCGAGGTTTTCTGCTGCTGAACCTTACGCAGCATGCGTTCGATGAGGTCGCTGGCAAGTTTGAGGTTGATCGCCAACTCGATGATTTCTGCCCAGCGCCGGCTGTCCTGATCGCTGAGGTCTTCGCGCGGCATTTGCGCCAGGTACAACTTGATGGCGCTGTAGAGCGCTTCGACATCGTCGGTCAGGCGACGCATTTCCTGAGTGACGGCGGTTTGTTTGCCGTGCAGCACATCCAGCATCGCCTCGAGCATGTTGTCGATCAGGTCGCCCATACGCAGGGTTTCCCGCGCGGCATTGGCCAACGCGAGGCTGGGTGTAACCAGCGCGGTCGGGTCAAGATGCCGCGGCTTGGCGGTGCCGTTGATTTCCGGCCGCTCCGGCAACAGCCACGCGCAAAGTTTGGCCATCGGTCCGACACTCGGCAACAGGATCAGGCAACGCGCAGTGTTGTAGAGCAGGTGGAAGCCGATGACCATTTCCTGAGAGCTGAAATTGAGGCTGTCGATCCAGTTCACCAGTGGGTCGAGCACCGGGATGATCAGCAGCAGGCCGATGAGTTTGTACAACAAGCTGCCGAGTGCCACTTGGCGCCCAGCGGCGTTCTGCATGCTGGTGCTGAGAAACGCCAGTACACCGCTGCCGATATTGGCACCGATCACCAGGCCAATCGCCACCGGCAGGCTGATGACCCCGGCGCCGGCCAGGGTGGCCGTCAGCAGCACGGCCGCCAGGCTGGAGTAGGAAATCATCGCGAACAACGCGCCGACCAGAGCATCGAGCAAGATGTCGCCGGTCAGCGACGCGAAAATAACTTTCACGCCTTGGGCCTGGGTAATCGGTGCCGCCGATTCAACAATCAGTTGCAGCGCCAGAATGATCAGCCCCAAACCGATGCTGACCCGGCCCATTTGCCCCAGCCGGGTTTGCTTGCGCGACAGAAAGAAGATCACCCCGAGGAAAATCAACAAGGGTGAAAGCCACGACAAGTCGAACGTCAGCACCCGTGCCATCAGCGCAGTACCGACGTCGGCACCCAGCATGGTCGCCAGCGCCGGTGTCAGCGCCATCAGGCCCTGACCGACAAATGAGGTGACGAGCATTGCGGTGGCGTTACTGCTTTGCACCATCGCCGTCACGACGATTCCGGAAATGAAGGCCAGCCAGCGCTTGGACATGTTCTGGCCAATGACATGGCGCAGGTTAGAGCCGTATACCCGCAGGATGCCGGTTCGTACGATGTGCGTGCCCCAGATCAACAAGGTCACGGCAGATAACAAATTGAGCAGGGTGAGCATTCGGGCCCCCTGTGGTGGTAGCGCCCCAAAGGGGCAAGTTGACGGTGCCGCGCGACGTTCTACGTTCTGTACTTAAGCTTGTAGTTTGCTAACGGTCCAGGCGCCAGCATCGCATAGCTAAAGAAGTGTTTGAAACAAAACTGTCATAAAAACAGCTTGATGCAAATGTGAAAAAGGGGCCCGAGGGCCCCTTTCAGGTTGCGCGGTGTTCGGGTTATTGACCCGGAACGTCCTTGCGCAGTTTCACCGGGTCTTGCTGTTTTTTCTTTTTCGCCAGCGTTGTGCGCAACTTGATGTTGATCGCTTCAACCGCCAGCGAGAACGCCATGGCGAAGTAAACGTAGCCTTTTGGCACGTGAACGCCGAAGGATTCCGCGATCAGTACGGTACCGACCACCAGCAGGAACGCCAGGGCGAGCATTTTCAGCGACGGGTGCTTGTCGATGAATTCGCTGATCTTGCCAGCGGCCAACATCATCACCAGCACGGCGACGACAATCGCTGCGACCATAACCGGTACATGGGAAACCATGCCGACCGCAGTAATCACCGAATCCAGCGAGAACACGATGTCGATAATCGCGATCTGGATAATGGTGTAGAGAAACTTCCCGCCCTTGCCGCCTGGCTCTTCGTTGGTTTCGTCTTCACCTTCCAGCGCGTGGTACATCTCTTGCGAGCTCTTCCACAACAGGAACAGACCGCCGAAGAACAGAATCAGGTCCCGACCGGAAATACCCTGGCCGAATACCACGAACAAGTCGGCGGTAAGGCGCATGACCCACGTGATCGACAGCAGCAACAGAATCCGCGTGATCATCGCCAATGCGAGGCCGAATATCCGGGTACGCGCCTGCATGTGCTTGGGCATGCGGCTGACCAGGATCGAAATCATGATGATGTTATCGATACCCAGGACGATTTCGAGGGCGGTCAGGGTAAAGAAGGCAACCCAGATTTCAGGGTTGGTCAGCCATTCCATGTGTATTCCTTTGAGGATGCGTTAAACCACGAAGGGCCCAGGATTCGAGCAGCGAAGCCTGGACCCGTCATGGTGAGTCTTGGGCTTATAGAGTGCTGTACAGCGGAAAAATCCCCATCAGCAATGCTGCAACCAATATGCACATGCACACCAGCACGGCCCATTTGAGGGTGAAACGCTGGTGGTCACCAAATTCGATGCCTGCCAGCGCCACCAACAAATAGGTCGATGGTACCAGCGGGCTCAGCAAGTGGACGGGCTGACCGACGATCGAGGCACGTGCCATTTCAACCGCGGTTATACCGTAATGACTGGCTGCTTCGGCAAGTACTGGTAACACGCCGTAATAAAATGCGTCATTCGACATGAAAAATGTGAACGGCATGCTAACCAGCGCGGTGATAACGGCGAGGTAAGGGCCCAGAAATTCTGGAATCACCGCCAACAAGCTTTTCGACATGGCGTCGACCATGCCCGTGCCCGAAAGGATACCGGTGAAAATACCTGCCGCGAAGATCAGCCCGACCACTGCCAATACGCTGCCAGCGTGCGCCGCCACGCGGTCTTTTTGCATTTGCAGGCAAGGGTAATTGACGATCATCGCAATACTGAAAGCCACCATGAACAGCACCGGCAACGGCAACAGGCCGGCGATCAGGGTGCACATCAAGCCCAGTGTCAGAGCGCCGTTGAACCAGATCAGCTTAGGACGACGGGCATCCGGGAACTGCGAAACACTGATTTCGCTGTGATCGATTTCATCGCCCGCCAAGTGCAGTTCACCCAGACGCGCACGCTCGCGCTTACCGTAGAAGTAAGCGATCGCCAGGATTGCCACCACGCCAGCCAGCATCGCTGGAATCATCGGCACGAAAATATCGGACGGGTCCACATGCAGCGCACTGGCTGCACGCGCTGTCGGGCCGCCCCACGGGGTCATGTTCATCACCCCGCCGGCAAGAATGATCAGGCCGGCCATGATTCGCGGGCTCATGCCGATACGGCTGTAGAGCGGCAGCATGGCGGCCACGCAGATCATATAAGTGGTCGCGCCGTCCCCATCAAGGGAAACGACGAGCGCCAGTACGGCGGTGCCGACCGAAACTTTCAGCGGATCGCCCTTGACCAGTTTGAGGATCTTGCGCACGGCAGGGTCAAACAGGCCGGAGTCGATCATCAGGGCGAAGTACAGAATGGCAAACATCAGCATCACGCCGGTCGGCGCAAGTTTGGTGATGCCTTCGAGCATCATCGGACCAATCTTCGGCGCAAAACCACCGAACAGGGCAAAGACGATTGGAATGATGATCAGGGCGATCAGCGCGGACAGGCGCTTGGTCATGATCAGGAACATGAACGTGATGACCATGGCAAAGCCAAGGAAAGTCAGCATAGGAATACTCCAGGCGTAGCGCGGCTAGGGAATGGGCGAACCGGGTGAGGTCAGCGCAGAACGGCAAGCACGAGGCGTACGGGCGGAGTGACAGCGAGGCGGCGGGTAGCAGAGGACATCAGGATCACCATTGTTGTTGTTAAATGGGCCGTGCAAGCGATAAAACACTGGCATTGGCCAACCGGTCTGTTGCCGGGAGTGGGGCGATCCTAATGGCGAAAGCTTTCAGCCAGCTTTCGCTGATGAAAGCATTGAGTGCAATGGGTAACCGGTCGTCGGACCGCGTCGCGGCTTCCGCGAGCAGGCTCGTTCGCACAACGCTTCCTCAATGACCGCGTATGTGTGGGGCGAGCCTGCTCGCGATGGCATCGGTAAGGACCTGTCTGGAGGAAATAACATGGGCAAAATTCACACCGGCGGATGCCATTGCGGACATCTGCGCTATCAATTCAGCGGCGCTTTGCACGACATCGCCCATTGTCATTGTTCTATTTGCCGACGAGTCAGCGGCGGCATCGTCACCACATGGATTACCGTACCAACAGCGGCTTTTCAGTGGCTGGCCGGGCCACCATCGCAGTACGAATCATCAACAACGTGCGTGCGATATTTCTGCCCGACGTGTGGGGCGCAAGTTGCCTTGGTGACACGGCTCAGCCCGCAGAGCATCGACGTCACCATTGCCACGCTCGATCATCCGGAGCAAGCGCAGGCCGAGCGGCATATCTGGACTGACAGCCGTTTACCCTGGTTGCATCTGGATGAGCAGTTGCCCGAAGAAACCGAAGAAACACTTTGATCAAAAAATAGACACATCTAGCGGCCGGACCGCGCCCATCCAGATCGCATGCTCAGTGTGGTCGAGCAAATCATCTCCGGTGTCGGGGTGAAGGAACACCACCAGGCCCGCGCGATTGAGCGCCAGCCACGGCAACACGTCGCCGATGTACTGAGGCTCAAAAGCCAGTTGGCAACTCCAGTCCGGGTGCGGACCCACCGGCCGCTGGTGAACGCGGCCCATCTTCAATGGAAATAACTGCGCCGCCTGCTCACACAACGCACGCGCCTGATCAAGGGTGCTGGCGTCGAAATAGACATGGGCGTGGTAGCCCTTGATCTGTTGCATATCAAACCCTCTGAAACCCAGTCGAACCCTCACCGTTTGCCACAGGTCACACGCCATATACGTCGAAAACAAGGAATGTCAGCCATGAAAAATGCCGAAACCCCCGTCGTGAAAGTGGTGCTATATGGTGCCATGAGTAGCCTGGGCAGTGCGCTGATGGCTGAAATGCTGCGGCGCCAGCACGAGGTCATCGCGATACTGGATGACTTGACCGCGCTCGCGCCACGCCCGGGTTTGCGAACCAAGACTGGCGATTTGTTTGACGCTGAACGGGTAAAGCAAAGCGTAGCGGGCTGTTCGGCCGTCATTTGTTTGTTAGACGCGCCAGGCCTGCCGTTCAGCAGCGAGCAGGTGGAAAAAACCATCGTGCCGGGTCCTGTGGAGCAAGTGCTGGCGGTTGATGCGCTGATAGACGGGATGCAAGCGGCAGGCATTACCCGACTGTTTTTGGTGGGCGATTTCGAGGTGCTGGACGAGCCGGAGATAGAAGACCGCTTGCAACGCCATGCCGCCGAAGAAATACGCGAAGCCCTGCAGAGCAGCCCATTGCACTGGACATTGGTGAACGCGCCGCGTGGAACGCCAGGTTTGACGATCGAGCATTTCAGCCACGTAAGCCATAGTCTGGAACCGGGCCTTGCCGAACCACTGGAGCGCTTGAACCGCGCCGCCGTGGGCATTACTGATGAACTGCGCCTGAACCTGCACGTCGGACAGCACGTCAGTTTCGTCGCAGCTGACGCTATACAGCGATAGACGGCAACGGTAGGCCATTGAGTGATTGTGCGCTGCTGGCTTGCTCCGCCATCAGCCAGTCGACAAATTGCTGGATCAACGCACCGCGCCTTTTGCGTTGCGGCAGAACCACGTAATAGCCAAGTCGTGAAATAACCGTCTCGGCTATCGGTCGACATAACAAACCCTGTGCCAGCAAGTTATCCACAAGGTGCCGCCAACCGATGGCCACGCCTTGTCCGCCAATCGCTGCTTGAATCAGCAGGGTGTAATTGTCGAAACGCAATTGCCCCGGCGCGGGTGCTGCGGCAATCCCCAATTCGCGAAACACGCCGCTCCAGTCAAACCAGTTGCTGCCGTTTTCGCCACGCAAATGCAGCAACGGGAAATCCAGCAATGACTGCGCGGGCAGCGGCAGACGTTGATCGTGTAGCAGCAACGGACTGCACACCGGAAAAACTTCTTCACTGAACAACCAATGGCTTTGGCCTTGCTTGAAGCGCCCCTCGCCGAACAGCACGGCCACGTCTATATCGGAGCGCAGCATGTTGTGGCTGCGCTCGCTGGTGACCAGGCTGACATCAACGTGGGGATTGGCGGCGTGAAAACGGTGCAGGCGCGGCATCAGCCAATACGCGGCGAATGCAAAATCGGTAGCTACCTGCAGTACCTCATGGTGATCCTGCGTACTGATCGCGCTCAAGCCTGCGTCTATATTCTGCAAACCGAGCTGAACTTGCTCGAAAAGTATCGCCCCTGGCTCGGTTAATTCTATGCCGCGGTAGATTCGGTCGAATAACCGTGTGGCGAGTTGTTCTTCCAGCCGTTTGATCTGCTGGCTGATCGCCGGTTGCGTGGTGCCCAGTTCGACCGCGGCGGCGGTGAAGCTGCGCTGACGGGCGGCCGCTTCAAAGGCTCGCAACAAATCGAGGGACAAATCGCCAAGGGCTTCATACATAAGCTGTGCTTATCCTAGTCATTGCCTGACATGGGCTTTACCGCAAACAACATGGGATCCATGCTCGATCGCAGCACTGTCGCATAAATATTTACTATGGAATGCCGCGATCACATGAAGCGCAAGAATATTCTTTTCATCATGGCCGATCAGATGGCCGCGCCAATGTTGCCGTTCTACGGCCCTTCGCCCATCAAATTACCTAATTTAAGCCGCCTCGCCGCCGAAGGCGTGGTGTTCGATGCCGCCTATTGCAACAGTCCGTTGTGCGCGCCCTCACGGTTCACCCTGGTCAGCGGTCAACTGCCGAGCAAGATCGGCGCCTACGACAATGCAGCGGATTTCCCCGCCGACGTACCGACTTATGCGCATTACCTGCGGCGCCTCGGCTACCGCACTGCGCTGTCCGGCAAGATGCATTTCTGTGGCCCGGACCAACTCCACGGTTACGAAGAACGCCTGACCAGTGATATTTACCCAGCGGATTATGGCTGGTCGGTCAACTGGGATGAGCCGGATGTACGTCCGACCTGGTACCACAACATGTCGTCGGTGTTGCAGGCCGGGCCTTGCGTGCGCACCAATCAACTGGATTTCGACGAAGAGGTCGTGTTCAAGGCCCAGCAATACTTGTTCGATCACATCCGCGAGGATGGCGATCAGCCGTTTTGCCTGACCGTGTCGATGACTCATCCACATGACCCGTACACCATTCCCAAAGCTTTCTGGGACCTGTACGACGACGCCGACATTCCGATGCCTGAAACGCCCGCACAGTCCGAGCTTGATCCGCACTCCCAGCGTTTGCTCAAGGTGTATGACTTGTGGGACAAGCCGCTGCCTGTGGATAAGATTCGCGATGCACGCCGAGCCTATTTCGGAGCTTGCAGCTATATCGACAGCAACGTCGGCAAACTCCTGCAAACACTCGAAGAAACAGGGCTGATTGACGACACCATCATCGTTTTCTCTGGCGACCATGGCGACATGCTCGGCGAGCGAGGGCTCTGGTACAAAATGCACTGGTACGAAATGGCCGCTCGCGTGCCGCTGTTGATCAGTGCACCGGGCCAGTTCGGGGCCGGGCGAGTCAGCGCCGCCGTGTCGACCGCAGACCTTTTGCCAACCTTTGTCGAATTGGCGGGCGGCTCGCTGGAGCCGGGCTTGCCGATGGATGGCCGCTCGCTGGTTTCGCACCTGCAAGGGAGGGGCGGACACGACGAGGTTTTCGGCGAATACATGGCTGAGGGCACTATTAGCCCACTGATGATGATTCGACGCGGCGCTTACAAATTCATCTACAGCGAAGACGACCCTTGCCTACTCTTCGACCTACACAATGACCCGCGTGAACAGGAAGAACTCAGCCAGACCCATCGACCGTTGTTTGATGAGTTTCTCGCTGAAGCACGGGCTAAATGGAACATTCCGGCGATACACCAACAGGTGCTCGCAAGCCAGCGTCGTCGGCGTTTTGTTGCCGACGCGCTGACTGTCGGCAAGCTGAAGAGCTGGGATCACCAGCCACTGGTGGACGCCAGTCAGCAGTACATGCGCAACCATATCGACCTTGATGATCTGGAGCGCAAAGCACGTTATCCACAACCCTGCCAAAACCAATAATGTTAAGGGGAAGTCCATGCAAAGGTTATCCACAGTACTGACGGTTGCGATGCTGGCCATGAGCAGCGCTTCGGCTTTTGCCGATCAAAGCTGCGACACGGTAAAAATGGCTGACCCTGGCTGGAGCGACATCGCCGCGACCAACGCCATTACCGGATTCCTGCTCGACGGCATGGGCTACAAGGCCAAGGTCGACACGCTCGCCGTGCCGATCACCTTTGGCGGCTTGAAGGATGGCCAGGTCGACGTGTTTCTAGGTAACTGGATGCCCGCGCAGCAAGGCTTCTACGATAAGTTCGTGGCCACCGGCGACGTGACGCAACTGGCGAAGAACCTCGACGGCACCGAGTTCACACTGGCGGTGCCGGATTACGTCTGGGATGCGGGTGTGCATAACTTTGCCGACCTGAACAAATTTGCCGACAAGTTCGACAAAAAAATCTACGGCATCGGTTCTGGCGCTCCGGCGAATATCTCTCTTCAAGACATCATCAAGAAGAACGATTTTGAGCTGGGCCAGTGGAAACTGGTGGAGTCCAGCGAGCAGGCCATGCTGGCCGAAGTCTCACGCGCGGTGAAAAAACAGAAGTTCGTGACCTTCCTCGGCTGGACCCCGCACCCGATGAATGTGCAGCTAAAAATGCATTACCTGAAGGGCGGCGAGAAATACTTTGGCGACACCGGCAGCGTTTATACACTGACCCGCAAAGGTTATGCACAGGCCTGCCCGAACGTCGGCAAGTTGCTGACCAACCTGACGTTTACCCAGGAAATGGAGAACAGCATCATGGCCGACGTGGTGAACAAGAAAGTCAGCAATGCAGACGCGGTCAAAACATGGATCAAGGCGAATCCGGCCGTACTGGATAAATGGCTGGAGGGCGTGACGACAGTGGATGGCAAGGACGCGTTGCCGGCGGTTAAAGCCAAGTTGTAACGGTTACCTGTGGCGAGGGAGCTTGCTCCCGCTGGAGTGCGCAGTGCTCCCAAATCGACAAACGCGGCTTGTCATTCTCACCGAGTTTTCCAATTTGCGGCTGTTACGCAGCCGAGCGGGAGCAAGCTCCCTCGCCACAATGTTCAATTGGTCCTGATACTCTTGCGCCAAAACCCCACCCGAGAGGACCCATGGCCTTTCCCAGCCGCCATTCACTCTTTCCCTTCCTCAGTTGGTTGCCTCGGCAAACCCGCGCCAGCGTCGGGCGCGACCTGATCGTCGGCCTCAGTGGCGCGATTCTCGCGTTGCCACAGTCCATTGCCTACGCATTGATCGCCGGTCTCCCACCGGAATACGGCTTGTACGCCGCCATAATCCCGGTGCTGATCGCCTGTCTGTGGGGTTCGTCCTGGCATTTGATCTGCGGTCCTACAGCGGCCATTTCCATCGTCCTGTACGCCAGCGTCAGCCCGTTGGCCGTGCCGGCGTCACAGGACTACATCACTCTGATCCTGCTTCTGACGCTGCTGGCAGGCATTTTCCAATGGCTGTTGGGCATGTTGCGCTTCGGCGCGTTAGTGAATTTCGTTTCGCATTCGGTGGTGCTGGGTTTCACGCTCGGTGCGGCAGTGGTGATTGCCATCGGGCAATTGCCCAACCTTTTAGGCCTGGACTTGCCCGGCAAAGCCACGGCACTCGACAGCTTCATGACGTTGTTGCACCACCTCGGCGAGGTGGATAAACCCTCTCTTGCACTGGGCCTGGCGACAGTGGTGGTAGGCGCCACCCTCAAATGGCTGCTGCCACGCTGGCCGACGCTGCTGATCACGCTGCTGCTGGGCGGATTGCTGGTGTGGCTGTGGCCCTCGATGTTCGGCCACGTGAAACTGGTGAGTGCCTTCGTCGGGCGCTTACCGCCCTTCAGCCCGGTGCCGCTGGACCTGGAGCTGATCTTGCGTTTGCTGCCCAGCGCGGTGGCGGTAGGGATGCTTGGGCTGGTAACCAGCCTGTCGATTGCCCGTTCTTTGGCTGCGCGTTCGCAGCAATTGCTCGATGCAAATCAGGAGGTCCGTGCTCAGGGCCTGTCGAATATCGTCGGTGCGTTTTTTTCCGGCTCCCTGTCGGCCGGATCGTTCACTCGCTCGGGCCTGAGCTACGAAGCAGGTGCCTGCTCGCCGTTGGCTGGCGTGTTCTCGGCGTTATGGGTGGCCCTGTTTGCGATTTTTGGCGCGGCGCTGATCTCGCACATTCCGATCCCGGCAATGGCCGGCAGTATTCTGCTGATTGCCTGGGGATTGGTCGACCATCGTGGCATTCGCGCCTTGTTGCGGGTCAGCCGCGCCGAATTCGTGGTGATGGCCCTGACCTGTGTCGCGACCTTGCTACTGGAGTTGCAGACCGCCATTTATGCGGGGGTGCTGGCGTCGTTGTTTTTCTATCTCAAGCGCACGTCACAGCCGCGTGTGCAGCATTGGCGTGAAGGCGATGAAGACATTTTGCGGGTGGGCGGCTCGATATTTTTCGGCGCCAGCCATTACCTGCAAGTGCGCCTGCAGCGCATGCACGGCGCACGCGTGGTGATCGAAGCCCAACAGATCAACTTCATCGACTACTCGGGTGTGGAAATGTTGCACCAGGAAGCACGACGCTTGCTCAAGCAAGGTCGCAGCCTGACCCTGCGCCAAGCGCGGCCGCAGGTGGTTGATGAGTTGAGAAAGCTTGAAGGTCCGGAGAAATGCCCGATTCGTTTCGAAGACTGAAACCTGTGGGAGCTTGCTCCCACACGGGTTACTGGGCCAATTGACGGCGCAATTCAGCCAGCACCGGCGCAGTATCCGGGCGCACGCCGCGCCACAGCAAAAAGGCCTCTGCCGCTTGCTCGGCCAACATCCCCAAACCATCCATCGACACTGCCGCGCCATGCTCCGTAGCCCAGCGGCAGAAAGGTGTGGGCTCCTTGCTGTACATCATGTCGTAGCAAACCGTTTTGCCGGGCGCGATCAAACTGCTGGCAATCGGCGGCACCTCGCCCGAAAGACTCGCCGACGTTGCGTTGATGATCAGGTCCACCGGTTCGCGCAGCCAATCAAAGCCACTGGCGGATACCGGGCCAAGGTCAGCAAACAGTTCGGCCAACAACTCGGCTTTTTCCACGGTGCGGTTGGCGATGATCACTGAAGCAGGTTGCTCGGCCAGCAAGGGTTCCAACGCGCCACGTACCGCACCGCCAGCACCCAGCAACAGGATGCGTTTGCCCTTGAGGCTGACACCGGCATTGACCGTAAGGTCGCGGACCAGGCCTGCGCCGTCGGTGTTATCACCCAACAGAGTGCCATCGGCGAGTTTGCTCAGCGTGTTCACCGCGCCTGCCCGTTGGCCTCGTTCCGTCAGGCTGTTGGCCAGGCGAAAGGCCTCTTCCTTGAACGGTACCGTTACATTCGCCCCACGACCTTCAAGAAAAAACGCCCGCGCGCAGCCGGAAAAGTCGTCGAGCGGCGCCAGCAACGTGCTGTAGTCCAATTGTTGATGGGTTTGCTCGGCGAACAGTCGGTGGATCAATGGCGACTTGCTGTGGCCAATCGGGTTGCCAAATACGACGTAACGGTCCATCAGAACTCCTCGTTCAGGCCTTGGCCAACCAATCGCGGTCTTGCAGGAAGTATTCAGTCAACCGCGCTTCTTCGCTGCCCGGCTCGGCTTTCCAGTCGTAGCTCCAGCGCACTTGGGGTGGCAGCGACATGAGAATCGACTCGGTACGCCCGCCCGATTGCAGGCCAAACAGTGTGCCGCGGTCGTAGACCAGGTTGAACTCGACATAACGCCCGCGCCGGAACTCCTGGAATTCGCGCTGCCGGGCCGTGAATGCTTCATTTTTTCGGCGCTGCACGATAGGCAGGTATGCATCGATGAACGCGTCGCCGATAGCGCGCATGAACGCGAAACTGGTGTCGAAATCCCATTCGTTCAAATCATCGAAGAACAGCCCGCCAATGCCACGCGGTTCCTGGCGATGCTTGATATGAAAGTAGCTGTCGCACCAGGCTTTGTAACGCGAATACACGTCCGCACCGAAAGGAGCGCATGCCTGCTCGGCCACTCGATGCCAATGCACGCAGTCTTCTTCATTGCCGTAGTAAGGCGTCAGGTCGAAACCACCGCCGAACCACCAGACCGCTTCCTCGCCTTCTTTTTCCGCGATGAAAAAGCGTACGTTGGCGTGGGAAGTCGGTACATGCGGGTTGTGTGGATGAATGACCAACGACACGCCCAGGGCTTCAAAACCACGGCCGGCAAGCTCTGGCCGGTGGGCGCTGGCGGACGGTGGGAGGCCGCTGCCAAAGACATGGGAAAAATTGACGCCGCCCTTTTCGATGATGGTGCCGTTTTCAATCACGCGCGTGCGACCGCCACCGCCAGCAGGCCGGGTCCAGGCGTCTTCGACGAATCGGGTGCCGCCGTCTTCAGTTTCCAGAGCCGCGCAAATGCGGTCTTGCAGGTCGAGCAGGTAGGCTTTTACGGCCTCGGTGCGGGTAGTCATGGCATCACCTTGAATCGGGCAAAGCTACGCGGCGCTCCATCAGAGCGGGGGGCCGGCGCAAATGGGCGCGTAGCATAACATCGCAGGTGCACCCGCCGCAGTTGACGAAGATCAACGTTGAGCGTTCGATAGGCAGCTTCGTGCTACAACTCTCGTACCCAGGATTTTAGGAGTAGGCAGATGGCAAAGCGTATCCAGTTCCGCGCCCATGGCGGCCCCGAAGTGCTCGAATATGTTGATTACCAGCCCGCCGAGCCCGGCCCGCTACAGGTGCGCGTGACGAACAAGGCCATTGGCCTGAATTTTATCGACACCTATTTTCGCAGTGGACTCTACCCGCCGCCTGCGTTGCCATCCGGCCTGGGCGCTGAAGGTGCCGGTGTGGTTGAAGCGGTGGGCGGCGAAGTTACCCGCTTCAAAGTGGGTGACCGCGTGGCGTATGGCAGCGGCCCGTTGGGCGCCTACAGCGAGGTTCACGTATTACCTGAGGCTAATCTGGTGCTCCTGCCAGACGCCATCAGCTTCGAACAGGCTGCCGGCGTGATGCTCAAGGGTCTGACCGTGCAATACCTGCTACGTCAGACCTATGAACTCAAGGCTGGCGAAACCATTCTGTTTCACGCGGCTGCGGGCGGCGTCGGCTCGCTGGCTTGCCAATGGGCCAGGGCGTTGGGCGTAAAGTTGATCGGCACGGTCAGCTCTCCAGAGAAAGCGGCGCTGGCCAAAGCCAATGGCGCTTGGGCCACCATCGACTACAGCCACGAAAACGTTGCACAACGCGTACTCGAATTGACTGACGGCAAAAAAGTCCCGGTGGTTTATGACGGCGTCGGCAAAGACACGTGGCTAACGTCGCTGGACAGCGCCGCGCCACGTGGCCTGGTGGTCAGTTTTGGTAATGCGTCAGGTGCGGTGGATGGTGTGAACCTGGGCATTTTGTCGGCGAAAGGTTCGCTTTACGTCACCCGGCCAACGCTGGCGACTTATGCCAACAACGCAGAAAACCTGCAGCGGATGGCCGATGAGTTGTTCGAGATGATCAGCAGCGGCAAGCTGCACGTGGACATCAGCCAGAAATACCCGTTGGCTGAGGCGGCGAAGGCACAGACCGAGCTGTCGGCGCGGCGGACGACGGGTTCGACTGTTTTGTTGCCTTGAGGACGCCATCGCGAGCAGGCTCGTTCCCACATTGGATCATTGTCGAACGCAAAACCTGCGTTCACTGGAGATCTCTGTGGGAGCGAGCCTGCTCGCGATTGGCAGCACTACGGTCTCAATCCGGACGAATGACGTTCCCGGTTGCTACATCGCGAATCACGCTCGGGTTTTTACGCCCGCCCAGATTTCCGCCCAATATAAAATCCACCTGGCCGCGGAAGTACTGCTCCACACGAATTCGCGTGCGCGCTGCTGGTCGTCCTTGAGGGTTGGCCGACGTGGAGATCAGCGGACCGACCAAGGCACACAAATCCCGGACCTGCGGGTGATCGCTGACGCGCAGCGCCACCGTTTCATGCACGCCGGTAATCCACTGCGGCAACAGATTCTGATGCGGCACCAGCCAGGTATTGGGCCCGGGCCAAGTGCTGGCCATGCGATCCATCCACAGTTCCGGGAAGTCTTCGAAGAGGAAGTCGAACTGACGAATGTTGTCGGCGACCAGAATCAGCCCCTTCTCCACGGACCGGCCCTTTATCAGCAGCAAACGTTCCACAGCCTCTTCGTCCCACGGGTCGCAACCCAGTCCCCACACGGCTTCGGTCGGGTAGGCAAGCACTGCCCCTGCGCGAATACCTCGTGCGGCTTGTTGCACGCGCCAACTGTTGACCATGAAAAATTCTCCGGAAAAAGGCTCTGCGCAGTTTACCGATGTTCCCCGTAAAACCTAGCTCACCCGTGCAAACCAGCGCCCGTTTTCGCAGACTGCCCGGCCATCCATTTCAAGTTCCGTGAGCGACGCCAGCACTTTAGACAAGGTCCAACCACTGGCACCGACCAGCGATTCACTGGTTTGAGGCGCTGCGTGCAACAGTTTCAGCAATGGATGGCTCACCCTGATTGACGGCGCTTCGGCGGATACCGCCAACCGTTGCCAGCCGCGCAAGGCTTCCAGGATGTGCTCGATGGTTTCCACCAACACAGCACCATCGCGGATCAATCGATGGCAGCCCTTGGCGCCAGGATGATGAATCGAACCCGGAATCGCATACACCTCACGGCCCTGTTCAGCCGCCAGTCGCGCGGTAATCAGCGAACCGCTGGCCATACTGGCCTCGACCACCAGCACACCGACGGACAAACCGCTGATGATTCTATTGCGTCGAGGGAAGTTAGCAGCGCAAGGCGCGGCGTCCAGCGGGAACTCGGAAACCACGGCGCTGCCCGAGGCGATCATGGCCTCCGCGAGGCTGCGATTGCGCTGTGGATAAAAATTTTCAAGCCCGGTGCCCAGCACGCCGACAGTTTGCCCGCCCACATCCAGAGCAGCCTGATGTGCGGCGGCATCGATACCCAACGCCAAGCCGCTGGTAATGACAAAACCGGCGCCGGCCAAACTACGCGAGAACGCAGCAGCGGTGTCCATGCCCGGCCGTGATGCTCGACGGCTGCCGACCATCGCCAACTGCGGTTTTTCCAGGATGCCCGGATCACCCGCAACAAATAACAGCGGCGGCGCATCGCTGATTTCCGCTAGCAATGCCGGGTAGTCTGGCTGGTCCCACATCAGTAAATGCTGGCCCGGACGCTCTAGCCAGGCCAATGCATGGCTCGCGCCGTCACGTATATCGGTGGAGCGCCTGGCCTCCGCGCAGGCAAATGGCATACCCAACGAGCGCCAGGCACTCGCTGGCGCGCTGAGTGCTTTGGACGCCGAACCGAAGGCTTCAAGCAACTTTTTGAAACGCATCGGACCCAATTCAGGTAAACGATGCAGACGTAAACGAGCTTCCAGTTCCGCAGGCGAAACCGGTGTAGCAGCAGACAGCGACATGGATCATCCTTGATCGTTATGAGCCCCGTACAAACGGGAATAAGCTGTGGATAACTCTGTTGGTAACTTGTAGAGCTAGCTAAGGATTTTGCACCTTGTCCATCACGGCCAACGACCGCGATGCATTCAGCACCAACCCGTAGCTGAGTTTGTCGTAAGTGCGGAAAACCATGAGTAACCCGGCTCGTTCATCAGGAATTTTCAACGGTTGGCCGGTGATGCGATCACGCACGGTTTCGCCGGTTTTCATCACCACCAGTACATTGCCCTCGGCAAGCCCATCGCGCTGCCCCTTGTTCAGCGTCACCACATCCAATGCGCCGATCTGGGTGACACCGCGTGGGACATCAATGATTAGCCCATGGATGCTGGTGTTCGGCGCGCTGGGCATGAAGGTCGAATTGATCGAGCGTTCTTCACCGCTGAACAAGCGGTCGCCCAGGCGTACTTCCTGAGTGGTTCGTTGCAGCGCCAGCGTCGCGACATCGCCTTCGGTAGCGACGATTTCGCCCCCGCCGATGTCATCGGCGTTGATCCCCAAAAACTCCTTGGTCTGTGGATCGGTGTAAACCTTGCCCTGGCGGAAGATCCCGTACACCGGCTGATTCGGATCGAAATGGCCACGGGCAAAGATGCGATCACCGGTGCCACTGAGCACGCGCTCGGCATCCCCGGCGACGATGTAGGGCGCCTTGTCGAAGTCCTCGGCCTTGTCGACGATGCGGTTACTCAGCAAAAAGCTGTTGATCGATTGCAGCGGGATACTCGCGATTGCATCGGCCACCGGTGAACTGCGGATGCGCGGCGACAGTTTGATAGTGCCGCGTGAAGCGCCTCGATTGAGCGTCAGCCGTGGCTGGCCGTTGACGTAGACCAGCGACAACACGTCGCCGGGATAGATGAGATTGGGGTTTTCAATCTGCGGATTGGCTTGCCATAGCTCTGGCCACTTCCATGGCTCGCGCAGGAATTTTCCGGAAATGTCCCAGAGTGTGTCCCCCGCTACCACTGTGTATTGCTGTGGAAAACCTTCCCTGAGTTGCACTTGCCCATGCGCGAAACCGGCCGAGGCCAGAAGGAGCAGGGCGAGTAGTGATTTCCTCATGCGGTGAATCCCTTTATTATGTGCGTTCGCGTGAAACGCTTGAGCCTTCGTGGCTCGCTCCCGGCACTTCTTGTAAAGAAGGGAGCTACGCTTCACAACGGTAGCCTGCATCTTCGGACCCGCCAGGCCATCGACCCGACTTTACCTCACACGTGCAGCAAATAAGCTTATGGCCATTTTAGACATCCTCGAATTTCCCGACACGCGCCTGCGCACTATTGCCAAACCTGTGGCCGTAGTGGACGACGAAGTGCGCCAGTTGGTCGATGACATGTTTGAAACAATGTATGAAGCGCCAGGCATCGGCCTCGCTGCGACCCAGGTCAACGTGCACAAGCGTATCGTGGTGATGGACCTTTCCGAAGATCGCACCGAACCCCGGGTGTTCATCAACCCCGAGTTCGAATCGCTGACCGACGAGATGGAGCAATACCAGGAAGGCTGCCTGTCTGTGCCAGGCTTCTACGAAAACGTTGATCGCCCACAGAAGGTCAAGGTAAAAGCCCTGGACCGCGACGGCAAGCCTTATGAACTGATCGCCGAAGGCCTGCTCGCCGTGTGCATCCAGCACGAATGCGACCACCTCAACGGCAAATTGTTCGTCGACTACCTGTCCAACCTCAAACGCGATCGAATCAAGAAGAAACTGGAAAAGCTCCATCGCCAGAACGCTTGATGCCCTCCTTTCAAAGGCTTGCTGCGGCAAGCCTTTTTCTTTTGCGACTGCTTTGTAATAGAGAGTTTCCATGACTGAGCCACTGCGCATCGTCTTTGCCGGCACCCCGGAATTTGCCGCTGAACACCTCAAGGCCCTGCTCGACAGCCCTTACGAGATTGTTGCGGTCTACACCCAGCCGGACCGTCCGGCGGGTCGTGGGCAAAAGCTGATGCCAAGTCCGGTCAAGCAGTTGGCGCTGGAAAACAGCCTCCCGGTGTTACAGCCACCCACACTGCGCAATGCAGATGCCCAGGCTGAAATGGCCGCGCTGAAGCCCGATTTGCTGGTGGTGGTCGCTTATGGCCTGATCCTGCCGCAAGTGGTGCTGGATATCCCGCGCTTGGGTTGCATCAACAGCCACGCCTCCTTGCTGCCACGCTGGCGGGGCGCCGCGCCGATCCAGCGCGCGGTAGAAGCAGGCGACAGCGAAAGCGGTGTGACCGTCATGCGCATGGAGCTGGGCCTGGACACGGGTCCGATGCTGCTCAAGGTCAGCACCCCGATTACGGGTGACGACACCGGCGGCAGTCTTCACGATCGTTTGGCGGAACTGGGGCCACCGGCGGTGATTCAAGCCATTGCCGGGCTCGCGGCCGGAACGCTGGAGGGCGAAGTGCAGGACGACAGCCTCGCCACTTATGCTCATAAATTGAACAAAGACGAAGCGCGCATCGACTGGAGCCGTCCGGCCGTGGAGCTGGAGCGCCTGGTGCGCGCCTTTAATCCATGGCCGATCTGCCACAGCACGCTGAACGGCGAAGCGCTGAAAGTGCTGGCAGCGAAACTCGCCGAAGGGCAGGGCGCGCCCGGTGAAATCCTCAGCGCCAGCAAGGACGGCCTGATCGTCGCCTGCGGTGAGCAAGCCTTAAGCCTGACCCGCCTGCAACTGCCCGGGGGTAAACCGCTGAACTTCAGCGATGTGTTCAACAGCCGTCGTGAAAAATTCGCGGTCGGAACGGTGCTTGGCCAAACGGCAGATGCGCAATGAACCCGCGTCTGGCCGCCGCCAAGGCACTTGCTGCTGTTCTTAGCGGAAAAGCCTCGCTCAACAGTTCGCTGCCGACGCAAATGGACAAGGTTGAGGACCGTGATCGCGGCTTCACTCAAGACCTGGCGTTCGGCACCGCTCGCTGGCAGCCGCGGTTGTCGGCGCTGGCGGCCAAGTTGCTGCAAAAACCGTTCAAAGCGGCCGATGCGGATGTCGAGGCGTTGCTGCTGGTGGGCCTGTACCAACTGCTCTACACCCGCGTTCCGGCCCACGCCGCCATCGGTGAAACCGTGGGCTGCGCCGACAAGTTGAAAAAGCCATGGGCCAAAGCCTTGCTCAACGCTGTCCTGCGTCGCGCCCAACGTGAGAGTGAAGCGCTGCTGGCAGAGTTGGAACACGACCCTGTCGTGCGCACCGCTCACCCACGCTGGCTGCAAAAATCGCTGAAGGCATTCTGGCCACAACAGTGGGAAGCCATTTGCGCGGCGAACAATGCACACCCGCCGATGATCCTGCGGGTCAACCGTCGTCATCACACCCGAGACGCTTACCTCGGTTTGCTGACCGGTGCCGGGATCGCCGCCACACCGTGCGTTTACAGTCCGGACGGCATCATTCTCGACACCGCTGCAGACGTGCGCAGCCTGCCGGGCTTCGTTGAGGGCTGGATCAGCGTGCAGGACGAAGCGGCGCAACTGGCCGCCGATTTGCTGGACCTGGCACCCGGCCAACGGGTGCTCGACGCCTGCTGCGCACCCGGTGGCAAGACCTGCCACATCCTTGAAGCCGAACCGGCACTCGCCGGCGTGGTGGCCGTGGACCTCGAAGCCAAACGTCTGGTGCGGGTGCGGGAAAACCTTGCGCGCCTAGGCCTCAGCGCCGAGCTGATAGCTGCGGACGGTCGCGATACCGCCACGTGGTGGGATGGCAAACCGTTCCAACGCATTTTGCTCGATGCGCCATGCTCGGCGACTGGCGTGATCCGTCGTCACCCCGACATCAAGTTGACCCGCCAACCCGACGACATCGCCGCACTGGCGGTGCTGCAAGGCGAACTGCTCGACGCCCTGTGGATAACCCTGGAAGTCGGCGGGATTTTGCTATACGCCACCTGCTCCACATTGCCGACCGAGAACACCGAAGTCATCGAAGCGTTTTTGGCTCGCACCCCGGGTGCTCGTGAGCTGGACCTCGCCACTGCAGCAGGCATCAAGCAACCGCATGGTCGCCAATTGCTGGCACAGGAAGGCGGCCACGATGGTTTCTACTACGCCAAGCTGATCAAGATCGCCGCCGCGCGCGGTTAAATGGATTCAATGGAGTGACTGGATGAAAATCATCATCCTCGGTGCGGGGCAGGTTGGCGGTTCGCTGGCGGAACACCTGGCCAGCGAAGCCAACGACATTACCGTGGTCGATACTGATAGCGAGCGTTTGCGTGACCTCGGTGACCGGCTCGATATCCGCACGGTTCAGGGCCGCGGCTCCTTGCCGACAGTGCTGCGCCAGGCTGGCGCGGACGATGCCGACATGCTGGTGGCTGTCACCAATAGCGACGAAACCAACATGGTTGCCTGCCAGGTCGCTCACACCCTGTTCCACACGCCGACCAAAATTGCCCGCGTGCGCGAAGCGGCCTACCTGACCCGCGCCGAACTGTTCGATAACGAAGCGATTCCGGTGGACGTGCTGATCAGCCCGGAACAAGTGGTGACCAATTACATCAAGCGCTTGATCCAGCATCCCGGCGCGTTGCAGGTCATCGACTTCGCTGAAGGCAAGGCGCAACTGGTGGCGGTGAAGGCCTATTACGGCGGCCCTTTGGTGGGCCAGCAACTGCGTCAGTTGCGCGAACACATGCCCAATGTCGAAACCCGGGTGGCGGCGATTTTCCGACGTGACCGGCCGATTTTGCCGCAAGGCGATACGGTGATCGAAGCCGATGACGAAGTGTTTTTCATCGCCGCCAAAGCGAATATTCGTGCGGTGATGAGCGAAATGCGCCGCCTCGATGAAACCTACAAGCGCATCGTGATTGCCGGCGGCGGGCAAATAGGCGAACGCTTGGCCGAGGCTATCGAGAGCCGTTACCAGGTCAAAATAATCGAGATGAACCCGGCACGCTGCCGGCATCTGTCAGACACGCTGGACAGCACCGTTGTGTTGCAGGGCAGTGCATCGGACCGCGATCTGTTGCTCGAAGAAAACATCGCTGATGCTGACCTGTTCTTGGCACTGACCAACGACGATGAAGCCAACATCATGTCTTCATTGCTGGCCAAGCGTTTGGGCGCGAAGAAGGTGATGACGATCATCAACAACCCGGCCTACGTTGATTTGATTCAGGGCGGCGACATCGACATCGCCATCAGCCCACAATTGGCCACCATCGGCACCTTGCTGGCGCATGTGCGGCGCGGCGACATCGTGAGTGTGCATTCGCTACGCCGTGGCGCGGCCGAAGCGATTGAGGCGATTGCCCACGGCGACGCGAAATCGAGCAAGGTCATTGGCAAGGCCATCGAGAACATTGGCTTGCCCCCGGGCACTACGATTGGCGCGATCATTCGTGATGAAGAAGTGATCATTGCTCACGACGACACGGTGATCGAAGCGGGCGACCATGTGATTCTGTTCCTTGTGGATAAAAAGCACATTCGGGATGTTGAGAAGCTGTTTCACGTGGGGCTGAGCTTCTTCTGATCCAGATATTCTGGTGTCTCAAGTTGCCTCATCGCGAGCAGGCTCGCTCCCACAGGGTTCTGCGCCGCACACCCAACTACTGTTCACTGAAGATCTACTGTAGGAGCGAGCCTGCTCGCGATAGCGGCGTCGCAGAGAATATTCCTTCTGACACACCTCAATAGGAACGACCATGATCGAATCCCTGGAAAAAATGCTCGCCAAGGGTGTGGATAACGCTTTGCTCCGGTTTGGCTTGGGCAAGGGCTACCTGGATCTTGGGGATAACGCCAAGGCCGCCAAGCATTTTCAGCGCTGCGTTGCGTTCGACCCGAAGTATTCGGCGGCGTGGAAGCTGTTAGGCAAAGCGCACGTGGCACTCGCGGACTATCCCGCTGCACGTCAGGCTTGGGAGCAAGGGCTTGAGGCCGCGCGAGCGCATGGCGACAAGCAGGCAGAGAAGGAAATGACGGTGTTTTTGAAGAAGCTCGAACGCCAGGCGCTCTGATCACAGATAGCGCAAACCGATTCCATCGGCATCCACCAATATCACTTCCATCAACACCCGCGGTGCGCTGGTGGGCAAGTCCTGGACCTGGCCGTACACCATCGCGCCCGGGAGTAATGCGGACAACATCGGGTGCTTGACGTAAACCCCGGTGGTCGAGAGGTTGCGGGTTTGGCCCAAGCATTCACCGAAGCTGTGATGGCTGATCTTGATTCGAAACGATTTACGATGTTCGGACATCTTCTGCGCCCTGTACGTGTCAACTGTGGATAACCTTGATCGAAAAGTTATCCACAGATCATGCCAACAGCCTAATACCAGCGCTCTTCGCCCGGCGGACGCTTCTTGAATCGCTTCATGCTCCACATGTATTGGCTCGGATAAGCCGCCACATAGCGCTCGACGACTTTGCTCATGGCGGCACAGGATGTTTCGGTGTCAGTGCTGTACATGGCGTCCGGCGCAGCTTCCAGGATGACCTTGTAGCCTGAACCGTCCGGCAATCGCAGGGCATGCAGGAACACACCGACCGCTTTACCGCCAGCGAGCATGTTGGGCACAAATTTGCTGGTAAGAGCCTGGGTCGCAAAGAACGGCACGAAGATACCGGCAGATTCGGCCGGTTCCGGGTCAGCGGGAATGCCCACTGCACCACCTTTGCGCACTTCCTTGATCACACTCAGTATGCCTTCCTTGGTCGACGCCGCGACGCGGTTGCCCAATTGCACGCGTTGCTTGCGCAGCAAATCGTCGACGGCCTTGAGCTTGGGCGGGCGATAGAAAATGATCGGTTTGCATTGGCTGCAGTAGAAGTGGTTCAGCACTTCCCAGTTGCCCAGATGGCTGGTGATGCCGACCACACCTTTGCCGGACGCGAGGGCTTGCTTCAACACGTCGAGGCCTTCGACTTCACGTACCAGATCGATGGAACGTTGAGCCGGCCAGATCCACGCGCAGGCGCTTTCGGTCAGTGACTTGCCGATGTCCTTGAGGCTTTGGCCAACCAGACGCTCGCGTTCGGCGGGGTCCATGTCGGGGAAGCACTTCGACAGGTTGATCCGCACCACATCGCGGGAACGGTTGGGGGTTTTCCACATGAGCCAGCCAATCGCCGACCCCACCGCCTGCACTGCCCGCCACGGAAGCAGGGCAAACAGCCGCAGAGCGCCTACCAGCAAGGCGCCTTTAAACTTATCCACAGGTCACTCCTGATTTTGTGCTGTGCGCGAGTCGACCATTCTAACCACCGTTCGCCAAAGTCGCGTAACGATCACAGTCCTGGGTGTGGTCCATGACCATCCCCGACGCCTGCATCAACGCATAACAAATGGTCGGGCCGACGAACGTGAAACCAGCCTTTTTCAGGCCTTTGCTCATCTCTACCGCGACCGGGGTGATGGCCGGAACCTGGCTACGGTCCTTGAAATGATTGATCACCGGTGTGTTGCCGACGAACGACCAGAGAAACGTCACCGGGTCCTCCAGCGCCAGCCAGGCTTGGGCATTGCGCCGGGCCGCGTTGAGTTTCAAGCGGTTGCGGATGATGCCGGGATCGAGCATCAATTCATCGATTTCGGCATCGCTCATCTGCGCCACGCGCTGCACGTCGAAGCCGAACAGCACCTCGCGATAACGCTCACGTTTACGCAGCACGGTGATCCAGGAAAGGCCGGCCTGGAACCCTTCGAGCAAAAGCAACTCGAACAAACCCTGCGCATCGCGTAGCGGCGTGCCCCACTCGTGATCGTGATAAGCCATGTACAGCGGATCTTCGGAACACCAAAAGCAGCGTGGCATAAGGCTCCAGGGGGCGTGCGCAGCAACGAATCGGGTATACTCCCGCTCTTTAAATCGCAGCCCAAGAAACAGGTGAATTTCGTGAGCCAGCCTACGCCAGCCGTGCGTACCTTCCAAGACTTGATCCTCGCCCTCCAGCAATACTGGGCCGAGCAAGGTTGCGTGGTACTTCAGCCCTACGATATGGAAGTAGGCGCCGGCACTTTCCACACAGCCACGTTCTTGCGGGCCATCGGCCCGGAAACGTGGAACGCCGCTTATGTGCAGCCCAGTCGTCGCCCGACTGACGGCCGCTACGGCGAAAACCCGAACCGTCTGCAGCACTACTATCAGTTCCAGGTAGTGCTGAAGCCGAACCCGGACAACTTCCAGGAACTGTACCTGGGCTCCCTCAAGCACGTCGGCCTGGACCCGTTGGTCCACGACATTCGCTTTGTTGAAGACAACTGGGAATCGCCAACCCTGGGCGCTTGGGGCCTGGGCTGGGAAGTCTGGCTGAACGGCATGGAAGTGACCCAGTTCACTTACTTCCAGCAAGCGGGCGGCATCGAGTGCTACCCGGTGACCGGCGAGATCACCTATGGTCTCGAGCGCCTGGCCATGTACCTGCAAGGCGTGGATTCGGTCTACGACCTGGTGTGGGCTGACGGCCCAATGGGCAAAGTCACCTACGGCGACGTGTTCCACCAGAACGAAGTCGAGCAGTCGACCTACAACTTTGAACACGCCAACGTCGAGAAGCTGTTCGAGCTGTTCGATTTCTACGAAAGCGAAGCCAAGCGCCTGATCGAACTCGACCAGCCGCTGCCGTTGCCGAGCTACGAAATGGTGTTGAAGGCCTCCCATACCTTCAACCTGCTGGATGCGCGCCGGGCAATCTCGGTGACTGCGCGTCAGCAATACATTCTGCGTGTACGCACCCTGGCGCGTTCCGTTGCGCAAGCCTACCTGCTGGCTCGCGCCAAGCTGGGCTTCCCGATGGCGACCCCGGACCTGCGTGATGAAGTGTTGGCTAAGCTGGAGGCTGCACAATGAGTGCTCTGGATTTCCTGGTTGAATTGGGCACCGAAGAACTGCCACCCAAAGCCCTGAACACCCTGGCCGATGCGTTCCTGGCCGGTATCGACAAAGGCCTGCAAGCGGCCGGTCTGAACTACGAAGCCAAAACCGTTTACGCCGCACCGCGCCGTCTGGCCGTGCTGATCACCGCGCTGGCCACCCAGCAACCGGATCGCAGCATCAACCTCGACGGCCCGCCACGTCAGGCCGCGTTTGACGCCGATGGCAACCCGACTCAAGCAGCGCTTGGCTTTGCCAAGAAGTGCGGTGTCGACCTGAGCGAAATCGATCAGAGCGGCCCGAAACTGCGTTACAGCCAGAGCATCGCCGGCAAACCGACCGCGAGCCTGCTGCCGACCATCGTCGAAGATTCCCTGAACGACTTGCCAATCCCGAAACGCATGCGTTGGGGTGCTCGCAAGGAAGAATTCGTTCGCCCGACCCAGTGGCTGGTCATGCTGCTCGGTGACCAGGTCATCGATTGCACGATTCTCGCCCAGAAGGCTGGCCGTGATTCGCGTGGTCACCGCTTCCATCACCCGCAAAATGTACGCATCAGCGCACCGGCCAACTACCTGGCCGACCTGCGTGCTGCCTACGTTCTGGCCGATGCCAACGAGCGTCGCGCAATCATCAGCAAGCGCACCGAAGAACTCGCGACCTTGCAGGAAGGCACGGCCATCGTTCCGCCAGCCTTGCTCGATGAAGTGACCGCGCTGGTTGAATGGCCGGTGCCGCTGGTGTGCTCGTTCGAAGAGCGTTTCCTCGACGTGCCGCAAGAAGCATTGATCACCACCATGCAGGACAACCAGAAATACTTCTGCCTGCTGGATGCCGACGGCAAGTTGCTGCCTCGTTTCATTACCGTGGCCAACATCGAAAGCAAAGACCCGCAACAGATTATCGCCGGTAACGAGAAAGTGGTTCGTCCACGCCTGACCGACGCCGAGTTCTTCTTCAAGCAAGACAAGAAGCAGAAACTCGAAGATTTCAACCTGCGCCTGCAAAACGTGGTGTTCCAGGAAAAACTCGGCAGCGTCTACGACAAGGCCGAGCGCGTATCCCGACTGGCCGCATTCATTGCTCAGCGCATTGGCGGCAACGCAGCCTGGGCATCCCGTGCGGGGCTACTGTCCAAGTGCGACCTGGCGACCGAAATGGTCGGTGAGTTCCCGGAGATGCAAGGTGTCGCCGGTTATTACTACGCCCTCAATGACGGCGAGCCGGAAGAAGTCGCCCTGGCGCTGAACGAGCAATACATGCCTCGCGGTGCCGGCGCTGAGCTACCAACCACATTGACCGGCGCGGCCGTGGCCATCGCTGACAAACTCGACACCCTGGTCGGCATCTTCGGCATCGGCATGCTGCCAACCGGTAGCAAAGACCCGTATGCACTGCGCCGAGCAGCGTTGGGTGTGCTGCGCATCCTGATCGACAAGAAGCTCGACCTCGACCTGAACGACGCCGTAGCGTTTGCGGTGAACGCGTTCGGTACCAAAGTCAAAGTGGCCGGTCTCAATGAGTCGGTGCTGGAATTTGTCTTCGACCGTCTGCGGGCGCGTTACGAAGACGAAGGTGTCGATGTGGCGACCTATCTGTCGGTGCGTGCGTTGAAGCCGGGTTCGGCGCTGGATTTCGATCAGCGTGTACAAGCTGTTCAAGCGTTCCGCAAATTGCCTGAAGCGGCTGCGCTGGCAGCGGTCAATAAGCGTGTTTCGAACTTGCTCAGCAAATTTGAAGGTTCGGTGCCGACCGTCGTTGAAGCCAAGTACTTCGACAATGCCAACGAGTTCTCCTTGTACTCGGCAATCCAGCAAGCTGACCAAGCCGTACAACCGATGGCCGCTGCGCGCCAGTACAGCGAATCGCTGGCTCGCCTGGCGGCCCTGCGTGAACCCGTGGATGCATTCTTCGAAGCCGTGATGGTCAACGCGGATGACGCCAATGTGCGCGCCAACCGTTATGCACTGCTGTCGCGCCTGCGTGGGCTGTTCCTCGGTGTCGCTGATATCTCGCTGCTGGGCTAAGGAGCTGCTGTTGAAACTGCTGATTCTCGATCGGGACGGGGTGATCAACTACGACTCCGACGCTTACATCAAATCGGTTGAGGAGTGGTTACCGCTCCCCGGCTCGATCGAGGCCATTGCGCAGTTGAGCAAGGCCGGCTGGACGGTAGCTGTGGCAACCAACCAGTCTGGCATCGCTCGCGGCTATTACGACATCGCCACCCTGGACGCCATGCACGAGCGCTTGCGCTCGCTGGTGGCGGAGCAGGGCGGTGAAGTCGGGCTGATCGTTTACTGCCCGCACGGGCCAGACGAAGGCTGCGAGTGCCGCAAGCCAAAACCCGGCATGTTGAAATCCATTGCCGCACATTACAACGTACCGCTGACGAATCTATGGTTTGTTGGCGACAGTCTCGGTGACCTGGAAGCCGCCAAAGCCGTCGATTCTCAGCCCGTTTTGGTAAAGACCGGGAAAGGCGAAAAGACTCAGGGCTTGACCCTACCGGTAGGCACCTTGATTTTTGACGATCTGGCGGCGATTGCCGCAGAACTTATCCACAATTAGAGCGTTTTCGAGATTCCTGACCAAGGATTGATCGGGATTGCGCTTTATAAAGACGGGCAGAGCCCGCACGGTAAACGTCACCATGTCGATACTGCAGGCCATCAGAACCTTCCTCTTTTACCTGTTGCTGGGCACCAGCTCTTTGCTTTGGTGCAGCCTGAGCTTTTTTATCGCGCCTTTTCTACCGTTCAAGGCACGCTATCGCTTCATCAATGTTTACTGGTGCCGCTGCGCCTTGTGGCTCAGCAAGGTTTTCCTTGGCATCAGCTACGAAGTGAAGGGCGCCGAAAATGTGCCCGAGCAGCCCTGCGTGATTCAGTCGAACCACCAGAGCACCTGGGAAACTTTTTTCCTTTCCGCTTACTTCCAGCCGTTGAGCCAAGTGCTCAAGCGGTCGCTGTTGTTCGTACCGTTTTTCGGTTGGGCCATGGCCATGTTGCGGCCTATCGCCATCGACCGTGACAACCCGAAAGCGGCACTCAAGCACGTGGCGAAGAAGGGCGATGAACTGCTCAAGGACGGTGTTTGGGTACTTATCTTTCCTGAAGGCACTCGCGTTCCGTACGGTACTGTCGGCAAATTCTCTCGGGGTGGCACAGCGTTGGCCGTCAATGCCGAGCTCCCCGTGTTGCCGATTGCGCACAATGCCGGAAAGTTCTGGCCGAAAACCGGCTGGGCAAAGAAGCAGGGGGTTATCACGGTGATCATAGGTCAACCGATGTATGCCGAAGGCAGCGGCCCACGTGCTATTGCAGCGCTAAACGATCGTGTTCAAGCGTGGAACGAGCAGATGCAGCGTGAAATGGGCTCACTTCCACCGGCTCCTGAAGCTCCGCCCGCCAGTGATCAAGTGGCTGTCTGAGATTCTGTGGATAACCTGTGTACCGTTTGTTCAAAAAGTGGCTAAATTCGTTTTTAAATGACTGATTTAAATACATATTTCTTAAGCTCATAAAAATCGAAAAAAGGTGCATAAGTTTTTTCGGACGTAAAAAAACCGGCGAATATAGCCGGTTTTTTCATGCCTGCAATCTGGCGCTGTTCACGCTTGGTGCACAGGGAAATACAGACTGAAGCGTGTACCCTGTCCGACCACACTCTGGCATTCAATTCGCCCGTGGTGGCGGTCGACCACAGCCTTGACCATCGACAATCCCAAGCCAATTCCGTCAATGCCCTGGGCCGACGAAAAGCGCCGGTATTGGCTAAACAGTTCGGGCAATTCTTCAGCGGCAATCCCTTTACCCTGATCCCACAAATCGCATTGCAGCCAACCGTCGTTGCAGCTGACCTGAACCCGAATCATGGTATCGGCGGGACTGTACTTGATGGCGTTTTCCAGCAAATTGAACAATGCCCGCGTCAGCAATGCCTGGTCTGCCATGATCAGCGTTTCCTGCGCCTGATCATCCACGTCGTGGATCAATTCGATCCGCTTCAACTGAGCGATCATCAGCGCCTGGTCAAAAACATCCATCACCAGCATCGCGAACAGGCTCGGCTGAAATTGATAGGCTTCTGATTCAGCTTTGGCCAATTGCACAAAGCCGTCCGTCAGCTCAAGCGCCCGACGCACCTGAAGCTCAATTTGATCAAACAATTGCACATCGCCGCCGACCTGATGCCGATGCACATCAAGCAACGCAAGAATGGCTGAGTGGGGTGCCCGAAGGTCATGCGACAGGAAACGCAGCAGCACACTGCGTTGCTCTTCAGCATCACGCTCCACACTCAAGTCGGTAAGGCTCAGTAGCCAGCCGACGGGGACTTCTCCCTCCACAGGCAACAGCGCCGCTCGCTCAAGACGCAGGCTGCGCCCCTTGATATCCCGGAACTCCAGCAATGGCAGCGTAGACAAAAGCGGCCTGCTTGCGACGTCTTGCAGTTCTGGATAACCGAGTTTCGCCAATTGTCTCAGCACATCATCCCCGCCCAGGTCGCAGCCAAACAGTTCGCGAGCCTTGCGATTGCCCAGCAAAATCCTGCCGTTGGGATTGCTGATCAATGTTGCGACCGGCAGGTATTCAAGACCGTCCGCGATAAAACGGCGTGTGTCGCGTGTACGGCTCATGGCTTGTTCCAGCGCCATGATTTGCCCCTGCAAGCGGTCGCCGGTAAAGCGCACGTGGCGGCGTTCGGGAAAGACCTTCGGCTCGTCGTCCAGTCGCGCAAGTTCCCAACCGAAATAGGTCAGCACCACGCTAAGACGTCGCCAGTTCCAGATCAAATAACCGAACAACATGCCCAAAAGACTCGCGCCAGGCGACCACCACCATTGCAACTGAGCCAAGCCGATACTTGCCAACAACGCGCAACCCATTCCACCCACGGTCAGCCACAAAGCCCAACGTGGGCGCAGCAATAGCAAACCGAGAACACAGGCCACCAGAAATGCCGAGAGCAGTGCCGACTGAACACCCGAACCGTACAGGCGGCTGGTCGGGTCGTTGTAAGAGAGGAGGGCGGTGAGGGGCAACAGCAGCAAACTTATCCACAACCATTCACGCACCAGTTGCCGGAAAAGGCGCTGAACCTGCGTCGGCTCGCGACTTTCCCGACGACGCTCACTGCTCGCTGGCGAAGGAGGTTTGGCGGGGGGAGGAATTTCGTTCATCAATCAAAGGTCTTAGTGCGAGATTGCCCGAAGAATCATAGCGGACGTCGACCAGTGGTGGGTCGCTACTTTGACTACGCTGGTGAAGCGGCTATCGTCTGCGATTCAAGGGACACCTTTTAGAGATCAAGGAGTCACTGCACATGCGTGTTGCGATACTGGACGACTAACCGGCCGAATTGCGGCGGGTAGAGCAAACACTGCACCAGATGACTCAACCCGGCGAGGATGCGTGGTCATTGCACAGTTTCGAGCGTGCAGAAGACCTCTTGCGGCAACTGCGTCGGGAAACCTTTGACCTGCTGATACTCGACTGGCAGTTACCAGACCTCAACGGCCTCTCGCTATTGCGCTGGACCCGCGAACACATGGAATCGCCGCCCGCGGCCATCATGCTTACCAGCCGCGACGCAGAGAGTGACATCGTGCAGGCGCTTAACGCCGGCGCCGACGATTACGTCAGTAAGCCGTTTCGACCCAATGAGTTAAAGGCACGTGTGGCTGCAGTATTGCGCCGGCACAGCTCGCAGCGCTCAGCAGCGGCTGAGGTGCTCAGTTTTAATGATCTGGTATTCGATGACGCGGAACTGACCGTCACCCGTGCGGACGTCCCCATTGTGATGACCGAACGAGAGTATCGACTTGCGCGATGCCTGTTCAGCAATCTGGGGCGCCCACTGTCGCGCGAATACCTGTACTCCAAATTCTGGAGCCATGAAGAGATGGATTCTTCCCGACCGCTGGATACCCACATCTATCGTCTGCGCAACAAGCTTGGACTGACGGCCGACCGCGGTTGGCAGTTGCTGACTATTTATGGCTATGGCTATCGATTGGAAAGTGTTGCGGCAGCGGCAGATTAAAGCGGAACTCATTGGTTTTTCACGGCGAAAAAAAAGGCCAACTCAAGAGAGTTGGCCTTTTTGCTTGGCGTTACTTGCTGGATCAGAAGTCCAGGTTGGAGACCGCCAAGGCATTGCTTTCGATGAAGTCACGGCGTGGCTCGACCGCATCACCCATCAGGGTGTTGAAGATCTGATCCGCGCCAATGGCGTCTTCGATGGTCACTCTGAGCATCCGGCGTTGCGCTGGGTCCATGGTGGTTTCCCACAGCTGATCCGGGTTCATTTCGCCCAGACCTTTATAGCGCTGGATGGTATGACGCTTGGTGCTTTCAGCCATCAACCATTCAAGTGCTTCCTTGAACTCGGTGACAGGCTTCTTGCGCTCCCCGCGCTGGATGTACGCGCCGTCATCGAGCAGCGTGCTCAACTGAGCGCCCAGCGAGACCACGGTTTTGTAGTCGTTGCTACCGAAGAAGTCACGGTTGAAGGTGACGTAGTTCGACAGGCCGTGGGAGATCAACTCGACCTCTGGCAGCCAGACATTACGTTCACGGTCTTCACGTAGGCTGGCTTTGTAAACCAGACCCGACTTCTCGACAGTGCGCAGGCGAACTTCATACTTGGCCATCCAATCCTGCATCGCTGCGTGATCAGACAGTTGTTCCAGGCTTACCGGTGGCAAGTAGATGAAGTGCTCGGTCAGTTCCTGTGGGTACAGGCGCGACAGACGCTTGAGGGTCTTCATCACCAGACGGAAGTCATTTACCAGACGCTCCAGCGCTTCACCGGAAATACCAGGCGCTTCTTCGTTCAGGTGCAGGCTTGCATCCTCCAGGGCCGACTGCGTCATGTACTCTTCCATGGCGTCGTCGTCTTTGATGTATTGCTCTTGCTTGCCTTTCTTGACCTTGTACAACGGTGGCTGGGCGATGTAGATGTAACCGCGCTCGATCAGCTCAGGCAGCTGACGGAAGAAGAAGGTCAGCAGCAGGGTACGAATGTGCGAACCGTCGACGTCAGCATCGGTCATGATGATGATGTTGTGATAGCGCAGCTTGTCGATGTTGTACTCGTCACGACCAATGCCGCAGCCCAGCGCGGTGATCAAGGTGCCCACTTCTTGCGAAGAAATCATCTTGTCGAAACGTGCTTTTTCGACGTTCAGGATCTTGCCCTTCAGGGGCAGGATGGCCTGGGTACGACGGTTGCGACCCTGCTTGGCGGAACCGCCAGCAGAGTCACCTTCCACGAGGTACAGTTCGGAAAGGGCAGGGTCTTTTTCCTGGCAGTCAGCCAGTTTGCCGGGCAAGCCTGCAATGTCCAGAGCGCCTTTACGACGGGTCATCTCACGGGCTTTACGGGCAGCTTCACGCGCACGTGCCGCATCGATCATCTTACCGACGACCAGTTTGGCTTCGTTCGGGTTCTCCAACAGGAAGTCGGAGAAGTACTTGCCCATTTCCTGTTCGACCGCGGTCTTCACTTCGGAAGAAACCAGCTTGTCTTTAGTCTGGGAGCTGAACTTCGGATCTGGCACCTTCACCGAAATAATGGCGGTCAGACCTTCACGGGCATCGTCACCCGTGGTCGCGACTTTGTGCTTCTTCGCAAGACCTTCTGCTTCGATATAAGTGTTCAGGTTACGCGTCAACGCCGAACGGAAACCCACCAGGTGAGTACCGCCATCGCGCTGAGGAATGTTGTTGGTGAAGCACAACAGGTTCTCGTTGAAGCTGTCGTTCCACTGCAAGGCGATTTCCACGCCGATGCCGTCTTCACGCTGGATGTTGAAGTGGAACACTTGGTTGACCGGAGTCTTGTTGGTGTTCAGGTATTCAACGAACGCGCGCAAACCACCTTCGTACTTGAACAGCTCTTCCTTACCGCTGCGCTCGTCCTTGAGGACGATACCAACACCGGAGTTGAGGAAAGACAGCTCACGAATCCGCTTGGCCAGAATATCCCAGCTGAAGTGGATGTTCTTGAAAGTAAGATCAGATGGCTTGAAGTGAATCTGGGTACCGGTCGTCTCGCTCTCGCCAACGATTTTCATCGGCTCTTTCGGAACACCGTGAATGTAGGTCTGCTCCCAGATCTTGCCACTACGGCGAACGGTCAGAATGAGCTCTTCAGACAGTGCGTTCACAACCGATACGCCAACGCCGTGCAGGCCGCCGGATACTTTGTAAGAGTTGTCGTCAAACTTACCGCCGGCGTGCAGCACGGTCATGATGACTTCAGCTGCTGAAACGCCTTCTTCTTTGTGCACGTCTACCGGGATGCCACGACCATTGTCGCGAACGGTGATCGATTCGTCTGGATGGATGATGATACTGATGTCGTCGCAATGGCCAGCCAAAGCTTCGTCGATCGAGTTATCGACCACCTCGAACACCATGTGGTGCAGACCGCTGCCATCGTCGGTGTCACCAATGTACATACCGGGACGTTTGCGTACGGCATCCAGGCCTTTCAGCACTTTAATGCTCGTTGAGTCGTACGTATTTTCTTCGCTCAATGCCTTCACTCCCGATGGTCGTGGGTCTGGGTGATACGGCCCTGTTCCACGTGGAACAGAGCGACTGGCGTTTCCGTCTGCCAGCTTTCCCTCAATAATTCGTGATCTACACAGGTAATAAAAACCTGGCAGCGTAAGTCTTCCAGCAAGCGGCAGAGGGCGCGGCGGTGATGCTCGTCCAGTTCGGACGGCAAATCATCCACCAGATAAATACACTGACCGCGCCGGGCCTGGCTAACCAAGTGCCCTTGAGCAATACGCAATGCACATACCACCAACTTTTGCTGACCGCGGGACAATATGTCCGCGGCATTATGTGCGCCCAATCGAAGACGCAAATCAGCACGTTGTGGTCCGGCCTGGGTATGGCCCATTTGCTGATCCCGCTGTACGGAACCCGCGAGGACAGCACTCAGTTCGCGGTCTTTGTCCCAACCTCGGTAATAGCTGAGTGTTAAGCCTTCCAGCTCAACCAGCTCACTCAAGGTTTGTTCAAAGACTGGTTTCAAGGCTTTGATATAAGCGCGGCGGTAATCATCGATTTCAGCGCTGGCCTGGCACAGTTCCCTGTCCCAAACCGCTTGCGAAACGGCGTCAAGTGTACCATGTCGCAGCCAAGAGTTTCTCTGGCGCAGGGCCTTCTGCAAGCGCTGCCAGGTAGACATGAACCTGGGTTCCACGTGGAACACTCCCCAGTCGAGGAATTGTCGACGAATCTTGGGGGCGCCTTCCAATAGGCGGAAACTGTCCGGGTTGATCAACTGCAAGGGCAGGATTTCTGCCAGCTGCGCTGCGCTGCGCGCATTCTGCCCATCGATACGGATCTGGAACTCGCCCTGGCGATCTCGAGATATCCCCAAAGCGCTATGTCCGCCCTCGGCCAATTCAACCTGACCAAACACCGTGCATGCCAATTGTTCATATTGAATGACTGGCAATAGACGGGTGCTTCGAAACGAGCGGGCAAGCCCCAGCAGGTGAATGGCTTCCAGAACACTGGTTTTGCCGCTGCCGTTGGCGCCGTAAAGAATATTGATGCGGGGGGAGGGGGAGAAGGTCACCGGGTGCAAATTACGCACCGCGGTGACTGAGACGCGACTTAAGGACATCTAGGTTCTGCTGAACATGGTTACAGGCGCATCGGCATGACAACGTAGGCCGAGTCATCATTGTCGGACTCTTGTACCAGCGCACTGCTGTTGGAGTCAGACAGGATCAGGCGAACTTGTTCGGTCGTCATCACGCCCAGTACGTCCAGCAAGTAGCTCACGTTAAAGCCGATTTCCAGATTGCCACCGTTGTATTCAACGCCGACCTCTTCCTCTGCTTCTTCCTGCTCAGGGTTATTTGCCTGAATCTTCAGTTGACCGTTAGCCAGTTGCAGACGAATACCGCGGTACTTCTCGTTGGACAAAATCGCGGTACGGCTGAACGCTTCACGCAACGCCTGGCGATCACCCAGTACCAGCTTGTCGCCACCTTTAGGCAGCACGCGCTCATAGTCAGGGAACTTGCCGTCGACCAATTTCGAGGTGAACGTGAATTCGCCTGTGGTGGCACGAATGTGATGCTGGCCAAGGACGATGCTGACGATGCCGTCCGGTTCAGTCAGCAGACGAGCAAGCTCGAGAATACCCTTGCGCGGCACGATGACCTGGTGACGGTCGGGCTGACCGATATCAGCCTGCATCGAGCACATGGCCAAACGGTGACCGTCGGTCGCCACAGCACGAATGATTCCGGCCGATACTTCCAGCAACATACCGTTCAGGTAGTAACGCACGTCCTGTTGGGCCATGGCGAAACTGGTGCGCTCGATCAAACGCCGCAGTTTGCTTTGCTCAAGGCTGCAGGTCAGAGAACCCGGACCTTCTTCTACGGTCGGGAAATCGTTGGCAGGCAGGGTCGACAAGGTGAAGCGGCTACGACCAGCCTTCACCACAAGCTTCTGCTCGTCGACCTTGATGTCGATCAGCGCGTCATTCGGCAAGCTCTTGCAAATATCCATCAGCTTGCGCGCAGGCACGGTTATCGAACCTGGATCAGCTGGCTCTTCGAGTTGAACCCGACCGACCAGCTCGACTTCCAGGTCGGTACCGGTTAGCGACAGTTGCTGGCCTTCGACAACCAACAGCACGTTGGATAGCACCGGCAAGGTCTGTCGGCGCTCGACGACGCCTGCGACCAGTTGCAGGGGTTTCAACAGGGCTTCGCGTTGAATGGTGAAATGCATGGTCTAGTCCCTTGCCTTAATAAGCTGCGCTGGTGTCATCAAGTGGTCAGTGTACGCAGCAGGTTCTTGTAGTCCTCGCGGATGTCCGCGTCGGATTCCTTAAGTTCGTTGATCTTGCGGCAGGCGTGCAAAACAGTGGTGTGATCACGACCGCCAAACACATCACCGATTTCCGGCAGGCTGTGGTTGGTCAGCTCTTTTGACAATGCCATGGCGACCTGACGCGGACGCGCAACCGAGCGCGAACGGCGCTTGGACAGCAAGTCGGAGATCTTGATCTTGTAGTACTCAGCGACGGTACGCTGAATGTTATCCACAGACACCAGTTTGTCCTGCAGTGCCAACAAGTCTTTCAGGGATTCGCGAATCAACTCGATCGTGATATCGCGTCCCATGAAGTGCGAGTGGGCGATGACGCGTTTGAGGGCGCCTTCCAGCTCGCGGACGTTGGAGCGAATGCGTTGGGCAATGAAGAACGCCGCGTCGTGAGGCAGATCGACTTTGGCCTGATCGGCCTTCTTCATCAGGATCGCGACCCGGGTTTCCAGCTCCGGCGGCTCGACTGCAACCGTCAGCCCCCAACCAAAACGCGATTTCAGACGTTCTTCAAGGCCTTCGATTTCCTTAGGGTAGCGGTCACTGGTGAGAATGACCTGCTGACCACCTTCAAGCAAGGCGTTGAAAGTATGGAAGAACTCTTCCTGAGAGCGCTCTTTGCGGGCAAAGAACTGAATATCATCGATCAGCAACGCATCCACCGATCGGTAGAAACGCTTGAACTCGTTGATTGCGTTCAGTTGCAGCGCCTTGACCATGTCGGCCACGAAACGCTCCGAATGCAGGTAAACGACCTTCGCATTCGGGTTCTTCTTTAATAGATGGTTACCCACTGCGTGCATCAAGTGGGTTTTACCCAAGCCGACGCCACCATAAAGGAAGAGCGGGTTGTAACCGTGCTTGGGGTTGTCCGCCACCTGCCAGGCCGCAGCCCGTGCCAGTTGGTTGGACTTGCCCTCGACGAAGTTTTCAAACGTGAACGTTCGGTTCAGGTAACTGGTGTGCTTCAAGGCACCCTCAACCTGAACGGTCCGCTGCTCGGCGCGAACCGGGGCCTGTTGTGAACTGGCACCGGCCATTGGGTCGAAGCTGTCGCGAGACGGCTCTTCGCTGACATCGGCAACCTTATGGGTTGCACGCTTGGTTGGAAGCGCGGAAGGGGCCGAAACCGCAGCACTCGCTGGCGCATGAGCAGCCTGAGCCTGTGATGCGGCGGCGGCCAGCGGTGCATTGGGTGCAGCTCGAGGTGCAGAACTGCGCTTGCTACCTATTAATAAGGAAAGCGCAGGCGTCGAACCATTGCCGTGCTCATCCAGCAGTTCAAGGACGCGCCCAAGGTACTTTTCGTTGACCCAGTCGAGAACAAAACGGTTCGGTGCATAAACACGCAGCTCGTCGCCTTCGGCTTCGACCTGTAGTGGACGGATCCAAGTGTTGAATTGTTGGGCAGGCAGCTCATCGCGCAAAAGCTCCACGCACTGCTGCCAAAGTTCCACTGACACGGATATCCCCTAAGTTGAAAGCCGGTGAGGCAAAAACAAGCGGCCATTGTAGCGGCCAGACGCCGACTTATCCACACGAAGGTTGTTCGCTGACCAAGAAGAATCAACGCGTTATACGCAAAAAAGACGACCAATGGTCTGTGCATAAGCTCTGTGGATAACCGCCCCTGAGGTCGTTGCACAAGTAGGGGCGAAACCCGGTGGATAACTGGCCTGTGGATAAGTAGCCCTTTCACACACAGGTTATCCGACAGTGCGGCACAGGCTTGTCACCGTTTTCCACTGTAGTTGTCATTCTCTGTACACCACGCATTAAAAGGGCTAAAGGTAGTTATCCACAGAAGATCGCCTCCCTAGCTTTTATAAGCTTTACAAAAAAGCTTTAAATACTTTCCTTCTTTATTTCTATATCTAGCGAAGGGCGGTCCGTTAAGAAAACACCTTGAGATCTATTTATAAGGAAACGTTGGTTGGAAATTGACCTAGAGGCTTGCTTTCTCTAGAATCCCCGGTCTCTTAAAACGGGGGCCATTCCGGCCCGTTGTGGACGAACCAGGTAACACGACAATGAAACGTACTTTCCAACCAAGCACTATCAAACGCGCTCGTACCCACGGTTTCCGTGCTCGCATGGCTACCAAGAACGGTCGTGCCGTCCTGTCGCGTCGTCGCGCCAAAGGTCGTGCGCGTCTGGCAGTTTGATAATCCGGCACTGGAGGTGAGTCAGGACTTCAGTCGGGAAAAGCGTCTGCTTACTCCCCGGCATTTCAAGGCAGTCTTTGACTCCCCTACCGGCAAGGTTCCGGGGAAAAATCTCCTGCTCCTTGCGCGCAACAACGATCTTGATCACCCCCGTCTCGGGCTGGTTATCGGGAAAAAGAGCGTAAAGCTCTCCGTCGAGCGCAATCGCCTCAAACGTCTGATGCGCGAATCGTTCCGTCTGCACCAGGATTCACTGGTCGGTTGGGACATCGTTATCGTCGCGCGTAAAGGTTTGGGTGACGTAGAAAACCCCGAATTGATTCAGCATTTCGGCAAACTCTGGAAGCGTCTGGCACGCAGCACGCCGGTACCAGCAGTCAAAACCGAAACTGTAGGGGTAGACAGTCCCGATGCGTAAACTGGCACTCGTTCCGATCCAGTTCTATCGCTATGCCATTAGTCCCCTGATGGCCAGTCACTGTCGTTTCT
Organism: Gordonia sp. IEGM753; assembly: GCF_050321825.1. Taxonomy (NCBI): domain Bacteria; kingdom Bacillati; phylum Actinomycetota; class Actinomycetes; order Mycobacteriales; family Gordoniaceae; genus Gordonia; species Gordonia sp. IEGM753. The sequence continues at coordinate 121,055 of NZ_JBNQGB010000003.1, forward strand.
ACCCCAGTTGTTCCTGCTACGCGTATGAAGCCATAGAAAATCATGGCCTTCTGCGCGGTGGCTGGCTGGCCTTTCGTCGTTTAGGCCGCTGTCATCCGTGGAATCCCGGTGGTTATGACCCGGTTCCATCTATCCCTACCTCCCGTTCTTCTTCGATGGCCGAGTAATCATGGATATCAAACGCACGATCCTGATCGTCGCCCTGGCAATCGTGACCTACGTTATGGTTCTTAAATGGAACCAGGACTATGGCCAGGCTGCCCTGCCGACTCAGAATGTTGCTTCCAGTACTACCGCACCGGGCCTACCGGATACGGCGACTGGCAATACCGGTACTGTCAGTGATGACATTCCACGCGCCGCAAGCGATACCAGTGCAACTGCACCTGCTGAAACACCAGTAGCTGTAAGCAAAGACCTCATCCAGATCAAAACGGATGTGCTCAACCTGGCTATCGACCCACAAGGTGGTGATGTTGCTCAGTTGACGCTGCCGCTGTATCCACGTCGCCAGGACCATCCGGAAATTCCATTCCAGTTGTTCGATAACGGCAACGAGCGGACTTATCTGGCCCAGAGCGGTTTGATTGGTACCGACGGTCCGGACGCAAGTCCTGCCGGTCGCCCGATTTACTCCTCGGAGAAGAAGGTTTACCAACTGGCTGACGGTCAGGACCAATTGGTCGTGGACCTGAAGTTCAGCAAGGACGGCGTCAACTACATCAAGCGTTTCACTGTGAAACGTGGCCTGTATGACGTAACCGTTTCCTATCTGATCGACAACGAAAGTGCCAAGCCGTGGTCCGGTGCGATGTTCGCGCAATTGAAGCGTGACGCCAGCTCCGATCCTTCGTCCAGCACTGCTACTGGTACCGCTACTTACCTGGGCGCAGCCCTGTGGACAAGTAACGAGCCGTACAAAAAAGTGTCCATGAAGGACATGGACAAAGTGAGTGAGGACAAAACCAAGCCAGCCATCGCGTACAACGTGACCGGCGGCTGGGTGGCGTGGTTGCAGCACTATTTTGTAACTGCATGGATTCCTCAGCCAGGCCAGAACAATGCGGTACTTGCTCGTAAAGATACGAAGGGCAACTACATCATCGGCTACACCGCGCCAGCGTTGACGGTTGCGCCAGGTGCCAAAGCTGAAGTCAGCGCTGTTCTGTATGCCGGGCCGAAAAGCCAGGCTGTGTTGAAAGAGTTGTCCCCAGGTCTGGAATTGACCGTCGACTACGGCATCCTGTGGTTCATTGCCCAGCCAATCTTCTGGTTGCTGCAACATATTCACGCCATTGTCGGTAACTGGGGCTGGTCGATCATCTTCCTGACCATGCTGATCAAAGGGATTTTCTTCCCGCTGTCGGCTGCCAGCTACAAATCCATGGCGCGCATGCGTGCAGTGGCTCCGAAACTGGCTGCACTGAAAGAGCAGCACGGCGACGATCGGCAGAAAATGTCGCAAGCCATGATGGAGCTGTACAAGAAAGAGAAGATCAATCCGCTGGGTGGTTGCTTGCCAATCCTCGTGCAGATGCCGGTTTTCCTCTCGCTGTACTGGGTTCTGCTGGAAAGCGTTGAAATGCGCCAAGCGCCGTTCATGCTGTGGATTACTGACCTGTCGATCAAGGATCCGTTCTTCATTCTGCCGATTATCATGGGTGCAACCATGTTCATTCAGCAGCGGTTGAACCCAACACCTCCGGATCCGATGCAGGCCAAGGTGATGAAGCTGATGCCAATCATCTTCACCTTCTTCTTCCTGTGGTTCCCGGCTGGTCTGGTGCTGTACTGGGTAGTCAACAACTGCCTGTCCATCAGCCAACAGTGGTACATCACGCGTAAAATCGAACGGGCCGCCAAAGCTGCCGCTTGATTTACACTGTGGATAACCACTCAAAACGCCCCCTAGTGGGGCGTTTTGCTATCTGCCATTTTTGTCTGGATACCGGTTTATGAGCGTTTCTCGAGAAACCATCGCTGCTGTCGCAACCGCTCAAGGTCGCGGCGGTGTTGGCATCGTCCGTATTTCGGGACCGCTGGCGAGCATGGCGGCCAAAGCCTTCAGCGGTCGTGAACTGAAACCACGATTCGCCCACTACGGCCCGTTCCTGGGCGAAAACGATGAAGTGTTGGATCAGGGCATCGCTTTGTATTTCCCGGGGCCCAACTCTTTCACTGGCGAAGATGTATTGGAGCTTCAGGGCCATGGCGGCCCGGTCGTGCTGGACATGTTACTGACACGCTGCCTGGAACTGGGCTGTCGACTGGCCCGGCCGGGCGAGTTCAGCGAGCGCGCTTTCCTCAACGACAAACTCGACCTGGCTCAGGCCGAGGCTATTGCCGATTTGATCGAAGCAAGTTCTGCACAGGCTGCGCGCAATGCCCTGCGTTCATTGCAGGGGGCATTCTCTGCGCGTGTGCATAACCTCACTGAACAACTGATCGGGCTGCGGATATACGTTGAGGCTGCCATCGACTTTCCGGAGGAGGAAATCGACTTCCTGGCCGATGGCCACGTGCTGAGCATGCTCGACAAAGTACGCGACGAGTTATCCACCGTATTGCGTGAGGCCGGGCAGGGTGCCTTGTTACGTGACGGTATGACCGTGGTGATTGCCGGGCGGCCCAATGCCGGTAAATCCAGCCTGTTGAATGCGTTGGCGGGCCGTGAGGCTGCGATCGTTACCGAGATTGCCGGCACCACGCGGGATATTCTTCGCGAACATATCCACATCGATGGCATGCCATTGCACGTGGTGGACACCGCTGGATTGCGCGATACCGATGATCACGTCGAAAAAATCGGCGTGGAACGTGCGTTGAAAGCCATCGGCGAAGCTGACCGGGTGTTGCTGGTAGTCGATGCCACCGCGCCTGAGGCGCTTGATCCGTTCGCGTTGTGGCCGGAGTTCCTGGAAGTTCGCCCAGATCCAGCCAACGTTACATTGATCCGCAATAAAGCGGATCTGACCGGTGAAGCGATTGCCCTGGATGTCAGCGAGGATGGCCACGTCACCATCAGCTTGAGCGCGAAATCGGCTGGCGAAGGCCTGGAGTTGCTGCGCGATCATCTAAAGGCTTGCATGGGTTACGAGCAAACCTCAGAGAGCAGCTTCAGTGCCCGCAGGCGTCACTTGGACGCATTGCGTCATGCCAGCGCTTCCCTCGAGCATGGCCGTGCGCAGCTGACCCTTGCAGGTGCTGGCGAATTGTTGGCGGAAGATTTGCGGCAAGCCCAGCATTCGCTGGGAGAGATCACCGGCGCGTTCAGCTCTGATGACCTGTTGGGAAGAATCTTTTCAAGTTTTTGTATCGGTAAATAACCAAAGGGCTGTGGATAAGTCACCCACAGCCCCTTTTTTATGCATCACCCGTTGTAGGAAACCGAGCCCTGTAACGTGCGCAGCCATCAAATACTTGCCATGATCAAAGCGCATTTAGTAAGGGCGCGAAACATGTGCTTCTTCACTGTGGTCAGCGAACCCTCAACTCCAGCGCAATCTGTTGATAAGTCAGCCCCTCTATCTGCGACAGCATGAAGCTACGTCGCGCTCTCAAGCCCAGACCGACCATTTCCTTATCCACGGCCACCATGGCTTCTATGATCAGGGCCTTGTCTGATTCGCTGATAACCCAACCCTCGCGCAACGGTCGCCGGGGAGCCCTTTGGTCCACGAATCCGTGCGGCGTCACGCGGGCCGAGAATGCGTACAAACGTTTCGTGTGCGATATCGGCCGCATCGCAAGTGTTATGCAATTTGCCCTTGAGCCACCTTACAACCAGGAACGGTACTGCTTTTAGATGCCCTGAACGGCTGCGCTATGGGAGGGTAAGGGCGGGGGAGCTGATGATAATAGCTATTACCTTCTGCTACGTCCTCTCACAGTAGTCATCGTCGTCCCCTCACTTTTTTGAATCCATACGCCTGACAAACGTCGTGGGTCGACATTTATGCGCCCCTCATTCGTGAAAAATCGTCGACTCCTGTGGATTAAGCCCTGTGAATAAGTGCCTCTAAGGGCAGTTGATAACAGGGCCTGAAAACTGAAGATAACCGCCCCTGTGGATAACCACCTCTTTAATCCACAGGCTTAGACCGGTTATCCAAGGGCCTCATTGGCACATGAACACAGGGTTTTGAATCTTTGTACACATTGAATATAAAGGCCTATAGAGATCTATCCACAGAAAATGGCCTCAGTAGAAATAAACATAAAAACAAAGATTTAATAAATTTCTTTCTTTTTAATTTCTATAACCGCGACTTCTCCACAGCTGGTTAAATTTTGTGCAGAGGGTTCTTTAGAAGGGTTGAAGTCCCTATACTTGTCGACCAGGTCCAAAAACCTGAGCTCAAACTATTCCTGATTACCTAACTGAAGCAGGCACGAGGTGCGTGGTGGATTTCCCTTCCCGTTTTGAAGTGATCGTCATCGGCGGCGGTCATGCCGGTACCGAGGCAGCACTGGCCTCAGCACGTATGGGGGCAAAAACCCTGTTGCTGACGCATAACGTGGAAACCCTCGGTGCCATGAGTTGCAACCCCGCCATTGGCGGTATCGGCAAAAGCCACCTGGTTAAGGAAATCGATGCCCTCGGTGGCGCGATGGCCATGGCGACCGATAAGGGCGGCATTCAATTCCGTGTGTTGAACAGCCGAAAAGGCCCGGCAGTGCGTGCGACTCGCGCCCAGGCTGACCGGGTTTTGTACAAGGCTGCTGTCCGCGAAGCGCTGGAAAACCAGCCGAACCTGTGGATATTTCAACAAGCTGCCGATGACCTGATCGTCGAACAGGAAACAGTGCGCGGTGTCGTCACCCAAATGGGTCTGCGTTTCTTTGCCGATTCCGTGGTGTTGACCACTGGTACCTTCCTCGGTGGACTTATCCACATCGGAATGCAGAATTATTCGGGTGGCCGGGCCGGTGATCCGCCATCGATTGCCCTGGCTCACCGTTTGCGTGAATTGCCACTGCGCGTCGGCCGTTTGAAAACCGGTACGCCGCCGCGTATTGACGGTCGTTCCGTGGATTTCTCGGTGATGACCGAGCAGGCGGGCGACACACCGATACCGGTGATGTCGTTCATGGGGTCCAAAGAACAGCATCCAAAACAGGTCAGCTGCTGGATCACTCATACCAACGCCCGCACCCACGAAATTATTGCCGCCAACCTTGATCGGTCGCCGATGTACTCCGATGCCGGGTTGATCGAAGGTATCGGCCCGCGCTATTGCCCGTCGATCGAAGACAAGATCCACCGCTTTGCCGATAAGGAAAGCCACCAGGTCTTTATCGAGCCAGAAGGTTTGACGACACACGAGCTGTACCCCAACGGGATATCCACCTCTTTGCCGTTCGATGTGCAGTTGCAGATCGTGCAATCGATTCGCGGCATGGAAAACGCGCACATCGTTCGCCCTGGCTACGCCATTGAATACGACTATTTTGACCCGCGTGACCTGAAGTACAGCCTTGAAACCAAAGTGATCGGCGGCCTGTTCTTCGCCGGGCAAATCAACGGCACCACCGGCTACGAAGAAGCTGGCGCCCAGGGTTTGCTGGCCGGAGCCAACGCTGCATTGCGTGCACAGGGCAAAGATGCCTGGTGCCCACGTCGAGATGAGGCATACATCGGCGTGCTGGTTGACGACCTGATTACTCTGGGTACTCAAGAGCCATACCGGATGTTCACGTCCCGTGCCGAGTACCGTTTGATCCTGCGCGAAGACAACGCCGACCTGCGCTTGACCGAAAAAGGTCGCGAACTGGGCCTGGTGGATGACGCGCGTTGGGCGGCTTTCTGCAAAAAACGCGAAAGCATCGATCTGGAAGAGCAGCGCCTGAAAAGTACCTGGGTTCGCCCAGGCACCGAGCAAGGCGATGCTATTTCAGAAAAATTCGGTACACCGCTGACCCATGAATACAATTTGCTCAACCTGCTGAGCCGTCCGGAAATCGACTACATGGGTCTGATCGCCGTCACCGGCGGGGGCGCGGAAGATCCACAGGTCGCCGAGCAGGTCGAGATCAAGACCAAATACGCGGGTTATATCGACCGTCAGCAAGACGAAATTGTGCGTCTGCGGGCCAGCGAAAACACCAAATTGCCTGTGGATATCGACTACACCAACATCTCGGGACTGTCCAAAGAGATCCAGAGCAAGCTCGGTGCCACACGTCCGGAAACACTGGGCCAGGCATCGCGTATCCCGGGCGTTACGCCGGCAGCTATCTCGCTGTTGATGATTCATTTGAAAAAACGCGGCGCGGGCCGTCAGTTGGAGCAAAGCGCTTGAGTTCAATGGTCACCTTGCAACACGCCGAAGAGTTATCCACAGGTGCTCGCCAACTCGGTGTCCCACTGACAGAGGCCCAGCATGCGCAATTGCTGGGCTATCTGGCCCTGTTGATCAAATGGAACAAGGCTTACAACCTGACCGCCGTGCGTGATCCGGACGAAATGGTCTCTCGCCACCTGCTCGACAGTTTGAGCGTCATGTCATTTGTCGAAAACGGCCGTTGGCTGGATGTGGGAAGTGGTGGTGGTATGCCGGGTATCCCGTTGGCCATCCTGTTTCCTGACTCGCAAGTGACCTGCCTGGACAGTAACGGCAAGAAAACCCGCTTCCTGACCCAGGTCAAACTGGAACTCAAACTGGATAACCTGCAAGTTATCCACAGTCGCGTCGAAGCTTTTCAGCCCGCTCAGCCATTCACCGGGATTATTTCCCGTGCGTTCAGCAGCATGGAGAATTTCAGCAACTGGACCCGCCACCTCGGCGATGTCGATACACGCTGGCTGGCAATGAAGGGCGTCCATCCGGCCGATGAACTGGTAGCATTGCCGGCAGACTTCCACCTCGATAGCGAACACGCCCTGGCCGTACCTGGTTGCCAAGGCCAACGCCATCTGCTGATACTGCGCCGCACGGCATGATTGGGAACAAAAGCAAGAATGGCTAAGGTATTCGCGATAGCGAACCAAAAGGGTGGTGTGGGTAAAACCACCACCTGCATCAACCTCGCAGCTTCCCTGGTCGCTACCAAGCGCCGGGTGCTGTTGATCGATCTCGATCCACAAGGCAACGCCACCATGGGTAGCGGTGTGGATAAACATGGCCTGGAAAACTCGGTTTACGATTTGCTGATCGGCGAATGTGACCTGGCTCAGGCCATGCACTACTCCGAGCACGGCGGTTATCAACTGCTGCCGGCCAACCGCGATTTGACCGCTGCCGAAGTGGTTCTGCTGGAAATGCAGATGAAGGAAAGCCGCCTGCGCAGTGCGTTGGCGCCGATTCGCGAAAACTACGATTACATTTTGATCGACTGCCCACCGTCGCTGTCGATGCTGACGCTTAACGCATTGGTGGCAGCCGATGGGGTCATTATCCCCATGCAGTGCGAGTACTTTGCGCTCGAAGGGTTGAGCGACCTTGTGGATAACATCAAGCGTATTGCTGAACTGTTGAACCCTGAGCTGAAAGTCGAAGGCTTGCTGCGGACCATGTATGACCCGCGTCTTAGCCTGATGAACGATGTTTCGGCGCAGCTGAAGGAACACTTTGGCGAGCAGCTTTACGACACGGTCATTCCGCGCAACATCCGCTTGGCCGAAGCTCCAAGCTATGGCATGCCGGCGTTGGCGTACGACAAATCGTCGCGAGGTGCTATCGCCTATCTGGCGCTGGCCGGCGAGATGGTTCGCCGTCAACGCAAAAACTCACGCACCGCCGCCGCTCAGGCAACTTAAGGAATCCCCATGGCCGTCAAGAAACGAGGTCTCGGACGTGGACTGGATGCACTGCTGAGCGGTCCGACTGTCAGCTCGCTCGAAGAACAAGCGGTGCAGGCAGATCAGCGTGAGTTGCAGCACCTGCCGCTGGACCTGATCCAGCGCGGCAAGTACCAGCCGCGCCGTGATATGGATCCTCAGGCGTTGGAAGAGCTGGCCCAGTCGATCAAGGCCCAGGGCGTCATGCAACCGATTGTGGTTCGCCCGATCGGCAGCGGTCGTTTTGAGATTATTGCCGGTGAGCGCCGCTGGCGCGCCAGCCAGCAAGCCGGGCAGGAAACCATCCCGGCGATGGTTCGCGATGTACCGGATGAAACCGCCATCGCCATGGCACTGATCGAAAACATCCAGCGCGAAGACCTGAACCCGATCGAAGAAGCGGTGGCTTTGCAGCGCTTGCAGCAGGAATTCCAGCTGACCCAGCAGCAAGTAGCCGAAGCGGTGGGCAAATCCCGTGTGACTGTTGCCAACCTGCTACGCTTGATCGCATTGCCGGAAGTGATAAAAACCATGCTGTCGCACGGTGACCTGGAGATGGGCCATGCCCGTGCTTTGCTCGGTTTGCCGGAAAATCAACAGGTTGAAGGGGCGCGACATGTTGTCGCACGAGGGCTGACGGTGCGCCAGACTGAGGCATTGGTTCGCCAATGGCTGAGTGGCAAACCGGAGCCTGTGGAACCCACAAAAACAGACCCGGATATTGCTCGACTCGAGCAGCGCCTGGCCGAGCGCCTAGGCTCTGCGGTGCAGATCAGACACGGTAAGAAGGGGAAAGGGCAGTTGGTGATCGGTTACAACTCCCTTGATGAGCTTCAAGGTGTGCTCGCACACATCCGCTGAAACATTTCCTCATGTAGCGCGCAGTCGGAAATCACTACCTGACAGTTGAATAGGGGCAGAACCGCCCCTATACTCTGCGCGCATTTTGTCGGCACAAATTATGCCAAGTTATTGAATTCTGGCAGCCGACCATTGGAGAGCAATAGTGATGGAAAGCCGCACGCCAAACCGCTTGCCGTTCCATCGCCTGGCAGTTTTTCCGGTGTTAATGGCTCAATTTGTCGTTTTGCTGGTTGGCGCTTTGGCGCTCTGGCAATGGCACGGAGTCGTTGCCGGGTACTCAGGACTTTGCGGAGGCCTGATAGCCTTGCTACCCAATGTTTATTTTGCTCACAGGGCATTTCGGTTTTCCGGCGCCCGAGCAGCCCAAGCCATCGTCCGGTCTTTTTATGCCGGTGAGGCGGGCAAACTGATTTTGACGGCAGTGCTCTTTGCATTGACGTTTGCAGGTGTAAAGCCATTGGCGCCACTAGCTGTATTTGGCGTCTTCGTGTTGACCCAACTGGTCAGCTGGTTTTCGCCCCTGCTGATGAGAACAAGACTTTCGAGACCTTAGGGCGTTTGAGGCAACCATGGCAGAAACAACCGCTTCGGGCTATATCCAGCACCACTTGCAGAACCTGACCTTCGGGCAGCTACCTAACGGCGGCTGGGGCTTTGCTCACACCGCAGCAGAAGCCAAGGAAATGGGCTTTTGGGCTTTCCACGTCGATACCCTCGGCTGGTCGGTCGCGTTGGGTTTGATCTTCGTTCTGATTTTCCGCATGGCGGCAAAGAAGGCGACGTCGGGTCAACCGGGTGCTTTGCAGAACTTCGTTGAAGTATTGGTCGAATTCGTCGATGGCAGCGTGAAAGACAGCTTCCATGGCCGTAGCCCGGTGATTGCACCGTTGGCACTGACCATCTTCGTCTGGGTCTTCCTGATGAACGCTGTCGACCTGGTACCGGTTGACTGGATTCCTCAGTTGGCCATGTTGATCACGGGGGATGCGCACATTCCATTCCGTGCCGTATCGACAACAGATCCGAACGCAACCCTGGGCATGGCCCTGTCTGTGTTCGCATTGATCATTTTCTACAGCATCAAGGTAAAGGGCATCGGCGGCTTCATCGGCGAACTGACCCTGCACCCATTCGGCAGCAAGAACATCTTCGTTCAAGCCCTGCTGATTCCGGTGAACTTCCTGCTGGAGTTCGTGACACTGATCGCCAAGCCTATTTCTCTGGCTCTGCGTCTGTTCGGCAACATGTACGCCGGCGAACTGGTCTTCATTCTGATTGCTGTGATGTTCGGCAGCGGTCTGCTCTGGCTTAGTGGCCTGGGTGTAGTTCTGCAGTGGGCGTGGGCTGTGTTCCACATCCTGATCATCACCCTGCAGGCGTTTATCTTCATGATGCTGACCATCGTTTACTTGTCGATGGCGCACGAAGAAAACCATTAAGACCAGTCTCGACTAGTCTGATGTCCCACTCGGTCAAACGAGTGGGTGCCCGAACAGGGCTTTGAAACGATTTGTTTTACCGCTTTAAAATCTAAAAAACCTAAACCATACGACGTAAAAGTCGGGAGGAAAGATGGAAACTGTAGTTGGTCTAACCGCTATCGCTGTTGCACTGTTGATCGGCCTGGGCGCACTGGGTACCGCAATTGGTTTCGGCCTGTTGGGCGGCAAGTTCCTGGAAGGCGCAGCGCGTCAACCAGAGATGGTTCCAATGCTGCAAGTCAAAATGTTCATCGTTGCCGGTCTGCTCGACGCCGTAACCATGATCGGTGTTGGTATCGCTCTGTTCTTCACCTTCGCGAACCCATTCGTTGGTCAACTCGCTGGCTAATTACTCGAACCTTCGAGTAATTGGTGTGATGTGCAACGAACGAGCGAGGTGTTGGCGTGAACATTAATGCAACCCTGATTGGCCAGTCCGTTGCGTTCTTCATTTTTGTACTGTTTTGCATGAAGTTCGTGTGGCCTCCGGTCATCGCGGCTTTGCACGAACGTCAGAAGAAGATCGCGGATGGACTGGACGCTGCCGCCCGAGCAGCTCGCGACCTGGAGTTGGCCCAAGATAAAGCGGGTCAACAACTGCGCGAAGCAAAAGCTCAGGCAGCCGAAATCATTGAGCAAGCCAAGAAACGCGGTAACCAGATCGTCGAAGAGGCTGTTGAAAAAGCCCGTATCGACGCTGACCGTGTGAAGGTTCAGGCTCAGGCCGAGATCGAGCAGGAACTGAACAGTGTCAAAGACGCGCTGCGTGCCCAATTGGGTGCACTGGCCGTTGGCGGCGCCGAGAAGATCCTGGGTGCCACAATCGATCAAAACGCGCACGCGGAGCTGGTAAACAAACTGGCTGCTGAAATTTAAGCGAGGGCGATCATGGCAGAATTGACCACGTTGGCCCGACCTTACGCTAAGGCAGCCTTCGAGCACGCCCAGGCCCACCAGCAACTGGCCTCTTGGTCAGCCATGCTCGGCCTGGCTGCAGCAGTGTCGCAAGACGACACCATGCAGCGCGTGCTCAAGGCCCCGCGACTGACGAGCGCAGACAAGGCCGCCACGTTTATTGACGTGTGCGGCGACAAGTTTGATGCCAAGGCACAGAACTTCATTCACGTCGTTGCCGAAAACGACCGTCTCCCGCTTTTGCCGGAGATATCCGCTCTGTTCGACCTGTACAAGGCCGAACAAGAGAAATCGGTAGACGTTGAAGTGACCAGTGCTTTTGCATTGAACCAAGAACAGAAAGACAAACTCGCCAAGGTTCTCAGTGCACGACTCAACCGGGAAGTGCGCCTGCAAGTCGAGGAAGACAAATCCCTTATTGGGGGCATTGTCATCCGCGCCGGCGACCTGGTTATCGATGGCTCGGTTCGCGGCAAACTCGCGAACCTTGCCGAAGCATTGAAATCTTGAGTTTGAAGGGGCAGCAGAGCAATGCAGCAACTCAATCCTTCCGAAATAAGTGAAATTATCAAGGGCCGCATCGACAAACTCGATGTGACCTCCCAAGCCCGTAACGAAGGCACTGTCGTCAGCGTATCTGACGGTATCGTGCGGATTCACGGTCTAGCCGACGTCATGTACGGCGAGATGATCGAGTTTCCGGGCGGCGTCTTCGGTATGGCTCTCAACCTTGAGCAAGACTCTGTAGGTGCCGTGGTATTGGGCTCCTACCAGTCTCTGGCTGAAGGCATGAGCGCCAAGTGCACCGGCCGCATCCTCGAAGTTCCGGTTGGTAAGGAACTGCTGGGTCGCGTAGTCGACGCATTGGGTAACCCAGTTGACGGCAAAGGTCCGCTGAACAACACCGAGACCGATGCGGTCGAGAAAGTTGCTCCAGGCGTGATCTGGCGTAAGTCGGTAGACCAGCCTGTACAGACTGGCTACAAGGCTGTCGATGCCATGATCCCTGTCGGCCGTGGCCAGCGTGAGCTGATCATCGGTGACCGTCAGATCGGTAAAACCGCTCTGGCGATCGACGCGATCATCAACCAGAAAGACAGCGGCATCTTCTGCGTCTACGTAGCAATCGGTCAGAAACAATCGACCATCGCCAACGTAGTTCGCAAGCTGGAAGAAAACGGCGCACTGGCTAACACCATTGTCGTGGCTGCGAGCGCTTCGGAATCTGCAGCACTGCAATTCCTGGCACCGTACTCCGGTTGCACCATGGGTGAATTCTTCCGCGACCGCGGTGAAGACGCGCTGATCGTTTATGACGATCTGTCCAAGCAAGCAGTGGCTTACCGCCAGATTTCCCTGCTGCTGCGCCGTCCACCAGGCCGTGAAGCTTACCCAGGCGACGTGTTCTATCTCCACTCCCGTCTGCTGGAGCGTGCTTCGCGCGTTTCGGAAGAATACGTAGAGAAGTTCACCAACGGCGCAGTGACCGGCAAAACCGGTTCCCTGACCGCACTGCCGATCATCGAAACCCAGGCTGGCGACGTTTCCGCGTTCGTTCCGACCAACGTGATTTCCATCACCGACGGTCAGATCTTCCTGGAATCGGCCATGTTCAACTCCGGGATCCGTCCTGCTGTGAACGCCGGTGTTTCGGTATCCCGTGTGGGTGGTGCCGCGCAGACCAAGATCATCAAGAAGCTCTCCGGTGGTATCCGTACCGCTCTGGCTCAGTACCGTGAACTGGCGGCATTCGCCCAGTTCGCTTCTGACCTGGACGAAGCGACCCGTAAGCAACTTGAGCATGGTCAGCGCGTTACCGAGCTGATGAAGCAGAAGCAATACGCACCAATGTCGATTGCTGACATGGCGCTGTCGCTGTATGCCGCTGAGCGTGGGTTCCTGACTGACGTTGAAATCGCCAAGATCGGCAGCTTCGAACAAGCGCTGATTGCTTTCTTCAACCGCGATCACGCCGATTTGATGGCGAAGATCAACGTGAAGGGTGACTTCAATGACGAAATCGACGCTGGCATGAAAGCCGGTATCGAGAAGTTCAAGGCCACCCAAACCTGGTAAGCCGCAGCGGGAGTCGCAAGGCTCCCGCTTGCTAACCTGATAGGTGTTACATGGCAGGCGCAAAAGAGATTCGCAGTAAGATTGCGAGCATCAAAAGCACGCAAAAGATTACCAGCGCCATGGAAAAAGTGGCGGTCAGTAAAATGCGCAAGGCACAAATGCGCATGGCTGCTAGCCGTCCTTATGCGGAGCGCATCCGCCAGGTTATTGGTCATTTGGCCAACGCCAACCCGGAATATCGCCACCCCTTCATGCTCGACCGTGAAATCAAGCGCGTTGGTTATGTTGTAGTGAGCAGTGACCGTGGTCTGTGCGGTGGTTTGAACACCAACCTGTTCAAGGCCTTGGTCAAGGACATGGCGAAAAACCGTGAAAACGGCGTCGAGATCGATCTGTGTGTTGTTGGTAGCAAGGGTGCGGCTTTCTTCCGCAACTTCGGCGGTAACGTCGTAGCAGCTATCAGCCACCTGGGTGAAGAACCGTCGATCAATGATCTGATCGGCAGCGTCAAGGTGATGCTGGATGCCTACCTCGATGGTCGTATCGACCGTTTGAGCGTTGTGTCCAACAAGTTCATCAACACCATGACGCAACAGCCTACCGTGGAGCAGTTGATTCCACTGGTGGCAACCCCGGATCAAGAACTCAAGCACCACTGGGACTATCTCTACGAACCGGATGCCAAAGAGCTGCTAGACGGCTTGATGGTCCGTTACGTCGAGTCGCAGGTCTACCAGGCGGTGGTCGAGAACAACGCGGCCGAACAAGCTGCGCGGATGATCGCGATGAAGAACGCTACCGACAACGCCGGTGATTTGATCAGCGATTTGCAGCTGATCTACAACAAGGCGCGTCAGGCTGCGATCACCCAAGAGATCTCGGAAATCGTCGGCGGCGCTGCCGCGGTTTAACGGTTCAAATATTCAGAGGATCCAGCTATGAGTAGCGGACGTATCGTTCAAATCATCGGCGCCGTTATCGACGTGGAATTTCCACGCGACAGCGTACCGAGCATCTACAACGCGTTGAAAGTACAAAGCGATGCCGGCACCACCCTGGAAGTTCAGCAGCAGCTGGGCGACGGCGTGGTTCGTACCATTGCGATGGGTTCCACCGAAGGCTTGAAGCGCGGTCTGGAAGTCACCGACTCTGGCGCAGCCATTTCCGTACCGGTCGGTAAAGCGACCCTGGGCCGGATCATGGACGTCCTCGGTAACCCGATCGACGAAGCTGGCCCGATCGACACCGAAGAGCGCTGGGGCATTCACCGTCCTGCGCCAACCTTCGCAGAACAAGCGGGCGGCAACGACCTGCTGGAAACCGGCATCAAGGTTATCGACCTGGTTTGCCCGTTCGCCAAGGGTGGTAAAGTCGGTCTGTTCGGTGGTGCCGGTGTAGGCAAAACCGTAAACATGATGGAACTGATCCGTAACATCGCCATCGAGCACAGCGGTTATTCCGTGTTCGCCGGTGTGGGTGAGCGTACTCGTGAGGGTAACGACTTCTACCACGAGATGAAGGATTCCAACGTTCTGGACAAAGTGGCACTGGTTTACGGTCAGATGAACGAGCCGCCGGGTAACCGTCTGCGCGTAGCACTGACCGGCCTGACCATGGCCGAGAAGTTCCGTGACGAAGGTAACGACGTTCTGCTGTTCGTCGACAACATCTATCGTTACACCCTGGCCGGTACTGAAGTATCCGCACTGCTGGGCCGTATGCCTTCCGCAGTAGGTTACCAGCCAACCCTGGCCGAAGAGATGGGTACTCTGCAAGAGCGTATCACTTCGACCAAAAACGGTTCGATCACCTCGATCCAAGCGGTATACGTACCTGCGGATGACTTGACTGACCCGTCGCCAGCGACCACGTTCGCTCACTTGGACGCCACCGTCGTTCTGTCCCGTGACATCGCTTCCCTGGGTATCTACCCAGCGGTCGATCCACTCGACTCGACTTCGCGCCAGCTGGATCCAAACGTGATCGGCCAGGACCACTACGACACCGCTCGCGGCGTCCAGTACGTTCTGCAGCGTTACAAAGAACTGAAGGACATCATTGCGATCCTGGGTATGGACGAGCTGTCGGAAGCCGATAAGCAGTTGGTAAACCGTGCTCGTAAGATCCAGCGCTTCTTGTCGCAACCGTTCTTCGTGGCTGAAGTCTTCACCGGTGCTTCGGGTAAATACGTTTCCCTGAAAGACACCATTGCTGGCTTCAAAGGCATCCTCAACGGTGACTACGACCACCTGCCAGAACAAGCGTTCTACATGGTCGGCGGCATCGAAGAAGCGATCGAGAAAGCCAAGAAACTGTAATCCCGGCGCCCGGCAACGGGCGCTAATTTAGGTTGAGGCAATCAGATGGCTATGACAGTCCATTGCGATATCGTCAGCGCGGAAGGGGAAATCTTTTCCGGCCTGGTCGAGATGGTGATTGCGCACGGTGCACTCGGTGATCTTGGTATCGCCCTGGGTCACGCGCCGCTGATCACTAATCTCAAGCCAGGTCCTATCCGCCTGATCAAGCAGGGCGGGGAAGCCGAGGTGTTTTACATCTCGGGTGGTTTCCTCGAGGTTCAGCCGAACATGGTCAAGGTGCTTGCCGACACTGTGCAACGTGCTGCCGACCTGGATGAAGCCTCCGCTCAGGAAGCCGTTAAGGCTGCCGAGAAGGCCTTGCATGAACGTGGTGCAGAATTCGATTACGGTTCTGCCGCCGCACGTCTGGCCGAGGCGACAGCTCAGCTGCGCACCGTCCAGCAGATCCGCAAGAAGTTTGGCGGTTAATCCGTCCCGGACTTGTTGTGCGATTGATTAAAAAGGGTAGCCTCGGCTACCCTTTTTTCTTTTCCGACTTTCCTCAGCGCGCTGTCGCCGCTGAACACCCAGGATTGGTAGCCAGTCATGTCTCTAGAAATCGTAATCCTTGCTGCCGGTCAGGGCACACGCATGCGTTCTGCATTGCCGAAGGTTTTGCACCCGATTGCCGGTAATTCGATGCTCGGCCATGTTATCCACAGCGCCCGGCAACTTGATCCACAACGCATTCACGTGGTGATTGGCCACGGTGCGGAAGCGGTGCGCGAGCGACTGGCTGCGGATGATTTGAATTTTGTTCTGCAAGACAAGCAATTGGGTACTGGCCACGCGGTTGCGCAGGCCGTGCCATTTATCGAATCCGAAAACGTATTGATCCTGTACGGCGATGTGCCGCTGATTGAAGTCGATACCTTGCAACGCCTGTTGAAGAAAGTTGCACCAAAGCAACTGGGTTTGCTCACCGTGGAGCTCGCCGACCCTACTGGATACGGTCGCATCGTGCGTGACGCTGAAGGAAAGGTCACCGCGATCGTTGAGCAAAAAGACGCCAGTGAAGCCGAGCGTGCAATCACTGAAGGCAACACCGGCATTCTGGCGGTGCCCTTCGCTCGCCTTGGCGACTGGATGAGCCGACTCTCCAATAACAACGCTCAAGGCGAGTACTACCTGACCGACGTGATTGCCATGGCCGTCAGCGATGGTCTGGTGGTGGCCACCGAGCAACCGCATGACGCTATGGAAGTGCAGGGCGCCAACGATCGCAAACAGCTTTCGGAGCTTGAGCGCCATTATCAATTGCGCGCGGGCCGTCGCTTGATGGCTCAAGGCGTGACCCTGCGCGATCCGGCGCGATTCGACGTACGAGGTGAAGTGACTGTCGGGCGCGACGTGCTGATCGACATCAACGTGATCCTCGAAGGCAACGTCGTGATAGAGGATGACGTGGTGATCGGTCCGAACTGCGTGATCAAGGACAGCACCCTGCGCAAAGGTGTGGTGATCAAGGCCAACAGTCATATCGACGGTGCGGTGCTGGGTGAAGGCAGCGACGCGGGCCCGTTTGCCCGGTTGCGCCCAGGCACTGTGCTGGAGGCGCGCGCGCATGTGGGTAACTTTGTCGAATTGAAGAATGCGCACATGGGTGAGGGCGCCAAGGCAGGGCACCTTAGCTATTTGGGTGATGCAGAGATCGGGGCGCGAACCAACGTCGGAGCCGGCACCATCACGTGCAACTACGATGGGGTCAACAAGTGGAAAATCGTGATTGGGGAAGATGTGTTCATTGGCTCCAATAACTCACTGGTTGCCCCGGTGACTATCGGTGATGGATCAAACACTGCTGCCGGCTCGACCATCAATCAAGATGTGGATAAGTCGCAACTGGCCGTTGCCCGCGCTCGCCAGCGCAATATCGATGGTTGGAAGCGGCCAGAGAAAATCAAAAAGACCTGAGTTATCCACAGATCTTTTTATCGGCATGCGCTTGACGAAGTTTCGCTAATAGGTTTTGATTGCTTCCGTTATCTTTCGAATCGAAACTTAGTCAGCCATGTCGAAACGCAATACGCCTCAACGTCGCCATAATATCCTCGCCTTGCTCAATGAACAGGGCGAAGTCAGTGTCGATGAGCTCGCCAAGCGATTCGAAACATCGGAAGTTACGATCCGCAAGGATCTGGCTGCACTTGAAAGCAATGGTTTGTTGCTGCGTCGATATGGCGGGGCAATCACCATGCCGCAAGAACTGGTAGCCGATATCGGTCAACCGGTCTCCAAATACAAGCAGGCTATTGCCCGGGCTGCTGTTACACGCATTCGCGAGCATGCCCGCATCATCATCGACAGCGGCAGTACCACGGCGGCGATGATCCCTGAACTCGGGCAACAACCGGGTTTGGTGGTGATGACCAATTCCCTGCACGTAGCCAACGCCCTGAGCGAACTCGAACACGAACCTGTGCTGTTGATGACGGGCGGCACTTGGGATCCTCACTCCGAGTCCTTTCAGGGCCAAGTGGCAGAGCAAGTACTACGCTCTTACGACTTCGACCAGTTGTTTATCGGGGCTGATGGCATCGACCTGGTGCGCGGTACGACCACTTTTAACGAATTGTTGGGCCTGAGCCGAGTCATGGCCGAGGTCGCACGTGAAGTAGTGGTGATGGTCGAATCCGACAAGATCGGCCGCAAGATTCCCAACCTGGAACTGCCATGGAGCAGTGTCCATACCCTAATTACCGATGATCGCCTGCCGACAGCGGCACGGGATCAGATTCAGGCCCGCGGTATCACGTTGATTTGCGCGGCTGTCAGTCAGGAGAAATAGCATGTGTGGAATTGTTGGCGCCGTCGCAGAACGTAACATCACCGCCATCCTGCTCGAAGGCCTGAAGCGCCTCGAGTACCGGGGTTATGACAGCGCGGGTGTGGCGGTCTACACCAATGATGGAAAGCTTGAGCGTGTGCGCCGTCCAGGCAAAGTCAGCGAGTTGGAACAGGCCCTGGCCGCAGAACCGCTGGTAGGTCGCCTCGGCATTGCCCACACCCGCTGGGCTACTCACGGCGCACCTTGTGAACGCAACGCTCACCCGCATTTTTCCGGTGACCTGGCCGTGGTACACAACGGCATCATCGAGAACCACGAAGTCCTGCGTGAGCAACTCAAGGGCTTGGGCTACGTGTTTATCTCGGACACGGATACCGAAGTCATTGCTCACCTGCTGAACCACAAACTCAAAGACCTGCACGATCTGACGGTAGCGCTGAAAGCGACCGTCAAAGAGCTGCACGGTGCCTACGGTTTGGCGGTCATCAGCGCCCAGCAACCGGACCGTTTGTTGGCTGCGCGCAGCGGCGCCCCGCTGGTCATCGGCCTGGGCCTTGGCGAAAACTTCCTGGCTTCCGATCAACTGGCGTTGCGTCAGGTTACTGACCGCTTCATGTACCTGGAAGAAGGCGATATCGCCGAGATTCGTCGCGACCATGTGCAGATCTGGGACATCGACGGTCAGGCTGTCGAACGTGAAGCCGTGCAGTATCGGGACGGTGCCGACGCTGCTGATAAAGGCGAATTTCGCCACTTCATGCTCAAGGAAATTCACGAACAACCGATCGTTGTACAACGCACCCTCGAAGGCCGCCTGAGCCCGAACGGTGTGCTGGTGCAGGCTTTTGGTCCGCAGGCTGCCGAGCTGTTTGCCAAAGTGCGCAATGTGCAGATCGTCGCATGTGGCACCAGCTACCATGCCGGCATGGTTGCCCGTTACTGGCTCGAAGAGCTGGCCGGCATTCCTTGCCAGGTCGAAGTGGCCAGTGAGTTCCGCTACCGCAAGGTCGTGGTGCAACCCGACACGCTGTTCGTGACCATTTCCCAGTCCGGCGAAACGGCCGACACGCTGGCCGCGCTGCGCAACGCCAAAGAGCTGGGTTTCCTGGCCAGCCTGGCGATCTGTAACGTCGGCATCAGCTCACTGGTGCGCGAATCCGATCTGACCCTGCTGACTCAGGCCGGTCGCGAAATCGGCGTCGCCTCCACCAAAGCGTTCACCACTCAACTGGTTGGCCTGCTGCTGCTGACCCTTTCACTGGGCCAGGTTCGCGGCTCGTTGGCCGAAGGCGTTGAAGCCACGCTCGTCGAAGAATTACGTCGCCTGCCAATTCGTCTGGGCGAAGCCTTGGCAATGGACAGCACCGTCGAGAAAATCGCCGAGCTGTTCGCTGACAAGAATCACACCCTGTTCCTTGGCCGTGGCGCGCAATACCCGGTCGCGATGGAAGGCGCACTCAAGTTAAAGGAAATTTCTTACATCCACGCCGAAGCCTATCCGGCCGGTGAACTGAAACACGGCCCGTTGGCGCTTGTGGATAACGACATGCCAGTGGTCACCGTGGCGCCGAACAACGAATTGTTGGAGAAGCTGAAGTCCAACTTGCAGGAGGTCCGTGCACGCGGCGGTCAACTGATCGTTTTCGCCGACGAAAAGGCTGGCATGACCAATGGTGAAGGCACTTATGTTGTACAAATGCCGCACATCCACGACATCCTGTCGCCGATCCTCTACACCATCCCGCTGCAATTACTGTCTTACTACGTGGCCGTACTGAAAGGCACAGACGTCGATCAGCCACGCAACCTGGCGAAGTCGGTGACGGTGGAATAAGTTATCCACAGCTGACCGAAGCAGTAAAAAATCGCAGCCTTGGTTGCGATTTTTTTTACCCGGATAAAGGACACGCATGATGGACCGATTTCAGGAAATGCAAGTCTTTGCCGCTGTCGCCCAAGACCAAAGCTTTTCGGCGGCAGCGCGACGTTTGGGTCTGTCGGCTGCGAGCGTCACTCGTGCGGTGGCGGCGTTGGAAAAGCGTATTGGCACGCCGTTGCTGACGCGCACCACACGCAGCGTGTATTTGACTGAGCCGGGTCAGCGTTACCTTGAAGACTGTCGGAGAATTCTCAACGAAGTGCAGGAAGCCGAGGATTCGGCAGCCGGCAGCCACGCTCATCCTCGTGGGCAACTGACCATCACTGCACCGGTGCTGTTTGGCGAATTGTTTGTTACGCCGATCATGGTGGAGTACCTGACTCGGTACCCGGAAGTCAGCATCAACGGTTTACTGGTCGACAGAGTGGTGAGCATGGTCGAGGAGGGTATCGATGTGGCGGTGCGCATCGGCGAGCTGCCCGACAGTAATCAGCACGCCATTCGTGTGGGCGAAGTGCGGCGGGTGATTTGCGCATCCCCGGGTTTTTTCGCCCACCACAATCGACCTCGGCACCCACATGACCTGGCTCAGGCACCGGTTATTGCGACGTCCTCTATCGGCCAACTCAGAAACTGGCCGTTTATGGACGGCACTGTGCCGCTCAGTGTCCGGCCAGAACCGCGATTGGTGGTCACAGCCAATCAGGCGGCTATCACCGCGGCGTGCCTGGGGCTGGGACTGACACGGGTGTTGTCCTATCAAGTCGCGAGCAAGGTCGCGGCCGGAGAACTGGAAATAGTGCTGGCGGACTTTGAATGGCCTCCCTTGCCGATCCACCTGGTGTATCAGGGCGGTCGGAAGGCACCCGCGCGCATTCGCAGTTTTGTGGATTTTGCGGCGCAAACCTTGCGTGAGCACCCTGCGTTGCAGGGCGATCATTTATTGCGCAGGGTGAAATAATTGATTGCGTTGCCTGGTTATTCTGTTGTTTTGGTGATGGGTAGAAGATAGCTCTACCGGCGCCGGATTGTTTGTGAGCGGCGCCATCACCTGCGGAGTCGACCATGCAAGCGATCAAACTCTACAACTTCCCTCGTTCCGGCCACGCACACCGTGTGGAGTTGATGCTGTCTCTGCTGCAATTGCCGACAGAGCTGATTTTCGTCGATCTGGCGAAAGGTGAGCACAAACAGCCGGATTTTCTCGCGCTCAACCCTTTTGGGCAGGTTCCGGTCATTGATGATCAAGGCCTGGTGCTGGCGGATTCCAATGCGATTCTGGTTTACCTGGCGCAAAAATACGGGAATGGCCGTTGGCTGCCGGCTGATCCGGTTGGCGCGGCGAAGGTCCAGCGCTGGCTGTCTGTAGCGGCTGGGCCGATTGCCTTTGGTCCCGGCCGCGCAAGGTTGATCACCGTGTTTGGGGCACCGTATAACGCCGAAGAAGTGATCGCTTTTTCTCATCTGTGGCTCAAATTGATTGATCAGGAACTGGCCGATTCGCCTTATCTGGTCGGCAATGAACCGACCATCGCTGACGTCGCGGCCTACAGCTACATTGCCCATGCGCCGGAAGGCAACGTGTCGCTCGACGACTACGCCAACGTGCAGGCCTGGCTGGCACGGATTGAAGCGTTGCCTGGTTTTACGGGGATGCCGCGCACCGTGGCCGGCCTGCAAAAAACTGCCTGATGCTTGATTAGCGTAAAGGGGATGCCGTTATGGACCGTTCACCTTGGCACAGCGGCGAAATACAGATGCAGGCTCGTGTCGGTGTCGCCGAGCGAATGGAGGCGTTCGGTCGTAAGGTTATTCGCACTCAAATGCCGGACCAGCACCGCGCGTTCTATCGGCAATTACCGTTCATGTTGTACGGCGCAGTGGATGCCGATGGCCACCCATGGGCCAGTATTCTTGAAGGTGCGCCGGGCTTCGCTCAATCACCAGAGCCAAGTGTGCTGCGGTTCGAAAGTGTGCCTGCCGCTGATGATCCTGCGCAAATAAAGGATGGGGCGGCCATTGGCTTGCTTGGAATCGAGCTGCATACCCGACGCCGTAATCGGCTTAACGGCCATGTCAGCGCGGTAACACCCCAAGGCTTTGATGTGAACGTGCAGCAGTCATTCGGCAATTGCCCGCAGTACATTCAGTTGCGCCAGTTGCAATCGGTACCAATGGCGGAGGCTTCGAGTCGTATCGCGCAACACCTGAAAGGACTTGATGAGGCGGCAAGAAGCATGATCGCTGGCGCCGACACTTTTTTTGTCGCCAGTTATGTGGACGTCGATGGGCAACGTTCGGTGGACGTTTCGCACCGTGGCGGGCAGGCCGGTTTTGTAAAGGTTGAAGGTAATCGCCTGACCATTCCGGATTTCGCCGGCAATCTGTTTTTCAACACCTTGGGTAATTTGCTGATCAATCCTCGCGCCGGTTTGCTGTTCATCGATTTCAGTTCGGGCGATCTGTTGCACCTCAGCGGCCGCACCGACATCATTCTCGACGGCCCGCAGGTCCAAGCCTTTCAGGGGGCGGAACGCTTGTGGACATTTGAGGTGGAAATGCTGGTACGGCGGCCTGCCGCGCTGGCATTGCGTTGGCGCTTCGACGGCATGTCACCCAACAGTTTGATGACCGGTACCTGGCAGCAGACCGCTGCGCGGTTGCAGGCCCAGGCATTGGGGGATCGCTGGCGGCCATTGCGGGTGGCGCGTATTGAAGCGCAAAGCCGCAGCATTCGCTCGATTTACCTGGAGCCTGTCGAGGGTGCAGGGTTGCCGGTATTTCAGGCGGGGCAACATTTGCCGCTGTGTTTCAACATTGACGGTGAGCGGCATATCCGCACCTACAGCTTGTCGAGTGCGCCGTCGGATGATTTTTTTCGTATCAGTGTGAAGCGTGAAGGTGTGGTGTCATCGCATCTGCATGAACAACTGCGCGTGGGCGACATTGTGCAGGCCCGCGCGCCCCAGGGACATTTCACTGTGGCCCCTCATGAACGTCGGCCATTGGTGTTGCTGGCGGCGGGCGTCGGCATCACGCCGTTGCTGTCGATGCTGCGTGAGGTGGTGTATCAAGGCCTGCGCACTCGACACATTCGTCCTACATGGCTGTTCCAGAGTTCACGCACGTTGGCCGACCAGGCGTTTCGCGTCGAGCTGGATCGTTTGCTGGAGGCGGCGGGTGATTCGGTGCGCGTGGTGCGCCTGCTTAGTCAGCCTGAAGCAGAGGCTGTGGAAGGAGACGATTTTGACGTGAGCGCACGGATCGACATCGCCTTGCTCCAGCGCATGCTTGACGTAGAAGACTACGATCAGCTGGATTTTGTACTCTGCGGCCCTGGCAGCTTTACCCAAGGTCTGTATGACAGTCTGCGAGATCTGCACATCAGCGATGCGCGCATTCACGCCGAAACCTTTGGCCCCTCGACGTTGCGCCGCCAACCCGACCCCGACGCGGTGATCATCGAGCAGCCACCGGCGGCTACGATTGCGGTGCCGGTAGTGTTCCAGCGCTCGGCCAAGGAGGCGCGCTGGCAGCCTGACAGCGGTAGCCTGCTGGAATTGGCGGAAAGCCGTGGACTGCGCCCGGAGTTCAGTTGCCGCGGTGGTTCATGCGGTACCTGTAAAACACGCTTGATCAGCGGTCAGGTGAATTATCCACAGCCACCGGCCGAGGTGCCGGAGGATGGAAACGTGCTGATTTGTTGTGCGATCCCCGCGCAAGGCTCGCAGCCTTTGGTACTCGACCTGTAGCATCTGCCGAACGCTGAAGCTATCAGGATGTTTTATGTATTTTCTGGCTCGTCTGTCGGCCTTGCTGACGGCGCTGGTGTTGCTCAACGGTTGCGATAAACCCGATGCGCCGCCGCTTGATCAGCAATTGTATGTCTGGCAACGACAGTGGACGCAGGCACACGAAGCCGCGCTAAAAGACAGCAGGGCGGATTTTTCGACGTTGCGCGTATTGGCCTTGCAGGCCTTCGCGCAATCAGGCTTGCGCCGGTCCAGGATTGATCCCGAGCTGCTAAAGCGTGATGGCCGTCCGTTGATTGCCGTGGTGCGCCTGGACGGCCAACTCCAGTCACTGGACACGGCCGACGTCATTGCGCAGATTCAACACGTCATCGCTGATTGGCAAGCACTCGGCCTGCGTGTGGACGGCGTGGAGATTGACCACGACGCCGGTAACGCACGGCTACCGGCTTACCGGATATTTCTGACAGACCTGCGCGCCGCGTTACCGAGTGCGTTAGCGCTGAGTATCACCGCGTTGCCGGCGTGGCTGAACAGCCCGCAATTGCCTGCGTTGTTATCCACAGCCGATAGCAGTGTGCTGCAAGTGCACGCGGTCAGCGATCCGCAGCGTGGCTTGTTCGATCCCGCACAGGCAAAAAAGTGGGCCAAGGACTGGAGCCGCATCACCCAAAAGCCGTTTTATCTGGCGCTTCCCGCTTATGGCGTCGCACTGCTGCCGAGCGACGGCGGTGCACCTGTGGTTGAAAGTGAAGTGCCGATCGAGCGTGGCGGCAAGCGTCGCGAGTTGTTGGCCGATCCACAACAACTGAGCACGCTGGCCCGCGAACTGCGCGATGATCCGCCGGCGCACATGGCCGGTTTGATCTGGTTTCGCCTGCCATTGGTCAATGATCGCCGGGCCTGGAGCCTGACCACGTTGCGCGCCGTGGCGCGGGGTGACGCTCTCGACAGTCGGCTGACGCTCAACCTCTCGGCACAAGAAGGTCTGTATGACATCAGTGTCCGCAACCAAGGCAATCTCGACAGTGCGTGGCCCGAGCGTCTGACACTTGCAGCCCAAGGTTGTGAGGGGGCTGATGCGTTGGCCGGTTATACGTTGCAGCAGACTTCGGATCTGCTTACCTTCACACGCGTGCGCGACGGGCGAATAGCCGCCGGCGGGCAGCGTGCCATCGGTTGGGCACGCTGCGCCCATATTGATCAAGGAGCTTGGAATGTTTACCCGTAACTGGCCGCGTCATCTGCTGTGCCTGGGTCTCAGCCTGCCGCTGGGTTCGGCGCTGGCCTGCGGACCGGACTTCCCGATGCGCCTGCTCGACAACCGGGGCCAGTCATTGGCAGAGCTGCCGGAAGGTAACTTCAACTTTGAGATCAATCGTCTAGGGCATGCAATCGCCGGGCTGAAGAACGCGACAGCCGCCACGAACAATCCGAATGATGGCTACGGTGATGCCCCGCACTACGCCGATCAACGTGAGGAGGCTGAGCAGTCCGGTTTGACGGCCGAACAGCAGGCGTTGATTAAACAGTTGCGCGGCCTCACCGATGCGCATCAGGTTGAGGCTCAGGGCGCGAACCTGGCGGCTGAACTCAGGTTCTACCTGGCGGGCGCGGTGGCGTTCAACGCTGGCGAGCATGCACTGGCAGTCGAGTACTTCCAGAAAGTACTGGCGCTGCCGGCCGATCAAAGGGCGACACGCAGCACGTGGGCGGCTTATTCGCTGGGCCGTGCGCTGTTCGCCATGAGCGCCGAAGCGAACGCGACCCCGAACGTGCTGGCGCAGTCTCGACAAGCGTTTGAGCAGACACGTCAGCTAAGCATCGATGGCTTCAGCGATCCATTGGAACTGGGCGTTGCCAGCCTGGGGGAAGAGGCTCGCGTTGCACGTACCGCTGGCGACTGGGACAGTGCCATCGAACTGTATGCCACGCAAAACCTGCACGGTTCGGCCGTGGGCTACAGCTCATTGAAATTGTTGATGGCTGATCTGGCGGCAATGCCAGACGATCAATTGGCTGTTTTGCTGAAAGGCAAACAGGTGCAGCAATTGGTCACGGCCTCGTTGCTCAGCCGATTGGGCTGGTCGTTCGACGAGCAACCGCCGAATCAGCTCAAGTTGATCAAACTGCTGCAAAACAGCACGCGGGGCAGCCTCGATAATGCAGATCGTCTGGCGGCAGTGAATTATCAACAAGGCGATTACGCCAGCGCCAAAACCTTCCTTGAGCATGCTGGCGACGGTGGGCTGGCATGGTGGCTGCGGGCCAAACTGGCGATGCGCGAGGGCGACCAGACCGCGGCCGCCGCGGCCTACGCCAAAGCAGCCCAGGCATTCCCGCAAAGCGAGTCTTGGGGCGAACGTCGTACCCCTGATTGGGATGTCGAAACGCTGCAACCCAAGTGCCGAGTTGAAGGTGAAAGCGCGATTTTGGCGTTGCAGCGTGGGGATTACCTGCAGGCGTTTGATCAGCTATATCGCAGCAACGGGATCTATTGGCTCGACGCGGCCACCGTTGCCGAGCGGGTACTGACGCTCGATGAATTGAAAGCTTACGTCGACACCCATGTGCCTGCGCCGCCAGCGCAGACTCAGCAGGATCGCGATAATTACGTGCCATTGCCGGTGGCCGCCAAACTGCGCAATTTGCTCGCTCGGCGATTGCTGCGTGAGGAGCGCTACGATCAGGCGCCAGCGTATTTTGATAACGTGGAATGGCAAAAAAAGGCTACGTGGTACGGCCAGTTACGCCACGACGCCGAATCAAAATGGTGGCCGACCAAGCGTGCATTTGCCTATTACTACGCCGCAACAGTCGCCCGATTCGATGGCATGGAGCTTCTGGGTTATGAGATGTCACCGGATTACGCAACCTTGGGCGGCAACTACAGCCTGGAGTCTGCGCAACTTCAGGTTGGACCGCTGATAACCGCCAGTGAAGTGCAGCGCCAGCAAGCCACCGTCGCGAAACCTGATGAGCGATTCCATTATCGCTATGTCGCTACAGCCTTGGCGAGCAGGGCCGCCGATCATCTGCCCCACACCAGTCAGGCATTTGCAGCGGTGCTGTGCTCGGCGTCGTCATGGGGCACCAGCCTGCAGGAACAAAGCGCTTTTTATAAGCGTTACGTAGAGCAAGGTCCGTATGTAGTCTGGGCCGGTGATTTTGGTCATCAATGCCCGACACCTGACTTCCAGAACGTTGACAAGTACTACGTGACCCAGGTCACTGACTCAGTACGATCGCAGCTGCGTCCCTACAAGAAACCCTTGCAGTTCGGCGCTGTGATCGCGATAACGGCCGCGGTGTTGCTGTTCATCATTCGACGCAGACGCCAAACCCGATAAGGCTCATGCCTGTTGAACGAACGTCAGCCGCACCGCGAAGCCGATCAACAGACTGCCAAACAGCCACTGCTGCAGGCGTTGGGCTGATGGACTGCGTTGCAGCCAACGGCCTAGCGCGGCGCCCGTCAGTGCGTAGGCGCTGTCGAACAACAAACCCACGCCAACCAACATCATGCCCAGCACCGCGAATTGCGCGAGCACCGGTCCAGCCTGCGGATCGATGAATTGTGGCAACAGCACTGAACAAAACAGCAGAGCCTTGGGGTTGAGCAGGTTGGTCAATACGCCGCGCTGAATGGCAGCGGTCCAGCGCGGTTGCTCGCTGGCGGTGTTGGTTTCTGCAAAGCGTGGCAGCATCGTGGTTCGCAAGCACTGAATACCGATCCACAACAGGTAAGCGGCCCCGGCCAGACGAACCACATCGAAGGTCCAGGGTGCAGCCTTGAACAACGCCGCCAGCCCTAAAGCGGCTAACGCCACATGGCATGCGCGAGCAATTCCCAGGCCGACCGCAGTCGCCAGCGCGGCATGTTTGCCCTGGCGCGCGCCGGTCTGCAGCAGCAGGATCATGTCTGGCCCCGGCAACAGATAAACCACGGCCAATGCCATACAAAAAAGCCAAAGTCCTGCCATGTCACACCCCATTCGCTGTCGATCTGGTGGGGCCAGTCTAGGGCTGAAGGGCAGGGCAGGTGGTTGCGTAGTTTGCTTCTCATACAGCTCGGCTTGGCATAACCTGCCATCAAATCGTGCTTTAACCATCAGGATCTGCCAAATCATGAAACTGGACGCTTATGACCGAAAAATTCTGGCAGCCCTGCAACGTGACGGTCGGTTAAGCAACGTACAGTTAGCTGACGAGATCGGCCTGTCGGCGTCGCCTTGTTTGCGCCGGGTACGCATGCTGGAAGAGGCAGGCGTCATTCGCGGCTATCAGGCCAATCTGGATCGCGACGAAGTCGGGCTCGGCCTGACCGTGTTTGTCGGGGTAAAAGTGGAACGTCACAACGACGAGCAGGCTGACTCTTTTCGGCTGGCGGTGACCGCTCTACCTGAAGTGATTTCTGCGTTTTTGGTGTCTGGCGAATCTGACTTTCTGCTGCAGGTGGTGGTGCCGGATCTGCGGGCCTATGACCGCTTCCTAACGGGTCGATTATTGAAATTGCCGGGTGTGAGTGACATCCGCAGCAACTTTGCGATTCACACCGTCAAAACCCCAGGTGCACTGCCGCTGGAACATTTGCCTGCCTCATAGCAGCGTTCCCACGCCGGGCGTGGGAAGCTCCAGGGCTTACATCTGCGTCGCCATCCCTTCCACATTCATCGCGGCCTGGCGCAATGCTTCGGAGCGAGTCGGGTGTGGATGGCAGGTTAGGGCAATGTCCTCGGCCGAGGCGCTGAACTCCATGGCCACGCAATATTCACCGATCATTTCGCTGACGCTCGGGCCCACCAGGTGCACGCCCAGAATTTCGTCGGTGCGTTCATCGGCCAGCACTTTGGCGAAGCCCTCGGTTTCATGGTTGATCTTCGCTCGGCTGTTGGCGGTAAACGGGAATTTGCCAACCTTGTACGCGCGACCTTCAGCCTTGAGTTGCTCTTCGGTTTTGCCGACGCTGGCCAGCTCCGGCCGGGTATAGATAACGTTGGGGATCAGGTTGTAATTGACCTCGCCAGCCTTGCCGACAATTTGTTCGACACACGCCATTGCTTCGTCTTCTGCCTTGTGGGCAAGCATCGGTCCTGAGGTGACGTCACCAATGACCCAAACGCCGGCAGCTTCGGTGCGATGGCCCTTGTTGGCCAGCATCCCGCGCTTATCAGTGGCGAGGTTGACGTTTTCCAGGCCCAGGCCCTGGGTATAAGCCCGACGCCCAATCGCCACCAACACGTAATCAGCCTCGAGTAACTCGGCCGTGCCGCCCGCTGCAGGCTCGACGCTGAGTTGAACCCCATTTTGCGAGGTGGTGGCACTGGTGACCTTGGCGCCCAATTTGAAAGTGATGCCTTGTTTACTCAGCGAGCGTTGCAGGGTTTTGCCTGCCTCGCCGTCCACGCCGGGACAGATCCGGTCCAGAAACTCGACCACCGTTACCTGTGCGCCCAGACGCCGCCATACCGAACCCAGTTCGAGGCCGATAACCCCCGCGCCGATCACCACCAGATGCTTGGGCACCTCGGTCAATGACAGCGCGCCAGTGGAATCAAGAATGCGTTTGTTATCGACCTCGACGCCCGGCAGGGGAGTGGGTTCAGAGCCGGTGGCAATGATGATGTCTTTGGCGCTCAGCGAAGTCTTGTTGCCTTGGCTGTCGGTCACCGTGACTTTTCCCGGACCATCAATGTGCCCCCAGCCCTTGATCCAGTCGACCTTGTTTTTGCGAAAAAGAAACTCGACCCCTTTGGTCAGTGCGGTAACGCTTTCATCCTTCTGCTTCATCATCTGGGCGAGGTTAAGGACAGGTTTGACCTCAATCCCCAGGTCGGCAAATTCAGCGCCCATAGCGGCATCGTAAAGCTCGGAGGCGTGCAGCAATGCTTTGGATGGCATGCAGCCAACGTTCAGGCAAGTGCCACCCAACGTTGCGCGTCCTTCTACGCACGCCGCTTTAAGGCCGAGTTGGCCGGCACGGATGGCTGCGTTATAACCACCGGGGCCTGCGCCCAAAATCACGATGTCGTAAGTGCTCATGGTTTCACTCCTGGATTGAACGGGGTCAGGATTGGTAGCAACATTCTCGGTAAAAATTACGATCGTAATATGTGCGTTTTACAGGCTTTTGGTCAAGGCTTCAGCCAAGCGACAGGTCGAGCGTTTTTAGATAGGCAGATTTAGTACAAAAATTTCACCGTAATCGTTATATCGTAACGAATTATTACGTGAGCAACGATAAGACCGGAGTGGTATGCAAGTCGATCTCGACGTTGATGGAGCAGCGGTAGCAGAGCTGCCGCGTTTTCAACAGGCTGTATTTCAAGGGCGGCGATTACGCCAGATAGCCTTTGGTTTGGGGGCGCTGGCGGCAACAGGCCTGTTGTTGGCGTTTTTCGTCGGGTTGTTCGCGCCGCTGTCGTTATGGCCGGCACTGCTGGTCAATCAAAGCGCTGGCTTGTTGGTGCTGGTGGCAGGCTTGCAGTCCGCGTGGTGGACGACCCAATGGCGCGCACGCGTGATGAGCCCTTCTGTGCCGGCGCCGACTGTCATCGCGCACGAGGTGACTGCTCCGGTTGGCTGGTACGAGCGCTTTTTAGAGCGCATCAGCCAACGCTGGATGCTAACGCTCTCGCAAATTGGCGCGCCGACGTTGTGGCTGGGCGCGTGGGCCGTATTGGCGCTATTCAGCATCAGCCAATTCTGGAACCTGGCATTACCGGCGACAGCGTTGGGTCTGTCGGCCAGCGTTGGGGCAGCGCTGTCGTTGCTGCTGTCCTTTGGGTTGCTGGTGCTGGAGCGACAACTGGCCCAGGAAAATTCAGCGCAATGGCCTGAAGCGGGAACGTTGGCACAACTGACGCGTGTGGCGATCATCTGCCTGGTTCTCAGCGCATTGTGCTTGTTGTTTGCCAGCGAAACGTCAATTTGGCCCGTGCGCCTCGCGGTGTTGATCGGTCTATTGCCGGGGCTGGTCGCGGTCGAATTATTGCTGCGTGCCGTGTTGTCGTTGTTCAGCCCGCAGCGCGAACAACTCGAGCCGACATTGCTGGCCCGCAGTTTTGTGGCGGACATGCTGCGCTGGCCGCCCCAACCATTGCAGGCTTTGCAGCATGAGTTGCACAACCGGTTTGGTATCGATCTGCGGCAAATCTGGGCGTTCACCTACATGCGCCGCGCGTTTTTGCCGGTGTTGGCGGTTGTGGCGGTAGTGGGTTGGGCGCTCACCGGTGTTCACGAAATACCTTTGCAAGGGCGTGGTATTTACGAGCGCTTCGGTAAGCCGGTGGAGGTGTTCGGCCCCGGATTACACACAGGTTTGCCGTGGCCATTGGGACGCGTGATAAGCGTCGAGAACGGTGTGGTTCACGAGTTGGCGACCAGTGTCGGCGAGGCTCCGGCGCCGGCAGTCGCCGAACCTGCAGAAGGCCCGGCCCCGGCAATCGCCAATCGTTTGTGGGACGCCAGCCACGTGAACGACAAATCACAGGTCATTGCGAGTAGCCGCGCCGACAAGCAGAGCTTTCAAATCGTCAACATGGATGTGCGCTTTGTCTATCGCATTGGCCTGACAGACAAAGACGCGCTGGCCGCGACTTACAACAGCGCCGACGTACCGACGCTGATTCGCAGTACCGCGAGCCGAATTCTGGTTCACGATTTCGCCTCGCGAACCCTCGACGGCTTATTGGGTGAAGACCGGGTAGGGCTGGGCGAACAGATTGGCCAAGCTGTTCAGGCTGATTTGCAAACGCTCGACAGCGGTGTGGAAATACTTGCAACGGTGGTGGAAGCCATTCATCCGCCGGCGGGTGCTGCCAACGCGTATCACGCTGTGCAGGCCGCGCAGATCGGCGCGCAGGCGTTGATCTCGCGTGAGCGTGGCGCCGCCGCCGAAGCCATCAATCAGGCGCAATTGCAGGCCAGTGTTGCTCGTGATCAGGCCACCGCCAACGCACGCGAAATTGGCGCTACCGCGCAAGCGGCAGACCTGAAGTTCAGCGCCGAGCAAAAAGCCTATGCCAGCGCGGGTCAGGCGTTCGTGCTGGAGCAGTACTTCAGCCAACTCTCCCAAGGCCTGGCGAACGCCAAGCTATTGCTTATCGATCATCGACTGGGTGGCAGCAGCAACGCGCCGACCATCGATTTAAGAACGTTTACGCTGCCGGCTGACCCCGCGCCGCCGCGTCATACCGCTCAGCCAGGAGCTGCCAATTGAGCCAGTCGCACACTCACGATCACGACGACCACAGCGGTCACGATCACGGCCATGGCGGCCATCACCACGGGCATCATCATCACCATCACGGTGATCCGCAGGAGGCGGGACCGTTTCCATGGCGGCGGATGGGTTGGGCGGCATTGCTGGTCGCGTTTGCAATCGCGGCGGCGAGCCTGGTGCAAGTGCGCTCGGGGGAGGCGACGGTGATTACTCGCTTCGGCAACCCGTCACGCGTTCTGCTTGCGCCAGGTCTTGGCTGGCGCTGGCCCGCGCCTTTTGAGGCTGCTATCCCGGTTGATCTGCGGCTGCGCACCACGTCGAGCGGCTTGCAGGATGTGGGCACGCGCGACGGTTTGCGCATCATCGTTCAAGCCTATGTGGCGTGGCAGGTGCAGGGCGATCCCGACAATGTGCAGCGCTTCATGCGTGCGGTGCAGAATCAGCCGGACGAAGCCGCGCGGCAGATTCGTACTTTTGTCGGTTCCGCACTGGAAACCACTGCCAGCAGTTTTGACTTGGCAAACCTGGTAAACACCGACGCCAATCAGGTGCACATCGCCGATTTCGAAGCGCAACTGCGTCAGCAAATTGATCAGCAGTTGCTCACCACGTATGGCGTTCGGGTGTTGCAAGTCGGCATTGAACGTCTGACGTTGCCGTCGGTTACCCTCACTGCGACGGTGGATCGAATGCGCGCCGAGCGTGAAACAATTGCCACCGAACGTACCGCCATCGGTAAGCGCGAAGCTGCACAGATTCGTTCCGCCGCCGAAAGAGACGCACGCATTGTGCAGGCCGACGCTACGGTGAAAGCCGCCGATATCGAGGCTCAATCGCGAGTCGAAGCGGCGCAGATTTATGGGCGCGCCTATGCGGGTTCTCCGCAGCTGTACAACCTGCTGCGGTCTCTTGATACGTTGGGCACCATTGTCTCGCCCGGCACCAAGTTGATCCTGCGCACTGATGCCGCACCGTTTCGCGTTCTGGTCGATGGTCCGCCGACGCTGGATATCAAGTCCGGATCGCAGCCATGAAAATAGTTCCACGTGGAACAAATGAGCTGAGCAGTGCTTGGATTCAGGCCGGTCGTGTGGCTTTTTTAGCGCTGTATGCAGTCACGGTGCTCGCCGCATTGGCGTGGGCATTCTCCAATGTTCGGCAAATTGACCCGCAGAATCGAGCAGTGGTCATGCACTTCGGCGCATTGGATCGCATCCAGAATGCGGGTTTGCTCTTGGCGTGGCCACGTCCATTTGAACAGGTGATTTTGTTGCCAGCGGCAGATCGAGTGATCGAGCGGCGGGTAGAGAACCTGTTACGCAGTGATACCGCGTTACAAGCCGATCGCGTTGCTTCTTTCGCCACGCCATTGAGCGATGCCTTGGCCGGTTCCGGGTATTTGTTGACCGGTGATGCCGGCGTGGTGCAACTGGACGTGCGGGTCTTTTACAAGGTCACCGATCCTTATGCCTTTGTGCTGCAGGGCGAGCATGTACTGCCGGCGCTGGATAGGCTGGTGACGCGTAGCGCTGTTGCCCTCACAGCAGCACGAGATCTGGACACCATTCTGGTGGCGCGTCCGGAGCTGATCGGCGCTGATAATCAAGCGGCCGAACGGCGCGAAAGGTTACGGGGTGATCTGGTACGAGGCATCAATCAACGGTTGTCCGAACTGACCGCAACCGGTCAAGGAATCGGTATCGAGGTTGCGCGTGTCGATGTGCAATCGAGTTTGCCGGGGCCAGCAGTGAATGCCTTCAATGCGGTTTTGACTGCCAGCCAACAGGCCGATAAAGCGGTGGCCAATGCGCGCACCGAAGCCGAAAAACTCACCCAGACCGCCAATGAGCAAGCCGACCGCACGCTGCAAGTCGCCCATGCCCAAGCGAGCGAACGCTTGGCCAAAGCATCGGCTGACACCGCGACGGTGTTGAGCCTGGCCACCGCTCAACAGCGGGGCACCGATCCACAGATGTTGTTGCGGATCTATCGCGAGCGCATGCCGAAGATATTGAGCCAGGCTGGCTCGGTCACCACCGTCAACCCGAAAGACGATTCCCGCCTGATCATTCAGGGAGCGACACAATGACTGCGCAAACCGCTGCCGCACCGAGCATGCTGTCCTCGGCCGAACAACGCAGTGCTGCTCGCCAATTGACCCTGGCCATGCTCGCGCTCGGCTTGCTGGCGCTGGGCTTGATCTGGCGCTGGATGTCGCCGGAACAGACCGGAGTCAGCCAACTGTTGCTGGGGTTTGCCTCTGTATTGGTCGCGGTGCCGGTGATGCGTTCGGCCTGGTACAGCTTGCGTTATCCGAGCCTGCACGGAATCACTGATCAATTGATTGCCTTGGCCATGCTCGGTGCATGGGCGACGGGCGATCTGCTGACGGCGGCCCTGTTGCCCATCATCATGATCTTCGGTCACGTGCTGGAAGAGCGCAGCGTAATAGGTTCTCAGGAAGCCATTCACGCCCTCGGCAAATTGACACGCAGCCATGCACGCAAGGTGCAGCTCGACGGCGCCGTGCTGGAAGTTGATAACAGCACGCTCAAAGCAGGTGACGTGGTGGAGGTGCGCGCTGGTGATCGAGTGCCGGCCGACGGCCGCGTTCTGTCCGGTCAGGCAAGTCTGGACACCGCATCAATTACCGGCGAGTCGGTGCCGATGGAGGCGATGGTCGGCATGCCGGTCTTCGGCGGGGCCATCAATCTGGACGGTCTGTTGCGTATCGAAGTGACGCGCACCGGTAATGAATCAACCCTCGGTAAAGTCATCGCACTGATGCAAAGCGCCGAGCGATCCAAGCCGCCGATAACCCGTTTGCTGGAACGCTACGCGGGCAGCTACATGGTGCTGGTGTTGCTGTTGGCAGCGGTCACCTGGTTTGTGACGAACGACGCACAAGCCATGCTCGCGGTGTTGGTAGCGGCTTGTCCTTGTGCACTGGTTTTATCGGCACCCGCCACGGCGATTGCCGGCGTGGCTGTTGCTGCGCGCCACGGTATTTTGATTCGCAGTTCGGCGTTCCTTGAAGAGTTGGCGGACCTGACGTCATTGGTGGTCGATAAGACCGGAACACTGACCTACGGCACGCTGCGATTGCAATCTATCGACAGCCCACTGGCGGATCGCGAACGCATTCTGAAACTTGCTGCCAGCCTCGGTTCGGCCAGCAGCCATCCGGTCAGCCGGGCACTTGCCGGGTTGGTCACACAGGAGCATTTCCTGCTGCTGTCGGACATTCGCGAGCGTCAGGGTTTGGGAGTGGTGGCAATGACCGGGGAGGGCGAAGCGGCGCTGGGGCGGCCGGAGCTGTTCGCTCAGCTGGGCATCGCCACCTCTGAGGTGCCCGAGCACGATGGACCGATTGCCGGGCTCGCGTTGAACGGTGAATTTATCGCGTGGCTGCTGTTGGCCGACACGGTCAAGCCTGAAGCGCGGTTTGCCTTGAATGAGTTGCGCGACTTGGGGCTGGGCCGCCAGCTATTACTCACCGGTGATCGGCAAAGCGTTGCGCACACGTTGGCGCGAGACGTCGGCATCAGCAATGTCGAGGCGCAAGCCTTGCCTGAAGACAAACTGAACCGGGTGCTGACGGAAATCGACAATGGCTTCCGGCCAATGGTGGTGGGCGACGGCATCAACGATTCGTTGGCGCTGAAGGCTGGCGTGGTGGGTGTGGCGATGGGCGCTGGCGGTGCGGATATCGCACTGGCCTCGGCAGACATCGTGCTGATTGGCAGCGACCTGCGCAGGTTGGGTACGTGCGTACGCTTGAGTCGCCAGTGCCGGCAAACCCTGCAAGTGAACGTCATCATTGGTTTGGGGTGGACGTTGGCCATCGTCGCTTTCGCCGCATTTGGCTGGCTCGGCGCTGCAGGTGCGATGATCGCCGCTTTGCTGCATAACCTCAGCACTTTGCTGGTACTGGGGAACGCGGGGCGTTTGCTGCGTTTTCAAGAGCCATTGTTGAAGCTTGTGGACGATGCTGAATGAAGTTGAGTATTCAGAACTGTTTGGCCGGTTTGTAGTCCTCTGTTAGAGGGCGATCCGATGGACGTTTGACGCGTTAATGGAGCGCTTTGGATCATAGAAAACGGCTATTAAATCGATAGCCTGCTATTTTTCAAAGATGGTCTACCCTCTCATCAGACGTCTGAAACAAGGGGGATTCTCCATGCTCGCGCAACTTCCACCGGCCTTACAGAATCTGCAGTTACCGTTACGCCTGAGACTCTGGGATGGCCATGAATTTAATCTGGGGCCGGCGCCCAGCGTCACCATTGTGGTTAAGGATCCACAAATGGTTTCCCAGTTCACGCACCCCAGCCTCGACTTGCTGGGGGCCGCGTTTGTCGAAGGCAAACTGGAACTTGAAGGGTCCATCAGCGACGTGATTCGTGTGTGTGATGAATGGAGCCAGGCGCTGCTCGGTGACGAGGACAGTCAGCCGGTGCGCATCGTCCACGACAAGGAAACCGACGCCAAGGCGATTTCCTACCACTACGACCTCTCCAATGCCTTTTACCAACTGTGGCTCGACAGCGACATGGCGTATTCATGCGCCTATTTCGAGACCGGCAGTGAGACGCTGGAGCAGGCCCAGCAAGCCAAGTTTCGGCACCTGTGCCGCAAGCTGCGGTTGCAACCGGGTGATTACTTGCTCGATGTCGGCTGCGGCTGGGGTGGATTGGCGCGTTATGCCGCGCGTGAGTTCGGCGCGAAAGTGTTTGGCATCACGCTCAGTAAAGAGCAATTGGCACTCGCCCGTGAGCGGGTGACTGCTGAGGGCCTGGATGATTTGGTTGAGCTGCAACTGCTCGATTACCGCGATTTGCCTCAGGACGGACGCTTCGACAAGGTCGTCAGTGTTGGCATGTTCGAGCATGTCGGCCACGCCAATCTGGCTGAATATTGCAAAACGCTGTTTGGTGCGGTGAAGGAGGGTGGCCTGGTGATGAACCATGGCATCACCGCCAAACATACCGACGGCCGTCCCGTGGGACGCGGTGCAGGTGACTTCATCGAGAAATATGTGTTCCCCAACGGTGAGTTACCGCACCTGGCCATGATCTCTGCCGAGATCAGCGAAGCAGGTCTGGAAATCGTCGATGTCGAAAGCCTGCGCCTGCACTACGCGCGAACGCTCGACCATTGGAGTGAGCGCCTGGAGGATAACCTGGAGGCTGCGGCCAAACAGGTGCCAGACCAGGCGTTGCGTATCTGGCGCTTGTACCTGGCGGGTTGTGCTTACGCATTCGCCAAGGGCTGGATCAATCTGCACCAGATTCTGGCGGTGAAAGCCCACCCCGATGGAAGTCATGAACTGCCATGGACTCGCGACGACATCTATAACCCTTAGAGTATCGGCGAAATAAGCCGGGCGACCCGCATGCCGACTTGTTGCAGGCGGTGGGTTTCCTGGCTTTCTTCTTTGGCGATTTCATGGGATTGGGCGAAGTCATCGATAAGCATGTGTTCCACCTCGCCGGCAAATACGCTGTCGACCGTCAGCAACATCACTTCGAAATTCAAGCGGAACGAGCGGTTGTCGAGGTTAGCGCTGCCGATGGCGCTGATCTCGCTGTCGATTAACACCACTTTCTGATGCAGAAAACCGGGTTGGTAGCGGAACACCCGTACGCCTGCGCGCACAGCTTCGAAGGCGTACAGGCTGGAGGCGGCATAGACGATTCGGTGATCTGGTCGTGAAGGCAGCAGCAGTCGCACATCCACACCGCGCAATACCGCCAGGCGCAGTGCCGCGAAAACGGCTTCGTCCGGGATGAAGTAAGGGCTGGTGATCCACACGCGCTCGGTTGCCGCGTGAATCGCTTCCACGAAGAATAACGAACAGGTTTCATAGGCATCTGCCGGCCCGCTGGCGAGCAATTGGCAGAGCACGCCGTCGTCCGGATACACGTCCGGCAGAATCAGCGGTGGCAGTGAGCGGGCGGCCCAGAACCAGTCTTCAGCAAAGGATTCCTGCAGGCAGGCCACGACAGGACCACGGACTTTTACATGAGTGTCGCGCCAAGGCGCCAAGGGTGGTTTTTCGCCCATGTATTCGTCGCCCACATTGTGCCCGCCGACGAATCCGACAACGCCATCCACCACCACAATTTTGCGATGGTTGCGGAAGTTGACCTGAAAGCGGTTCAGCCATCCGCTGCGGGTTGCGAAAGCTTTGACCTCGACACCGGCGTCTCGCAACTTTTGTACGTAACTGTGAGGCAGGGAATGGCTGCCGATTTGGTCGAACAGCAAGTACACCGCTACACCCTCGGCCGCTTTTTTCAGCAGAAGATTTTGCAGGCGTTGGCCGAGTCGATCGTCGTGAATGATAAAGAACTGGATCAACACCGCTTCTTTCGCGTCGTCGATGGCGGTGAAAATGGCCTCAAACGTGGCTTCGCCGTTGATCAACAACCGGACTTCATTGTTCGCAAGACACGGCATTCGTCCCAGTTTGGGCATCGCCCTCAACGAGGCATAGGCATGTGAGGCGCGCGCAGTCAGCGCCTCCTCAACCCACGGCCGCCAGTTGAGCTCGGAGATCGCCTTGCGCATTTCTTCGTTGGCCTGCCTGCGTGACTTGATGTAACCATCGAAGGTGCTGCGGCCGAAGACCAGGTACGGGATCAGGGTGAGGTAGGGGATGAACACCAACGACAGTGCCCAGGCGATGGACCCTTGGGCGGTGCGCACGGTGAGCACGGCGTGGATGGCAGCGATCAGGCCGAGCGAGTGGAGCAGTGCAATCGTGTAGCCAAAAATATGCGGTCCAAAGTAATCCATGGGGCAGCCTTGCTCCTGAAGATTCAGTGCTTAACAGACCATGTTCCGTGCAGAATGTCGCTATTTAATTGGCCCATGAACCGAAGCTATCGGCTGACGTCTAACGGCCACTACTGATCAGGGAGTTACACGATGAACGTTCGTCTGCTGGGTTTGGCCATGGCGCTTGGTTTGGCAACTCCATTGGTTGCTCAGGCGCAGATGCTGCAGCCGGGCTTGTGGGAATTGACCACCAGTAACATGAAGGTCGATGACCAGAATCTGCCGGACCTGCAGCTGATCCTCGGTCAGTTGCAGAGCCAGATGACGCCGGAACAACGTGCGCAGCTGGAAAAACAGGGCATCACCATGGGCGGTAAAGGTATCCGGGCATGCCTGACTCCGGAACAGGTGAAGACGGACAATATTCCGCTCACCGATCCACAATCAGGCTGCAAACAGGAGATCACCGACCGCACCGGCAACCAGTGGAAATTCCGCTTCAGTTGTCCAAAAGCGCAAGGCGCGGGTGTTGCCACGTTCCTCAGTGATCGTGAGTTCACCACCAAGGTCAACGGCACGTTCAATGCCACCGGTATTCAGCAGAAGGGCAGCCTGGAAAGCCGCGCCGTGTGGTTGGGTCAGGATTGCGGGACGGTTAAACCGAGAGCTTGAGTTCCGAACCAGGAGGGCCCTTCAGAAAGGTTCTGCAGGGCTTGTTCCTTGTGCAATCAAGGCGTGCTCAGCGCGTTGTACAGCGTGTTGAGGTTGTACTCGAACAGTCCGGCAAAAGTGCTCGCGGGCCCTGTCGCGGCAAGCGCGTCGGAGTACAACGTGCCACCGATATGCGCGCCGCTCTCATCGGCAATCTGTTTTAGCAAACGCGCGTCCTTGATGTTTTCCATGAACACGGCTTTGACCTTGGCCTGGCGAATCTGGGTGATCAGTGCGGCCACTTCAGCGGCCGACGGTTCACGTTCAGTGGACAGCCCTTGTGGTGCCATGAAGTCGATACCGTAAGCCTGGCCGAGATAACCAAACGCGTCATGTGACGTCACGATCTTGCGGTTGCCGGGCGGCAATGAACCGAGCTTGGCTTTGGCTTCTGCGAGCAGCGCGTGTATCTGTTTCAGGTACGCTTGGCTGTTGCGTTTGTAGTCGGCCTGATTGGCGGGGTCGGCGGCGATCAATGCCTTGGTGATGTTGCTGATGTACAACTCGGTGTTCGCCAGGTTATGCCACGCGTGCGGATCGGGAACGGTCTCGCCGTCCTCATCCAGTGAGCGAGGAATCACGCCATGACTGGCGCTGATAACCGTTGCCTTGGTTTCGGTGCTGGTCACCAGGCGATCCAGCCATGGCTCGAAGCCCAATCCGTTTTTGATTATTACCTTGGCTTTAAGCAACGCCTTGGCGTCGTCCGGTGTCGGCTCATAGGTGTGCGCATCCGCATCAGCACCGACCATATTGGTTATCTGAATGTGATCGCCGCCGACCTGATGAGTCATGTCGGCGAGGATGCTGAAACTGGTGACGACTTGAAGTTTCTCCGCCGCGGACAGCGACATCGATACCATCAAACTGAACAGCACAAGTAGAGCGCGCATCAGGGAACACCTCATAGGGATGTGAGTAAAGGTGGGCGGCGCAGCAAACCGTGCACCGGTCCGAACACCACGGACAACAGGTACAAACCGCCCGCGACCAGTACGATGGCGGGGCCGCTGGGCAGCGAGTAATAAAACGACAGCAACAAACCGAGCCATACCGACAGGCAACCGAGGACCGCGCCGACTGCAATCAGCACTGGCAAACGACGGCTCCAGAACCGTGAGGCAGCGGCGGGCAACATCATTAAACCCACCACCATCAAGGCACCGATGGCTTGGAAACCGATCACCAGGTTAAGCACCACCAAGGTCAGAAATACGCCATGGGCCAAGGGACCGAGTCGGCTGACCGTTTGCAAAAACAGAGGGTCGAGGGTGTCCAGCAATAAGGGTTTGTAGATCAGTGCCATGGCGATCAGGCTGAACCCCGACACCCATAACATGCCCGTTAGCGTTGGGCCGTCGACGGCCAATGCCGAGCCGAACAACAGGTGCAACAGGTCGAGGCGTTTGCCCGCGATGCCCAGGATCAGCACGCCGCTGGCCAGTGAAATCGGGTAGATCGCTGCAAGGCTCGCGTCTTCGCGCAGACCGGTGCGACGCGTTATCCACGCGGCAATCCCGGCCATGCTCATGCCGGCGCCGAGCCCACCGATGGTCAGCGCGGGCAAACTCAGGCCAGCAAACCAGAAGCCCAAAGCGGCGCCCGGCAAGATGCCGTGAGCAACGGCGTCACCGATCAGGCTCATGCGCCGCAAAATCAAGAACACCCCGAGCGGTGCTGTGCTGCAGGCCAGAACCAAACCCCCGAGCAAGGCTCGGCGCATGAAAACGAATTCTTGGAACGGTTGCCAAAAATGAGCGGCAGCGAGCATCAGGCCACCTGTGTTTGCGGTTGTTGGCGGATCAACTCAATGCTCGGCCCAAGGACGCAGCCGCTGCTTTTTATTAACAGCGTTTGCGGAATGTGTTGGCGTACGGCGGCCAGGTCATGGCACACGACCACCACTGTTCGGCCTTGAACATGCCAGTCGTGGATATGCCTCCAGAGCAGTTCCTGGCCCAACTCATCGAGTGCCGCATGAGGTTCGTCGAGCAACAACAGTGGCGCTTCAGCGAGGCTCATTCGAGCGAGCAGGGCGCGCTGCAATTCACCACCGGAAAGAGCCATCAACGGACGTTGTTCCAAGCCACCCAGGCACCAGTCGTGCAATACGGATTCGAGGCGTTGGCTGCGGACCTGCGGTGATTGTTTGCTACCCCAAAATCCCGCGGCCACCAACTCGTGAAGACTGATCGGGAATTGCCGATCCAGGTGTTGTTGCTGGGGTAGAAACGACAGAGATCCCTTGCGTGGAACATCGAGGACGACTTTTCCGGCCAATGGTTTTTGCAGGCCGGCGATCACCTTTAGCAGGCTACTTTTGCCAGAGCCGTTGGCTCCGATGACGGCGGTAAGGCTGCCCGTCGGCAACTCGAGATCGATGGGTGGAGTGAGCGGTTGACCGGGTGCTCCCCAGCGTAACGCTTGGCAGCGGATCATGCGGACTCCCCATTCCATCGGCTCTCAGCGACGGCGTCGTGGGCGTGCAGGCTTTCAGCGTGAATCACGCGAAGATGGAACGCGCGGATCCCGGGTGAACGTTTCAGCCCCAGATTCAAGCGCCGTACCGCGTCTTCGCAGAACATCAGGTTCTGCCCGTTAGCCAAGGCGAACGCCTGTTCATCTGCTCTCTTGACCGCCGTTTGCACAGCAGTGCCAAGTGCGGCTTCTGCATCGTTGATGATGGCGATCAGCGGGAAGTCCTCCACATAGTCATCCAGATGCAGGTGTAGTTGCGCAGTGCTGCGCTGACTATGGGGTGTGGCGATAACACCTTTTGTCGAGCCAAGCCATGCCAATACGTCTGCGTGTAGCAGAGGTGAATGAGCAAAGTCGTCGATGAATTGTTGCTGAATCAGTTGCCGTGAAAGTGCCGCCGAGCAGGGGCAAGTAGAGGAATAAGCAACGTCGATTTTTAGTTCCACGTGGAACATTGCGTTTTGGTACAGCCGCGACATATGGATGCCGCGCGCATCACCATCGTCCAGACTCACGCCGGCATCGGCCGTTGCGCTCAGCCGCTGGCCATCGAGCAGAACCGGGAGAGCAATGCCGCACATGCCCACCCATTCGAGTGGCAAAGTTTGGCGTGAGGCCTGCGCGGCGATATCCGGCAGAGTCAGCGCATTCATGAGCGAGGTCCATCGTAGGGTTCGGTTTGGCATGTTATGTTATTACATAAGATTTCACTACGCCTTTTTCATGACCGAGCCTTCACCATGCACAGACGTCACCTCTTGAACCTGATTCTGGCCAGCACGGCCTTCGCGCTGCCCTTTGCTGTAGGTGCTACACAGATTCGTAACGCGCGACTTTGGCGTTCAGATGACAAGCTGCGATTGGTGTTCGACCTGAGTGGACCGGTGCAGTACAAAACCTTTTCCTTGGGCTCCCCGGACCGGCTGATCATTGATCTGAGCGGCGCTAACCTCAGCGGCGACTTCAGTCAGCTGGCACTTGTCGATACAGTAATTCGTTCGATTCGCTCGGGGCATTTTGGCCAGGGTGATACGCGAATCGTCCTCGACCTCAGTGGCCCAGTGCAGCTCAACAGCTTTCTACTGCCGCCGCAGGATGGCCAGGGCCACCGGTTGGTGCTGGACCTGAAAACTTCTGCACCAATGCACGTTGCTTCAGTGCCTGCAGTAAACGTCGATAAGGCCCACCCGCAGCGCGACATCATCGTTGTGGTCGATCCCGGCCACGGCGGCAAAGACCCCGGCGCAGTGGGCGCTAAAGGCGAGCGCGAAAAAGACGTGGTGTTGTCGATCGCTCAGCTATTGGCCAAGCGCTTGAAACGCGAAAAGGGTTTTGACGTGAAACTGGTGCGTAACGATGACTTCTTCGTGCCTTTGCGCAAACGCGTCGAGATTGCGCACAAGTACAACGCCGATATGTTCATCTCGGTTCACGCCGACGCTGCGCCACGTCTCACCGCGTCGGGCGCCTCGGTGTATTGCCTGTCTGAAGGTGGCGCGACTTCGGCCACGGCGCGGTTCATGGCTCAGCGCGAGAACGGTGTGGACCTGTTGGGTGCCACCCGTTTGCTGAACCTGAAAGATAAGGATCCGATGCTCGCCGGGGTGATTCTGGACATGTCGATGAACGCCACCATCGCCGCCAGTTTGCAGTTAGGCAGCACCGTACTGGGCAGTTTGGCGGGCATTACCACGCTGCATCAGAAGCGTGTGGAACAGGCGGGTTTCGCGGTACTGAAATCGCCGGATGTACCGTCAATCCTGGTCGAGACCGGGTTTATTTCCAATGCGCGCGACAGTCAGCGGCTGGTAACGGCACGCCATCAGCAGGCCGTGGCCGATGGTTTGTTTGAAGGGTTGCAGCGTTACTTTCAAAAAAATCCGCCACTCGACAGTTACATCGCTTGGCAACAACAGAGGAAAGCGCAGGCCTAGCAGCCGGCAATTCGGCTGCAGGTGAATTTCGCGCTGCTGCCGCCGGAGCTGGAAAATCGATTGATGGTGGTCCAGCCAACCCGACGGTTGTAACCGACCCATGCTTCGCCGTCGGAAGCGATACCGGTAAAAAACGTCAGTTGGCCGTAGCGGCTATTGGTTTGAGCCCAATAGCGTTTGCCCAGTTTTTCGAAGCCCCGCAGGTAGAGAGTGTTGCCTGCGGTGTTGAC
The DNA here is from genome assembly GCF_050321825.1 of Gordonia sp. IEGM753. Classification (NCBI taxonomy): domain Bacteria; kingdom Bacillati; phylum Actinomycetota; class Actinomycetes; order Mycobacteriales; family Gordoniaceae; genus Gordonia; species Gordonia sp. IEGM753. The sequence goes on from NZ_JBNQGB010000003.1 coordinate 165,310, forward strand.
GCTGTACGCGTTGCCATCGGCATCTGCACAGGCCAGCAGATTGGCGCTGCGGGTGCACTTTGCAAGCGTTGGAACTTGCCCGGCAGCGTCTAACGCGACCAGCAGCGAAAAGCTCAGCAGCACTAATTTCAGGGCAATACGCATGGGAATTCTCGAGGTGCGATCAGGGCTCAGCATCAGGCCCTTTGTCATTCGGGGCAAGTGAGGACTGGTTTAATTGTGTTGTTATAATATAACATTAATTAAGCCCGACACCACGACCGGGCATTCCCGTGAGGATTACCTGATGCCCAATCGTCTAACCGTAACCGTCTTGTCGGGCTTTCTTGGCGCCGGCAAAAGCACGCTGCTCAACTACGTATTGCGTAACCGGGAAAACCTGCGCGTCGCCGTTATCGTCAACGATATGAGCGAAATCAACATCGATGGCAGCGAGGTCCAGCGCGATGTCACCCTGAACCGCGCCGAAGAAAAACTGGTGGAAATGAGCAACGGCTGCATTTGCTGCACGCTGCGCGAAGATTTGCTTGAAGAGGTCAGCAAACTCGCCAAGGACGGTCGTTTTGATTATCTGCTGATTGAGTCCACCGGTATCTCCGAACCGTTGCCGGTCGCCGAAACGTTCACCTTTCGTGACGAAGCAGGGCAGAGCCTGGCCGACATTGCCCGGCTGGACACCATGGTTACCGTGGTCGACGGCATGAATTTTCTGCTCGATTACCAGGCCGCCGAGAGCCTGGCCTCTCGTGGCGAAACGCTGGGTGAGGATGATGACCGCTCAATCACTGACCTGTTGATCGAGCAGATCGAGTTTGCTGACGTGATTCTGATCAGCAAAATCGACCTGATCAGCAGCAGTGAGCGACTTGAGCTGATCGCCATTCTTGAACGGCTGAATGCCCAGGCAGAAATCATTCCGATGGTGATGGGCGAAATTGCACTGGCCAAGATCCTCAACACCGGTCGTTTTGACTTTGAAAAGGCTGCTCAAGCGCCCGGTTGGCTGCAGGAGCTGCGAGGCGAACACGTGCCGGAAACCGAGGAGTACGGCATCGCATCAAAGGTCTACCAAGCGCGCAGACCGTTTCATCCCCAGCGTTTTTTCGACTTTATCGATCGGCCGTGGGTCAATGGCAAATTGCTGCGTTCCAAAGGGTTTTTCTGGTTGGCCACCAAGCACATGGAGGCCGGCAGTTGGTCACAGGCGGGCGGCTTGATGCGTCACGGTTTTGCTGGTCGCTGGTGGCGGTTCGTGCCGAAAACCGAATGGCCGCAAGACGCGGAAAGTACCGCCGGGATCATGCAGAACTGGACCGCCGCCTGTGGCGATTGCCGTCAGGAACTGGTGTTCATCGGCCAGAATATCGACTTCGTGCAACTCACCGCAGAGCTCGACGGTTGCCTGCTGAACGATGATGAAATGGCATCGGGCGTCGAAGGCTGGCGACACCTGCCCGATCCATTTGGCCCGTGGCATGAAGAGGCGGCGGCGTGATGTTGGCGAGCACTTTGAAACGGCGCCCGGTTATTCTTCAGGTTCAAGCCGACACGGTACAAACGCTGGCTACGATTCTGGACGATGGCGTCAACCTGGCGGTCTGGCAACGCAAGCTTGCGGCACAAGTCGAAGACTTTGGTCATTTATTACTGTCACTGAACCAGCCTTTGGCGCAAGCGTTGGTGCTGGAATTACCCGATGACCACGCCCAACCCAATCTGCATGGGTTGGCCTCAGACTGCAGTGATCTGGAGGGCTACGAAGGCTTCATCTCTGACGTTTCCTGGCTCGTCAGTGCATTTGCCTGCCTGTTGGGCGCCAAGCGTGTTGGCTTGCGCTTACGCATTCTGGACAAGGCCATGTGCCCGCGTTTTCACGTCGATCATGTGCCGGTGCGGTTGATTACCACGTACGCCGGCGTCGGCAGTGAATGGCTGAAGGAAGGCGCCATGGATCGTCGGCAATTAGGTATGCCAGCGGCGGAGCCTGTGCAGGATTCGCTGATTAAACAAACACTCACCGGTGAAGTGGCGTTGCTCAAAGGCGAGAAGTGGCACGGCAACGAAGGTTTCGGTTTGATCCACCGATCTCCGCAATTGGCACCGGGCGAGCGCCGTTTGATCCTGACCCTCGACTGGCTGGCCTGAGGCGTCAGGGTTTTAGCCAGTTTCCCTGGCTCTGGGCTTCACAGAACGGCTTCAAATACGCCGCGTCCGTTGCCACGCCGTAATAGTGAATATCCTGGCGGTAAGGCATATTGGCGACTTGCGCGTTGCTGCAGACCCCAAATGCGCCGCTGGGGCATTGGTCGACGTACCGTACGTCAACTTTTTGCCCGGGCAGATTTGGCTGGCAGAAGCCGTTGGCGAAGAGCTTTGGCGGGATGTTGCGGTTCTGCTGGCAGACTTTCACGTCGAGTCGTTCTGCCGTGCTATGTACCACGCATGCTTGAGCCAGCGCCTCGCCGGAACTCAGCGCCAAGAGCAACGACAATCCCAACCACCGCATCCTTTATCTCCTCAGAAAACATTGACCATGTTGCAGAACATTCCGACTCACATCATTGCCGGGCCATTGGGCGCAGGCAAGACCAGCCTGATCCGGCATTTGATGGCGCAGCGGCCTGCGGGCGAGCGCTGGGCGGTGCTGATCAACGAGTTCGGTCAGATCGGCCTCGACGCAGCGCTGCTGACTCGGGACGCCGATGGTATCGCACTGGGTGAAGTGGCCGGCGGTTGTTTGTGTTGCGTAAACGGTGCGCCATTCCAGATCGGACTAGGCCGTTTACTGCGCAAGGCGCGACCCGATCGTTTGTTCATCGAACCCTCCGGGCTCGGGCATCCGGTGCAGTTGCTCAAACAGTTAACCGAGGCGCCGTGGAAAGGCGTGTTGGCGGTTCAGCCCTGCGTATTGGTGCTGGATGCGCAAGCGCTTGCGGCTGGCAAGTCGCTGCCCGAGTCGCAACAAGACGCTTTGAACATCGCCGGTTTGTTGTTGCTGAACAAGTCTGAAAATCTCGACGAAGACGCCAGGCAGCGGATCATCACGCGGTTACCTGCGCGTGCGATGTACTGGACGCAACAATCCCGGTTGCCGTTGCGGGAGTTACCGGGGCTTGATGCTCAGGCCGTGGCGGGTGTGGATAACTTTATCGCGCCTGAAGGTGTGGCTCAGTTGCCTGCCCTGTGGACTGATCCGGCACTGCCCATTTGCTTGAGCCAGGCACAACAGGACGGCTGGAGTATTGGCTGGCGCTGGCATCCGAGCCAGATGTTCGCTAAAGAATCGATTGAGCGATGGCTGCAAAGCTTTGCCTGGCGGCGAGCGAAGCTGGTTATCCACAGCAATGATGGTTGGGTGTCGGCGAATGCGCTGGATAATTTGCCGCTTGAATGGCGCGCCAGTGAATGGCGGCTGGATTCACGACTGGAACTGATTTTCAGTACGCCGCAGGACACCGAGGCGCTAAAAAAATCGCTGGCCGACTGCCGGTCGACGCCTGTTTAAATCAGGGACGCCATTTGGTGTGTTCTTGCCGCCATTGACTCAGCTCGATGACTTGCGCTCGTGGCTTGACCACTTCGGCCACCGCTGGCGTGTCGTCGAACGGCATCGGATAGGGCGCCAGCTCAATGAGTGCGCTGTGGGCGCCGAACTGGGTGATGGTGCCGTTGTGCCGGGTTTCACCGGTCACCGTGAATTCGAAGTTGTACACTCGTGCCAGGCGCCGCCGGCCGTTTGCATCTTTGATGAAGGCGATTTTTTTCAAGGCCACGTTGCCATCCAGCAACTCGATCCCGAGCTTGCTGCAGTGCTGTTTGACGCGTTCCAATGCACGCTCGCGCAAGCCGTGGTTGTGCCATAGCCATGCGCCACCGGTGGCGAGCAGCATCAACACGAAGATATTTCCGAGGGTCAGCATCAACAGGTTGCTCCAACAAGATAGCGTCAGCTTAACTGTGTCGCCGGTCTGTCGTACAGGCTGCGTTTAGTCGCATACTGCGCGGCTCGAATTTCATTTGTTTGACGGAAAAATCACCGCATGAAACGTACGCCCCATCTGCTCGCCATCCAGTCCCACGTGGTGTTCGGCCACGCTGGCAACAGCGCCGCGGTTTTCCCGATGCAGCGGGTCGGGGTGAACGTCTGGCCGCTCAATACCGTGCAGTTTTCCAACCACACCCAATATGGCCAGTGGACCGGCGAAGTGCTGGCGCCGTTGCAGATTCCCGAGTTGGTGGAAGGGATCGCGGCCATTGGCGAACTGGGGAACTGCGATGCGGTGCTGTCCGGTTATCTGGGCAGTGCAGCCCAGGGGCGTGCCATTTTGACCGGCGTCGCGCGCATCAAGTCGATGAATCCCAAGGCCCTGTATTTATGCGATCCGGTGATGGGTCATCCTGAAAAGGGTTGCAGCGTGCCTGCCGAGGTCAGCGATTTCCTGCTGCAAGAGGCGGCCGCGGTAGCGGATTTCATGTGCCCGAATCAGTTGGAGCTGGACAGCTTCTCGGGGCGCAAGCCGCAGTCACTGTTCGATTGCCTGGCCATGGCGCGGGCACTGCTCGCCCGTGGGCCGAAAGCCGTGCTGGTGAAGCACCTGGATTACCCCGGAAAACCGGCTGAGGTGTTTGAAATGTTGCTGGTAACGGCCGATGAGAGTTGGCACTTGCGTCGTCCGCTGCTGGCTTTTCCGCGCCAACCGGTGGGTGTTGGCGACCTGACATCCGGAATGTTCCTGGCCCGCGTGCTATTGGGCGATAGCCTGGTGGCGGCTTTTGAGTTTGCGGCAGCAGCGGTGCATGAAGTGCTGCTCGAAACCCAAGCGTGCGCCAGCTACGAGTTGGAGCTGGTGCGCGCGCAAGACCGAATCGCGCATCCGCGAGTGCGGTTTGAAGCGACTGCGATCAGTCTCTGATTTTGCATCGACCCCATCGCAAGCAGGCTCGCTCCCACCCGGATCTGCGTGGACACAGAAGCTGTGTTCGATCCGGTTGCCCTGTGGGAGCGAGCCTGCTCGCGATGGCTATCTGACGTTATCCGCAGACCTCAAGCGTCGCCTTTGATTTCCTGATAACGCTTTTCCAACTCCTGGCGAATCTGCCGGCGTTGCTGCGCCTGCATGAAGCGGCGTTTATCTTCGCTGTTTTGCGGTTGCAGCGGTGGGACGGCGGCTGGTTTGCGCTGATCATCCACCGCGACCATGGTGAAGAAACAGCTGTTGGTGTGGCGCACCGAGCGCTCGCGGATGTTTTCGGTCACCACTTTGATGCCCACCTCCATCGAGGTGTTGCCGGTGTAGTTGACCGACGCCAGAAAGGTTACCAATTCGCCGACATGGATCGGTTCACGAAAAATCACCTGGTCTACCGACAGGGTCACCACATAACGGCCGGCGTAGCGGCTGGCGCAGGCATAGGCCACTTCGTCGAGATATTTGAGCAGGGTGCCGCCGTGAACATTGCCAGAGAAATTGGCCATGTCGGGGGTCATCAATACCGTCATCGACAGTTGGGCGTTTCCGGGTTCCATAGCGTACTCACGGTTCAAGGCAGGTTTGTGGGGGCGCACCTCTGCGGATGCCTGGTCGGTTTTTTAAACCACCGTTATCGGGACGCCGGGCGCGTGGTCGCCGTCACGCCCAATCGATCTGTTTCCTTATATTGCACCGCCTTTGCGCCGGAAGTCGCGGTGTTAACCTGCAAAAGCCCACCCCAAGGGCGATTCCTACACCTAAATCGGATTTTTACCCCAGCTCAGTCAGATCTTTCACGCGACTGACGGCTGAGCGATTGTTCACTAAGGAGCCCGCGCCATGCATGCCATCAGTTTTATCCAGGATCTGGCAGTGATCATGTTGGTTGCGGGTGTGGTGACCGTGCTCTTTCATCGGCTGAAACAGCCGGTGGTGCTGGGCTACATTGTTGCCGGTTTTATTATCGGCCCGCACACGCCGCCGTTCGGACTGATCCACGATGAAGAAACCATCAAGACCCTGGCCGAACTGGGGGTGATTTTCCTGATGTTCTGCCTGGGCCTGGAGTTCAGCCTGCGCAAGCTGTTCAAAGTCGGCGCGACGGCTTTTATTGCGGCGTTCCTCGAAATTGTGCTGATGATCTGGATCGGTTACGAAATCGGCCGCTGGTTTGACTGGAACACCATGGATTCGTTGTTCCTGGGGGCGATTTTGGCGATCTCTTCGACCACGATCATCGTCAAGGCACTTAACGACCTGAAGATGAAGAACGAGCGCTTTGCGCAGTTGATCTTTGGCGTGTTGATCGTCGAGGACATTCTTGGGATCGGGATTATTGCCTTGCTGTCGAGCATTGCGGTCAGCGGCACCGTCAGCTCCGGTGAGGTTTTTTCAACGGTCGGCAAACTCTCACTGTTCATGATCGTTGCGTTGGTCATCGGTATTTTGCTGGTGCCGCGACTGCTGGCCTATGTCGCCAAATTCGAAAGCAACGAGATGTTGCTGATCACCGTGCTGGGGCTGTGTTTCGGCTTCTGCTTACTGGTGGTCAAACTCGAATACAGCATGGTGCTTGGCGCATTCCTGATCGGCGCGATCATGGCGGAATCCCGGCAGTTGCTGAAAATTGAGCGCTTGATCGAACCGGTACGGGATCTGTTCAGTGCAATTTTCTTCGTCGCCATCGGGCTGATGCTCGACCCGATGATTTTGCTGCAGTACGCCTGGCCAATCGCGGTTATCACCGTGGCGGTGGTGCTCGGCAAGATGCTGTCCTGCGGCCTCGGAGCGTTTATTGCCGGCAATGACGGGCGCACGTCCCTTCGGGTTGGGATGGGGCTGTCACAGATAGGGGAGTTTTCCTTCATTATTGCGGCGCTGGGGATGACGCTTCAGGTCACCAGTAACTTCTTGTACCCGGTTGCAGTCGCTGTGTCGGTGATTACTACGCTGCTGACGCCATACCTGATTCGCGCGGCCGATCCGCTGTCGATCAAGTTGGCAGCCGTCATGCCGCAACGACTGGGGCGGGTTTTCGGCATGTATGGCGAATGGTTGCGCAGCATCCAGCCGCAAGGCGAGGGCGCGCTGCTGGCATCGATGATTCGGCGGATTCTGTTGCAGGTGGGGGTCAATCTGGCGCTGGTGATTGCGATCTTCTTCACGGGCGCTTTTTTCGCCGCGCGTATCTCTACGTACTTGCAGGACTGGATCAGCGATCCGAGCTGGCAAAAAGCGTTGATTTGGGGCGGGGCATTGTTGTTGTCGCTGCCATTCCTGATCGCTGCCTATCGCAAGCTCAAGGCGCTCTCGATGTTACTGGCAGAAATGGGCGTGAAACCCGAGATGGCCGGTCGTCACACGCAACGAGTGCGTCGGGTGATCGCTGAAGTGATCCCGATTCTCTCGCTGCTGGTGATTTTCCTGCTATTGGCAGCCTTGTCGGCCAGTATTTTGCCAACCAACAAGTTACTGGTGCTGATTGCCGTGGTGGCGGCCGCTGTAGCGGCGCTGCTCTGGCGTTGGTTCATCCGCGTACACACGCGGATGCAAGTTGCCTTGCTCGATACGCTGGACAACCACAAGGACGCTTCCGGCCATTAAACAACCCGCGACAGGGCGTCTCAGCTTTCCAGCCAGACGTCTCGCGCCCAGTGCCATACCGATTCCCAGGTTTCTTCGGCAATCAGCTCTTCTTCGGCTTGCCACAGCACCACGGTGCCATCTTCTTCGACCAAGTAGTAGTCATCACCGTCCTGGCAGATCGGGATCATGCTGCGATCAACGCCCGCGTCCCAGGCGTTGGCGGCAACGTCTGGCAAGTAGGTATGTGATTGCGGGTCGGTGACAGTCACCGGCTCCAGGCTGCCGTAGACCACGTCGCTGACGGTCAGCAAAAACTCCCTGAAGACGAATGGAATGTCGATGAACAGCTGTTCTTCGATTTCGACGAGTTGATCTTCGTCGGGCAGCTCCAAGGGGACCGGTACCGGTTCGTTGGCTTCACGCAGTTGTTCGATGATTTCTTCCACGTCCGGGATCCTCTTGTTCGATGGCGCGGTTTAGTTGGGGCGGTTTATACAGTAGCTTGCTATGAATGTAACCGCGAAATAGAAAACCCCGGCATAGGCCGGGGCTTTTTATTGCGACAGGTTCAGCGCGAGTCGGTTCAGCCGTTCTGACGGATACCGGCAACCAGCCAAGGCTGGTTTTCACCCTGCGGACGTTCCATGTTCCAGCTTTCGCTGAACACTTCGCCCTGGTCGAAACGAGAAGTCTTCGACACACCACTGAAGGTCAGGGTAGCAATCGTCTTGTCTGCACGGTCATCAACGCCGTCCAGCTGAACCTGAAGGTTATCGATATAGGTCGACTGGAAAGCGTCGCCCAGATCGGCACGTTCGCGCTTGAGGAACTCGAGCATTTGCGGGGTCACGAACTCGGCGATCTTGTCCATTTCGTTAGCGTCCCAGTGCTGCTGCAGGGACTGGAAGTGGTTGCGAGCCGCTTCAATGAAGTTCTTTTCATTGAACCATGCCGGGGCGTTGATCACCGGACGAGCGGCAACGGGCGCTGCCGAACCGCCGAAAATCGAACCGCCAGCAGGCTTTTGCTCGAACACTTCACGCTGCATGGGTGCGCCAGCTGGAGCCATGTGCTCCTGTTGCTTGCGACGACGAGCGGCGATGAAGCGGAAGATCAGGAAGGCGATGACCGCCATGATCAGGATGTCGAACATTTGCATGCCCTGGAAGCCGCCGCCCATGAACATGGAGGCCAACAGGCCACCGGCGGCGAGGCCGGCCAGAGGGCCCAACCAGCGTGAAGCACCGCCAGCCTTGGCCGCAGCGCCAGCGGCACCGGCAGCACCAGCAGTCGCCGCAGCGCCGCCCATGCCTGAAGAAGAAGGAGCCATTTGGCTGGTTTGGTGGGTCGGCGCGGCGCCGACACTTTTGCCGCCACCAAAGCGCTTGGCGTTGGCGTCCAGGCTCATCGTCAGGCCGATGCACAACGCCATGGCGATGCTAAGAAAACGTTTCATAAAGGGAATTCCCATTTGTGGATGGCACGCGCGCCATGTTGCACAGCTGAAGTGTTACTGGCTAGCGGCAGAGTGTTTCGGGCTTTTGCCTGACAGGTTATGTTCAGCTCGGTCGAGGCGAGAGGCCTATGTACTTTTGTCTGTAGGAAAAGTGGATAGGTTCAGCGTGAAATGAACCTAGCGCCGCAGCGCCAGCATGACCACGCCGGCCGTTATCAGACCGATACCGCCCCATTGGCGCAGGTCGAGCTTCTCGTCCAGCAGGATCACACCGAGCACCGCCACCAGCACTACGCTGAGTTTATCCACTGGCGCCACCAGTGAGGCTGGTCCCAGTTTCAGTGCGCGGAAATAGCAGATCCACGAAGCTCCGGTCGCCAGTCCCGATAACAACAGGAACAGGTAACTTTTGGCAGAGATCGATCCTAATGACTGATATTGGCCCGTGGCGTACAAAATCAAGGCCAGACTGACCAACACCACGATGGTTCGCAGCAACGTAGCGAAGTCCGAGTTGACGTTTTCAATGCCGATTTTGGCGAAGATAGCGGTCATTGCCGCAAACGCCGCCGACATCAAGGCCCAGAATGTCCACGAGGAAAAGAAACCTGAGCCCATGTGTTTGCGCCCTTTTAAAATCAACCGTATCAGCTTGGATGAAGCACCCGATGCTGTGGGAGCGGGCTTGCTCGCGAAGGACGATAACGCGGTGTTACTGAAAAACCGCAGTGTAGCCTTCGCGAGCAAGCCCGCTCTCACATTAGCCCTGAGGTGGGCTTTATATTGCTTCCAGCTTCGCGTAACCCAGCATCAGCCACTTGCTGCCTTCGCTGAAGTTCACTTGCACCCGGGCCTGTGCCCCGGCGCCTTCGAAGTTCAGGATCACGCCGTCGCCGAATACCGAATGACGCACTGCCTGGCCGAGGCTGAACCCGGTGTCCGGGATTTCGCTGCCGCCGAACAGGCTGCTTGAACTCTGTTGCTGCCCGCCGCCAAATGGTCGACTGACGCTGTTGGACAGACGCACTTCCTGTATCAGACCTTTCGGCACTTCACGTACGAACCGCGAGACCTTGTTGTAGGTTTCGCTACCGTACAACCGCCGCGTTTCTGCATAGGTCAGCACCAGGTTCTGCATGGCGCGGGTGATACCGACATAGGCCAGACGGCGCTCTTCTTCAAGACGACCGGGTTCTTCCAGGCTCATCTTGTGCGGGAACAGACCTTCTTCCATGCCCACCAGGAACACGTAGGGGAATTCCAGGCCCTTGGCGCTGTGCAAGGTCATCAACTGGATGCTGTCTTCGTGCTCGTCGGCTTGGGTATCGCCAGCCTCCAGCGATGCATGGCCGAGGAATGCCGCCAATGGCGTCAGGTCTTCGTCTTCTTCAGCGTTTTCGAAGTTGCGGGCGGCGCTGACCAATTCCTCAAGGTTTTCTACCCGGGCCTGGCCTTTCTCGCCTTTTTCCGCTTCGTGGTAAGCGATCAGGCCGGACTGCTCGATGACTGTTTGTGTCATCAGATGCAGCGGCATTTCCATGCACTTGGCCGCCAGGTTCTCGATCAGTTCGATAAAAGCGCCCAGCGCACCTGCGGCACGACCGGTCAGCCCTTTATTGGCGACCAGCAGGCGCATGGCTTCCCACATCGATACATCGCTGTGGCGTGCGTGGTCACGAATGGCTTCCACGGTTTTTTCGCCGATGCCGCGCGCAGGAACGTTGATCACCCGTTCCAGTGCCGCATCGTTGCCGCGACCTTCGAGCAAGCGCAGGTACGCCATGGCGTTCTTGATTTCAGCTCGCTCGAAAAAGCGCTGACCGCCATAGATACGGTACGGGATCCGCTCGCGCAGTAACGCTTCTTCCAACACCCGCGATTGGGCGTTAGAACGATATAAAATCGCGATATCGCTGCGTGCCAAGCCGGTTTTAAGCGCGCTTTCAATGGTTTCAACAACGTAGCGCGCTTCATCGTGCTCGTTGAACGCGGCGTACAGATTGATCGCTTCGCCTTCGCCGCCGTCGGTCCACAGTTCCTTGCCCATGCGCCCGGTGTTGTTGGCGATCAGGGCATTGGCGGCTTTTAGAATGCCGGCCGTTGAACGGTAGTTTTGTTCCAGGCGAATGGTTTCGGCGTCCGGGAAGTCATCCGAATACTGATAGATGTTTTCGATTTTCGCGCCACGCCAGCCGTAAATCGACTGATCGTCGTCGCCCACCACCATCAGACTGTCGCCACCCTTGGCCAGCAGACGCAACCAGGCGTATTGCACGGCGTTGGTGTCCTGGAACTCGTCCACCAGAATGTGCCGGAAGCGCTTTTGATAGTGGGCCAGCAAACCCGGGTTATCGCGCCACAAATCGAGCGCACGCAGCAACAGTTCAGAGAAGTCGATAACGCCTGCGCGCAGGCACGCGGCCTCGTAGGCTTCATAAATGCTGCGCATGGTGGCGAGAAACAGGTCGCCGCTGGCTTGAATATGTTGTGGACGCAGACCTTCGTCTTTTTGCCCATTGATGAACCACTGAGCCTGACGTGCCGGCCAGCGTTGCTCGTCCAGGCCCAGCTCACGGATTACACGTTTGACCAAGCGTTGCTGGTCATCGCTGTCGAGAATCTGGAAGGTCTGGCTCAGGCCTGCTTCCTGCCAGTGCGCCCGCAACAAGCGGTGCGCCAAGCCGTGGAAGGTGCCTACCCACATGCCGGCCGGGTTGAGGCCCATCAACTGTTCGATGCGATGACGCATCTCGGCGGCGGCCTTATTGGTAAAGGTCACCGACAGGATCGAATGAGGCGAGGCGTTTTCGACCTGGATCAACCAGGCGATACGGTGCACCAGCACTCGGGTTTTGCCGGAGCCAGCACCGGCCAGGACCAACTGACGACCCACGGAGGCAGCTACGGCCTGGCGTTGGGCATCGTTGAGGGAGTTCAGCAGAAGGGAGAGATCATCGCGCATCGGGGCATTCTAGGGTGCGCCGTCACACCGGGCAAACCGAGCTTTGCATTTGCCGATGAAAGAAGCATGGATGACGACCGGTCAGTCACTGCCTGCAGGCAGTGGCCGGGCTCGCTTCAAGGCTTTCAGGAGGGCAATGGTGGCGATATTTTTTGCGTATTTTATGGTCTGCAGCAGTTTGGTCCCGGCAATTGCTTGTGTATGCTCCGAGCACGTTTCGGGCTCATGCTCCTCATTATAAGAACAAGAACATTGCCTATGACCCTCAGCACTGACCTGTCGGGCCCCACTGTGGAGCCCCGGGTTATCCGCAAACACTACGCCATGGAAATGGCGGTCGAGCGCACGCGTCTGCTTTATCAAGGGTCGTTGCTGCCCACTCTATTCATGCTGATTAATGGTCTGGTGTGCGCCGGTTTGCTCTGGAGCCCGCAGCGCTACTTCCTCGTCAGCGTCTGGCTGGTGTGGCTGTTGTCGTTGGTGGCGCTTCGGGTGATTCAGGTGGCCGCCTTCGACTCGGCAATTCCCAATCGTCAGGCCCATCCGGTTTGGCGTCGAATGTTTTTGCTGGGCTCGGCCATGACCGGGTTGACGCTGGCCGGCGCCGGCATTGCGTTGGCGCCTGCCGACAACTTCATGCAACAAGCGTGGGTGTTTGGCTTGATCGGGGCGGCCGCGCTCTCGGCCAGCGTCGCTTATGCGGTCAGCTTGCCGGCGTTCCTTTCTTTTACCTTGCCGTGTTTGTTACCTGCCATCGGTTATCTGTTCTGGGGTGGTGATGATCAAGGGCAGGGCTGGGGCTGGTTCGGCTTGATTTTGCTCGGCTCGTTGAGTGTGGTGGCCTGGCAGGTCAACCGGTTGATCGATCGAGGAATGCTGCGGCGTTTCCAGAATCAGGCCTTGATCGAGCATTTGCAGCAGGCTCAAAACGTGGGTGACCAGCTCAATCAAAAACTGGCCCAGGAAATCGAGCAGCGTCGTCGTGCGGAAGATGAATTACGCGAAATCCAGACTGATCTGGAAAGCCGCGTCGCTCAGCGCAGCGTGGAGCTGGATGCTGCCAATCAGGCCCTGAGCAAAAGCGAGGCGCGCCTGGCGCTGGCGCTCAAGGCCAGTGAGCTCGGGTTGTGGGACTGGAACCTGCAAACCGACGAAGTTCATCACACACAATTACAAGAGCTGTTCGGCATTGCGCCGGAGTTCGTCACCGCGATGCTTGCCCACCTGAAACCGCGCCTGCACCCCGACGATTTGCCTTCATTGAAGCGCGCACTGGTCGAACACCTGAAGGGGCGCAGCGAGGATTACCAGATTGAGTACCGTGTACGGCATGGCGATGGGCATTGGGTCTGGATCGAGGACCGTGGAAGAGCGGTCGAGCGCGGCGAAGATGGCCAGGTTATCCGCATGGTCGGCACCCGCCGCGACATCAGTGTCAGTAAAGGCCTGGAAGAACAGCGGCAACTGGCGGCGACGGTTTTTGAAGCGGCCAGCGAAGGCATTGTCATCTTCGATCCCGATTACGCGCTGATTGCCGGCAATCAGGCGTTCAGCCGCGTAACCGGTTACGAGATTGAGGACATGCTCGGGCGAAACGTGGTGGAACTGCCGTGCAGCCGCGACGCTCGCCGACACTACGCGACGATTCACCAGGCGCTTGAGCAGCACGGCACCTGGCAAGGTGAGTTAGTGGAAACCCGCAAGAACGGCGAGTTGTACCCGCAATGGCTGCAACTGAACGCTGTGCGCGATACGCGGGGCAACGTAAGCCACATTGTCGGTTTCTTCGCCGATCTGTCGGCTCGGCGTGAGTCTGAGGAGCGCATGCGCTACCTGACCCATTACGACGAACTCACCGGTTTGGCCAACCGTTCATTGTTCCGTGAGCGTTTGCGCGAAGCTCATCAGCGAGTGCGGCAGGGCGGTCGCAGCCTGGCGTTGCTGCACATCAACCTCGACCGCTTCAAATTACTCAACGACAGCCTTGGCCACGAAGTTGCCGATCAGTTGTTGCAGAAAATTGCGCGCAGACTAGTGAATGCGCTGCCAGAAGCCGACACCATCGCGCGGTTGTCAGGCGATGAGTTTGCGGTGTTGTTCGACGCCTACGGCAACCTCTCGAGCCTGGCTCGGGTGGCCACGCGCTTGTCGACCAAGTTGCGCGTGCCAGTAACGGTAGAGGGGCATGAGCTGGTGGTCAGCGCTTCCATGGGCATCAGCATGTTGCCCGACAATGCCCGGGAAATTTCCGCATTGGTCAGCCAGTCGAATATGGCGATGCAGCATGCGAAACATTTGGGCGGGAATAATTTCCAGTTTTATACCGACAGCCTGCAAGCCAGCACGCTGGAGCGCTTGCAACTGGAAAATCAACTGCGCAAAGCCATCGAAGAAAAACAACTGAAAGTCTTCTATCAGCCGAAATTGTGCCTCGCCACCGGCCGACTGAACGCCGCTGAAGCCCTGGTGCGCTGGGATCACCCGACCATGGGTCAAGTGCCTCCCGCTGACTTCATCGGCCTCGCCGAAGAAACCGGATTGATTGGCCCCATCGGTGAGTTCGTATTGCGCCAAGCCTGCTGGCAAGCCTGCGAATGGCAGCGTCAGGGCCTGGAGCCAATAAGGGTATCGGTGAATTTGTCGGTGCACCAATTGCGCCAAGGCAAACTGGTAAGCCTGGTAAGGCAGGTATTGGAAGAAACCGGCCTGGCGCCGCATTTCCTGGAGCTCGAATTGACTGAAAGCCAGTTGCTGGACAGTGTCGAGCACATTATTGCGACGTTCCAGCAACTGCGTGACCTGGGCGTGAAACTGGCCATCGACGACTTCGGCACCGGTTATTCGTCACTGAGCTATTTGAAGCGCATTCCAGTGGATTACGTGAAAATCGACCAAACGTTTATCCGTGGCCTGGGGCAGAGCAGCGAGGATGCGGCGATTACCCGGGCAATCATTGCGATGGCTCACGGATTGTCGTTGAAGGTGGTGGCGGAGGGCGTAGAGCGCCAGGAACAGCTTGAGTTTCTCCGAGCAGAAAACTGTGACGAGGTGCAAGGTTATCTGATCAGTCGGCCCATCGAGGCTGGCGGGCTGGCGAGGCTGCTACAAAAGCAGCTATCGAGTGAATGAATGCAAAAAGCCCGAAGCAGCTTCTGGCCAGGCAAGGGGCTGGCTGGCGAAAAGCGCTTCGGGCTTTAATCAGGACTTAGTGTGTAATCAATACTTCATCAATGTGGTGCAGTAGTTCACCTTCAAAGAAGATGCTGACGCCGCTCACCGACGAACTCCCCAACTCTTTAAATTCAACGAACTTGTCCGTTTCAACCTGCAATGAAATGCCGTCGGACTTCTCAAGTTTCAATTCCAGGCGCAGATCAAATGACTTGTCTTGCATCGCCGTCATCACCAGGGTTGGCGTGATGCCAGTGTGCGCAACGGTTACGGTGCCAAAGGTGCGGAAAGAATTAGCGTTTGGCATGCGATCGATTTGTGCGGTCCAGTCTTTGGTTTTAATGCTCATGGGTGTAGCTCCTTTAATTAAGTTAGTTGCTTCCTGCTTAAGTAATGTACCTAAATAATGTGTGGCGCGTGGTGTATTGATTAGTGCATGTGTGAGGGGGTTTGTGGATTTAATTTATAGTGATAAATTAAACTAGCGATTAGCTTGTTAATATAAGAGCAGGTGATAGTCGACGTTTTTGACGCCGTGTCTGTTGCCAGGTGCGTCATGCTACATGGCGCGAGCGCAGCTGAAATAGAGGCGCGTGGTTACGTTTTGAGCAGGCAAAAAGCGATTTCTTGTAGTATAACTACAAGCGCGCTACATCCCCGGCACCTGCCAATAACAAAGAGTCCAGCCCCTTGAATCTGCTGCAACACATTGCCCAGTCACGCCACCTCTTACGCAAGTCGGAGCTCAAGGTCGCCGACCACGTGCTGCTTGATCCTGCGGCGGTGATGCACAGTTCCATGGCGGACCTTGCTCACAGCGTCGGCATCAGCGAGCCGACCATCGTGCGGTTTTGTCGCGCCATTGGTTGCTCCGGTTTCCAGGATTTGAAGCTCAAACTGGCGCAGAGTCTGGCGGCCGGCGCGAGCTTCGGTCAGTTCGCGATCCATGAAGACGATTCCGTCGCGGATTACAGCCTGAAAATTTTCGATACCACGCTGCACACCTTGATGGAGGTTCGCGAGAAACTCGATCCGGTGGAGTTGCAGCGGGCGGTGACGCTGATGTCTCAGGCGCAGCGGGTTGAATTCTACGGTTTTGGTGCTTCGGGTGCGGTGGCTGCAGATGCCCAGCACAAGTTCTTTCGCCTGCTGCTGACGGCGGCGGCTTATTCCGACCCGCACATGCAGGCAATGTCGGCGGTGACCTTGAAGCCGACTGACGTGGCTATCTGTATTTCCCAGTCCGGGCGCTCCAAGGACCTGCTGATTACCGCCAACCTGGTTCGCGAGAGCGGCGCGTCATTGATTACGCTGTGCCCGAGCCAGACACCGTTGGCTGAGCTGTCGACCGTCAATCTGGCGATTGATGTGCACGAAGACACCGAAATCTATACGCCGCTGACTTCGCGTATCGCCCACCTGGTGGTGATCGACGTGTTGGCAATGGGTGTGGCCATGGCGCGCGGTCCAAGCCTGGTCAATCACCTGAAAAGCGTAAAACGCAGCTTACGCAGCCTGCGGTTGTCGCCCAAGTCAGTGAAAGCGCTGGACGACTGACGTTGCCGTAAGGTCGCTCCGACCTTAATCGCGAGCAGGCTCGCTCCCACATTTGATCGCGTTCTCTTGTGGGAGCGAGCCTGCTCGCGAAGGCGCCCTCAAACATGACAACTTTCATCTGCCTGTAACCCACCCGCCGCCAAACCGTCATCCCCGGCGCCTATCTTGAAACTCCCGTCATCGCCTTGGGAGACTCGAAATGGCCCAGCATTACGAAGAACGCAACAGCGTCGCCAAAACCCGTCGTCAGCAAGAAGATCAACGCCGCATGGAATTTCGCCGCGCCATTGAAGACCGCTGCGAACGTCGCCAACTGCTGGCCGAGATTGGTGACTTCCCGGCCGACCTGGAACTCAATTACTGGCAGGCAGCTCCCGTAGCGTCCCGTCGAAACGCTCAACCAGCGCGCTGATCTGCACCCGCTCGCTGCGGATAAACGCAAGAAACGCATGCGCTACCGGTGACAGCCGCTTGGCTTTGGCTTGCACCAGGCACCAGCTGCGATACAACGGCAGCTCTTCGACCGGCAACTCGATCAACCCTCCGGTTGCCAATTCAAGGTTCAGGGCGTGGCGAGTCAACAACGCCACGCCCAGACCCGCCAGCACACATTCTCGTTGCGCCTCGGCTGAGGAAACCTCTTGGGTCTGGTTGAAGTGCACGCGTTTCTCTTTGAAGTATTCCTCGCACGCCAGCCGCGTACCCGAGCCCGACTCGCGCATCAGCAGCGTGTAGGGTTCCAGATCCTGTAAGCGTAACGGACCCATATGGCATAGCGCGTGATCGGGCGGTGCAACAGCCACGATCGGGTTGTTGAGGAACGGCAAAAATTCCAGCCCCATGTCCTGTGGCACCATCGACATGATCACCAGGTCGTCGCGGTTATCTGACAGACGCCTGATCACCTGGCCCCGGTTGACCACCGTCAGTTGCAGGTTCACTTCTGGATGTTGGCGTTTGAAGGCGGCGAACAGATGCGGGACGAAATACTTGGCGCTGGATTCAACCGCCAGTTTCAGTTGCCCCTGAAGCGATCCCTGCATGTCTGAAAGCTGCATGTCGAGGTTTTCCAGGCGCCCGAAAATATCGCGACTGGCACGTTGAAGTGCTTCGGCGGCCTCGGTCATGTAGAGTTTTTTACCGACATAATCGAACAACGGCTGGCCAATCAGCTCCTCGAGCTGACGAATCTGTAGGCTAACTGCCGGTTGTGTGAGCGACATTTCATCAGCCGCACGGCTGTAAGAACGCAAATCACAGACTTCATTGAAAATCTGCAATTGACGCAATGTCATACGCATCAGCGACTTACGCATTGTCTAGAGACTCTGGCCATAGGCGAATGGCTCAACTATAAGTCTTTACTTATGGCTAACCCAATTATTATTCATTTTTGTTAATCCCTTGTGGGCGCTAGTGTGGTCTCGCGACTGAATTGAAACATTTAGTCACGCGTCGACCTGGTCTAGCAGGTCGTGGGTGCCACCGGCTCAAGGGAAATTCCAAGTGATAACAAAGATCCTGATCGCCAACCGTGGTGAGATTGCCGTACGAATCGTGCGTGCCTGCGCCGAGATGGGCATTCGCTCAGTTGCGATCTATTCCGACGCTGACCGGCATGCCTTGCATGTGAAGCGCGCGGACGAGGCCCACAGCATTGGAGCCGAGCCACTGGCGGGTTACCTGAATGCGCGCAAACTGGTGAATCTGGCAGTGGAAACCGGGTGCGACGCGTTACACCCAGGTTATGGTTTCCTCTCTGAAAACGCTGAACTGGCAGATATTTGCGCAGAGCGTGGCATCAAGTTCATCGGCCCGTCGGCGGAAGTGATTCGCCGCATGGGCGACAAGACTGAAGCCCGTCGCAGCATGATCAAGGCTGGCGTACCCGTCACTCCCGGCACTGAAGGCAATGTCGCAGACATCGCCGAAGCGTTGGTCGAAGGTGACCGCATCGGTTATCCAGTGATGCTCAAGGCCACCTCTGGCGGTGGCGGCCGTGGTATTCGCCGCTGCGACAGCCGCGAAGACCTTGAACAAGCCTTCCCTCGGGTCATTTCCGAAGCCACCAAAGCATTTGGTTCGGCAGAAGTGTTCCTGGAAAAGTGCATCGTTAACCCGAAACACATCGAAGCGCAGATCCTCGGTGACAGCTTTGGCAACGTCGTGCACCTGTTCGAGCGAGACTGCTCGATTCAGCGGCGCAACCAGAAGCTCATCGAGATTGCCCCGAGCCCGCAACTGACCCCGGAACAACGTGCCTATATCGGCGACTTGTCGGTGCGTGCGGCCAAAGCCGTGGGTTACGAAAACGCCGGTACCGTGGAGTTCCTGCTCGCCGAGGGCGAGGTGTACTTCATGGAGATGAACACCCGGGTGCAGGTCGAGCACACCATCACCGAAGAAATCACTGGCATCGACATCGTTCGCGAGCAGATTCGCATCGCCTCCGGTTTGCCGCTTTCGGTGAAACAGGAAGACATCCAGCACCGCGGTTTTGCGCTGCAGTTCCGGATCAACGCCGAAGACCCGAAAAACAATTTTCTGCCGAGCTTCGGCAAGATCACCCGTTATTACGCGCCCGGCGGTCCAGGTGTGCGTACCGATACGGCGATCTATACCGGGTACACCATTCCGCCGTTCTATGACTCCATGTGCCTGAAACTGGTGGTCTGGGCGTTGACCTGGGAAGAAGCGATGGACCGTGGCTTGCGCGCCCTCGACGACATGCGTCTGCAAGGGGTCAAGACCACCGCCGCGTACTACCAGGAAATCTTGCGTAACCCGGAATTCCGTAGCGGCCAGTTCAATACCAGCTTCGTTGAAAGCCATCCTGAACTGACCAACTACTCGATCAAGCGCAAACCCGAAGAGCTGGCCCTGGCCATCGCCGCCGCCATCGCCGCCCACGCAGGCCTGTGAGGAAAATAACAATGTCCAACTCTTTACCTACAAAGCGTATTCACGTAACCGACACCATCCTGCGCGACGCCCACCAATCGCTGCTCGCCACCCGCATGCGCACCGAAGACATGCTGCCTATCTGCGACAAGCTCGACAAAGTCGGCTACTGGTCGCTGGAATGCTGGGGCGGCGCGACCTTCGACGCCTGCGTTCGCTTCCTTAAGGAGGACCCGTGGGAGCGTCTGCGCCAACTGCGTGCGGCACTGCCTAACACTCGCCTGCAAATGCTGCTGCGTGGCCAGAACCTGCTGGGCTACCGCCACTACAGCGACGATGTGGTCAAAGCCTTCGTCGCCAAAGCCGCGGTGAATGGCATCGACGTGTTCCGCATCTTCGACGCCATGAACGACGTGCGTAACCTGCGCACGGCCATCGAGGCTGTCAAAGCAGCCGGCAAACACGCTCAGGGCACCATCGCTTACACCACCAGCCCAGTGCACACCATCGACGCTTTCGTGGCGCAAGCCCGACAGATGGAAGCGATGGGTTGCGACTCGGTGGCGATCAAGGACATGGCCGGCCTGCTGACCCCGTACGCGACGGGCGAACTGGTCAAAGCGTTGAAATCCGAGCAGTCGCTGCCCGTGTTCATTCACTCGCACGATACCTCTGGCATGGCCACCATGTGCCAACTCAAGGCTATCGAAAACGGCGCCGATCACATCGACACCGCGATCTCCAGCTTCGCATCCGGCACCAGCCACCCAGGCACCGAGTCGATGGTCGCGGCCCTTAAAGGCACCGAATTCGATACAGGCCTGAACCTGGAGTTGCTGCAAGAGATCGGTCTGTACTTCTACGCGGTGCGCAAGAAATACCACCAGTTCGAAAGCGAGTTCACCGCCGTCGACACCCGCGTTCAAGTCAACCAGGTGCCGGGTGGGATGATTTCCAACTTGGCCAACCAGTTGAAAGAGCAGGGCGCGCTGAACCGCATGAGCGAAGTGCTGGCCGAAATTCCGCGCGTGCGTGAAGACCTCGGTTTCCCGCCGCTGGTGACCCCGACCTCGCAGATCGTCGGTACCCAGGCGTTCTTCAACGTATTGGCCGGTGAGCGCTACAAGACCATCACCAACGAAGTGAAGCTCTACCTGCAAGGCGGCTACGGCAAGGCGCCGGGCACCGTGAACGAGAAACTGCGTCGCCAGGCCATCGGCAGCGAAGAAGTGATCGATGTTCGTCCAGCTGATTTGCTGAAGCCGGAAATGACCAAGCTGCGTGCTGAAATCGGCGCTGTGGCCAAGTCTGAAGAAGACGTGCTGACCTATGCCATGTTCCCGGACATTGGTCGCAAGTTCCTCGAAGAACGTGCTGCCGGCACCCTGACTCCAGAAGTGCTACTGCCGATTCCTGAAGCGGGCGGTGTGGCCTCGGCAGGTGGCGAAGGCGTGCCGACCGAGTTCGTGATCGACGTGCACGGTGAAACCTACCGCGTCGACATCACTGGTGTCGGCGTCAAGGCTGAAGGCAAGCGTCACTTCTACCTGTCCATCGATGGCATGCCGGAAGAAGTGGTGTTCGAGCCGCTCAACGAGTTCGTCAGCGGTGGCAGCAGTAAGCGCAAGCAAGCCACTGCACCGGGCCACGTCAGCACCACCATGCCGGGCAACATTGTCGACGTGCTGGTCAAGGAAGGCGACACGGTGAAAGCTGGCCAGGCCGTGCTGATCACTGAAGCGATGAAGATGGAAACTGAAGTCCAGGCAGCCATCGCCGGCAAAGTCACCGCCATTCATGTGGCCAAGGGCGACCGGGTAAACCCGGGCGAAATCCTGATCGAGATCGAAGGCTGAGTTAACAGCCTCGATACACCGTTTTAAACCTCGGGGGGGCATGTGCTCCCCTTTTTTTTGCCCGTGATTTACAGCGTTTCAGAAGCTCATCTGCCACTGCCCGATCAACCCGTGATTGCGGCTATTGCTGCCGATTTCCCCGCTGTAACCAAGGCCTACCGTATGCCTTGCGGATAGGCCCAGGTCCAGACCCGCCTCCAGCACCAAACTGTCACGGTCCAGCGAACTGCCGTCGACGCTGAACGCCGTGCCGCCTACCACGAAAGCCTGGCGGGTCGAACTGCTGACGTCGCCATACGTGTGCTTCCAGCCTGCGGTCATGCGTGGGGTCAGGCTCATGCCGTTGTCCAGGGTGCCCAAGTGAGCCAGGCGCAGGCCGAAGGTGCTGCTGAAGTTGTCCTGGGTTTGCTGGTCGACCTGCAGCGCCGCGGCGCCGCCTTTTTCCTGGTAGCTGTCGCGGTGATAACGCTGATAGCCCAGATTGGCAAACGGCTCGGCACTGAGTCTTCCACGACCCATCGCGTAGCCCAATTCTGCAAAGGCCTGCTGGCTGTCGGCATCGTAGTCGCCTTTTGGACGATCGCTAAAGCCGTTGAAGGCGACCGTGCGTTTACTCATCCCTTGGTGACCGCTGTAAGCCGCGCCGAGGCGTAGCGCGAACGGGCCGCTTTGGCGCAGGGCGTAGACACCGGCGTGCCAGCTCTCAACATTGCCATCGACACCAGTGGCGTCCAGATCAGTTCTCGAATAGCCACCGAGCACGCCCACGCGCCATTGCGGATTGAGCGCCCAGTCAGCACCGAGCACGCTGCCTTTGGTGCGCTGCTCCAAACCACTGCTGCCATGTTCACCCTCGAGCTTGCCGTAGCCGCCGATGGCTTGCAGCCAGAGCCGGCCTTGCGCATTTGGGTCGTTGAGGTTTCGTGCCTCGGACGGCACGCCGTTGGCGGCGAGCACCGGGGTATCACGCTGATCGAGGCCCACCAACAGTCCTGATCCTCCACCCATTTGCTGCATCGCCGACATCATGCTTGAGCCTACCTGGCTGCTGGCGCCGAGCGTAGCGCTGGTCAGGTTGGCGTTGCTGGCGCCGGCCAGTTGCTCGATTGCAGTGCCCGCCGTGGCGGTCGTGGTGTTCAGCAGTGCGTTGTACAGCGCGTTGTTTTTGCCCATTGATGCGAGGCTGTTGGCAGCACTGCTGCCGTTACCGGTGACCGCGAAGTCGTTGAAGGCGACGTCGTTGCGGGTGTAGGTCAGGTCGACTTGAGTCGGTGTGTAAGCGAGGGTCGGCGTGATGAACGCGTAGTCGCTGGTGACATTGCCGAAGCGCCCGTTGATGCTCGCCGCTTGCAGCACGGTGTAGTGGTTCTGCCATGGATAAGTACCGCTGGCAGGATTGACCGCCAGCGTTGCGCCATTCAGATTGGCCACGCCACCGACCTTGACGGGCGCGCTGCTGCCATCGGCATTGACGCCGTAGGCCAGGGTCGAGCCACTGCCCATGGTCAGGTCATGCACCACCGTGGCGGTGCCGAGTTGGGTGTTGGTCCGCAAGGTGCCATTGACCAGCAAATTGCCTACCGATCCTCCACCGGCATACACGCCGCCCGCATCAACGGTCATGCTGCCCGCGATACCGCCCTGGTTGATCAGCGTTGCGCCGTTGCGCACGGCACCGCCGTCGCTGAAGTCGCCGCTACCGGTGAGGGTCCAGGCACCTTGCTTGACCTCCAGCCATTCGAAGTTGCGACTGGCGCCGAAACTACCTCCTGCAGCATCGTCCATCACCACGCGGTCGTAGCCGGTGCCACCGTCGACCATGCCGATAAAATGGCTGCCATTGCGCAGCGTCAGGCTGTCATCGCCGCCGCCCAGGTCCAGCGCCAAACCGTTACTGCCACTGATGGTGCCGCCGTTGATCACGGTGTCCGCGAACTCGCCGACGAATTTCACGCCGAAACCATCAAGGCCCTGAATGGTGCCAAAGTTCTCCAGAGTGGTCGCCGCCACACCGGAACCACCGCTGCCGTCATCCACCAGAATTGCACTATTGGCGCCGCTGATCAGCGCACCCTTGGCGTTCAGGATGTAGCCGCCGCCCAACGCAATGCCCTCACTGCCATTGGCGAAACCACCCTTGTCCACGCCGCCCGCGCCGACACCCCGAATGATGTTGTAGTTTTCGATATGGGCAATCTTGTCGATGTCTACGCCATCGCCGTCGCCATTCGGTTGCAGGCCCGAGTAGGCGCCGGTGATGATGCCGTAGTTGATCACCGTACCGTCGCCATCGGAGCCAAAACCCGAACCGTTACGGCCCGTGATTTGGCCGTAGTTGGTCAGCGTGGCGCCGAGGTCGGTGGTGATGCCGTGGCGGCCGCCGGAAATGGTGCCGTAGTTGGTGACTGTCACACCGGTTGCGCTGTCGATATCGACGCCGTCGAATTTTTCGTCGGCATTGTGCGAATCGCCCGTGGAGATTTCGCCATAGTTGGTGATCGTCGCATTCGCACCGGTCTTCATGCCGTCGCTGGCGTCCCCTCGAATCAGCCCGCCTGCGCGGTTGATGATGGTGGTTTTTACGTTGGCGCTGCGTATTGCATCCAGGTCCAGGGCTTGGCCGCTCGTCGAACGGATGACGCCACTGTTGTCGATCAACAGGCTGCCGCTGGCGAAGTTGCTGTTGATGCGCAAGGCGTCGTTGCCACCCAGGATCTGTCCGCCCGCACGGTTATAGATGCTGTAGTTACGTGCCTGGGTAATGTCGCCGCTGCTGTCGATGGCTCTGCCGCTGGCACCTGTCGCAACGATCTTGCCCGAGTTGTCGATGATCACCCCGGCGCCGCTCGTGCCATCTTTCAGGCTCACAGTCTTGTCGCCGCTGGAAATGCTGCCAGGGCCGGAAATCGTCAGCGTGTCGCTGCCACCCAGGGTTTGCGCAGTGGTGGTGGCGTTATCGATTTGCACGGTTTTGGCCACGGCGGCGTTGGCACTGATCAGCAGTGCAATGGTGAGCGCCAAGCGCTGGGGCGAGAAGGGCATGAGTGGACAGCCTTTTTGTTATAAACGGGGGCGTCCTGTATAGCGGAGGGTTTTTACAGAATGATGTCTGCGGTTTATTTGGCTATCTGCATTTTAATGCGTATTAGCGCTGACAATGCATGAAAAAATGCATTTTAATGCGTAAACCGACCGCGCATTTCATTCTTGTCTGCACTATATTGCATTCATGCCGTTCTTCCGTTGTGCAAAAGCGCATTTAAATGCAGGTGATTTTATGTACACGTTGACGCTCCAGACGTATACGTCCGGGAAGTGGCTGGATGCAATGACGCTGGTGTTTGCTGACCCTGAAAAAGGCTTCGAAGGTCCTTGCCGGTTTGGTTACAAAAACGACTACGTGGCAGCTAATTTTGAATGCATCGAATCACCTTTCTCCAAAGCAGTCAGCGCGAAGTTACCACTGGACTGGGATAGCTTTTCTCTGAAAAAAGCGCCTGCTTTCCTGCTCGATATAGTTCCTGCCGGAGCGGCCAAGCGATTCCTTATGGCGCGCCTTGGTCAGGAAAAACCTGAGGGAATAAGTGCAGATTTGTACTTGCTGGGGCGCAGCACTCCCGCACCTATTGGCCACATGCGCATCAAGGAGTCGGTTGAAGCCTCCGTTGAAAGGACTGCAATGGGTTTTGCACGCGAGGAAGTGATTGCTCGCGATAACACATTTCTGGAGTACGCCTACGAGCAGGGCGCCGCAATTGGAGGTGCAACCGGGGCAGGTGGTGAAGCCCCAAAACTGTTGATGACGCAAGGACGTGATGGCTTGTTGTATCCAGATGCGGTGCTGAACGACGATCAGGTAGTTCAGCATTGGTTTGTGAAATTTGCCCGTAATAAGTCTAGCCAAACAGATCAGAACATTCTTAAAAGCGAGTTTCACTACTACAAGGCCTTGCATGCTTTAGGGATAGAGACGGTCGCAGCAGAGGGGCTCGCCCTGGAAGAAGCGGCAAAGCCCAGCCTTTGGATGAAGCGCTTTGATCGCAACGTGACAGACCACGGTGTTGAGCGATTCGCGGTTGAATCCATCTACTCGCTGGCGGGCGTGATCGTTCCTGGTAGTTACATGAACCATCTAGAAGTGATGCAACTCCTGGCTCAGCTCTGGAGGACGGCTGGGCAGGAAGCTGAGATTCCTGACCTGGCACGTGACTACTTGCGTCGCGACTTGCTCAATAAAATTCTTGGCAACTCGGATAATCATGGCCGTAACACTTCGATCATCCGCACCGCTGATGCTTTGCGCCTTGCTCCAATCTATGATTTAGCGCCGATGGTGATGGATGACGAAGGCGTAACGCGCACAACTAAATGGCCCAGAGCGCTGGAGGTCGCAGGCGAGGTGCAATGGCGAGAGGTTTGTAGTTCATTGCGTGGGGTCTCAGACCCTGACGCACTGTATGAAGGATTGCGCGAGGACGCAGATCACTTAATGGCTCTGCCAGATATTCTTAGCGCTAGCGGTCTTCCTGACGCCACCATGAATCATCCTGCGATTGCCCTGCGAAATCTTGCACAGCGCTTGAAAAACTGGGGGCTGAAATGACAATTAGCATTGATGCCCGGGCGTTGTTGATCGCAAGCATTCAAGAGTCACTTGCTCAAGGCACCCTAGAGTTGAGCGAGGCTGTTCGTCGACTGCGTCTGGAAGTCACAGGTATGCATCAGACCCAATTTGCCAAAATGTGCAAAATATCGGTGCGTACGCTGGTGCACATCGAACACGGGGAAGGTAATCAGACGCTCAAGTCGCTCAATGCAGTGTTACGTCCGTTTGGATTGAAGATGGGCGTGGTGCGTATTCAGCGCAACATCAACTGAGGGTTGGCGTAGCGCCGGGAGAGTCTCTCCAGGCGCGCATTGATTTACCCGCGGCACTGCGCCAATGTTTTTACCTGGCCTGAACCGGTCTGGTTTTCATCGCTCAACCACTGCTCAAAACCTGCCCCGACCGTTGGCCATTCCGAGTCCAGAATCGAATACCACGCCGTATCGCGGTTCTGTCCCTTGACCACCATGTGCTGGCGGAACACCCCTTCAAAACTGAAACCCAGGCGCTCGGCTGCATATTTGGAGCGGGCATTGGCGTTGTTGCACTTCCACTCCAGGCGTCGATAGCCCAAGGCAAACGACTCTTTCGCCAGCAGGTAAACCGCTTCGGTGCTCTTCGGCGACCGCTGCATCGCTGCGCCAAATGTGACGTGACCGATCTCGATGCGACCCTGCGCTGGCACAATCGACATCAGGCTGAGAATGCCCTGCACATCGCCGCTGGCGACGTCGATGACGCTGAAGAAATACGGATCACTGGAGGCTGCGTGATTGTTCAACCAATCGTTGAATGCGCTGCGCTCAGGGAAAGGACCGTACGGCAGATAGTCCCACAGTTTCGGATCGGCTCCCGGACCTTGCAAGGCCTTGAACAAACCGTCGGCGTGACGCGCCGGATCGAGTCTTTCAAGGCGAATGAAACGCCCTTCGAGCAGTGTGGCGGTGGGGGCTGGGACGCCTTTCCAATCGGCGAGTGAAGTCGACATGCTGTTCTCCATGAACCTTAAATGGCTTTACGAAACTGGATGAAACCTGGGCGTTCGGCGAAGCGCTCATAGAGCTGGATCGCGGTGGCGTTACTCTCGTGGGTCAGCCAATGTACTTTGCAGCAGCCATCTGCTTTAGCGGTGCTGTAGACGAATTCAATCAGCTGACGACCGATGCCGGTGCCACGACTCTGCGGCGTTACCAGCAAATCTTGCAGGTAGCAGGAGTTTTCGATGCTCCAGTTCGAGCGATGGTAGATGAAGTTGACCATGCCCACTGCTTTGCCATCGATCCAGGCCAGTGCTGAATGTGTCGGCTCGCTGGGGTCGAGCATGCGCTGCCAACTACTTTGAGTGACAGCGTCTGGTAATTCGGTGTTGTAAAAGCGCAGGTAGGCTTGCCATAACGGCAACCACGCGGCGTGATCGTCGGCGGCGACCTGGCGGATCTCGATCTGACTCATGTTCATTCCTTAACGCATCAAGTGGGCGAGGGCCTGGTCTTGCACATCAGGGCTGGCAGCCAACCCTTTGCGCACACCGGCGATGTCTTCGGCGCTGCGGTTTTGACTGAGTTTGCGCTTGCCTTCCAGACGCTGGATGGGCAGGGCAAAACCAACGATGGCTTTAAGCATTCCGTCGATGTAGTCGGCGGGTGCGTCGGCGACTTTCCAGGGCTGTGCACGGTTGCCTTCATGACGGTCAGTCAACGCACTTACAAGCGTGAGCAGGCGATTGGCATCGCTGAACACTTCAGCCGTACCGTAAGCGTGCACCGCAACGTAGTTCCAGGTCGGCACCACTTTGCCGTGCTCGGCTTTGCTTGGGTAAAACCCCGGGCTGACGTAAGCCTCTGCGCCGGCAAATATGACCAGGGCTTCGGCGCCATTCTGCAGTTCTTTCCATTGTGGATTCGCCCTTGCGAAATGGCCGTAAAGGGTACCGTTCGGCCCTTCGTCAGCATTCAGCAACAGCGGCAGATGAGTGGCTTGCAACCCTTGTTCACCCTGAGTAATCACAATGGCCAGTCGGGTGCCGAGCATCTGTTTCTGCATTTCTTGCAAATCATTGATGGCAAAGCTGCTTGGCAGGTACATGGAAGTTTCCCTTGGCGAATGCCTTCATCGTAGGCAGGCTATTGGTCTGTTGTAAGAGCCATTAATGACCAATTTCGTAGGTCCAATGCCATGTCCAGCCAGCCACTGCCGTTGTCATTCAACCCCGCGGGAATCGAGCTTGATCGACGCCTGGGGTTAAGTCGCCAGCTCTATCAAGCGCTGCGCGTGCGCGTGCTTGACGGCAGGCTGGCCAGTGGAACGCGATTGCCGGCGAGCCGAGACCTGGCTTCGGCGCTAGCAATTTCCCGAAACAGCGTGGTCCGCGCCTACGATCAGCTGTACGCGGAAGGCTTTATCGAGGGCCGTGTCGGTGACGGCACGTATGTCGCGAAACTGCCGCAAAATGTGCCTACGGGAAAAAAACTATCCACAAAACTATCCACAGGGTTTTCAACAGGGTTACCCACAGCCTTATCCACAAACTGGCTGGATTTACCTGTTGTTTCATCCAGTAAAGTTATCCACAACGGTGCCCTGCAGCGTGTCGAAAACAATCATTTAGCCAAGCCGCCCAGTGGTCCGCCTCGCGCATTTCGCGTGGGTGTGCCGGCATTCGATTTATTTCCTTTTGAAGTGTGGGCCAAGCTGAACGCGGCTTTCTGGCGCAAACCGGATTTACAGCAGCTGTGTTATGGCGATCCTGCCGGTGACCCGCGATTGCGAGGGCTAATTGCCGCGTATTTGCGCAGTTCACGCGGACTGCAGTGCTCGGCTGAGCAAATAGTGATCACCAGTGGCGCGCAACAGGGAATTAGCCTTTGTGCACAGCTGCTGGTGGAGCCGGGCGATGGTGTAGCCATCGAGAATCCGGGGTACCGCGCGGCTGGGCATGCGTTCGCTGTGGCGGGCGCGAAATTGCAGGGTGTAGCGGTGGACAGCGAAGGCATCGACTGCAACGCATTGGCCAAGCTGAGTGATTGTCGGCTGGCATATGTCACGCCGTCGCATCAATACCCGACCGGCGTGGTCATGAGCCTGGCTCGCCGCCTCGAGTTGCTGGCTTGGGCTGAACAACACCAAGGCTGGATCGTCGAAGATGATTACGATGGCGAATACCGCTACAGCGGTGCGCCATTGGCGCCCTTGGCTGCGCTCGACCGCCAGGGGCGGGTTTTATACGTTGGTACGTTTGGCAAAGTCGCCTTCCCAGCGCTCCGTCTGGGCTACCTGGTCTTACCTTCTGGCCTGGTTGACGCTTTTTCACAGCGCCGCGCGGTGGATGTTCGACATTCCGAAGTCAGCACCCAAGCGGTGATGGCGGAGTTCATGGCGGCCGGACACTTTCAACGGCACATCCGCCGCATGCGGCGTGCGGCCTTGAGTCGACGCAATACCTTGCTCGCCAATTGGCCACAAAATATGCCTGGCGTTGGACTTCTGCCGAATGTCGCGGCAGGTCTGCATTTGACTGTCGCTGTCGAATCTTTGGCCCGCGAGCGAGAACTGGTCGAAGCGGCTGCCGGGGTGGGTGTTGAGGTCAATGCGCTCAGCAGTTATTGGCTGCCGGATTCCCAGACACCGCAGAACCAGCGAGCCGGACTGGTTCTGGGGTTCGCTGCGGTGCCTGAAACCGCCATTATTGAGGCGCTTCAAAGGCTGCGGGCAGCCTGGTGCACGTGAAGCTTTACCCTGATTTAACGCTTTTGGGCTCGAGGTCCAGGAATAGCTTTCGCAGTTCAGGATCATCCAGCTTGCGAAGAGCGCCATCGATCGGCTCGAAAGTGACAAGCGCCGCCTGATGTTCTGCCGTCAGTGTTTTCAAAAAGGTGTCCGAGACTTTCAAATGAGCCGCCGTGGGATGGTTGGCGGAGCTTTTAAACGTTTCATAATGGAAGTGAGCTACCCATAATTCTCGCCCGCCGTGAGTCTTGTCGAGAATCCGGTATTCCTGGAAATAGTCGCCAAGCTGCTTGGTCTTGATGCGCCCTTGGCTGTTACGAAAGACGTCGACCTGCTGGTTCTCATGCATCCACTGGAAGCTGCTTTGTGTGGGTTTGCGTTGTTGATACATGTCCGCCCTCACAGCAATCCCTTGTGTACGCATTTTTTTGGCTGCTTGACGCATTTCCGAACTGAGCGCGCCAACCGGTAGCTCGTTGTTCGTTCTCGCCATGACTTGATC
Source organism: Gordonia sp. IEGM753 (assembly GCF_050321825.1). Classification (NCBI taxonomy): domain Bacteria; kingdom Bacillati; phylum Actinomycetota; class Actinomycetes; order Mycobacteriales; family Gordoniaceae; genus Gordonia; species Gordonia sp. IEGM753. Next base: position 195,603 of record NZ_JBNQGB010000003.1, read on the forward strand.
CACGCGAGTCGCACTCTGTTCCAGCTTCACCGCTTGCTGATTAAACAGGTCCTGCATTTCGGTGGGGATTCGCCCGGGTCGTGCAGCGTCTTTGCGGCAATGCTTTATGAAGCTTTCCGCGCCACTGTTCAGTTTTAGTCCAACCTCGATAACTTCCGCGTCATCCAGCCGCTGTACCGGCTGGTGACGCGTGCCGGGCGTAAACGGCTTGAAGGGCGCGTCAGTTGTTTTTGGTGCCTGGGATTCGACGGGATTACGCGGTCGTGACTTACTGACTTTGATCGTTGCACGAGGTAACGGCGGGTGCCCTCGCTCGAGCGATTGTTGCGTGTCTGGTATTTCGGACTCAGGTAGCAGTGACTGCAGACGGTTTTGCGCGAGTTCAGAGAATTCTGTGAACAGGCTGTGCAAGCGATCGAGTTGAGGTTGTTTGAATAACCCGGGATAGGCGTCTGGTAGTTCTTGCAGGCGCTGATTAGCGTCTGCAAATACGTCGACTATGCCGCTGAATGTCTCGATGGCTGGCGGGAGATCACTGGTGGTCCGGTCTGCTTTCATCCGTTCAGCCACTGTGTGTGCGGCATTGGCGGTAGCCACAATGATGCTGCCGATGGAGTTACGCGCTTCGTCCATACTTGAGCTGGCTTGCTCTTGCATGCAGAGCTCCTGGGCCATGCCGATTTCATTGGCTTTTAGTTGCAGTGCCGTAAACGAAGGCAACAGGCGCCCGATTTTCAGTGCTTCAGTGACCCCCGATCGGCCCGCGGCACTCATGCCCTCCAGCGTGTTACGCGAGATCTCGAATTTTTCGACCATTTGATTACTCAGGCCGTTTGTCAGTTGAATTTTCTCTATGTATTTGTGCAGCGGCAACCTGTCTGGTCCAGAGTCTTGCGAAAGGGCATTGCTGGCAGCAATGTATCGGTGCTTTTTGACGGTGAACCATAGCGCCAGGTACTTTTGCTGCTCGGTGCTCATACGCAGCAAGTCGTAGGTATAACCCACCGTCCCCCCGAGACTTCGCCATTCGCGAAACTGCTCCAGTGCCTGCTGAAACGCATTGATCATTTCCTCCAGTTTTTCGATGTAACGAGCAGACTGCTCGTCGTAGATGGCGTTATTTTCCGAGAACATCTCTGCTTGTATTTTCTTCAGCTCTGCATCCTTCGAGGCTTCCTGCGCCTTGAATGAACGAAGGGTGTTTTCCAATTCACGCTTGCGATGTTCTTTCTCCGCCTTCAGCAACTTCAGTCGATTTTTCGGGCCGCCACCCCGTAATCGCAAGCGCAAATCAAGCACCCATTCGCCGGCCCGGGTTTGTGCCAGTAAAGGACCGAGTCTGAGGGGGTCATCCGCATGCACGATGCTCACCTGTTCCTCTGCATCTACGACGATGTTGAACCAGCGCTCGGCAACTCGAGCATAGGTTTTCTGGCTAAGTTGATAGAGGTGCGGAGGTGCATCACCCAGCGTCGATAAATCGTTATCGGTAAGGTCGGGCGCGTCGACGCTGAGCGTGTTGAGATACGCCGCCAGGGCCGTACTTGTGCGGCGCGGCACAGTGCCTGCCACTTCGAGTGAGCGACAATGCGCGGGTGCCAATTCGCCACCCAACACGGCGGGTCGCAAGTTGACGATGGTAGGCGTGCGCTCGATTTCAGGTCGCTTCGCGTGTTCAAGCCCTCGAATGGCTTGCGATAGTGTGTTACGCCGCATGACAGCGTGATGGCTGAGGATGATGCCGACGGTGAGCAGGATGTCTGCTACCGACGCCCATTCGACGAAGCTGTCAGCGCGTTCGTGGGCGTCAATTGCCTGCTGCAATTGGGTGATGGTCTGCCATAACCAGACCGCGGTGCCCACGGTGCCGCTGAGCAAGTTGGTAGTGACGTTGAATAGTGCCCAACTGCTGTCCTTGAGCAAATGCCAACGCCGTTCGGAATTAGACTGCGATTGCTTATCGGCCAACGTTAACAGGGCCTGGGCGTTGCTTTTGAACAAGGCTGCCGGAACATGACCGGTTATTTCATCACTTTCGAAAACTACGCGCCCGAACCGGTCGAAGCGATGTAAGGGATTGATCAGCTGTTCTGTTATCAACCAGGGCGAGGGCAACCCGACAGGGAAAACGTATTGAGCGTATTCAAAACTCAGTGATTTGTTTGGAAGCCAGGCCAGCACCGAGTCCCTGAGTTCACCGGGTTGATGCAGCGCATACAGCAGATTCTGTCGAGACGGAAACTGCAACAAAGGTTGATCCAGCAGCGGACGGTAGAGCAGGCAAGTCGCATTTTCTTCTTTGCGGGGTCGTATGATGAACATGTTTTCGACGGTGTCGCTGACGCTGTTAAGACGGTGTTGAGGCGTCATCGTCAGTGGATAAATGGCAATGTCTGCTACTCCATCCGGGCCGGGATCGAACAGGTTGCAAATGTAGCGATAGCCCTGTTCATCAAGGCCGCCTCGTTGGCGCACCTTGCCTTCCAGCGCGGTGAGTGGCATCAGAAGACGCAGCTGCTCGCGGTAGAAGTTTTCCTGTTGTCGAGACGTCTGGGGGTCTTCGATCAGCGTGCGCTTGAGAAGCTTGAGGTATGCATCGCCGATGTTTATCCGCTCCGCGATGGACGTCAGGAAGGAGGGCGTCAGCCAGTCTGGAACGGGCTGGCCGTGTTTGAACGACAGCGTCGCGAGGTAGGGTGCCTCGTTCTCCAATGCAAAGTCAGCCAGTGTTTCAACACGGTGATCGAGTGGGTTGGGCAGGGTTAAGTTATTGACCGTAAAGCTGTTGGTGACGTTGATTTGAAGTTCATTCAGGGCAAGACTCGCCGCATCCACTGCGCGCGGGTCCGCGATAATGGCTTCATGCATCAAGTGCTGCGCGTGATCACTGATGAAAGGGATTTTATTTCTGGCGGCCTTGTAAGCGGGTTCACGGTAAAGATTGCCGAGTGCCGTTACATAACGACTGTAGTCCCCAATATCATGCGCAGAGGCGCTGCCAAGCCACTGCGGTACTGACGCCACGAGTTGTTCGAAACGCGCCTGATCCAGCGTGTCGAGGCCTGCTTGCGGTTCTAAGCTATCGGCATCGGATACCTCAGGAAATTTCAGCAGGTCTATGGCATCGAGTTGCGCCGAGACCAGTGCCCATGCCATGTAGTCGAAAATGTTGCCTTCAGGCTCGTACAATCGCCAATCCAGATCATCCCCTTGCAGTAGATCGTTAATGCGAGCCAGCAGGGTTTGTCCCAACTGTGTCATTGAGCTGAAAGACTCGTAGCCACGCTCGATCGTATACATCGTGAGCAGTTCACGCTGGCGATACGTCGCTTTCAACACTAGCGCACCGCCGATCACCAGATGACTGGGAATATCATTGTTCAGCGTGTCGATGTCGATCAGGCAGGCCTGAATCGCCGATAAGTTAGCGTCGGCGTTTTTGCGCGTGGTGTTGTCCGGATCTTTAAATACTTCCCGTGCCATTTCGCATTCGACGACGTCCCAACCAGGCACTTGTTGCACATTCATCGCCTTGCGCAATGAGTCGGACAGCTCTGCCCAACGGGCGATCTTTTTTCCTTTTGTGTTCCAGAACTCCAATTGGCGGGCCTGAAGCTCAACAAACAAAAAAGGTGCCATATCGTTAAGCATCCCGGCGATTTCTTCGATGCTGACCGCCAGACAAACAGGATTCTTCTGTTTTGAATCGAGGGTGAGAAAATGTTCACCCTCAACGTAATTGGCCTTTTCGCCTGAAAGGCTCTGGCGAACCAGCACATCGGTGAGGACTTCGAAGCGCAATTGTCCCGCTTGGACGCTCCCCTCAACCACGAGCCATTGAGGCGTTGCAACGAGTGCCACATTGGGGTCGATTTCCAAGTCTGTGTACCGCTCTTTCAACGCAGGCTGCAGCAGACGCGAGGCCACCTCGTTAAGCGTAGTGCCATGGCTGGTCTGGCTCACGAGATCACTTTTTTCCTTGAGGGGTGATGCGCCGTTTTTTGTATCACTGTCGGTCATGGCCGCTTCCTTGCGATGCCAGTGTTCGGGATCTCATCCAGCAGGTCCTGAACCAGGGTTGATGGATTTAGTTGAAGAACAATGAAGTCGCCAGTCGATGATTAATTTCGGCCCGATAAATAGCGATGGACTGAAGCTCACTCGCTATTGCGCCTGGTTCGAACGCGCCTCCCAGCATGCGTTGCTTGGCGGTCTTCAGGTGCGCCTTAGTAAAGGACCCGATTGGGGTGTTCTCCTTTGGGTAGTGGAAGTGTGCATACCAAAGAACTTCGCTGGTGGCCTTATCGCGAATCTCATACTCATCCATAAAGTCTTTGCGCAAACCCTTAAGGTGCTGACGTTTCGCCGACTTACTGATTTTCACCAGGTTTTTACCGTGCAGCCATACCAATCGCCCGGCGGTTGGTGGCTGCTGTTTGGTCATGCTGATGCGGATATCGCGACCTTTTTTGTAGAGCTCGGCTGCTCCATCAGTGAGTTGCTTTATCACGTCGTTAGCAGACTTGGGACCAGTGTCGGTAGCGTTCTCGTCAATCAAGGCTTTATCGATCGCTTGGGCTGCCGCCTCCATACGATTGGCTTGTTGATGAAACATCTCTTCAATTTCCCAAGGGATACGATGCGCAATCCTTGAGTGCGACTCGGTCCGGCGGGTGAACGCTGTCAGTTGTTCGAGCAGCGTTTCACCGTTCTTCATGCTGGTATTCAACGTGGCACGATGGGTAACCGGCGTTCGTGATTTGGGCGATACATGCTCAACCCACATGCCAGGTGTTTTTTCGTGGAAGGTAGCGATGATTTTGCCGGTGAGGGGGGAGGTTACGTCCACCAGATCGGTGTCGGTAACATTCGCCCGCACTCTGGGCTTGCCGACCACTGTGCCTTTGAAGCGGGTTTTTATCAGCCGCTGGGGTAAAACAGAGGGGCGAGATGGCCCTGGTGTCGGTTCGACAGTCTTGCGTTCATATAGCAGGCCGGCCAGGTATTTCACCGTTTGCTGATTGAAGGCTTCGATACGCTGACGCATAAGGTCTAGCGAAGGTTGCAATAGTTGCCCGGTGTACTCTCCGGGCAGATCCAGGATGCGCTGGTCAATGTTTGCAAATTGGTCCACAAGATCACTGAGCCCATCAATCCGCTCAGAAAGTGCAAGGGCATAGCTTTCGTTGGCGAGGTTCATGGACGACTGAATGGTGATAACCGCGTCTGAGACAAGATTAACCAGTGTCTCGTGGGCTGCACCGGTGGCAATGCCGTCAGCCTCAACGATGCAAAGCTCTTGAGCGAGGTTGATCTGGAGAAGCTTGAGATCCGGAACGACATACCTGGAAGCCATCTTGATGTACTCCTTGGCTATCTCTGTACTTTCTCGGCCCAGTCGTTTCATTTCCTCGATTCGGGCCAGCGCGAACTCGCTCTTTACGATCACTTCCTGGGTCAAGTCGATGCTGTATTGATGAGTCTGACGCGCGGTTTGGGTCGTTCCGGTCGGCTTGTTATCCAGAAAGGCAAGTGAGCGCAGCAGCGTGCTACCGAAATCTGAATTTTGCAGAGTGAACCATTTTTTTATCAGCAATAGCTCACTGTCTATGCAGTTGACGAGGACCGCACGGTAGTTGGGGATGGACTCAAGCGCGTTGTACCCCTTGAGCTGATCGATGTAGATACCGTAGGCAGTAATCTGTAATTGCAGGGTCCTGGTCAGTTGTTGAGCGGTGGGGTTGTCGATCTCTGAGGTCAGTGCCCCGAATGCCTCCTCAGCAGTTTTCAGCTCGGCCGTCATCACCTCCCGGTTCGAGTCAAATATTGAGAGCTGGTGTTTCAATTCGGTTTTTCTCTGTTCATTTTCTCGCGCGATGTCCTTACGAGTGCGTCCCCCTCCGCGCAGTCGGAGCCGCGTATCAATGAACCATTCGCCTGCTGCGGAGTGGGTCAGCAGCGGGCCGGTCCGCGATGGGGTTTTACGTGTATCGATGAGCTGAACGTAGTCTTGATCCGTGAGCATGACTTCAAACCAGCGTTGACCCACTTGTGCATACCATCGGCTATTCAGCGTGCTCAAATGCTGATGAGGACCTGCCAGGAGCGAAGGACTTGATAAGCCTCGCGGTTTTGGAATGGCTAACCCATCAAGCGTATCCCCAAGACTCGAACGCAGCAGGGCGCCTTTGGCATACAGCGACGTCTCGTGCGTCGCTGCCAGCGGCTGATCGGTCACACTCGATTGCTGAACGATCGTGATTTTGCGAGGGGATTGTGTAACGGTATTCTCCGACAGTGCGTCAAGTGCTTTTTCGAGTGCTCGTGAGGGCGATTTGTGGCGCGCCGCTGCGTGATGGGCCAGCACGATGCTCAATGACAGAAGCAGGTCCGTCAGTGCCGACCAGGTGTGTTCGGTGTCACCCTTTTCATTGCCCTCATTGGCTTCGTGCAAGTCATCCATGATTTGCCATATCCAGGCTGTCGTCATTGCTGCCCGTCCCATGAACGGCAACGCAATGTTTAACAACATCCAGGCCCCTTGCTTGAGGGTGGCCCAGCGACTTTGTGCGTTGGAAACGGACTGGCGGTCCGCCAGGGTGATCAGTGCATTGGCATTGGCGGTGAACATCGTCGACAGGGAGGGCTGCGCCAATGGTGTTTCAGCAAGCCTGGCGTCGCCCATCAGGGCCGATGTCGACGTTGAGTCCACCAGCCATTGCGTCAACGTCCAGGCTGACGGGAGCTGGCCGGGAAACACATATTGCGAATAGTTGAACCGTACGTTGTCCGGCAGCCAGGCCAGAACCGATTGGCGAAGCAGTTGGTTGTGTTTGATCGCGTACAGCAGGTTGGTTTCGCACGGATATTGCAGCAGCGCAGGGAGGAGCATTGGGCGAAAGAGCAGGCACGGTCCCTGGTCGGCATGCCGGGGACCAATGATGAACATATTGGCGACCTCGTCAGCGTTGTCGCCTGTGCCGCCTCCGGGAATAAACGCCAGCGGTCGAATGACAATCTCTTGGCCGCTGACATACCGATCGGTGACCTTATTTTGCATCGCAGCGACCACATACTGGTAACCCTGATCGTCTATGCCGGCCTCGCCACGAATTTTCAATTGCAGCGCTTGCAACGGCAGCTCAATGCTCAGGTGACTGCTGAAAAGCGCTTCGCGTCGTTGGGTTTCTGCTGCATTTGCGAGCAGTTTATTTTTAATCAGGGCGGGATAGGCTTCACCGACGTTGACATCGGTAATCAATTTTTCCAGGTAGGCTGGCGTCATCCATTGTTCGACCGTGCTGCCGTCGGTACGCCTTACGCTCTTGTTACCCAGTGGCACGGCTATCAGGTTTTGAAGCGCGAGGTCGGTCAGCGAAAGGGTAACTGTATCAATAGCCCCCGGGATGGCTATCGTGCCCAGGATGACCGGGCTGACAATGGTGATTTCAATATTCTCAAGCGCGATACCCAAGGCTTCCGGATGGTCTTTGGTGACCCGGTCGCGCAATGCTTGCAGCGTAAAAGTCGGCAGCGGGGGGATGTCATCCAGGAAAGACTTTCCTGCCTGCTTCTCGCGCAGTGAAGCCAGGTCCATCAAGTGCCGACTGTAACGGCTGAGATCTTCGGTTTTTGCGTCAAGCATCCAGTCAGGTATCCATTGCTGGATGCGGCTGAAATTTGACTCGGGTTCCTGGTTGAGCTCGTTGAAATTTTCGGCCGTTGCGTTGATTCGCGCAGAGGGTGTCTGTGTCGAGATTGTCTCGCTCAATAGACCAATGGCGTCGACTTCAAGGGTGATTATTGCGCAGGCCTGGTGATCGAAAAAATTCCCGGTGGGCTCATACAAGTGCCATCGCAACTCATGTGCAGTCGACGTTGGGGCAATGCGCTGAGGCAATGTTTCACTGAATGATTGCAGTGAATCGAAGTGTCTGAAACCCTCGATGACCGAGTGCGTGATTACCAGTGTGCGATCACCCAGAGTACCCACCAATACCGCCACTTCGAGGTTCCATAAATGGTCCTCCGCTTCGTCGATGTCAATCAGGCAGGCCTGGGTTTGGTATTTATCGTCAAGCTTGCGGGTTGTCAGGTCCGGGTTTTCGAACACGGCCCGTGCCATGGCCTTTTGGTCAGCGTCCCAGTCTGATATCTGCTCTGTGTTCCAGAGATTGCGCAACGAGTTGGATAACTTATGCCAGCGGGGTTTTGTATCGTCGGCAGACTCGCTCCAGTAATCCAGTTGTTGCTCTTGATAGATCAAGAATAACTGTGGGATGAGTCGGTTGATCATGCGTGCGATGACATCGATTTTTACTGGCAGATGAATCGCGGGTATGGCATGCGGCTGCAGGGTGAGGAAGTGCTCACCGTCAATGTAATTCGCAATCTTTGCTGACTGGCTAAGCCGCACCAAGGCATCGGTAAGTGATTCAAACCGGGCTATGCCCGCTGTGACATGACCCTCAGTGATGTTCCAGGTCGGCGTCACGACCATGGCCAGTGCCGGGTTGATATTCAGGCCCGGGTAGGCGATGCCAAGCTCTTGGCTGAGTGCATACGAGGCGACTTCCCTGACCGAGGGGCCTGTAACCAGTTGCATCAGTAAATCGTCGGAGACTGTCGAAGGGATATAAGGCATGGCCGTTTCCTTTGCCGATGTGAGCACTGACGACTGTGCAGCGCTGTATCCATGCAAAGTAATGGGCGGCCAGGTGAGCGGGGCGGTAGATAGTTATCGCAGGCAAAAAAAGACCCGCACATTGGCGGGTCTTTTTTATTTGCCATGTTTCAAGTTCCGGACTTGATCTTGGTCCAGGCGCGGGTTCGCGCACGCTCGGCATCCCGTGGCAACGGTTGCAAGGTGTAAAGCGTGCTCATGGCCGCCTCGGTCGGGTACAGATTGGGGTTGTTACGGATCGCCGGATCGACCATTTCCGTGGCGTCCTTGTTCGGGTTGGGGTAGCCGACAAAGTCGCTGACCGGTGCGATCACCTGCGGTTGCAGCAGGTAGTTGATGAACGTGTACGCGTCTTCCGTATTCTTCGCGCCCTTCGGAATAGCGAGCATATCGAACCAGATCGGCGCGCCTTCTTTTGGCAGGCGCATATCGACGATCACACCGTTCTTGGCCTCTTTGGCGCGGTTGGCTGCCTGAGAGAAGCTGCCGGAATAACCCACGGCGACACAGATGTCACCGTTGGCAATGTCGGCCATGTATTTTGAGGAGTGGAAGTAGGTGATGTACGGCCGGATTTTCATCAGCAGTGCTTCAGCCTTTTCGTAGTCCGCCGGCTTCTTGCTGTTAGGGTCCAGGCCGAGGTGTTGCAGGGCCAGCGGCAGGATCTCCGACGGCGAGTCGAGCAGGGCGACGCCACACTGTTTGAGCTTGCTGATGTTCTCTTCCTTGAAAATCAGGTCCCAGCTGTCCACCGGTGCCTTGTCGCCCAGCGCAGCCTTGACCTTGTCCGGGTTGAACCCAATCAGGATGGTGCCGTACATGTACGGCACGGCAAATTTGTTGCCCGGGTCATTGGCTTCGATCAGCTTCATCAGCTTGGGATCGAGGTGATTCCAGTTCGGCAGTTTGCTACGGTCCAGCGGTTGGAAAACGCCGGCCTCGATCTGCTTGGCGAGGAACACGTTGGATGGCACCACCACGTCATAACCGGAGTTGCCGGTCAGCAGCTTGGCTTCCAGCGCCTCATTGGTATCGAAAATGTCGTACACCAGTTTGGTCTGTGTGTTCTGCGCCTTGAAATCTTCCAGTGCTTTTGGGGTGATGTAGTCGAACCAGTTGTAGACACGTAACGTTCGTTCTTCAGCGTGGACCGCACTACTGAGCACAGCGGCACAGAGCGCGGGAGCGATAAAACGCTTGAGTCTTTTCATCGTTCTAATTCCTCATTGGGCGTGATCAAAACCTTCGAGAACGTTCACGGCATTGATGCCGATTTCTTCGACCGCATAACCGCCTTCCATGACGAACAGCGTCGGTACACCGAGCTTCGCAATGCGCTCGCCCATCGCCAGGTAATCAGGGCTGTCGAGCTTGAATTGAGAGATCGGGTCGTCCTTGAACGTATCAACGCCCAGCGAGACGACGACGATGTCGGCGGCGTATTTTTCGATCTCCTGGCAGGCTTGTTCCAAGGCCGCACTCCAGCTGTCCCAACCGCTGCCGGCGGGCAAAGGGTAGTTGAAGTTGAAACCTTCGCCGGCGCCTTCGCCGCGCTCATCCTCATAACCGAGGAAGAACGGAAACTCGGCTTCAGGATGACCGTGGATGGAAGTGAACAGCACGTCGCTGCGCTCATAGAAAATCGATTGCGTGCCGTTGCCGTGGTGGTAGTCGACGTCGAGAATCGCGACCTTTTTATGGCCCTGATCAAGGAAGGCTTGGGCCGCAATGGCGGCGTTATTGAGGTAGCAGTAACCGCCCATTAAATCACTGGCGGCGTGATGTCCCGGTGGCCGGCAAAGGGCGAAGGCGCCGCGCGCACCACGCTGGATTTCTGCTTGGGCGGTCAGCGCCACTTGCGCTGCGCTATAAGCCGCTTGCCAGGTACCGGCGGTGATCGGCGCGCCGCCGTCGAAGCTGTAATAGCCGAGTTGGCCGTGCAGGCTGGTCGGTATGATTCGGCGCAACGTGCGGGCCGGCCAGGTGTAAGGCAGCAGGTCGCCGTCGGTGTTGAATTCGGTCCAGCGTGCCCATGCACCTTTGAAGAAGTCCAGGTATTGGCGGCTGTGGATGCGTTCGATTGGTGCGAGCCCGAAATCCTGCGGCGCCTCGACCGGGCCGAGTTGTTGGCTTTGCACGCGTTGCAGAACGTGGTCGGCACGCGAGGGCATTTCAAAGCAGGGCATCAGTTGCCCGTCCATCAATTCACAACGGCCGTGGTGCAGGTGGTGATCGTCCGAGTAGATCGTCAGCATTTTCTTGTTCTCCGCAGGCTGATTCGGTTGAACACAGTCTTGCGGCGCGCTGCCTTTCAAGGAACGGCAGGAAAGGCCAAAAGGGGATTGATATGGCCAAAACCTTTGACCGAAATTCGCCCCTTATTGGCGCAGGAGTGCGCCAGCTCGGGGCGCTGAAGCTGAACTCGTCGGGGTATCAGTGTGGGCGAAACTGGCTGGGCGCTACGCCACTCCAGCGCACAAAGGCGTGGCGGAAACTCGCAGTCTCACTAAAACCCAGCGCTTCGGCGATGCGATGGATAGGCACTTGGTCTTCGCAAAGCATTTGCTTGGCCTGCTCGAAGCGCAGTTCATCCAGCAGTTCTTGATAGCTGCACCCCATATCCTTTAGGTGCCGGCGCAGTGTGCGCGCCGAGCATTTCATTTGCTGTGCCAGACCTTCAAGTCCTGGCGCTGCGTTCAATTGCGCGCCCAGCAAATGGCGAATCCGTCCCAACCATGCCTGCCTTCCGGTGAACTCGATGTTCTGTTTGCGGCAACGTTCTGCCATAGCCTGGTGGGTGATAACGTCGGCAAGTGGCAACAGTTGGTCCAGCCAGCGCTTATCGAAAGCGAACGCGTTGTTTCGTGCCTCGAATTGAAGTGGGCAGTCGAAGTGTTCGGCGTATGAGGTTTGATAGTCCGGTGCGGCATGCTCGAAGCGCGCGGACAGCAGCGGCAACGAATGGCCGAGCAAGTCGTCGCAGATGACTTTCAGCGACACCAGGCAAAACTCTGCATTGAACACCGCCAGTGCCGGATTCTCTCGGTAGTCGGCGGCCACGAACCACACGCGCTCACCGTCCTCTGCAAGGCTGAGTTCGAAAAGTGTTCCCAACAGCGCTGGATATCGCATCGCCAAGCGTAACGCGTCACCGAAGGTGGCACTGGTGAGCAACGCGTAACCAAGCATGCCATAGGAAGAAACGTGCATTCGTCGGCCCAGCTCAAGGCCAATATCACGCTTGAGGGCAACCGCATTGGCGCAGACCTGCATCTCCTGATTGGTGGTGATGCGTGTGTCTGCGCGGCTTAAATCTGCGGCGCTGATGCCGCTTCCTGCGAGCAGCGCCTCGCTGGACAAGCCTTCATCCTTGAAGGTGTTGAGCACCAGAGAGACGGCATTCAGGGTGGTGAGGTGGGAGTGCAGCATGCTCGCTTCCAGCCGTGGGTTGACTGAATGCGAGCAAGTTGTATGCCGCGCAGGAACACTTCACCTGATGGTCGTGAGTCTTAAAGGGCAAAGAACAGTCTGCTTGCCTGTTGCAGGTTGATCTCGCTGCGGTTGAACGCAATTTTTTGTGCCTCGTTCAACCCTTCGGTGATATCCGCTGCAGGGCCTCTGCTCTGTTCTTCAACGGTCTTCAACCGTGCCGTTATAAAGGACTTGGAAGGGGTCCATGAAGTGGAGTATTGAAAGTGCGCATACCAGAGGACTTTATGGGTGGCACGATCACTGATTGCGTATTCGTCCAGGTATTGATACTTGGCGCTACGGGAAATACGCCGACGGCTAACGGTTTTTTTTATGTTTATTTTTTTTCTGTTGTTGAGCCACTCAATGCTGGAGGCGATAGGCGGTTGCTCCTTGATCATATTCAACATTTTGATGTGGGCTTGCGTGTAGATGTTCTGTGTTGCGGTGGAAAGCGCTTTATTGACGCTAGCGGCCTTGATTGAACTGCTTTCTGTCAGGTTGGCATTGGTCAAGGATTGATCAATGGCACTGCTGGCTCGTTCTAGCTTCAAGGCTTGCTGATGAAACAGGAATTCGACGCCCATGGGTGTACGACCCGCTCGGTTCATTTGCTCGGCGGCACGCGTATTAAACGCAGCTACTCCATCGAGCAATGCCTGTCCGGCGTCAACGCTGGCCTGAAGGTCTTGGGGAACAGGTACAGACTGGGAGGTTTCTATGCGCTGCACCCACACCCCCGGTATTTTTTCATGAAAGGTCGCGAGGACCTTGCTGGTAAAAGGAGATTTGATGTCCACCAGATGAGTCTCCAGGCCAAGAGCGGATAGACGGGGCTCGCCGATGAGCACGCCGTTGTAGAGCGTTCTGATGAACGTTCTTTTGGGACGAGGCGTGAACTGGGGCGTGGATGGCCGAGAGCGCAGGAGGGTCCTTTCCCCCAGTAATATGACGAGATGGGTCATCGCCCTTTGATTGAAGCCCTTGACCTGTTGGCGCAAACTGGCAACGTGTTCCAATTGCACGGGTACGGGAAATTCTTGCTGGAAATCCTGCAGGCGTTCGTCCACGGAATTGAACTGTTCGTACAAACCGCTCAGTGTATCGATTCGCTCGTCGAGACGTGCTTCACTCCGCTCCTCCAGACTGTCGCGCAAACTCTGGATAGCGATGTCGGCGTTATCGACGATGCTATCAATGGCGGCCCATGCCGCAGGCGATGTTGTGGTGGTGTCTTGGCGCAAACACAAATTACGCGACATCATGACCTGCAATGCTCTCAGGTCATCGCTGGTATAGGAAGGCAGCGTTTTTTTTGTGCTTTGAATCAGCAGCATTCCTTGTTTGCCCAATGCCTTCAACGCGACAAAGCGTTCCTGAAGGTAGTCCAGGCGCTCAATCATATCCTGGCTCATTTCATTCATGACTTGCGCGTCTTCGATGTGACGTACTTGTGGGTCTAGCGATTGGCGCTCAATTTGATCCAGGACAGTTCTGATTGTTGGCGTGAACGTCGTTAGCGCTTCTGTGATGCCTGCCTGTGTGAGGTCGAGCTGCGCCTTTATGTAGCTGATTGATTTTTGCTGATAATCAGGCAACGCTACGGAGACGTTGAGGGCTTTAAGTTTTTGCAGCGCAGTTTCGTAGTCGGTGCGCTGCGCCTCGAGTTTTTGCAGGTAGAGTTGCCGCTTGGCGCTGACCGATGTGCTGGGCGCGTCGGTCATCTCCTGACGGGTTTTTTGCAATTGCTCTTGTGAGCTTTTCTTCTCGCTTTCAAACTTCCCGAGCTCCATGCGCAGCAGCGTTTCTGTTTTTGCCAGTTCAGCCTTGGCTTTATCGTTCAGGCTTTTCAATCCGCCAGCGCGCAGGCGAAGGCGGGTGTCGATAAACCACTGCCCCCTGGCGTTGGAAATCAACGCCGGGCCTGTTCGGCCCTGAACCTTTGGATCAATGATCAAGACGAGACCGTTTTCATCGACTGTCACCTCGAACCAGTGTTGTCCGACCGGGGCGTACCAGTGTTGCCTCAGCGGATAAAGATGATGGTGCGCACCGATAACGGTTGAGGCATTGCCCACTCCTTCAGGCTTGGCAATTTTGAAACTGTCCAGCACCGTCGCCAGAGTCCCGGGGTCTCGATTCAAGGCGCCGTTGGTGTGCAAGGATTTATATGGACTAGGAAGCCGTTCACCGACGGTGATCTCCGGTGCCTGTTTTACGACAGTGGGATTTTTCAATGGGGTGGTGAGGGTAACGCTCTCAATGTCGACACGCTCCCCGACAGGTTCGCTGCGGCTGGCGATGTGCAGGGTTACCGCCATGCTGAGGTTGAGCAAGACGTCGACAAGAGCCCCCCATTGCTCCTTTTTTTCACCCTGTTCTGTGGCTTCGACGAGCGCTTGCAGTTGGTCCACGATTTGCCAGATCCAGGTTGTGATGCCCGCGGTCCGGCCTAGAAATGGGAGAACCATGTTGAATATCAGCCAGCCAGATTGCTTGAAGGTTGCCCAACGGCTTTCGGTATTTGATACCGATTGACGATCAGCCAGTCCGACCAGTGCGTTGGCGTTGGCGTTGAACAGCGCTGCAAACAGATCGCCACTGATTACTTGGGTGCCCAAGGACATGGGGCCGCTCATTGTCCAAAGTTTGTCTGGTTCGACCGCAAACTCTGCAACCGTCCATGGGGAAGGGAGCTTTCCTGGAAAAACATAACGCTCATAGTCGCTACGCACGTCATCCGCAAGCCAGGCCAACACTGAGTTGCGCAAGCTGGGCGATTGCTGAATGGCATATAACAAGTTGGTAAACGAGGGGTATTGGGTCAATGGCTGGTCGAGCATCGGGCGATAAAGCAGGCAGGGGCCAGCAGTCAGGTCTTGAGGGCCGATCACGAACATGTTGCTAACGACGTCCGCGGCATCTGTACCCCTGCGTTCAGGGGCGAAGGCCAATGGGCGTACAACGATTAGCTGTCCCTCTACCTGGCGGTCAGCGACGTCGGGTTGCAAGATCGCTGATACGTAGCGGCAGCCTCTTTCGTCAATTCCTGCCTGGTTGTTTATTTTGCACTGCAGTGCCAATAGCGGTAGTTGAGTTTGCAGTTGCCGCGTGTACAAAGCCTGTCGACGCAATGACTCCCCAGGATCATCAAGCAGCGTACGTTTGACCAGAGCGGGGTAGGTGCTACCAATATTTATCCGGCTGATAAGCGTTTCTATGTAGCTGACCGTCATCCACGTGGGTGGGGGCTTGCCGTTTTTCGAGTAAAGAGTCTTGTTGCCAATGGGCAATGCGATCAGATTCTCCAACGCGAGTTCGACAAAGCTAAAGACGCGGGTTTCGGTCTTTCCTGGAACGCTGAAGTATCCCCAGATGACTTGGCTGCGAACACGTATTTCGAACACTTCGAGCTCCAGTTGCTCGGCATCGGCGTGCGCTTTAACCATCTCATCTTTCAAAGCTTTAAGCGCGAACTGCTTGATGGGCAGAATGTCATCAAGGTAGGACTGGCCCGCGTTCAAACTGTGCATCGCTACCAGATCTTTCAGGCGTCGGGAATACAGTGACAGGTCGCTGCTGGACGCCTTGAGTAACCAGGCGGGCAGCAAATCGTAATACCACTGCAGGCTCTGTCCTTTCTGCGACAGCAGTTCCACACCGTGTACAGGTTGCCTGACGGCAGAGGGCTGCTCACCAATCGGGTCGATGGTCGCAGAGAAAATCTCGCCAATGGCTTCAATTTGCATACTCATCAACACACAGGCTTGCTGGTCAAAAAAATGACCCTCAGGCTCGAATAGCCGCCACTGTATTTCCTTGCGCGCCGAGGAGGGAATCAGATGCGCAAGCAGGGCTGAACCTAGTGCTTGCAGTGAGTCGAATTTTTCATACCCATTCAGGATTGAGAACATGAGGATGCTGGTGCCGGTGGGCTGTGTGCCGATGAGAACGGCGAGCGAAATACTTTTTGGATGTTTCAGGTTCAGACCGTCGATCTCGTCGAAATCAATCAAGCAGGCTTGGCTGTTATAGGGGTTATTGATTTTTCGGCTGGAAAGGTCTGCAGCATTGAACAGATGGCGTGCCATACGGCAGTCATCGTCAGTCCATCCAGCCACTTGATCTACATTCCAGATACCGCGCAGGGTTTTGGACAACTCATGCCACTGCGGCCCGTCTCCACTGGTAGTGTTCCAAAAGTCGAGTTGTAGCTTCTGGTAAGCGTCGGGCATAAGGCGCGCCAGAAGATTAACGGTGCTGGAGATCTCCCCAATACGCACGGGTAGATGAATGACGGGGTCTGCACTAGGCAGTTGAGTGAGGAAGTGCTCGCCTTCAAGGTAAACAAGCGAAGTATTGAGCAGTGCTTGCCTGATGAGGATGTCGCTGAGCGCCTGATAAAAAGGTGGTAAGGCGGTGACTTCGTCCTCGACAATTTCCCAGACGGGTGTTCCAACCAAAGCGAGGTTCGGGTCGATATCAATGTTTGGATACGCTGAACTTAACGCCGTCTTTAACAGCGCAGATGCGACCTCGGTAAAATCGGGGCCCACGCACAATTGAGTAATCAGTGCTTCGCGGGCGCTAAGCGGGGTAGGCTTTTGCTGAATAGCGGGTGTTTTTGGTGAGCGCATGGACATCCCTGTCTGGCAATTGTTTGGAAGCTATCCGGGCGATGCCTCGGGTGACTTTCATACTAGGGAGCTGCCAGCCAGGGGTGCGTTAACTATGTAGGCCTTGTCGATATTGCTGCTGTGTTAATGCAGGGCTCAAATGCCTGACGGCGCAAAGTCAGCGCAGCTCACCACATAAATCCAGTTCGACCAGACGTCGGACTTCGGCAATTTCCAGGTTGGCACCGAGTAAGGCGTGAAGTTTTCCGAAGGCCGCTTCACGCGTCATGCCGCCACCGGACAACACGCCTGCGCCGCGCAATCGGCTGCCGGCCTCGTACACATCCAGCTCTACGCCACCTTCATGGCACTGCGTCACTGCAACCACTACGACACCGTTGTCCCGCGCTCGCTCAAGGCTTGTGAGAAACGCCGGGTTATCACTCGGTCCGGTGCCGCTGCCGTAGCACTCCAGCACCAAGCCCTGGATGCCACTGTTGAGCACGCCATCGAGTTGTTCGGCATCAATTCCCGGGAACAAGGGCAGCACAGCGACCTTCGCCTGCTGCTTGTGTTTTCGGTAATGCAACTCCTCGGGCAGCATGGGCGCTTTTACGCCGCCGCCCTGACGTTCCAGACGCTTGAAAGGATGCCGGCCAACACTGCGTACCTTTGCGCAATGTGTCGGGTCCAACAGTTCGCCGTGGAAATACAAATGAACGCCGGGTGCCAAGCCATGGCCCAGAGCAACCAGTGCACCGCCGAGGTTTTCCCAGGCATCGCTGTCGGTTACGCCGGCCGGCAGCATTGAACCGGTAAAGCACACGCGGGCAGGCAGGCCCAGCAATTGGAAACTCATGGCGGCCGCGCTGTAAGCCAAGGTGTCGGTACCGTGCAGAATCAGCACGCTGTCGCAGCCCTGTACATCCACTGCATCGACCACGGCTTCGCGCAGTTGTTGCCAGTAAGCCGGTGACATGTTGGCACTGTCGATCAGCGGCGACATCTCGCGAAAGCGCCACTGCGGCACCATCAATTCGGGTTGGCTGTGCAGGTACTCACGCATGCGTGCTTCGAAACCAGATGCGGGGGCCAGGCCACTCGCGCTGGCTTGCATGCCGATAGTGCCGCCGGTGTAGAGCACCATGACGTGCTGGGCGGCAGGAAAGGAATTGGGAACCATGGGAAGTCTCCGCAAGAGATGACGTGTGGGAGCGAGCCTGCTCGCGATAGCGGTATGTTAGACACTAATGCGTCAACTGACAGTCCGTCATCGCCAGCAGGCGGGTGCCCACAGGGTGTGCACCCGTTGTGTACCGATCAGCGTTGCGCTGCGGGTACGCCTTGTGGCTCAGCTTCTGCCTTGGCGGCAGCCGCTGGCGGATTGGCTGGCCAGGCGTTCAGGTCGAGGTCCAGATCCGGGAATTTGGCGGAGTCGAACACCGGGGTCTTGATGCCGGCAGCGCGCTGGTCATCGTAGTCACGCAGGATGCGCATGCCGACTTTGAACAGCAGGAACAGGGCGATCAGGTTGACGAAAGCGAGCATCGTCATGGTGATGTCAGCGAACGCAAACACGGTGCCGAGGTTTTCGATAGCTCCCCAGAAAATCAACACCAGGACCAGCGCACGATAGCCAATCAGCGCCTTGCGGTTTTCACCGATCAGGAAGCGCAAATTGCTCTCGCCCAGATAGTAGTTATAGAGAATCGAGGTGAACACGAACAACGACAGGGCCACCGAAATGAACATCCGGCCCCAGTCGCCCACTACGGCAGCCAGCGAGTTCTGGGTCAGGGCAATGCCGTCACCCTCAAAACCCGGGGTGTAGAAGCCCGACAGCAAAATGAGCAACGCGGTACACGTGCAAATCACAAAGGTATCGAGGAACACGCTGAACGCTTGAACCACGCCTTGTGCCGCCGGGTGCTCGACCGACGCGACTGCGGCGACGTTGGGTGCGCTGCCAAGGCCCGCTTCGTTGGCGAACACACCGCGCTTCACGCCCATGATGATGGCGCTGCCGATCAGGCCGCCGAACGCTTGATCAAGACCAAAAGCACTTTTGACGATGGTCATCAGCATCCCAGGCACGTGATCGAACTGCAGCACGATCACGTAAAGGGTCACGCCGATGTACACCAGGGTTTTCACGGGTACCAGCAGGTCTGCGACCTTGGCAATGCGCTTGATGCCACCGATGAATACCAGGCCCAGCAGTATCGCCAGCGCCAGCCCGGTGTAAGTAGTGTTGAGGCCAAAGGCGTTGTTCAGCGAATGGGTAACGGCATGAGATTGCAGGCCATTGAAGGCAAACCCGAAGGTCACCAGCAACAGGAACGCCATGATCATGCCCAACCAGCGTTTTTGCAGGCCGTGCTGTATGTAGTAGGACGGACCACCGCGGTACGTGCCGTCCGAATCGCAGCGCTTATAGAGCTGGCCGAGGGAGCATTCGAAGAAGCTGCTGGACATGCCGACCAGTGCCGTCACCCACATCCAGAACACTGCGCCAGGACCTCCCAGCGTCACGGCGATGCCGACACCGGCAATGTTGCCTGCACCGACGCGGCCGGCAAGGCTAAGCATCAGTGCCTGAAACGAGCTGAGTTGACCGGCGCTGCTTTTGAGGCTGTCGCGGAACACCGCGAACATGTGGAAGAAGTGACGCAGTTGTACGAAACGCGAGCGGATCGTGAAGTAGCTGCCGAGCCCGACAATGAGCACGATCAGTACTTTCCCTGAGAGGAAGTCGTTGATGACTTCGAGCATGGAGTATTCCTCGCTGTTCTTTTATTTAAGCAAATGCTGGGTGGGGCGAAACATCGCGTTACACCGGTTTGCGCGCAGCACAACAGGCGAGGCGAGGAATCGTCCCGGTTCCAAATTGCGGGTTTGTCATGCGTTCGGTTTCGCGTGGGATTGGGCCTCGTTACCGACGACCGCTCACGCGAAGAGGGGCGGCACTATACCTATGCTTTCCAGTGGTAGCGAGAAAGCTTGGTATTGCGCGAGTTAAAAAAAAGGGCCTGGGGAAAAAATCCCCAAGCCCTCAAAAGGTGAGAGGTGTCTAGTCCCTCAACCTGGTGAGCGGTGCTACAAATAACGCGTCGGTTCAGGCCTTGAGAGGCACCAGGCGCGGAGCAATCATGTTTTCCGGGCGCAGGATGTCGGCGAGCATTTCGTCGTCGAGCAAGCCTTCTTCGCGCACCAGTTCCAGTACGCCGCGGCCGCTTTCAAGGGCGATGCGAGCAATACGGGTGGCGTTCTCATAGCCGATGTACGGGTTCAGTGCGGTGACCAGTCCGATCGAGTGTTCGACCAGTTCGCGGCAGCGCTCTTCGTTGGCGGTAATGCCGACGATGCAGTGTTCGCGCAGCATGTCCATGGCGCGCTGCAGCAAGCGGATCGAGTCGAAAATCTTGAACGCGATCAGCGGCTCCATCACGTTCAGCTGCAGTTGGCCGCCTTCGGCTGCAATGGTCAGCGCCAGGTCGTTACCGATGATCTGGAACGCCACCTGGTTGACCGCCTCCGGGATTACCGGGTTGACCTTGCCAGGCATGATCGAGCTGCCTGGTTGACGTGCTGGCAGGTTGATTTCGTTAATGCCGGTGCGTGGTCCGCTGGACAGCAGGCGCAAGTCATTGCAGATCTTCGACAACTTGACCGCAGTACGCTTGAGCATGCCGGAGAACAGCACGAACGCGCCCATGTCAGAGGTGGCTTCAATCAGGTCGGCAGCTGGAACCAGCGGTTGGCCGCTGATCAGGGCCAGGCGCTGAACGGCCAGGTGCTGGTAGCGCGGGTCGGCGTTGATGCCGGTACCAATCGCGGTGCCACCCAGGTTCACTTCAGTCAGCAGTTCTGGCGCCAGGGTTTTCAGGCGTGCCAGGTCTTCGCCCAACGTGGTGGCGAATGCACGGAATTCCTGGCCGAGCGTCATCGGCACGGCGTCTTGCAGTTGGGTGCGGCCCATCTTCAGTACGTGGCTGAATTCAACACCTTTGGCGGCGAACGCCTGAATCAGGCTGTCGAGGCTGGCCAGCAGTGCGTCGTGACCCAGCAGCAGACCCAGGCGGATTGCGGTGGGGTAGGCGTCGTTGGTCGACTGCGCCATGTTCACGTCATTGTTGGGGTGCAGGTATTGGTATTCGCCCTTCTGGTGACCCATGGCCTCCAGCGCGATGTTGGCGATGACTTCGTTGGCATTCATATTGGTTGAAGTGCCAGCGCCGCCCTGAATCATGTCCACCACGAACTCTTCGTGGAAATCGCCGCGGATCAATCGTGCACAGGCTTCGCTGATGGCAGCGTGCTTGGCTTCGCTCAGGTGACCCAGCTCGCGGTTGGCGTCAGCAGCGGCCTGTTTGACCATTGCCAGGCCGACAACCAGTTTCGGGTAATGCGAAATCGGAACGCCGGAGAGTCGGAAGTTGTTCACCGCTCGCAGGGTCTGGATGCCGTAATACGCTTGCGCTGGTACTTCGAGTACGCCAAGCAGGTCTTTTTCTGTGCGGAAAGATGCAGCGGAGGACATGATAGAAATCATCTCGATATGGACCCGGTCTGTGCCGGAACGCTGCAAATGCTAGGCTTGTAGAGAATATTCGGCCAATGCTGTTAAACACTGGCCTATGCACATTCGGCATAATGACGGTGTGACGCCGTGTGTTCGGCGAGCGTGTGACCTAAATTGGTGCGTGTCCGGGAGGACGTGATGAATCTGGAAAGTAAATGGCTTGAGGACTTCAGCGCCTTGGCCGCCACCCGTAGCTTCTCCCAGGCTGCCGAACGCCGATTCGTGACGCAGCCCGCGTTCAGTCGACGAATTCGCAGCCTCGAAGCTGCGTTGGGACTGCAACTGGTTAATCGGTCGCGCACGCCCATCGAGCTCACGGCTGCGGGGCAATTGTTTTTGGTAACCGCGCGAACCGTGGTTGAACAACTGGGTGAAGTGCTGCGCCACCTGCATCATCTGGAAGGTGGGCAGGGCGAAGTGATGCAGGTGGCTGCTGCTCACTCGCTAGCCTTGGGCTTTTTTCCGCGCTGGATCGCACAGCTGCGCAACGAAGGCTTGAACATCGCGACGCGGCTGGTGGCGACCAACGTAGGCGATGCGGTGCATGCCCTGCGCGAAGGTGGCTGCGACCTGATGTTGGCGTTCTACGACCCGGATGCCGCGATGCAAATGGACCCGGAAATATTCCCTTCGCTGCACCTTGGTCATACTGAAATGCTCCCAGTGTGCGCAGCGGATGCCGATGGCAAGCCACTGTTCGATGTTGAGGGCGAGGCCAGCGTGCCGCTTTTGGCTTACAGCGCGGGTGCATTCCTCGGCCGCTCGGTGAATTTGCTACTGCGTCAGCGAGCGTTGCGCTTCACCACTATTTACGAAACCGCCATGGCCGACAGCCTGAAAAGTATGGCACTCGAAGGCTTGGGCATCGCTTGGGTGCCGCAATTGAGTGTGCGTGCCGAACTGGCGCGCGGTGAACTGGTGGTCTGTGGCGGCCCGCAGTGGCATGTCCCACTTGAAATTCGGCTGTACCGTTGCGCATTGGTGCGTAAAGCCAACGTGCGGTTGCTGTGGCGCAAACTGGAGGGTGGGGCGGCGGCGAATAACTGATGCGGGCCGATTCAGGGCGTGCCTTTTAGATAGGCGTTAATACGCGAACGATTGGGCTCGGTGTACACGTAGCAGTTGGATCGTAATGAACTGGAAACTGCGACCATGTAGGTTTCGCAAGCCCAGCCGTTAAACCTGACCTCTGCCAGTTCGTGTTGCGCATCAAGTGTATGCCCTAGCTCATGCCCGAAAACTTGTTGGTTGGTTAATGATGCAATGGCGAAAGGTTGTCCGACGCCGGCAATGCCCGCCATTCGGCCGTCGATGAAATCCTTGGTCAACAAGATAAACTTTGTTGCCCTGTTTCGGGGAAGGTTCTTAATATCCCGATAGTTACCGGCGAGTAGGCTCCATCCATCGTAAGCCACCTGCCCTGTTGTTTTGTAATCATACGTGGTGTAGGGCGGGGTACTTCTAATAAACTGCACGGATATTCTACGTCCCGTGGTCAGCTCGACTTCTTTGATCGCCGGAATCAGATGGTCTGGGAATATAGAACTGATCATTGATTCGGGGATATCGTCGTGCACGAAGGCAAAGACAAAAATAGGCCTCTTGTCTATTGGCGAGTTATTGAAGCTTCTGGGTGTCGGATTTAGCGCGCTAGGCCAAGGAGTTTCATCAATGGCAACCGTTGCGTAAGTTGAAGTGTGACTCAACAATGACAGTAATAATGGCAGTGTGTACTTAAAGTGTTTAGGCATGCGGTTCTCTAATAATGGTGGTTGTGGAAGTTTGGTATTCGTAGCCGTCGCCGCTATTAATAGAGGTTATTAAGTTGTTTGTAATGAGCAGGTATGTTGCAGAGGATGTGACCGGGTTACTTTACTAAAAAGCGAAAGATGCCAGGCGTGCCGGCATCTGACTTTAGAGTCAATTACGCAGCCTGCCAGCGACCGAAATCAGTCATGTGACAGATGGTCATTCAAGGGGCTGTTTATCTGCTTCATTACGGTATACTGCGCGGCCTTCGGCCGGTCCAACCGGCCTTAATTCGTACAATCAAGCCACGCCGGATTTCCCGCGTGGCTTGTTGTTTTTTGACGCGCCTGCGGGCGCCCAGAGAGAAGAGGCACGACGATGAGTGCACTGGTTGGCGTGATCATGGGCTCCAAGTCCGATTGGTCCACCCTTAGCCACACCGCCGATATGCTGGAAAAGCTCGGCATCCCTTACGAGGTGAAAGTGGTCTCTGCCCACCGTACCCCGGACCTGCTGTTCCAGTACGCTGAAGAAGCAGAGGCGCGTGGCATCGAGGTGATCATCGCCGGTGCCGGCGGCGCGGCCCATTTGCCCGGTATGTGTGCAGCCAAGACCCACTTGCCTGTATTGGGCGTGCCGGTGCAGTCGTCGATGCTTTCCGGTGTCGATTCGCTGCTCTCTATAGTGCAGATGCCGGCAGGCATTCCGGTTGCCACCCTGGCCATCGGCAAGGCCGGCGCGATCAACGCGGCCCTGCTGTCGGCAAGCATCCTCGGTGCCAAGCACCCGCAGTTCCACGCGGTGCTGAAAACGTTCCGTGCCGAGCAGACAGACAGCGTCCTGGACAATCCAGACCCACGCATCGCCTGAGGTTGTTGACGATGAAGATCGGTGTAATCGGTGGCGGCCAATTGGGTCGCATGTTGGCCCTGGCGGGTACTCCGCTGGGCATGAACTTCGCTTTTCTGGACCCGGCGCCGGATGCGTGCGCAGCCGCATTGGGCGAACACCTGCGGGCCGATTACGGCGATCAGGATCACCTGCGTCAGTTAGCCGATGAAGTCGATCTGGTGACCTTCGAGTTCGAAAGCGTCCCGGCTGAAACCGTGGCGTTCCTGTCGCAGTTCGTGCCGGTGTATCCAAGCGCCGAAGCCTTGCGTATTGCCCGTGATCGCTGGTTCGAGAAAAGCATGTTCAAGGACCTGGGGATTCCAACCCCGGCGTTCGCCGACATTCAATCCCAAGCCGATCTCGACGCGGCAGTGGCTGCCATCGGCCTGCCAGCGGTGCTTAAAACCCGCACCTTGGGCTACGACGGCAAGGGCCAGAAAGTCCTGCGCAAACCTGAAGACGTGGTGGGTACGTTCGCCGAGTTGGGTAGCGTGGCCTGCTTGCTGGAAGGTTTCGTGCCGTTTACCGGCGAAGTCTCGCTGATCGCCGTACGCGCTCGCGATGGCGAAACCAGATTCTACCCGTTGGTTCACAACACCCACGACAGCGGCATTCTCAAGCTGTCGATCGCCAGCACCGATCACCCGTTGCAAGCCTTGGCTGAAGATTATTCCAGCCGCGTGCTCAAGCAGCTGAACTACGTCGGCGTGATGGCGTTCGAGTTCTTTGAAGTCGACGGCGGCCTCAAGGCCAATGAAATCGCACCGCGCGTGCACAACTCCGGGCACTGGACCACCGAAGGCGCCGAGTGCAGCCAGTTCGAAAACCATCTGCGGGCCGTTGCCGGTCTGCCGCTCGGTTCGACGGCCAAGGTTGGCGAGAGCGCGATGCTCAACTTCATCGGCGTTGTGCCGCCAGTCGAGAAGGTGATCGCGATTGCCGACTGCCATTTGCACCATTACGGCAAGGCATTCAAGGCTGGGCGCAAAGTAGGTCATGCCAATCTGCGCTGCGCTGACAAGGCCACGCTAGAGCAGCAGATCCTCAAGGTCGAAGCGCTCATCGCCGAATAGTTTCGTGTGGCAACGGCGGAACCATTCGGGTGCCGCCGATCTCTCATGGCAGGATGCCAAAGTCTGACTAGGCTCTGACTGACAGAGCCATTCAATGAGAGGGAAATGCCATGGGAATTATCGGAACCATCTTTATCGGCTTGATCGTCGGCCTGCTGGCTCGGTTCCTCAAACCGGGCGATGACAGCATGGGTTGGATCATGACCATCCTGCTCGGTATCGGCGGTTCGTTGGCAGCCACTTACGGCGGCCAGGCTCTGGGCATCTACCAGGCCGGGCAGGGCGCAGGCTTTATCGGTGCGCTGGTCGGCGCCGTGGTGTTGCTGGTGATCTACGGCTTGATCAAAAAGAACTGATCCAAGCGACAAAGCCCCCTCTGCGCCGCACGCAGAGAGGGCTAGAATGCTCGGCGACTGACCTGTCCTTACTTTGCCGAGCACCTCAATGCGACGTCTTTTGTTAACGCTCCTTTTCCTGGGCAGTGGTTTGGCCCATGCCGGCGAATTGCCGGAAACCGACTGGCTCGAACTGATGCCCAAGTCAGACCAGAAGGCCCTCGAGGCCATGCCCGAAATCGACCACAACTCACCCGAAGGCGATGGCACCTTTACCGCAAAGGGTGGCATGAAGCAGAGCAAGGGCTTGCCAGCGGTGATGTATTCAACCAAAACCGTGGCGTCGATGAACGACAAGACCATTCGTATCGGTGGTTATCCTGTGCCGCTGGAATCTGACGCGAAAGGGCGCAGCACACTGTTTTTCCTGGTGCCATATCCGGGCGCCTGCATTCACGTACCGCCTCCGCCGCCCAATCAACTGGTGCTGGTGCGTTACCCGAAAGGCTTGAAGCTGGATGATATCTATACGCCGCTGTGGGTCACCGGAACGCTGAAAATCGAGAAGGTCAACAACGATCTGGCCGATGCAGCGTACGCGCTGGACGCGGCGAAAGTGCGGGTAGTGAAAGAATCAGATCTGTAGAGATTCAAATGTGGGAGCAGGCATGTTCGCGAAGAGGAAATGTCAGTTGATATTAATGTCACCTGACACACCGCATTCGCGAGCAAGCCGCTCCCACATTAGTTTTGTGGTGTTGCTTACAGAGGCTTGCTGGCGATGCTGACGCCAAGGGTGTGAGTGGCGCCCGGTTTTAGCGTGATCACGTCGTCCATCACATTCGCCGTCTCGATGCACAGCATGCGCTGCCAGCCATCGTCAGCCATGTCGCTGAACGCTGCTGCGCGTTCAATCCAGGGGTTCCAGATCACTGCAGAGCGTGAGCCGCTGCTGGTCAATTCAATGCGTCGTTCCCACGCCGGATCAACAATGCTCAGTTGCGCTGGCGCATCGAGATAGATGCGATCGGTCTCGCCGGTAAAATGCAGATCACCGGCCTGGGCCACGATTTTCCAATCATCCAGCGTCTCGATATAGCTCAAGCCGTCCAGCCCTTCGACGTGTACGTTGCGCACATCGCTGACGGCGAAATAACTGTGCAGAGCCTGGCTGATAGTGACGTCGTCGGCGCCCCGATTATGGCTGGTCAGGCTGATGTGCAATTGCTGATCCAGGCGAATGCTCAGTTTCAAGTCCACCTGATGCGGCCATTGCGCAAAGCCGCTTTCGGGGTAGGGCAGGATAAACTCGACTTTCAGGCTTTCACCCTCGATTTCGATGCCTGCCAACTCCCAATCCATCGTTCGTACAAAACCGTGAGCGGTCGGCGGTTCATCGCTGGCGCGCATCGCCTGAACGCTCTGCGGATTGCGTGAGAGGTTGCCAAACCACGGCCAGCAAACGGGCACCCCGGCGCGAATGCTTTTACCCGTCTTGAACTGCGCCTCGTCGTTAAGCCAGATCAGCGGCGGTTGGCCGGCCAATTGATAACTGAGGATGTGTGCGCCTTGCTGGGCTACCAGCAATTCAGCCTGACCGTGGCGGATACGCCAGCAATTCAGTTCATCCAGTTTCATGGCTTCAACGTTGGGCGTGCTCATGGGGCAACTCTCGATCAGGAACAATGACTGCAGTGGACCGCAAAACGGCCCGCGCGTTTAGCGAGCGCGCGGGGGAACCGAGCGAGTGCGGCCGCTGCCATCGATCGCGACGAAGACAAATACGGCTTCGGTCACTTTGCGCCATTCGCTGGACAGTGGATCGTCGCTCCAGACTTCGACCATCATTTGAATCGAACTGCGGCCGATCTCCAGCGCCTGGGTATAAAAGGACAACTGAGCGCCCACTGCGACTGGCACCAGGAATGCCATGCGGTCGATTGCAACGGTGGCAACTCGCCCACCCGCAACCTTGCTGGCCATTGCAGTGCCTGCCAAATCCATCTGCGCTACCAACCAACCACCGAAAATATCGCCAAAACCGTTGGTTTCGCGCGGCAGTGCGGTGATTTGCAGGGCCAGGTCGCCTTGCGGGATTGGATCTTCTTGTTCGAGCTCTATCATGCCGGAGGGGCCTCTGACCCGTGACGCTTCATTAGTACTTCAGGTGAATAGCCGTCTTCGGGAAAAACGATTCAACCCCGAACATACTACGTTCGTCACGTTTTTCGAAAGGCGCCTAAAGGGAAACTCTGCGAAATCGCCTGTGAACCTGGCAGGCGTTTTCGCACAGCAACCCTTTCAAACTGTTGCAAGGATACGAGTATATCGGTCGGTAGACTCCGAGACGACCATCGGGTTCGCATTTTGACCGTCAAATATGCGCCTCCATGTGCTTTTTCGAACAATTTGCTATCGTGCCGCACCTGCCCAAGCCTCTGCCTGCGTTGTTGAGGTTGCAGATCCGACTATAAGAGAAGCTTTTGCCATGACCACAGCGCCCTCGAGCACCGCGCAGCCCACCCAGCCCGCACGTCCTTTGACCGGTAACGACTATAAGACTCTGTCGCTGTCAGCCCTGGGCGGTGCGCTGGAGTTTTACGACTTCATCATTTTTGTGTTCTTCGCCACGGTGGTGGGGAAACTGTTCTTCCCGCCCGACATGCCTGAGTGGCTGCGCCTGATGCAGACTTTCGGCATCTTCGCCGCCGGCTATCTCGCGCGGCCTCTGGGCGGCATCGTCATGGCGCACTTCGGTGATCTGCTTGGACGCAAGAAGATGTTCACCCTGAGCATCTTCATGATGGCTGTACCAACGCTGATCATGGGTTTACTGCCCACATACGCCCAAATCGGCATGTGGGCGCCGATCCTGCTGCTGCTGATGCGGGTGATTCAGGGCGCAGCCATTGGCGGAGAAGTACCCGGCGCCTGGGTATTCGTTTCTGAACATGTGCCGCAGCGCCATATCGGTTATGCCTGCGGCACGCTGACCAGCGGTCTGACGGCCGGCATCCTGTTGGGCTCGCTGGTCGCTACGGCGATCAACAGCATTTATACCCCGGTGGAAGTGGCGGATTACGCCTGGCGAATCCCGTTCCTGCTGGGCGGTGTGTTTGGCTTGTTCTCGGTTTATCTGCGTCGCTGGTTGCATGAAACCCCAGTGTTCGCCGAGCTGCAGCTGCGCAAGGCACTGGCTGAAGAAGTGCCGCTGCGCGCCGTGTTGCGCGATCATCGCGGTGCGATCGTGATTTCCATGCTGCTGACCTGGCTACTGTCTGCCGGCATCATTGTGGTCATCCTGATGACACCGACCGTTCTACAGACGGTCTACCACTTCTCGCCAACCGTTGCGTTGCAGGCCAATAGCCTGGCCATCGTATTCCTGAGCCTGGGCTGCATCGGCTCGGGTGCGTTGGCGGACCGCTTCGGCGCTGGCCGGGTATTTGTGTTCGGCAGTGGGTTGTTGTTGATCAGTTCGTGGACCTTCTATCACAGCCTGTTCAATCACCCTGACTGGCTGTTCCCGATGTACGCCATCACCGGTTTGCTGGTCGGCACCATCGGCGCGGTACCGTATGTGATGGTCAAGGCGTTCCCGGCGGTTGTGCGTTTTAGCGGGTTGTCGTTCTCCTACAACCTGGCTTACGCAATTTTCGGTGGTTTGACCCCGATGGTCGTGACCTTGTTGTTGAAGGAAAGCCCGATGGGGCCGGCCTACTACGTAGCGATCATTTGCGGAGTCGGGATTGTGGTGGGCGCTTATCTCTGGAAAAAGGGGCGTTAAACCGTCCTTTTTCATCGAATGTACCGGCCTCATGGTGGGCAGGCTCGCTCCCACATTGGATCTGTGTTTGCCGCAGATCCTTGTGGGAACGAGCCTGCTCGCGATGAAGGCGACACGAATTATCCTGCAATAGCCTGAATGCTGGCCTTTCATCCAATTGTCATATTTCAGTCATAGAGTGTTCACACGGCCTGCTGATACTGGCTGCGACTTAACACACCCTATCTGCTAGGAGTAAGGCATGAAACTGAAGCGTTTGATGGCGGCAATGACTTTTGTCGCTGCTGGCGTCGCGACTGCCCACGCGGTGGCCGCTGGTGTTGACCCGGCAATTCCGGCTTATACCAAGACCACTGGTGTATCGGGCAACTTGTCCAGCGTTGGTTCCGATACTCTGGCCAACCTCATGACCCTGTGGGCTGAGAACTACAAAAAAGAATACCCGAACGTAAACATCCAGATTCAGGCCGCTGGCTCTGCCACCGCGCCACCTGCGTTGACTGAAGGCACCTCTAACCTGGGCCCGATGAGCCGCAAGATGAAGGACACCGAACTGGCTGCCTTCGAGCAGAAGTACGGCTACAAGCCAACCGCTATCCCGGTTGCAGTGGACGCCCTGGCTGTATTCGTACACAAAGACAACCCGATCCAGCACCTCACCATGGAACAGGTTGACGCGATCTTCTCGTCCACCCGTCTGTGCGGCGCCAAAGCCGACGTGAAAACCTGGGGCGACCTGGGCGTGACCGGCGACCTGGCCAACAAGCCAGTTCAACTGTTCGGTCGTAACTCGGTATCCGGCACTTATGGTTACTTCAAAGAAGAAGCCCTGTGCAAAGGCGATTACAAACCAAACGTCAACGAACAACCAGGTTCGGCGTCGGTCGTGCAGTCGATCAGCTCTTCGCTGAACGGCGTGGGTTATTCGGGCATCGGTTATAAAACCGCTAGCGTGAAAACCGTTGCTCTGTCGAAGAAAGGCAGCACCGAGTTCATCGAAGACAGCGAAGAAAACGCCCTGAACGGCAAATACCCGCTGTCGCGCTTCCTCTACGTTTACGTCAACAAAGCCCCGAACAAGCCTCTGGCCCCGCTGGAAGCCGAGTTCGTGAAACTGGTTCTGTCCAAACAGGGCCAGGAAGTTGTGGTGAAAGACGGCTACATCCCTCTGCCAGCCAAAGTTGCTGCCAAAGCACTGGCTGACCTGGGTCTGCAAGAAGGCGGCGCTGAAGTCGCAAAGAAGTAACACCTTGATCCGGGGCTAGCCTCGGATCTGTGTAGGCGCGAGCTTGTGGTGAGGGGATTTATTCCCGTTCGGCTGCGAAGCAGTCGTAAGTCGGTCGACGCATAGAATGCGTTGGCTGATTGTGGGGGCGCTTCGCTCCCCAACGGGGATAGATCCCTCGCCACGGCCCGCCCTCACACCCCCAAATTTTCGGTCCTCTGCCAGTTCCCGCTGGCGGCGGATTTGTTGCGTCACTGCACTGTCATCTTTCTGTCATACAGGATCGCTAGGGTGTGCGAATGAATGATCTGGCCAATTCCACAATGACTACGACTTCCCCTCCCAAGCGCATTGATTTCAATACGCCTGAGCTGCAACGCAAGCGCCGAATTCGCGCGCTCAAAGACCGCCTGACTCGTTGGTACGTCCTCATCGGCGGCCTTGCCGTCCTTGGCGCGATCACGTTGATCTTCTTCTTCCTTGCCTATGTAGTCGCGCCGCTGTTCCAAGGTGCGCGCCTGACGACTCAGGACGCCATCACGCCAGCCTGGATGCAAGATGCCGGCAAGCCGTTGATGATCTCCCTTGAGGAGCAGAACCAGGTGGCGATGCGGGTTTCCGACAAGGGCCAGGCGCTGTTCTTCGACATCGACAGTGGCGCTGAACTGAAGCGCGTCGATTTGCCGCTGCCGGCCGGCACCACCGTGACATCCATCGCCGAAGACCAGCCTGGTCACCCGTTGGTAGCGGTAGGCTTGTCCGACGGTAAGGCGCTGGTGTTCCGTCACACGTATAGAGTCAGTTACCCGGACGGCAAAAAGACCATCACGCCGGCCATCGAATACCCGTACGGCGAAACGCCGATTGCGCTGAACGAGGCGGGTGGTCCACTGGAACACGTAAGCCTCAACGCCTCCGACACGACCCTGATGCTGGTCGGCTCCACCGGTTCGCAACTCAATGTGCTGTCGCTGACCAGCGAAGAAAACATGATGACCGGCGAAGTCACCAACGAGCAGAAACGCATTGATTTGCCGCAGATGAACGAGGCGGTGAAGAACATCTTCGTCGACCCGCGTCAGCAATGGCTATACGTAATCAACGGTCGCGCCCAGGCCGACGTCTTCAGCCTGCGCGACAAGAGCCTGAACGGTCGCTACAAGCTGCTTGAAGATGGCGAGGCGCAAGTCACCGCCAGTACGCAATTGGTCGGCGGTATCTCGCTGATCATTGGCGACTCCAAAGGTGGCCTGGCCCAGTGGTTCATGGCCCGCGACACGGATGGCGAGCTGCGCCTGAAGCAGATCCGGACCTTCCAGATGGGCACCACGCCCATCGTTGAAATCACTGCTGAAGAACGTCGCAAAGGTTTCATCGCCCTCGACGCTTCCGGCAAGCTCGGCGTGTTCCACAGCACCGCGCACCGCACCCTGCTGGTCGATCAAGTGGTCGACGGCCAAGGCATCTTCGGTCTGTCGCCACGCGCCAACCGAGTGATCGTCGAGGCTGGCGGCAAGATTCAACCGTTGCTGCTCGACAATCCGCACCCGGAAGTTTCCTGGAGCGCACTGTGGAGCAAGGTCTGGTACGAAAACTACGACGAGCCTAAATACGTTTGGCAGTCGACGGCGGCGAACACCGACTTCGAACCGAAGATGAGCCTCGCGCCATTGACCTTCGGTACGCTCAAGGCTGCGTTCTACGCCATGCTGCTGGCGGCACCGCTGGCCGTTGCCGCTGCCATCTACACCGCCTACTTCATGGCGCCGAGCCTGCGCCGCAAGGTCAAACCGGTGATCGAGCTGATGGAAGCGATGCCGACGGTGATCCTCGGTTTCTTCGCCGGCCTGTTCCTCGCGCCTTATGTCGAAGGGCATTTGCCGGGCATCTTCAGCCTGCTGATGCTGCTGCCAATTGGCATTCTGGTCGCCGGTTTCGTTTTCAGCCGTCTGCCTGAATCCATCCGCCTGAAAGTGCCGGACGGTTGGGAAAGCGCGATTCTGATCCCGGTGATTCTATTTGTGGGCTGGCTGTCGCTGTACATGAGCCCGTACCTGGAAACCTGGTTCTTCGGCGGCGACATGCGCATGTGGATCTCCCATGACCTGGGCATCACCTACGACCAGCGCAACGCACTGGTGGTCGGTCTGGCCATGGGCTTCGCGGTTATTCCGAACATCTATTCCATCGCCGAAGATGCCGTGTTCAGTGTTCCTCGCGGCCTGACCCTCGGTTCCCTGGCGCTTGGTGCCACGCCTTGGCAGACCATGACGCGGGTGGTGATCCTCACCGCCAGCCCGGGTATTTTCTCGGCGCTGATGATCGGGATGGGCCGAGCGGTCGGGGAAACCATGATCGTGCTGATGGCCACCGGCAACACGCCAGTCATGGAGATGAACCTGTTCGAAGGCCTGCGCACACTGGCTGCCAACGTTGCGGTGGAAATGCCCGAATCGGAAGTCGGCGGCAGCCACTACCGCGTGCTGTTTCTCTCGGCGCTGGTGCTGCTGATGTTCACCTTCGTCATGAACACCCTCGCGGAACTGATTCGTCAGCGTCTGCGCAAGAAATACTCGTCGCTTTAAGAAAGGTAGAAGTCTGTGAAACAGAACTCCCTGAATGGATGGTTCAAGAGCGGCGCCCCAGGCGTCTGGATCAGCGGTGGCGCGGTGTCCATCGCGGTCATCATGACCATTGGTTTGTTGGCGGTAATTGCCGTGCGCGGTCTGGGCCACTTTTGGCCAGCGGACCTGATACACGCCAGTTACGACGTGCCGGGCCAGGCTAATCACCTGGTCATTGGTGAAGTGGTTCAGAAGGAAGAAGTGCCACGTGAGCGCCTGAAAAGTGCTGGCCTGCCGGTGCCCGATCAGGGCCCGGAGTTCATGACCCGCGAGCTGATCAAAGTCGGCAACCGTGACCTGAACGGCAACGACTTCACCTGGATTGTGGGCGAGTGGCTGACCAATCAGAAGACGCCGCCAGAGTTGATGGCCATCGAGCGTCGCGAATGGGGCAACTTCTACGGTTACCTGGTCAACGTCAAACAGGAGGGCAAAGTCATTGCCGAAGGCGAGGCTGCCTGGCCTGAGTTGCAGGCCCGCGTGGATCGCGTCAACAAACTTGCGGCGCAGTTGAAAACGCTGGAAAAGAGCGACATCGGTGCGATCAACGCCGGGCTGGAACGCATTCGCCTGCATGGCCGCAAACTGGAGCTGGCGGGCAAACTCGACGCCACTGCGCAAGCAGACATGGAATCCGAGCGCGCCGAGCTCAATGCTCGCTATCAGGACATCGAAGCACGCCTTGGCGATCTGCATGCCCAGTTCAACCGCGACAGCCTGACGGCCCGCGATGCCAATGGTAAAGAGATCGAAATCGCGATCGGCAAAGTGGTACACGCCTACCAGCCGAATGCGATGGGTACGTTCACCAAAATCCGTTTCTACTTCGCCAAGGTCTGGGAGTTCCTGAGCGACGACCCGCGTGAAGCGAACACCGAAGGCGGGATCTTCCCGGCGATTTTCGGCACCGTGATGATGACGTTGATCATGGCGATGATCGTGACACCGTTCGGCGTTCTGGCAGCGGTTTACCTGCGTGAGTACGCGAAGCAGAACACCATGACGCGGCTGATCCGCATCGCGGTGAACAACCTGGCAGGTGTGCCGGCGATTGTTTACGGCGTGTTTGGCTTGGGCTTCTTCGTCTACGTGCTGGGCGGTTCGGTTGACCGTTTGTTCTTCCCTGAAGCACTGCCGGCGCCGACGTTCGGCACACCGGGCTTGCTCTGGGCTTCGTTGACCCTGGCCTTGCTGGCGGTGCCAGTGGTGATCGTGGCCACCGAAGAAGGCCTGGCGCGAATTCCTCGCACGGTGCGTGAGGGCTCGTTGGCCCTCGGTGCGACCAAGGCTGAAACCTTGTGGAAGATCGTGTTGCCAATGGCCAGCCCGGCAATGATGACCGGCATGATCCTCGCGGTGGCACGCGCCGCTGGTGAAGTGGCGCCACTGATGCTGGTGGGTGTGGTGAAACTGGCGCCGTCGCTGCCAGTGGACGGCAACTACCCGTATTTGCACCTGGACCAGAAGATCATGCACTTGGGCTTCCACATTTATGACGTCGGCTTCCAGAGCCCGAACGTCGAAGCCGCACGACCGCTGGTATACGCCACGGCGCTGTTGCTGGTGCTGGTGATCGCGACATTGAACCTGTCTGCGGTGTGGATTCGTAACCACCTGCGCGAAAAATACAAAGCGCTGGATAGCTGATTTGCAGCATTGATTTCTATGTGGGAGCCAGCCTGCTGGCGATTCAGGCACTGCGGTTTGCCTCTGAAACCGTGGTGATGCCTTCGCCAGCAGGCGGGCTCCCACAAAAATGAACCGAATTTGTTAGCACAGGGAGCCTCCCATGCAGCACGAAACACACACCCACGGCATCAACATGTCGGCCCTGGGTCGCGACAAACAGAGCCTGAGCCTCGCGCAGGAAACTGTGGCAATTGAAGTGCCTGGGTTGAGCCTGTTCTACGGCGATAAACAAGCGCTGTACGACGTCAGCATGAACATTCCGAAACAGCGCGTGACCGCCTTCATCGGTCCGTCCGGTTGCGGCAAGTCCACGCTGCTGCGCACCTTCAACCGCATGAACGATCTGGTGGATGGCTGCCGCGTCGAAGGCGCGATCAACCTGTACGGCAACAACATTTATCGTAAGGGCGAAGACGTAGCCGAGCTGCGTCGCCGTGTCGGTATGGTGTTCCAGAAGCCAAATCCGTTCCCGAAAACCATTTACGAGAACGTGGTTTACGGCTTGCGCATTCAAGGCATCAACAAAAAGCGCATCCTCGACGAAGCGGTCGAGTGGGCGTTGAAGGGCGCGGCGCTGTGGGACGAAGTCAAAGACCGTTTGCATGAGTCGGCGCTGGGCTTGTCCGGTGGTCAGCAGCAACGTCTGGTGATCGCGCGCACCATCGCCGTGGAGCCGGAAGTGCTGCTGCTCGACGAACCCTGCTCGGCACTCGACCCGATCTCTACGCTGAAAGTCGAAGAGCTGATCTACGAACTGAAATCCAAGTTCACTATCGTCATCGTGACGCACAACATGCAACAGGCCGCCCGGGTTTCCGATTACACGGCGTTCATGTACATGGGCAAACTGGTGGAGTTTGGCGATACCGATACCCTGTTCACCAATCCGGCGAAGAAGCAGACCGAAGACTACATCACCGGCCGGTACGGCTAGCCGTACAGCTGCAAGCCGTAAGCTTCAAGCGGCAATTTAAAGCGGTTCAGCATAACGACACAAATTGGCTTGCAGCTCGTAGCTTGCGGCTTACAGCTTTTGCGGAGCAATCGCATGATTAGTAAAGAAGGCCTTACTCACCACATTTCCGCGCAGTTCAACGCCGAGCTGGAGGAGGTGCGCAGCCATCTCCTGGCCATGGGTGGGCTGGTGGAAAAACAGGTCAACGACGCAGTGACTGCGCTGATCGAGGCTGATTCTGGCCTGGCCCAGCAGGTTCGCGAGATCGACGACCAGATCAACCAGATGGAACGCAATATCGACGAAGAATGCCTGCGTATCCTGGCACGTCGTCAACCGGCAGCGTCTGACTTGCGCTTGATCATCAGCATTTCGAAGTCGGTGATCGATCTGGAGCGCATCGGCGACGAAGCGACCAAGATTGCCCGCCGCGCGATTCAGTTGTGTGAAGAAGGTGAAGCCCCGCGCGGTTACGTCGAAGTGCGGCACATCGGCGATCAGGTGCGCAACATGGTGCGTGATGCGCTGGATGCCTTCGCTCGCTTCGACGCCGACCTGGCATTGTCGGTGGCGCAGTACGACAAAATCATCGACCGCGAATACAAGACCGCCCTGCGTGAGCTCGCGACCTACATGATGGAAGACCCGCGTTCTATCTCGCGGGTACTGAGCATCATCTGGGTGCTGCGTTCGCTGGAACGGATCGGCGATCACGCACGCAATATTTCGGAACTGGTGATTTACCTGGTGCGCGGTACTGACGTCCGTCATATGGGCCTCAAGCGCATGAAGGCAGAAGTAGAAGGCACAAGTGCCGAAACCGCTAATGTTCCGGGTAAAGCTGACGATAAGTAAGATTGCCCGAGTAAAACGCCCGGCCTTGTGGCCGGGCGTTTTTGTTTGCGGATTACGAATTCGACAGCAGCACCCGCGAGTTAAAAGTCCCGGCGTGACTGAAGGTTTTTGGCAATGTGCCATCAGCAAAGCGGTATGCTTGCCGGGATTTTTTAAAGGGGTTTTGGATGAGTAAGGTCAGTGTGTTGGTCGTGGACGATGCGTCGTTCATTCGTGACCTGGTGAAGAAGTGCCTGCGCAACTACTTCCCGGGCATTCGCATCGAAGACGCTGTCAACGGCAAGAAGGCCCAGGCACTGCTGGCACGCGAAGCATTCGACCTGGTGTTGTGTGACTGGGAAATGCCGGAGATGTCTGGCCTGGAACTGCTGACCTGGTGCCGTGAGCAGGACAACCTCAAAACCATGCCGTTCGTGATGGTGACCAGCCGCGGCGACAAAGAGAACGTCGTGCAGGCGATTCAGGCCGGCGTATCGGGTTATGTCAGCAAGCCATTCACCAACGAACAACTGCTGACCAAGGTCAAGCAGGCACTGAACAGGGTTGGCAAGCTCGACACCCTGATGAACAGCGCACCGACCAAGATGAACTCAGCTTTCGGCAACGACTCCTTGAGTGCCTTGACCAATGGCAAAGCTGAAGTGGTAGTCGCCGCACCCGCTGCCGCCCCATCGCGCGGTCTTCTCAGCAGCCCCCCGGTAAAAGCTCCAGTGGCCGCTGCCTCCGGCGGTCGTGGACACGGTCAGTTGCGCCTGCCGAACGGCATTCAGCAGTGCGTGATCAAGGCCCTGAGCCTCAAGGAAGCGCTGCTGGTGGTGAAACGCACCGAGGCCCTGCCGCAAGTGCTCGACAGCGCCGTGCTCGACATGGAACAGGGCGATAACGCTGAAATCGCTCGTCTGAACGGTTACCTGCACGCCATCGTCGCCCACGAACAAAAGCCCGACAGCGAGTGGCTGCAACTGACCTTCCGCTTTGTCGATCAGGACGCGCAAAAGCTCGACTACATTTCGCGTCTGATTGCGCGCGGTACCGCACAGAAGCATTTCATTCCCGGCGCGTGATCTTCATCGGCTGATACTCCGCCATCGCGAGCAGGCTCGCCCACACGTGCAGCGTGAATCCTTTGGAAGCACGCCTGCTCGCGATGGCGACCCTGATACGGCCACTTTGCAACATCTGTCGAGGACTGGGGACCTTTGCAAATGCTAGGCTGCTCGCCAGGCCATCCTCATACAGAATCTTGCCATGCTCGCGCGCTTGCTGTTTTTTTGCGGTCTTTTTATGGCCTCGACCTCGTCCATGGCCGCCACGGTCTACAAGTCCACCGACGCCAATGGCGTGGTTTCCTATAGCGATCGCCCATCGAAAGGCTCCCAGGTCTTTACTTTTCAGGACCGCATGGTCGAGCACCTTGAGCGTCAGGTGTACATGGTCATCACCAAGAAAAAAGGTGAAGACAGTGTCTACGTGCGCAACGACTTATTTGCGCCGGTAGAAATCGAGCTGAGTTTCGCTGGCCTGCAAAACGTCAGTGGTGCACCGAGCCGGCCCATTCGGCGGGTGATGCCGGCGCGCAGTAGCATACGCCTGGCGCTGCTCACTCCGACTCAAGTTGACTTGCCGCTCGTGTATGTTCCTAGGTTCGAGTACTCGCTGGGCGACCCGTCAGGCGCCTCCAAGGACTATCAATACCCGTTTCCCTGGCGTGGCGGCCCGTTTCGGCTGAGCCAGGGCGCCAACGGTCAGTACAGCCATTTCGGCCCTAAAAATCGCTTCGCGCTGGACATCGCCATGCCCGAAGGCACGCCGATCATTGCGGCGCGCGGTGGCGTGGTGGTGAAAATCGAAAATGCACAGTCCGGGCGTGGTACCGATCCGTCAGGCAATTTCGTGCGAGTGCTGCACGATGACGGGACGATGGGCGTGTATCTGCACCTCAAACAAGGTTCGGTGGTGGTTCGCGAGGGTCAGAAAGTTTCGGTAGGAAGTGCGCTGGCGCTGTCGGGTAATACAGGCAACAGCAGCGGGCCGCACCTGCACTTCGTGGTGCAGCGCAATACTGGTTTGGGGCTGGTGTCGATTCCGTACCAGTTCAACCAACCGGTTAGCGCGTTGCCCAACTTTGCGCTGGGCAAGCAGTGAACGTGGCAGGAATCCATCGTGGTAAGAAGATTCACCTGCGGTAAGTGGATCACCTGTGGTGCGGGGACTCACCCATGGTGAGAGGATTCATCTGTGGTGAGGGGATTTATCCCCGCTGGACGGCGAAGCCGTCCCAATGCTCAACGGGGATAAATCCCCTCGCCACAAAAGCCCGCCATCTCCTGATTAATCGAGCATCAACACCTTGGCCAGAATGATTTTCGGGCCTTTCATCTTCTTGATGATGATCCGCAAGCCTTCGACCTCCAGCACTTCTTCCTCTTCCGGTACCCGTTTCAGGGTTTCGTAGATCAACCCGGCAAGCGTTTCCGCTTCGACGTGATCCAGGTCGATGCCCAGCAGGCGCTCCACCTTGAACAGCGGCGTATCGCCACGCACCAGCAGCTTGCCCGGTTGATAGGCGAGAATGCCGCGCTCAGCCTTGCGGTGTTCGTCCTGAATGTCGCCGACCAGCACCTCCAGCACGTCTTCCATGGTCAGGTAGCCGATGATGTTGCCGTCAGCCTCCTCAACCAGTGCGAAGTGTGAGCCACCCTTGCGGAACTGTTCCAGCAACTGCGACAGCGGCATATGCCGTGACACGCGCTCCAGTGGCCGAGTCAGTTCGGCAAGGTTGAACGACTCGGGGATGTGGTCCAGCGCGGCCAGTTCCAGCAACAAGTCCTTGATGTGCAACAGGCCGACGAACTCCTGGCGATCCGTGTCGTACACCGGATAACGGCTGAACTTGTGGCGGCGGAACATCGCCAGGATTTCTTTCAGTGGTGCGTTGAACTCAAGCGTCACCAGGTCTTCGCGAGAATTGGCCCAATCAACCACTTCCAGTTCGCCCATTTCCACAGCAGAAGCCAAGACACGCATGCCTTGGTCGCTCGGGTCCTGGCCACGGCTGGAGTGCAGGATCAATTTCAGTTCTTCGCGGCTGTAATGGTGTTCGTGATGAGGGCCGGGCTCACCTTGGCCGGCAATCCGCAGAATCGCGTTGGCGCTGGCGTTGAGCAAGTAGATGGCCGGGTACATGGCCCAGTAGAACAGGTACAGCGGCACGGCCGTCCAGAGCGACAGCAACTCGGGTTTGCGGATGGCCCAGGACTTGGGCGCCAGCTCGCCGACGACAATGTGCAGGTACGAAATAACGAAGAATGCCGCGAAGAACGAGACGCCTTTGATGACTTCGGCCGACTGCACGCCGACGGCTTCGAGCATTGGCTCCAGGATATGAGCGAACGCTGGTTCGCCGACCCAGCCGAGACCGAGCGAGGCGAGGGTGATACCCAATTGGCATGCCGAAAGGTACGCATCAAGCTGACTGTGAACGGTGCGCAGAATGTGTCCCCGCCAGCCGTTTTTGTCTGCGATGGCCTCGACTCGGGTCGAGCGCAATTTGACCATGGCAAATTCCGCCGCAACGAAAAATCCGTTGAGCAAAACCAGGATCAGAGCAAAAAGAATCATGCCGAAATCGGCGAAGAGTGTCGCGAGGGTCAAGCCAGGGGATGGGTCCATGATGGAGTTTTGCGGGTTCCGTGTATTCGAAAGAAAAGGAAAAAGTGCGCCTGAAGGGCAGGCACAAGTCAGCCAATGTAGCGGCTGACTGGCCAATTGCCTAGTGGTGAGTGCTGGCCGGTATCAGTCGGCGGCGCCAGGCACCAGGGATTTGGTGACCTGTACCGGCGCAAAATGGCAGGTAAACGTGCTGCCGTGCCCCGGCACACTGCTGATTTCCATTCGCGCACGGTGACGCAAAAGTACGTGTTTGACGATGGCCAGCCCCAGCCCGGTGCCGCCAGTATTGGAGTTGCGGCTGGAATCGACACGGTAGAACCGTTCGGTCAGGCGCGGCAGGTGTTTGCTGTCGATACCAATCCCGGAATCCTGCACGCTCAAGTGCGCGCCTTGCCCGTCGCCCCACCAGCGGATGCGGATGTTGCCTTCGGCCGGCGTGTATTTCACCGCATTGAACACCAGGTTAGAGAACGCACTGCGCAACTCGGCCTCACTGCCCTTGAGCAAAAGCGTCGGGTCGGCCTCAAGCGTGATGCGCTGGTTTTTCTGGCCGGATAACTGCAGGGCATCGCCTTTTATCGACTGCAACAAACCGTCGACGGCCACTGGCTGATTGTCCGACGGGTAATCGGTGGCCTCAAGTTTGGCCAGCAACAGCAAGTCATTGAGCAAGGTTTGCATGCGCCCACCTTGCTGCTGCATTTGTTGCAGCGCCCGGCTCCAGCGTGGGTTCACATCCTCGACATTGTCGAGCAGGGTTTCCAGGTAGCCGCAGATGACCGTCAACGGTGTGCGCAGCTCATGGGACACGTTGGCAATGAAGTCTTTGCGCATCTGTTCCAGCTGATGAATGCGTGTCACGTCACGCACCAACATCAAATGCTCGTTGTTGCCGTAGCGGGTGATGTACAGCTGAATGCGCAGGCGATCATTGATCGGCGAGGGGATTTCCAGGGGTTCGGCGTAGCTGTCCTGTTCAAAGTATTCCTTGAAGCGCGGATGACGCACCAGGTTGGTCACCGGCTGACCGCTGTCTTGTGGAGTCTTGAGGCCCAGCAGGGTTTCGGCAGCGCGGTTCCACCATTCCAGGTTGCCGTCGCTGTCGAGCATGATTACCGCGTCTTTAAGTGCTGCTGTGGATTCCTGCACGCGGTCGATGACTGCTTGCAGCCGCCCGCGCACGCGTTGGTCGCGGCGTTGCAGGTGGTAGATGCTGTCGAACACCTCGCCCCACAGGCCATAGCCATCGGGCGGTGCTTCATCGGGTTTGTGCAGGCGCAGCCATTCGTGCAAGCGCAGCAATTGCTTCAGAGTCCAGCCCAGATAAAGACCCAGGCCCACCGCGAGACTCCAGCCGTAGTAGCCGGTAATCAACCCGATCACCAGGCAAGCGGTGACCAGCAGCAGCATGTGGCGGATCAGGGTGCCATGCCAGTTTTGGTTCAAAGGGGCGTCCTAGCGCAACGTCGATTTCAAGCCGCAAGCTGCAAGGTATAGCGGCTGTGCTTCTGCTTGCCGTTTAAAGTTTGAAGCTTGCAACTGCTTTTAAGCTTTTGTGGAAAACCGGTAACCGGTGCCGCGCACGGTTTGTACCAGATTTTCGTAAGCATCGCCGAGGGCTTTGCGCAGGCGACGGATGTGCACGTCCACGGTGCGCTCCTCGACATAAACGTTGCCGCCCCAAACCTGGTCCAGTAACTGGCCGCGGGTGTAGGCGCGCTCTTGGTGAGTCATGAAAAACTGCAGCAACCGGTATTCTGTGGGACCCATCTCCGCAGGTTTGCCGTCGATGGTCACGCGGTGGCTGATAGGATCCAGCAGCAGGCCGCCGATTTCGATTGGAGCCTCGCCATCGGTCGGGCCAGCACGGCGCAGCACGGCTTTGAGGCGTGCTACCAGCTCACGAGGGGAAAACGGTTTGGTGATGTAGTCGTCGGCGCCCACTTCCAGGCCTTGAATCTTGTTGTCCTCTTCGCCTTTGGCCGTGAGCATGATGATCGGGATGTCGCCGGTCAGCTCATCGCGCTTCAGGCGACGGGCCAGCTCAATGCCAGATGTGCCGGGCAGCATCCAGTCCAGCAGAATCAGGTCCGGCTTGCGGTCGACGATGATGGCGTGGGCCTGTTGGGAGTTCTCAGCCTCCAGGCAGTCATAGCCGGCCATTTCCAACGCAACGGCGATCATTTCGCGAATGGGCGCTTCGTCGTCGACGATCAGAATGCTCCTGCCAACCATGCCTAAATCCTCTTGTCATTTAACTGTCTTGCGCGCATTAGATAACGGAATTATTGCAGTCGTGTGACAGTATTTTGCTGGCCAGCGATTGTCACGATCCTGAACTAAGCTCTAATTCCGAATCCTGACAACCACAACAGAAGGTTTCCATGTCTCAATACACGCAATCCTTTAAAGCCCTGATGCTGGCTGCTGCCCTGGCCTTGCCTGCAATGGCGTTTGCTGCAGACCCGGCGATGATGAAAGACGGGATGATGGTCGACCATAAAGGCATGACTCTCTACACCTTTGCCAAGGACTCCGACGGCAAGTCCATGTGCAACGACAAATGCGCCACAAACTGGCCGCCGCTGATGGCTGATGGCATGGCTAAAGCCATGGGCAAATGGACGGTCGTCAAACGTGACGACGGCAAGATGCAGTGGGCTTACGAAGGCAAACCGCTGTACACCTTCGTAATGGATAAAAAGGCTGGTGACATGACCGGCGAAGGCAAAATGGACGGTGCGTGGCACGTCGCCAAACCGATGTAAGCCCCTGCTTCCTGCGAGAGCGAGCTTGCTCGCTCTCGCAGTCCTCGCGCCTCAGCGCATCGCGTA
The DNA here is from genome assembly GCF_050321825.1 of Gordonia sp. IEGM753. Taxonomy (NCBI): domain Bacteria; kingdom Bacillati; phylum Actinomycetota; class Actinomycetes; order Mycobacteriales; family Gordoniaceae; genus Gordonia; species Gordonia sp. IEGM753. Next base: position 238,644 of record NZ_JBNQGB010000003.1, read on the forward strand.
GTCCAGCACAATTCCGACGAAAATCGCCAACCCGGCCCAGTGGTTGTGCAAAAACGCCTTGAAGCAACGCATCCGGTCCTTGCCTCGGGTGTACCAGAACTCCCACGCAAAACAACCTGCTGCCGCCAACAGCCCTATGTGGAACCAGCCGCCGAGTTCAAAGGTAGAGCCGGCTAGCAGCAGGCAACCCAACGCCATCACTTGCAGGGTCAGAATGATCACCCGATCTGCGTCACCAAACAGAATGGCCGTGGATTTCACACCAATCTTCAGATCGTCATCGCGGTCGGTCATCGCGTAATAGGTGTCGTAGCCCACCGTCCACAGCAGATTGGCGATCCACAATAACCACGCCGCTGCCGGAAGTTCGCCGGTTTCGGCGGTGAACGCCATCGGCATTCCCCACGAAAACGCCGCGCCCAGCACCACTTGCGGGTAATACGTGTAGCGCTTCATGAATGGGTAGCTGCAAGCCAGTGCCAAGCCGCCAAATGACAGCCAGACAGTTGCCGCGTTGGTGCACAACACCAGCAGGAAACTGACACCCATCAGCAACGCGAAAAACACCAAGGCTTCTTTGGAACTGATCCTGCCGCTGACCAATGGCCGCTGTTCAGTGCGCTTCACGTGGCCGTCGACCTTGCGGTCTGCCCAATCGTTGATCACACAACCACCCGCGCGCGTCAGTATCACGCCCAAGACGAAAATCACCACGTTAGCCAACGAAGGCGAGCCCTTACCTGCAATCCATAAGGCCCACAACGTTGGCCACAACAGCAGGTAAATACCGATCGGCTTGTCCATGCGGGTCAATTGAACGAAATCCCAAGCCCTGGGATTCACGCGATTCAGCGACTTGAGCAGGCTCTGATACATCAGCAGTTCTCCGGATGCGCGCGGGCGGCACGCCACAACGTCGGCAGGAAAATCTCGGCGACCAATACGCTCAGTGCGCCCCGGTCGAATCGCGAGCGACGGCCCCACAGTTGTGGTGCCCGGCATTCTGTCGGCAGCCAAGCTTGAGGATACTCACACACCTCGATGGCACGGCGCTGGAACGCCTGATCGCAAAATAGCAATTCGCCGAGCGAGCGGCTGCCCAGTTCGTCCATGTGCAAGCCATCGCCCTGCAACGCACTGCGCGCCGCGACGCTACGGGCGAATACCCAGGCTTCGCCATGCCCACGCAAATACACCTCACGCACCCAGCCCTCGCTGTCTTCAGGCAACGTCAGCGCAGCACATTCATCCGCGCGCAACGCTTGCCAACCTTCGAACAGCGGGGTGACGCTAAAACCGTCATTCGACAAGCGGATCAGCCGTCGTGTCAGCGAACCTTCATCGAACAGCCAGTCAAGCGTCACGGCATCGGGCAGCGGCATGAGTTGACTTTGGGAGAGCCAGAGCGGGGCCGAGAGAGAGGATTTTGAGTGCGGCACGGTGAGTCATTATTGGCAGCAAATGAGGCGGCGAGCTTACCATGTCATTCGGTGATTTTGACTGGGCCGGGCGCCGGTGCGTCGAACAGGCTTGCATCTGGCGTGCCCGATCAGTACAAAACGCCCTGAGCCGGACGGCAGCGCTTCACCTATTGACCGTCCGCGCCGGCTAAAGCCTGAATCCTGAGGATGTACCTGAATGAAAAAGTGGCAATGTGTGGTCTGCGGCCTCATCTATAACGAAGCCGACGGTTGGCCGGATGACGGCATTGCGCCGGGCACGCTGTGGCAAGACGTACCGGAAGACTGGCTGTGCCCGGATTGCGGCGTCGGCAAGATGGATTTCGAAATGATCGAAATCAACTAATACACCAGAGGAGTAAGGAATGAACGCACCTGTCGTGATCGTCGGCACCGGGCTCGCAGGCTATAACCTGGCCCGGGAGTTTCGCAAACTCGATGGCGAAACCCCGCTGCTGCTGATTACCGCTGATGACGGACGCTCTTACTCCAAACCGATGCTTTCTACCGGTTTCGGCAAAAACAAAGACGCCGACGGCCTGAGTATGGCCGAACCGGGCGCGATGGCTGAGCAACTAAAGGCCGAAGTGCGCACCCACACACGCATCAGTGGCATCGACCCCGGCCATAAACGCCTGTGGATCGGCGAAGAATCGGTGATTTATCGCGACCTGATCCTGGCGTGGGGCGCAGAGACCGTGCGTGTCCCCATCGAGGGCGACGCCGCTGATGCAGTGTTCCCGATCAACGACCTGGAAGATTACGCACGCTTTCGCGTTGCCGCTGCCGGTAAGCGTCGGGTGCTGCTGCTGGGCGCGGGCCTGATTGGCTGCGAGTTCGCCAACGACCTCATGCTGGGTGGTTACGAAGTTCAATTGGTAGCGCCGTGCGAGCAAGTCATGCCAACGCTGCTGCATCCGGCCGCTGCTGCTGCGGTACAGACTGCGCTGGAGGGCCTGGGCGCCCGTTTCCATCTCGGCCCTGTACTGAATCGTTTGCAGCGCGTTGCGCATGGTCTGGAAGCGCATCTGTCGGATGGACAGGTTATTGCGTGTGATGTGGTGGTTTCAGCGATTGGCTTGCGGCCGCGCATCGATCTGGCGGCCGCTGCTGGTCTGTTGGTCAATCGTGGGGTTGTGGTCGACCGTCATCTGAAAACTTCCCACACCCACATTTATGCGCTGGGCGACTGCGCCGAAGTTGACGGGCTAAATCTTCTGTACGTGATGCCACTCATGAGCTGCGCGAGGGCACTGGCTCAAACGCTTGCCGGCAACCCGACGACAGTGAGCTATGGCGCAATGCCGATCACCGTTAAAACGCCAGTTTGTCCTTTGGTGGTTTCGCCGCCGCCACGCGGGCTGGAGGGCGTCTGGACCGTTGAAGGGCAGGGCGCAGACATCAAAGCCTTATGCCGCGATGCCAACGGCCAACTGCTGGGTTATGCCCTGACAGGCGCCGCAGTGATGGAAAAATTAGCGCTGAACAAAGAGCTTCCGGCCTTACTGGCGTAAATACAGGTCGTTCTGTCGGAATCACCCAGGTTTTGCCCCTACAAAGGTCGCGTCGAGACTGGCGCGGCTCTCCCTCGCGTGCCATTCTCACTCCCGTCTGCCGCAGAGTAGAGCACCTGCGGCGCTTTGGGCGCTGTTCCAACGAGAACAGCACGGACATAACAACAAAAAACCGTCAAAGGGGCTTCACTAATGCGTAAACCAGAACTCGCCGCTGCAATCGCTGAAAAAGCAGATCTCACCAAAGAGCAGGCCAACCGCGTTCTCAACGCCGTTCTCGAAGAAATCACCGGCGCTCTGCACCGCAAAGACAGCGTAACGCTGGTGGGCTTCGGCACCTTCCTGCAACGCCATCGCGGTGCCCGCACCGGCAAAAATCCGCAAACCGGTGAGCCCGTCAAAATCAAGGCCAGCAACACCGTTGCTTTCAAGCCTGGCAAATCGTTAAAAGACAGCGTCAATCCGTAACACGCACCGACTTCCCGCCTAGCGGGTAAGCGGGATAAAAAATGGGCACGTCAACGAGGTTGGGCGCCCATTTTTTTATGGGGCGCGAAAGTAACGCCGACCAGACAATCCAAAACACGATCCGTGTAGCAGCTGGCGAAGCCTGCGTTCGGCTGCGTAGCAGTCGTCAAACCTGAGTGCACGGTGAGTCTGACGCACCGCATTGTCTGACTTTACGACTGCTACGCAGCCGAACGCAGGCTTCGCCAGCGGCTACAGGGCTACATCGTCAGTAAAGTCGGTGGCGATGGTGCTGATGGACTGCAGATATTCCGAGGCGTTGGCCAGGAGGGCTTCGGAATTGATGGCTGGGCAGACGCTGAAGAGGAGCTTGGTTGTTCATCCATAGGTAGCTAATACCAAGTGGGCAAACTCTTTCTTGCTTGGCTGAAGATCAGCGTGCTGCTCCAAGTACGTGCGCCATGCAGATTCAAGCATGGCTCCATCGAGATCGCCGTCGGTAGCAAGATACGCGGCGGCATCGTCTTTCATCGCTTGGACGTAGTGTTTGGAGAGGCCATCCTCGATTTTGTCTGACGTGGCAATAAACGGCCCGACCGTTGTGAAGATCAACCCAAATCCAGTTATTGCCGAGTACTCAAAGGGGCCACTAGCTAATTTGCAGTTATGACCGCTGCACATTTCAGCCCGAACAGTGGCGCTAGCTACGAGTGCGAACATGGCACCCCAAAAGCACCCAAAGGGCACGGTCCATTTTTTATTGTGTCGAGTAGCCATGATCTGATTGAACTCCCTGTCTACTGGCGCCATAAGCGTGGGCGCGCTGCCATGAGTGATGTGCCGCACCGAATCGACATTGAGTGTGCTTGTGCAAAGTACCGAGACAGAGCGGCATTTCAAGACCAAGGAGACCAAACCAGACACGTCCTACATGTGATTCGGAAACAGGGAAGATAACTGTGATGGTTTTTGTGCTCTCAGCTGTGTGCTGGGCACCGTGACGAGAAAACCCCCGATGGGGAGGAACATACCCATCGGGGTTGTTTACTGCTTTGAAAGTCAGCTGGCTCGGATTTTTTGACTGGCGATTACCGCCGCCATTTCCGGTTCATCCAGATAATCCAACGCTCGGTCCACCAACAGATGGACCCCGTCGGCCATGCGGCTAAGAGCCAACGCGATGGAGCGGCGTGAGCCATCCACATCGTCGGCGAGGTCGGCGGCGATGGCGCTGATAGACAGTAGATCTTCAGAGGCGTTGGCGAGGAGTGCTTCAATGTTGATGTCCGGGCAGACGCTGAAAAGTTGGCCTTTGCGTTTCGGCGGTGGTGTCTGCTTTGGTGGGACGAAATGGACGTCGAGGGCGCGCTCGGCGGCTTCGTGGAGTTTTTTGGAATCGTAGGATTCGTAAGGAGATGTGCCAGGATTTCCTGGCGGATTCGGCGTTGGCTTGATCATTGATGTATCCCGATATGTGTATTGAGGGGACTGACACCGTTTCGCTTGCATTCGAATGATGGTGGCAGCTGTACGCAGGTGTGCAAGACCGGGCATATCGGACCCCGGCAGACCCCAAAGGGACCTCCCACGCACAGCCACCATATAGCGATCCAAAAAGCATTTTTAATGCTAAATGGTTTGCGAGGCATTTGTGCGCCGATATGTACCGGACTTGCACGTCCGTGTCACCGTTTTTTGCGGTGGCGAACAGAGGTTATCTGCTGATGTGGAGGTTGCATAGTTCATGGGTGGCTCGACTTTTCGAAGGAAAAGTCTGAGAAGGTTGAGGGGATTCGGTGCGAAATCGCACTCCGCTTAAACAGCCGCTTGCATTGCACCTGACCAGCCGAAAATAACAAATTTCATCATGTGTTTTGTAACCATGAATGACAACGAAATACGCATCTCTGCCGAGAGCAGCGACAGGCCACAATCGGCCAAAAGGAGCCAGTCGGATGCGTCCAGAAAATCAGGGGCGATTTAAGTACACTCAGCTGATCTTGCCTACGACGGCGAAGGCGCTACGCTAAAGGCGCCTTACGCCGACTTCTGGAATTGAGTAGTCGGGTAGATTGCAAACACTAGTTCATTATGGAAGTTTTACATGACTGGCTACTTAGACACTATTTCGCATCCATGGAATCGGAAGCAGATTATGGCGGCAATGACGCACAAATTTACGGAAGTTAAGCCTTCAATTGATAGACTTCCTGGAGGAAAAATCTGGAATGACTTGAAAGCGTTGGATGACACAGAATGGATTTTCTATACCAGCATTTCCGATCTCATTGATGAAATTTGTATTTTTGGTGAACGAAGCAAGGACCCAGAATTCTGGAATAAGAGCAATGTAAAAACGGCAGAGCACTACACTAGAGAGGTAAAGCGAAAACTATACTATTGCACTTCCTCGCTTATGACCTTGGTAGATATCGCCAGAAACTTTGACAACAGACACAAAGTAGATGGGCCAGGCATAAAAAGAGCTGAAATCTTCACCACGCCTGGGCTGCACAATTTTCTACAGGACTTGCGAAATTTCAACACACATTGGCGTATTGCCGAAGCCAACTGGTCGATAAACTACGAAATGGAGAATGATATACGGACGGCGCACTTTAAGATAAACAAGGAAGACTTGCTCGCCTGGAGCGGCTGAACTGCTAATGCAAAAAAATACATCCAAGACTTAGACGGTAGTGTTGACCTTTACGAAATACTTACAACATACAAGAAACAAGCACAAGCATATTACGCCTGGCACAAAGGCGCTGTAATTGATCAAAACGCTCAAGCCCTACAACAATATTTTGAGTACACAAAAATCCATGAGGGCCTGCGCCAGTATCTAAAATGGAACATGATCCTTTCGCATGTAAAGAATGGTACAAATCCTTATCAATACTTAGCAAAATTTCTTTCACCCTCTCAAATTGAGGCAGTCCTCTCTTATCCCAAGCACAGTGAGCTGCAGGTGGATGCATTGATCAGGGCAGTAGACACCTATCAGATCTGCGACAAAAATCTCAAAAACAAACTTATGAAGGTATTTTCGGTCTCCGTCGAGTAATGACCATCACAAATACAGCCCATCCGCTGACTACGAAAATAGCAGTGGGTGAGGTTAATCCAATGTGAGCGCCGTGGCACGCGTAGGATCGCGTTTTTCGTTGCGATCCTGACTGTCAAACTCGCTCTAAAACGTTTTCACACAGCCTGGCCCCATAGCGGACATGCATGCCCCTATGAAAGACCTTCTTCGAATAGCGCGGGGTGATTTTCAATCAAATCACTCCGAATATCGCAAAGTCTAATTGCGTGAATTCTAGCCTCTAACTCATCGCGTAGCGCTAAGGCCATGCACTTACGTGCCATAAGCCAAAAAGTCTTCTCCGTAGTAGGGGTTTCACTGGAGATTAATGCAATGTTGTCAAATAATTTTATAAAGCAATCAGCCATTTTAACGATAAAGTCAACGCCGTGCTGAGCCCGCCGATTCCTAACAAGAAAATCCACATCTGAAATAAAATGATTAATGTGGCTTTTGTTGAGGGCCGAATGACTATTGTTAATTACTTTTTGTACATTTATTAAAATCGTAGGGAGATCATTATCCACGCCCAAGAGCGGGGTCTCTCTCAGGAAGTCCTCTATGTCATATCGTTTCAGATTCAAATCTTCAGGAATAATTCTGGTTATACCATGACCATCCCAGCCGCCATCGACGGTAGTTATGCTGCTCTTGGCCCATCCATGTAACCGATCATACCATTTGGGATCTTTCGCGTAGGCTGCTCGCTGCGAAGACCAAAGCATAAAATCTACTACCTGTGACCCTGGATTACTTTTGTCGGAAATTTCGAATTTTACATCTGGGTAATATTTTACGATAAATGGAGCTGAAAAGCAGTTTTGGCTCAACCCTTTCCAAAGGTCTGGCCACCACTTTTCTAGTAGCACCTGCACACTAAGTCCACTCCTACCCTCAAAAATAAACGTTAGCTCTCGCGCTTTGGAAAATAAACCTACTACAGCAAGCTTTGATGCAAGATTGTAAATTTCCTCAACACCGGAAAAACTGTGCTTTCTTGCATGGAAAATATGTGATTTAAAATTCCCAACAACGTGTTTGTTTATAGCGTTACAAAGATGTGAATGAGCATTTTTGCTGTCATCTGCGGCGTGAAAGTATCCTCTTTCAAGCGTTCTATCATCCATAGCTTTTTGAGGCATCAGGAAGCGATCCATATCGATTCGAAGATTTTCTAATGCGTCATCAATAACCTCTTGGCCGATCCGCTCCTCAGTTATGAGGCTGGCATAACCACTGAATGCGCCTTCTCCGAACTCAGTCTCATCGAGGTATACGAACATCCCGCACTTCCTTGGCTATAGGTAAAAACAAAATCAGGTATGCACATAGCATAAGGGTGCGGAGGGATCAATCAAGCTGGAGTTACCCAATGACCGCTTTTGGCCGTTCTCTGCCTATCCCGGCCATAATGCGAGCTCGTCTTGTTCGAGCTAAACGGTTAGGCGAGTCTATGCAATTACGCAGATTAGGATCATTACATCGTAGCTTCCGAGAAGAGCTGCGGCCTGATGTTTCGTCAATGACTTGGTAGTCATCAGCGTCAAAAACCATCTTATCTTCTTCAAAAGCATCTAGATGCTGGCGCCACAGCTTGAAATCGCTACACTGCGCCGGCCATTCATTTCTTTTGAGGCTTACGCATGAAATTCCGTTTTCTGTTGTGGATGCTGGGTATGTTGATGGGTAAGGCCGGCCGGACTAATCCTGCGTTCCAGCAGCAGTTGGGTGACAAGGATTTAGTCTTTCAACTACACACCCTGGACGGGAAAGTGGCGCGGCATTTCATTGTAAAAGATCAACGCATCACCAGTCGGTCGGGTGTGTATGCCGAACCGGCATTTGCGATTGCTTTTAAGGACGCCGCGTATGGTTTTGCCACGATGCAGGCGAAGAACAAGCAGTTGGCATTCATGACGGGGATTCAGGACAAGTCGATCCAGATCAACGGCAACCCGGCGCTGGTGATATGGTTTCAGGGGCTGACCAAATATTTGAAGCCGCGCAAGGCCAAGCCGAAGGCTTGAGAGCTTTCAAATAGACTGCGTTGGGTTCTTCGGGGCAGGCTCGCTCCCACATTCTGACCGAATGTGGGAGCTTTTTTATGCCTGGGAAAACTGCGAGGCCAGTTCGCGCAACAGCACTTCGGCTTCGAGGACTTTGCTGACTACGTCGTTGGCTTTTTCGCGGGTCAGGCCGACACGTTCCAGCAATGCGTCGGGGATTTCCTCGTCGGGACCTGCACCGATGCCGCGGCTGCGCAACAGGCGAACCGACAGGCAAACAAGGTTCGGATATTCCGCATAGGCGCCGTCGTAGGTCGGGTCATTCTGGAAACGCAACGCGGTGGCCAGCTCGTCAGGCATGTCCCAATAGCGCATCAGCCACGAACCGATCTGCTCACGACTGATGCCCAGCAAGTGCTGTTCAACGTAGCTGTGGCACAGGTGCGGGTTGACCTCCAGGTGACGGCAGATCAGCGAGAAGTGCGGCGGGAATACGTGTGCAAGCAGCAAGTAACCGAAGTTGTGCAGCAGGCCGGCGAGGTAGGTCAGGCCTGCTTCCGGGCGCTGGGCACGCGGCATGGCACGGGTCAGGCCTTCGATGACGGCGGCGGTGTAGATCGATTGTTGCCAGTACGGCGTAGTGTGTTGCGGGTGGTCTTTAGGCAGGCTCAGGGTTTTGCCCAAGGCCAGGCCCAATGCCAGGTTGATCACCAGATCAAAGCCCAGCACGCGCACGATGGCGTCCTCCACTGAGCGGATCTTGCCGGGCGATGCGTAATACGGCGAGGCTGCCCAGCTCACGACTTGTGCGGCCAGCGCCGGATCGGTTTCGACCACGCCGGTAATGTCGTCAATGGTGGCGTTAGGGTCGACGCGCAGCTTAATGATTTTTTGCGCCGTCTCGGCCAGCGGTGGTATCTCGATGGTCGCTTCCAGGCGTTGCTGGATGCGTCGCGCAGTGAATGCTTGAACGGCTTGGGTGATTTCCTCGCCGTCATCATCCGGCCGGTCGAGGTTAGGGCGAATGCTGCTCAGCGCCTCGCCAAAATTAGCGGCACTGGCTTTGGTGAGCATGGTTTTGAAGGCTTCGCTGGTAACTTCCAGCAAGATACCCGGCTCACCGGAGTTGATCAGCAACTTCGGTTCGCGCAGCAGGCTTTCTTCATAGAGACACGGTGACGCGGTTAGCGCTGGCAGGCCGGGCAGCAGGCTAAGGCTGTGTTTGCCGAGCATGCGCTCCAGGCGCTCGGTCGGCACGGCCGTGAGGCGCCGCCCCGTCAATTCAGCCAGACGATTGAGGTCCAGCAATTGGCTTTGTGGGAACAGCACCATCAACGCACCAACCGCATCGTCCACCAACACGGCCTGCACTTTGCGCGCAGGGTTCAGGCCGTGATGATCGCTGACTTCTTCGTAAGCGATGCCGAGTTTGCCCAGCAACAGCCGAATAACCGACGGAACGTGCGGGGTGGCGGGTGCGAGGGCAACTTCGGTCATGGTCTGTATCCGTTCTCAAACAATTGCACGAGTATAACCAGCTTGTTTAAAACCATGCTCCACAAAGTGCGACGGGGTTCACACTTGGCCGTATTGCTGGCCGTGGCGTAACCAGCGATCAAGCAGCGGGCTGACGTGGTCGGGCCAGCGCTCCAAAAGGGCTTGGGCGGCATCGCGCACGGCGGGCAACAAGTCGGCGTCGCGCATCAAGTCAGCGACCTTGAACTGCAAAAGACCCGTCTGACGAGTGCCGAGCATTTCGCCAGGGCCACGTAGCTCGAGGTCTTTTTCGGCGATGACAAAGCCGTCGTTGGTTTCACGCATGATACCGAGTCGCTGGCGACCAATCTGCGACAGCGGCGGATGGTAGAGCAGTACGCAATGACTGGCGGCGCTGCCTCGACCGACACGGCCACGCAACTGGTGCAACTGCGCGAGCCCGAGACGCTCCGGGTTTTCGATGATCATCAGGCTGGCGTTTGGCACGTCCACGCCGACTTCGATCACTGTTGTTGCGACCAGCAGTTGCAGGTTTCCAGCCTTGAATTCTGCCATTACGGCGGCCTTCTCGACAGGTTTCATGCGGCCGTGGATCAACCCGACTTTCAGTTCGCCCAAGGCGGCAGTGAGGTCCTCAAACGTGGTTTCGGCGGCTTGGCAGGTCAGCTCTTCCGACTCTTCGATCAGCGTGCACACCCAATAGGCTTGACGCCCTTCGGCACACGCTCCACGCACGCGCTCGATCACCTCGACGCGCCGGGTATCGGTGACCAGCACCGTATTGACGGGGGTTCGGCCAGGCGGCAGTTCATCAAGAATCGAGGTGTCGAGATCCGCGTAAGCGCTCATGGCCAGCGTCCGTGGAATCGGGGTGGCGGTCATGATCAACTGGTGCGGGCACATACGGCCGCCAACACCCTTTTGGCGCAACGCCAGACGCTGCTGAACGCCGAATCGGTGTTGTTCGTCGATGATCGCCAATGCCAGGTTCTTGAACTTCACTTCGTCCTGGAACAGCGCATGAGTACCAACCACCATTGGGGTGCCACTGGCAATCTGTTCCAGCGCAGCTACGCGATTTTTGCCCTTGAGCTTGCCGGCCAGCCACGCCACTTCAATGCCCAGCGGTTCGAGCCAGCGCTTGAAGGTAATGAAGTGCTGCTCAGCGAGAATTTCGGTGGGCGCCATCAGCGCCACTTGATACCCGGCCTCCAGCGCTTGCAGCGCGGCGAGTGCGGCGACCACGGTTTTGCCTGCGCCGACGTCGCCCTGAATCAAGCGCAACATAGGTTCGTGTTGACTGAGGTCGTAAGCGATTTCATTGCCGACACGTTGCTGCGCGCCAGTAGGTGCAAAGCCCAGGTTCGCCAAATATTTGGGCGGTAACTTGGTGGCTTTCGGCATGGCGGGCGCACGTAACGAACGCATGCTTTCGCGCAGCCGTTGCTGTGACAGCTGATGCGTCAGCAGTTCTTCAAACGCCAAGCGGTGCTGAGCCCAGTGATGACCGAGCGCGAGTTCGTCGACATCGGCATCGGCCGGTGGATGATGCAGGTAGCGAATAGCATCGGCCAGCGGGGCCAATTGATAGTCACGCGCCAGTTCGGTCGGCAGCCAGTCAGGTAGGCTGGTCGGGCCGAGCAGTGTCAGGGTTTGCATGCACAGTTGACGTAAGCGCTGCTGCGTCAGGCCTTCGGTAAGTGGATAAACCGGTGTCAGGGTTTCATCTACTGGCGGCGGCTCGTCACCCGTAATGGCACGGTATTCGGGGTGGTAAATTTCCAGCCCCGAAGCGCCGGGCCTCGCTTCGCCATAACAGCGAATCCGCGTGCCGCGTTTCAGGCCTTCTTTTTGGGCATTGCTGAAATGATAGAAGCGCAGACTGAGGCCGCCGGTGCCGTCCTGTAGACGAACGACCAAGCTACGGCGGCGACCCATGACCACGTCGGCGCCGCTGACAGTGCCCTCGATCACCGCGTCTTGCCCCGGGCGCAGATGGCCGATCGGAACCACACGAGTGCGATCCTGATAGCGCAGCGGCAGGTGAAACAGTACGTCCTGAAGGTTCTCCAAGCCGACCTTGGCCAATTTCTCGGCCATGGCTTCACCGACACCCTTGAGTGCCGTCACCGACACTTGCGACAACTCGGTCATGGCTTCAACTTAACCGGCAACCACCGGCGCTGGCGGCTTGGCCACCGAGCACAGGCGAATAGAATCGGCGAGGATTTCAATCGCTTTCGGCCGTGGGAAACTTGCGCGCCAGGCGATAGCGACCGTGCGAAACGGCACGGGCGGCGTCAGTGGGCGGACTTCCAGAACGCCAGCGGCGTAGTGATGGCTGTCCACGGCGGACAACGGCAGGATCGAAATACCAAGCCCAGACGCAACCATATGGCGAATGGTTTCCAGCGAACTGGACTCAACCGTGGTGTGCTTGGCGCCATCGTTGCCTTTGCCCAGCGTAGGGCAGGCTTCCAGCACCTGGTCGCGGAAGCAGTGACCTTCGCCGAGTAACAGCAGGCTCTTGTCATTAAGCAGGCTGGCATCGATCGATTCTTTTTGCGTCCACGGGTGCTGAGCCGGCATCAACACATAAAACGGCTCGTCATAAAGCGGCAGGGTCAACACATCGGCTTCGTTGAACGGCAGGGCGATGATGATCGCGTCCAGCTCACCGTTGCGCAGTTTGTCGCGCAGGATGTGTGTGAAGTTTTCTTCAATGTACAACGGCATCTGCGGGGCAACCCGGTGCAGTTGCGGAATCAGGTGCGGGAACAGGTACGGACCGACGGTGTAGATCGCACCTACTTTAAGGGGGGCGGTCAGCTGGTTTTTGCCAGCCTGGGCCAGTTCGCGAATGCCTTGGGCTTGTTCCAGGACTTTTTGCGCCTGGGCCACAATGCCTTCGCCGACCGGAGTCAGGCGCACGGCACTCTTGCTGCGCTCGAAAATCAGCACACCGAGTTCGTCTTCAAGCTTTTTCACACCCACCGACAACGTCGGCTGGCTGACGTGGCAACGCTCGGCCGCGTGGCCGAAATGCTGCTCTTGGGCGAGGGTAACGATGTAGCGTAATTCTGTGAGAGTCATAGCAAGCGTCCATGAAGTTGCGGGCCAAGCATACCGGCTGCAATCGATAGACGCACGTTATCAGACTGAGTGTGCTGCGTGACACCGGCCAATGCACCTTTGCCGCTGACAGATAAGCAAAAGGCACCTTTCGGTGCCTTTTGATGATGCGGTTTGCGTCAACGCCGGCGTTTTTCCAGCGAATAAACAAACGGTGCAACGATTTCGATAGAGCCATTGGTCAGCATGTCGGCCGGCGGCTTGGGTAGCGGCTGGGCGCGGCGGATCATGTCCAGGGTTGCCCGGTCGAGATCGGCTGTGCCGGAGCTGCCCACCAGTTCGAACGACAACACATTACCTTCGGCATCCACCACGAAGCGCAGACGGTTCAAGCCTTCCTTGCCCCGAGCCTGAGCACTGGCCGGGTACTTTTTGTACTTGGCCAAGTGAGCGAGCAGTGTGCCTTGCCAACTGGCCTTGGCGGCTTGCTGTGCGGGCGAAGGACCCGGTGCCGGTTGTGCGGATTTTTCCGTTGGCGTCTGAGTAGGGTTCGCGTCGCTCGGTTTTTCTTCGGAAGGTTTCTCCTTCGGCGGATCCGGTTTTTTCTCCACAGGCTTTGGCGGTTGCGGCTTGGGTTTGGGCTTGACCGGTTTGGGTACCGCGATCTCGGCTTTCGGTACTTCAGCCAGTTTCGGTATCGGCAACTCTTCCACCGGGGCGGGCGGTTGTGGCGGCGTGATCACCTTCGGCGGAGCGGGCGGTGGCGGGGCCGGAACCGGTGCCAGCTCAACCATCATCGCCTGTGGTGGCAGCTCGATGGGCGGGCGGGCTGTCCAGTTCAGTGCCAGCGCAATGGCCAGCGCATGAACGCCCAGCACCACGGCCAGACTCGTGCCGTAACGCGTCAGCTTATGGCGCGTCTTGATCATTTTTTGGCTGCCGTCTCGAGTCCGACCAGACCAACCTTCAGGTACCCGGCGGAGCGCAGGTTATCCATCACGCTCATCAGGTCGCCGTAATCCACACCCTTATCGGCCTGGAAAAAGATCGTCGTGTCTTTTTTGCCCTGGGTCCTGGCGTCCAGCGTGGCGCCGAGTGCTTCGGCTTTCACTTCGTCTTCGCCGAGGAATAAGCGCTGGTCAGCTTTTACGCTGAGGAACACAGGCTTCTCCGGGCGCGGCGCTGGTTTGGCACTGGAGGCTGGCAGGTCAACCTTGATGTCCACGGTGGCCAACGGGGCAGCCACCATGAAAATAATCAAAAGTACCAACATTACGTCGATAAACGGCGTGACGTTGATTTCGTGGTTCTCGGCCAGATCGTCGTCTGCGCCTTCTTTCAAATGCAAGCCCATGGCTGATTACCCTACTTTGACCACGTGGGGTTGCGAGGCGCGCTCGGTGGTCGGCAAGTGATCCAGGTCACGGCTGACCAGCAGCAGGACTTCTGCCGATGCATCGGACACTTGCGCCTTGTAACCGGCGATGGAGCGTGCGAACACGTTGTAGATCACGACAGCCGGGATTGCGGCAACCAGGCCCAGCGCAGTCGCCAGCAGTGCCTCGGCAATACCGGGGGCAACGACAGCAAGGTTGGTGGTTTGGGTTTTGGCGATACCAATGAAGCTGTTCATGATGCCCCACACGGTGCCGAACAGACCTACGAAGGGTGCGGTGGAACCGATGGTTGCCAGCACGCCGGTGCCGCTGCTCATGTTGCGACCGCAGGCCGCAACCAGGCGCTCAAGACGGAAGCTGACACGCTCCTTGATGCCTTCTTTTTCGCGGCTGTTGGCTGACAGGCGCATTTCTTCCAGCGCATCATGGACCAGCAAGTTGGCAAGAGTGCCTTCCTTGGTGGCCGTTGCGCTGGCTTCTCTAAGCGTGGTGGCCTTTTTCAGGTGGACGATTTCGTTGCGCAGACGACGCTTGGCGCCCATCAGCTCGAAACCCTTGGCGATCCAGATGGTCCAGGTAATGATCGAGGCGATGGCCAGGCCGATCATCACGATTTTCACGATGATGTCGGCGTTCTGGTACATGCCCCAAGGCGACAAGTCATGCGCCATGCCCAGTGTATTATCGGCTTCCAGTACTTCAGGGGCCTCTTCGGCGTTAGCGTCTACCGCCTGAGCCGGGTCGTTTGCGACTGGGGTCACGGCCGGGGCTGCGTGATCGGTGGCCGCAGGTGCGGTGGCTGCCGGGGTCGCGGGTGCTTGTGCGTCGGCGAATGCGGCGGTAGGTGCCAGCATCAGGCTGAGCAACAGGGCGGCCACAGCGCTCCATGCGCGAGGTCGTTTGGTAGGCGAAGCGGGAGATTGATTGCGTGTCATGCTGGCCGGACCTGAGAGGAAAAGACGGTAAATGTTCTTCCAGGCCTCGCGAGGCCGAGAACAAAAGTGGCAGGCATTATTGCAAGTAATTCTTGTTAACAAAAGTAATAGAGTATCTTTTTTTCTTCCATTGCTAGCCGCTCGTCCTTTGACAGCGCTGGTTTGTGCCTTCGCAACAGGAGTTTTTCGATGTCTGCGCCCTCTGTTTTGATCGCCGGTTGTGGTGATGTCGGCAGTCGTTTGGCCGTGCAATTGCTGGCTTTTGGGTGGGAAGTCTACGGTTTGCGTCGTGACGTCTCGCGCTTGCCCGACGGAGTCATTGGCGTCGCTGGGGACTTGTTCAACAAGGATTGCCCGCAGACATGGCCCATTGGCGCCGTCGATTACGTTGTGTATTGCGCGGCCGCTACCGAACACGACGAAGCAGGTTATCGCGCCGCTTATGTGGAGGGTTTGCAGCATGTTCTGGAGTGGCTGGGCGACTACGGGCAAGTGCCTGAGCGACTGTTGTTCGTATCCAGTAGCAGTGTGTATGGGCAGCAGGAGGGTGAGTGGGTCGATGAAACTTCGCCGACCGTGACGGGCAGCGGTTACTCCGGTCGCTTGATGCTGGAGGCCGAACAGGTGGCGCTTGATAGCGGCATTCCGGCGAGCATTGTGCGTTTGACCGGCATCTATGGACCGGGGCGTGAATGGCTGCTGACCCAGGTGCGTCGAGGATATCGCGTGGTCACCGATCCGCCGTTATATGGCAATCGTATCCACGCCGATGACGCGGCGGGGTTGATGGCGTATCTGCTTGAAGCGGATCATCGAGGCGTGGCACTGGATGGCGTCTATATAGGTGTTGATGACGCACCGGCACCGCTGGCTGAAGTGGTGGATTGGTTACGCGAGTATCTGGGTGTGACCGAATGGGCTGATGACGCTAGCGTGCGTCGCACCGGCAGCAAGCGGTGCAGCAATGCGCGGGCCAGGGCGCTGGGCTGGGTGCCTCGTTACCCAAGTTATCGCGAAGGGTATGCCGCAATCCTCGAAGGCAGTCGCTGATTTCCAAACGCCACAAACCCAATAGGGGAGCAGACGTGCTCCCACATTGGTTTCGCGCTGACTTGTTGCCGGATTACTGCTTTTCCAGCAACCATTTGCGATCACCCGGGGTGAACGAAGGCATCTCGTCTGCCTGGGCGGTGTTCACGGCCTGGAATATTTCCAGCTCTTTGCCCTTGCGCGCAAAGATCCAGGTATTGCCCTGGCTGTTTAGCTGCAGCCACATATTGTCGTTGCCGCCGCTCATCGAAGCACAGTCACCGGCCAGGCATAACGCATAGCGATCCGCGCCCGGCAGACCTGAAACCTGGCCGTCAGCCTGGAATTGCACGGTGTTGCCTTCTCCATTACCGCTGACGATTTTCCAGCTACCGCCCATGTAGGCGGAATACAGCGCGCGTTCGAAACTGGCGCCAATCGGTGCGCCGTCCGGCACTGGAATCAGTGCGCGGTCGAACACTTGTGCAGGTTCGTTATCGCTGGCGGCCTGGCTGAGTTGCTTGCCGTCACGCTTCAGCTCACTGGCGGAGCTGCCATAAAAGTCGACTTTCCAGGCGCCGGACTCTTCGCCCAGCAGCTTGCCTTCGACGTTTTCAAAACCATTGGTGTAGCGAGCCTGACCAGCCTTGGTGTTGACGTCCCATTCCAGGTTCGGACCGTAAGCCTGGAGTGCTTCACGCAGAGGTCCACCTTTGGATGCGGCATCGATCGCCACCTGATTGATCCAGGTGCCGCTGATATCACGATCGGCAGGGTTGCTGGCACAACCGCCCATGAACAGGGCGAGCAGCGAGAGAACAAGCGCATTGCGCATGATGGAATCCTTACAGAACCCTTTCTTTACAAGATCGGTTGGCGCAGCGATGAAGCTGCGCCGCACGCATTACTCGATGACCAGAATGGCATCCATTTCAACCTGCGAGCCCTTTGGCAGGGCCGCAACGCCGATGGCGGCGCGTGCAGGGTAAGGCTGGTCGAAGTATTTGCCCATGATCTCGTTGACCTTGGCGAAATGGCTCAGGTCGGTGAGGAAGATGTTCAGTTTGACGATGTCCTTGAACGAACCGCCAGCGGCTTCGGCCACGGCTTTGAGGTTCTCGAAAACCTGGACGGTCTGGGCTTCGAAACCTTCAACCAGTTCCATGGTTTTTGGGTCCAGAGGAATTTGACCCGACATGTAGACGGTGTTTCCAGCCTTGATCGCCTGGGAATAAGTACCGATGGCGGCCGGGGCCTTGTCGCTGGTGATAACAGTCTTGGTCATGTATGACTCCTTGTAATAGGCGGCTTATGCACGCATGCGGGTGATGCGAATCACCCCAGTCAAGGCGCGCAGTTTCTTGATCACGCGGGCCAGGTGCACGCGGTCGTGCACGCTGACCACCAGTTGGACCACGCTGATGCGACCATCGCGTTCGTCCATGCTGATTTTTTCGATATTGCCGTCGGCGGCATTGACGCTACTGGCCAGCAGTGCGATCAGGCCGCGCTGGTGTTCCAGTTCGACGCGCAGTTCGACGTTGAATTCGCCGGTAACATCCTTGGCCCAGGAGAGCTGAATGCATTTTTCCGGGTTGTGGCGGATTTCGCTGATGTTGCGACAGTTGTCCAGGTGCACGACCATGCCTTTGCCGGCCGACAGATGGCCAACAATCGGGTCGCCCGGGATCGGCGTGCAGCATTTGGCGTAGCTCAGTACCAGGCCTTCAGTGCCACGAATCGCCAGTGGGCCTTCTGCACTCGGCAGCTGTTCGCCTTCGCCGAGCAGGCGACGGGCAACCACATAAGCCATTCGATTGCCCAGGCCGATGTCTTCCAGCAAATCTTCGATCAGTTCGAGGCGGTATTCGGCGAGCATCGCCTTCACGCGCTCGGCCGGGACTTTTTCCAGCGTGCTATCGAAGCCGTTCAAGACTTTGTTCAGCAGTCGTTCGCCGAGGCTGATGGATTCGGAGCGACGTTGCAGTTTCAGCGCGTGGCGGATGTGGGTTCGCGCCTTGCCGGTGACCACAAAGTTGAGCCAGGCCGGGTTCGGGCGCGCGCCGGGGGCGCTGACGATCTCGACCGTGGAGCCGCTTTGCAGCGGTTCGGACAGCGGCGCGAGACGGCGATTGATCCGGCAGGCGATGCAACTGTTGCCCACATCGGTGTGCACCGCGTAAGCGAAATCCACGGCCGTGGAGCCTTTTGGCAGCTCCATGATCCGGCCTTTGGGCGTGAACACGTAGACCTCGTCGGGGAACAGGTCGATCTTCACGCTTTCGATGAATTCCAGCGAGTTGCCGGCGCGTTGCTGCATTTCCAGCACGCCTTTCACCCACTGGCGTGCGCGTGCGTGAGTGCCTTTTGGCTGTTCGTCGCCGCTGGATTTGTACAGCCAATGGGCCGCGATGCCGTTGTTGGCCATCTCTTCCATTTCACGGGTGCGGATCTGGATTTCAATCGGTACGCCATGCATGCCGAACAGCGTGGTGTGCAGCGACTGATAGCCGTTTGCCTTGGGGATCGCGATGTAATCCTTGAAGCGCCCCGGCAGCGGTTTGTACAAATTATGTACAGCACCCAGCACGCGATAGCAGGTATCGACCTTGTCGACGATGATCCGGAACGCGTAGACGTCCATGATCTCGTTAAAGGCCCGACGCTTGCCGCGCATCTTTTTGTAGATGCCGTAAAGGTGTTTCTGGCGCCCGCTGACCTCGCCCTGAATTTCGTCGATTGCCAGGCAATGGCTCAGTGACTCTTCAATCTTGTTGACGATTTCCTTGCGGTTGCCCCGGGCGCGTTTTACAGCCTGGTAGATCCGCGCGGAACGCATCGGGTGCATGGCCTTGAAGCCCAGGTCTTCGAATTCTATGCGAATGGCGTGCATGCCCAGCCGATTGGCAATGGGTGCATAGATTTCCAGGGTTTCCTTGGCGATTCGCCGGCGTTTTTCGCCGGACAGCACTTCCAGCGTACGCATGTTGTGCAGGCGGTCCGCCAATTTGACCAGGATCACGCGAATATCGCGGGCCATGGCCATGGCCATCTTCTGGAAGTTTTCGGCTTGTGCTTCGGCTTTGGTTTCGAAGTTCATCTGGGTCAGTTTGCTGACCCCATCGACCAGTTCGGCCACGGTTTCGCCGAACTGCGCTTGCAGCGCTTCTTTGGCAATACCGGTGTCTTCGATCACGTCATGCAGCATCGCGGCCATCAGGCTCTGATGGTCCATGTGCATGTCGGCAAGAATATTCGCCACTGCAAGAGGATGCGTGACGTACGCCTCACCGCTACGGCGGCGTTGACCGTCGTGGGCTTGTTCGGCGTAGAAATACGCTCGGCGGACCAGGTTGACCTGGTCCTTGCCGAGGTAGGTCGATAAGCGATCGGCGAGGGCGTCTATGCTCGGCATGATGACTCCTGCCGTTCGCTGTGACCCCGCGCCGTGCTACGTCGACCAGGCATAGGCTTAGACGGCCTCGTTGGACTCGTCCTCGAACGCTGCGAACAGCGGTTCGTCTTCGACGATTTCAGCGTTGGCGATGAACTCGTAGCTCATCAGGCCTTCCGCGATTTCACGCAGGGCTACAACGGTAGGCTTGTCGTTTTCCCACTGAACCAGGGGCTCTTTGCCGCCGGTGGCCAGTTGACGGGCACGCTTGGTAGAGAGCATGACCAGCTCAAAGCGGTTTTCCACGTGTTCTAGGCAGTCTTCAACGGTTACGCGGGCCATGGTATTCCTCGGAGCGAATGCAATATGCGCGCTGCCCGGTTGGGCGAGCGGACTCAACAGTTTAAAAAATCACCAGCGATTAGGGAAGCGCTGATTTTTTGACCAGACTCTTCAACGCGCTGCAAGTGCCAATTTAAAGCCCTTGCAGCTGTTTTGGGAAGAGCAAATCAACCCAGCAATTCGGCCAATAATTTACCGTGACGCTGTTGTTGACGCTTCTGATGCAGCTGATTTGCGCGGAAAATCGCCTTCAGATCGTCCAGGGCGTGGGCGAAATCGTCGTTGATGATCAGGTAGTCATAGTCAACGTAGTGGCTCATTTCGCTAACGGCTTCGCGCATGCGGCCATCAATTATTTCGTCGCTGTCCTGGCCGCGGTTGGTCAGGCGCTGATGCAGGGCCTGCGCGGACGGCGGCAAAATAAAGATCGAGCGGGCCTGTGGCATCAGTTTGCGTACTTGCTCAGCACCTTGCCAGTCGATTTCCAGAATCAGGTCATGACCTTCGTCCAGTGTCTGCTGCAGGTGGCTTTGCGAGGTGCCATAGAGATTGCCGAACACTTCGGCGCGCTCAAGGAAATCACCATGTTCGATCATCTTCACGAACTCGCTACGCTCGACGAAGTGGTAGTTCACGCCGTTCTCTTCACCAGGGCGCATGGCGCGAGTGGTGTGGGAGACCGAGACACGTATCTCCTGATTAGCGTCGGTCAGAGCTTTGACCAGGCTGCTCTTGCCCGCGCCTGAAGGGGCGGAAATGATGTAAAGAATGCCGGTGCTGTGGGTCATGTCAGGTTTGCCTTACTCAATATTCTGCACTTGTTCGCGCATCTGCTCGATCAACACCTTGAGGTTGACCGCAGCCGTCGTGCTGCGCGGGTCGAAGGCTTTGGAGCCCAGTGTATTAGCTTCGCGGTTGAGTTCCTGCATCAGGAAGTCAAGGCGCCGACCGGCAGCACCGCCGGATTTGAGCACCCGGCGGACTTCGATGATGTGAGTGCTCAGGCGATCCAGTTCTTCGGCAACGTCGCTCTTTTGAGCGAGCATCACCATTTCCTGTTCCAGCCGTTGCGGGTCCATCTCGGCTTTCATGTCAGCAAAACGGTCGAGGACTTTCTGGCGCTGAGTCGCGAGCATCTGCGGCACCAGCTCACGCAGGGTTACGACGTCTTCTTCAATTGAATTCAGGCGGTCACTGATCAGCCTTGCCAACTCGGCACCTTCGCGCTCGCGCCCGGCCTTGAGCTCTTGAAGGCCTTGATTGAACAGTGCCAGCGCTTCGGCGTTCAAGGCTTGCGGGTCCGTCGCGTCACCGACCAGCACACCAGGCCAGGCCAGCACTTCCAGCGGATTCAACGCTGCCGGATTTTTGATCAGGCTGGCGATGGTCTCAGCGGCAGCGACCAATTGGGCGGCGCGCTCACGGTCCACTTGCAGGGGTTTGTCGGTGTTTTCTTCGGTGAAACGCAGGGTGCATTCGAGCTTGCCGCGCGAGATGCCCTGGCGCAGCGCTTCGCGGACCGCGCCTTCGAGGTCGCGAAACGACTCCGGCAGACGCAGGTGGGGTTCCAGGTAGCGACTGTTGACCGAGCGCAACTCCCAGCTCAGGGTGCCTTGGGTGCCGGCTTTTTCAACGCGGGCGAAGGCGGTCATGCTGTGCACCATGGAGGTACCTCGCAATGCAGGTCGTCGCTCAACCAAGGTTCGCGGACCCGCTGTTTAAGAATTAAAGCCTGCAGGCAGTAAAGGCGCAGGATTGTAGCGCAGTGCGGCAGATGCGCCCAAACACACGGTGTGACAAAGGGCTGCAGGCTGTCGGTAAAGGTGTGTCTCAAGCTTGAAAGCGGGCCTTCAATCGTCGGGCAAATTTTTAAGAAGTGCCCTGTTACGGCGGTCGGCTCTATAATGCTCGGCAGTTTTCCGTCCCCCGTACAGGTATTCCCTATGAAACGTCCAAGTGGTCGCGCTGCCGATCAGCTCCGCTCGATCCGCATTACCCGCAACTACACCAAACACGCCGAGGGATCTGTACTGGTCGAATTCGGTGATACCAAAGTCATCTGCACCGTCAGTGTCGAAAACGGCGTGCCGCGTTTCCTCAAAGGTCAGGGCCAAGGTTGGTTGACCGCCGAATACGGCATGCTGCCGCGCGCTACCGGCGAGCGCAACCAGCGTGAAGCCAGTCGCGGCAAGCAAGGTGGCCGCACTCTGGAAATCCAGCGACTGATCGGTCGTTCGCTGCGGGCCTCGCTGGACATGTCCAAGCTGGGCGACGTTACGCTTTATGTCGATTGCGACGTGATCCAGGCGGATGGCGGCACTCGCACCGCGTCTATCACTGGCGCAATGGTCGCACTGGTCGATGCCTTGAAAGTGATCAAGAAGCGTGGTGGCTTGAAGGGCGGCGACCCGCTCAAGCAGATGATTGCTGCCGTTTCGGTTGGCATGTATCAAGGCGAACCCGTTCTTGACCTGGACTATCTCGAAGACTCGGCTGCCGAGACCGACCTTAATGTCGTGATGACCAGCACTGGTGGCTTCATCGAGGTGCAGGGTACTGCCGAAGGTGCGCCGTTCCAGCCTGAAGAGCTGACCGCCATGCTGGAGCTGGCGAAGAAGGGCATGAGCGAAATTTTCGAATTGCAGCAGGCCGCACTGGCAGACTAACCAAGCTGCTCCACGCAAGGAGGACGCTATGAGTGACGAGCAAGAGCTACTTCCCACCCCGAACAAAGATGTTCGTCAGTGGGCGATGTTTTGTCACCTGTCCGCCTTGCTGGGGATCTGGGTTCCGTTCGGTACGTTGATCGGCCCGCTGGTTCTCTGGCAAATGAAGCGCGAGATGGACCCGTTCATCGATGCGCAAGGCAAAGAGGCGCTGAATTTTCAGATCACTGTCGCCATCGCCTCCGCCATTTGTTTGTTGCTGATGGTGGTAATCATCGGATTCTTCATGTTCGGGTTGGTGGCTATCGGCGCGCTTGTGTTGACCATCATCGGCGGCGTCAAGGCCAATGAAGGGCTGCCTTATCGGTATCCTTTTACCTGGCGGGTGATCAAGTAAGCAGGCGCCTGTGCTTGTGAATCGTGCCCCTGTTGCGCTTAAAAAGAATGCCCCATATTGATGGGGCATTTTTATTTGGATACAAATCGCCTGCCGCTTACAAGTTTGTTTAAGGATATTCAAGTGGCCTGGGTGTTATCAGATTAATCCTACAATGTTCTTCCTGTTATTTCATAAGTTGAGTGCGCGAATAGCGCGCAGATACACGGATTCGTGTGCGTTGCTTGAATGAAAACTACTCGTACTCTTCGGAATCTACACTTCTAGTCACAACTGCAAAACGCCGCTGACGCCTGTCGGCGTGGCAATGAGGCTTGGCGGTTGTTAAGGTGGCTCAACGGCATATTTATCAAAAAAATATTTCGATGTGTTCACACCATTGACGGTCCCTGAATTAAAAACAATCAGTGTTGAGACATATCAACACGTTCAATGAGCGTGCTACTTAAAAAGTACGCCTCTGAATGTTCAAGCAGAATATCCCAATGGTTCAGCTCGATTTTTATGGAACACTTGTGGCCGCCTCTTTAGTGCTTCTGTTGGGGCGCGTATTTGTTGCACGTGTGAGCTTCTTGCGCATTTATAATATTCCCGAACCTGTGGCAGGCGGCCTTTTAGTTGCCCTTGGTCTTTTGGCCTTACGGTTCTTCGATATTCAAGTCAGTTTTGACCCCACGCTGCAGACTCCCTTGATGCTGACGTTTTTTGCGACCATTGGTTTGAGTGCAGACTTCGCCAATCTGAAAAAGGGCGGGCGCGTAGTCGGAATTTTTCTGCTGGCGGTCACCGGGCTATTACTGGTCCAGAATGCCTTGGGTATCGGGCTCGCAACACTGTTGGGTCTTGATCCATTGATAGGGTTGCTAACAGGCTCGGTAGCGTTGGCGGGTGGTCACGGTACAGGCGCCGCGTGGGGAGCGACGTTCAGTGAGAAGTACGGTTTGGCATCCGCTTCGGAACTTGCGATGGCGTCTGCCACGTTTGGCTTGGTGTTGGGTGGCTTGATCGGTGGCCCAGTGGCTCGCTTGCTGATCAAGCGTGTCAAGGTACCGGGCCTGGAGCAGGAGAAGCCCCGGTTGCCAAAGGGGTTTGAGCAGCCAGATGAAGAGCGGTCAATCACCCCATTTTCGTTTATCGAGACACTTGCCCTGATTGCTGTCAGCTTGCTGGCAGGTACGCTCTTGAATGGATTGCTGCACGGCACCTCGTTCGAATTGCCAACGTTCGTCTGTGTCTTGTTTGTGGGAGTAGTGTTGCGCAACGGGCTTTCGGCACTCGGCTTGTATCAGGTGTTCGAACGTGAAGTCTCGGTGTTGGGAAATGTCAGCTTGTCGCTATTTTTGGCAATAGCCTTGATGTCACTCAAGCTGTGGGATCTGGCTGCACTGGCTCTGCCGTTTCTCCTCATCCTGGCTGCGCAAACATTGGTCATGGCGTTGTTCGCGATTTTCGTGACGTTCAGGGTCATGGGCAGCAATTACGATGCGGCCGTGTTGGCGGCAGGGCACTGCGGTTTTGGACTGGGCGCCACACCCACTGCGATTGCGAACATGCAGGCAGTGACGCAGCGATATGGGCCTTCGCAGATAGCGTTTCTGGTGGTGCCGATGGTCGGTGCCTTTTTCATCGACATTATTAATGTCGTGGTGATCAAGTTGTACCTGGCGCTGCCTTTTTTCGTCGCCAGTTGAAAGTCAGGTCACGCGCATAAAAAAATGCCCATATCTTTCGATATGGGCATTTTTTGCACCTGGCGTGCGGATTGCCAGATTCCAGCGGTGTCTGAACTTCGCCGGGACGCTTAAATGGTCAGCGTCCAGTCGTAGTCCACGATCAGCGGCGCGTGCTGCGAGAACCGTGGTTGACGTGGCAGGCGCGCACTGCGTACGAAGCGGCGCAGGCCAGGGGTCAGCAGCTGGTAGTCGAAGCGCCAGCCCAGGTTGAGCATCTCGGCCTGTTCATTGTCCGGCCACCAGCTGTACTGGTCGCCTTCACGGCTGACTTCGCGCAATGCGTCAACATAACCCATGTTGCCAACAATTTCGTCCATCCAGGCACGTTCAGGTGCCAGGAAGCCCGGTGATTGCTGGCTGTCGCGCCAGTTCTTGATGTCCAGCTTTTGCTGCGCCACGTACAGCGAGCCACAGTAAATGTACTCGCGACGTTTACGCCGCTGTTTATCCAGATAACGGGCGAAATCGTCCATTAGCTTGAATTTCTGGTTCAAGTCTTCATCGCCGTTCTGCCCCGAAGGGAGCAGTAAGGTCGCGATGCTGACCTTGTCGAAATCGGCTTGCAGGTAGCGCCCGTAGCGGTCCGCTGTCTCGAAACCGAGACCGCTGATGACTGCCTTCGGTTGCAGCCGCGAATACAAAGCCACGCCACCTTGGGCGGGAACTTCGGCTTCGCAGGCATAAAGGAAGTAGCCATCCAGTTGGAAAGCTGGATCGTCCAGTTCAAAGGCGGAGGCGCGGGTGTCCTGCAGGCAGATGACGTCGGCATTCTGTGCTTGCAGCCAACTGAGCAAACCGCGCTCGACTGCAGCCTGAATACCATTGACGTTCACACTGATGATCCGCATAAATGGCCCCAAAAATCGCGTGCGTGTATGATACACGGCGTCAACCTAATTAGCTAAATCCGTGGTATTTGGGGTTTTTTTCATGCAAGCGTATCAGCGCGATTTCATTCGTTTTGCCATCGATCGCGGCGTTTTGCGCTTCGGTGAGTTCACCCTGAAGTCCGGGCGCACCAGTCCTTACTTCTTCAATGCGGGCCTGTTCAACTCAGGCAAAGCCCTTGCGCAGCTTGGGCGTTTTTATGCGGCGGCCATCGTCGAAAGCGGCATTGCATTCGATGTGTTGTTTGGTCCGGCGTACAAAGGCATACCTTTGGCGGCGGCCACCGCCGTGGCGTTGGCTGAGCATCATGAGCTTGATCTGCCATGGTGTTTCAACCGCAAGGAAGCCAAGGCTCATGGCGAAGGTGGCAGCCTGGTGGGCGCACCGTTGACCGGCAACGTGCTGATCATCGATGACGTCATCACCGCCGGCACGGCGATTCGTGAAGTGATGCAAATCATCGCTTCCCAGGATGGCGCCAAGGCGGCGGGCGTGCTGATCGCCCTCAATCGCCAAGAGCGTGGTAACGGCGAGTTGTCGGCGATTCAGGAAGTAGAACGTGATTTTGGCATTCCGGTTATCAGCATCGTTTCGCTTAATCAGGTATTGGAATACCTGGCCGACGATCCACAGCTTAAGCAGCATTTGCCAGCGGTTGAGGCCTATCGCGCCCAGTTTGGCGTGTAATCGCCCTGCAGGAATCGCCGACAAAAAAAGACCCCGTTCAGCCTGGCTGGACGGGGTCTTTTTACATCTTTGGCTTAGTGACGCTTGCGATTGCTGATCAACGTGCCCACACCCGTGTCGGTGAAGATTTCCAGCAGGATCGCATTTGGCACACGGCCATCGATGATCAGCGAGCTGCCCACGCCGCCCTGAACCGCTTCCAGCGCACAGCGGATCTTCGGCAGCATGCCGCCGTAGATAGTGCCGTCGGCGATCAGGTCGTCGACCTGCTGCGTGCTCAGGCCGGTCAGGACAGTGCCTGACTTGTCCATCAGGCCGGCGATGTTGGTCAGCAGCATCAGCTTTTCAGCTTTCAGTGCTTCAGCCACTTTACCGGCTACCAGGTCGGCGTTGATGTTGTACGACTCGCCGTTGGCGCCCACGCCAATGGGTGCGATGACCGGAATGAAGTCGCCTTTCACCAACAGGTTCAAAAGGTCTGTGTTGATACCGACCACTTCACCCACTTGCCCGATGTCGATGATTTCCGGCTGGGTCATCTCCGGCGTCTGGCGTGTCACGGTGAGTTTTTTCGCACGAATCAGCTCGGCATCTTTACCGGTCAGGCCGATGGCACTGCCGCCGTGGCGGTTGATCAGGTTAACGATGTCCTTGTTGACCTGGCCGCCGAGGACCATTTCCACCACGTCCATGGTCTGAGCGTCTGTGACGCGCATGCCATCGATGAAGTGGCTCTCGATCGACAAGCGCTTGAGCAGGTCGCCGATTTGCGGGCCGCCTCCGTGAACCACCACCGGGTTGATGCCCACGGCTTTCATCAGCACGATGTCACGGGCGAAGCCGGTTTTCAGCTCCTCGCTTTCCATCGCGTTGCCGCCGTATTTGATCACCAGCGTCTTGCCGACGTAGCGACGAATGTAAGGCAGTGCTTCGGACAGGACCTTGGCGGTGTTGGCGGCGGCTTCGCGTTCGAGGGTCATTCAGGGCTCCGGGTGAATCAGAAGATCAAAACGGTAGTTGGAGATCAGGCGCAACACGCTTCAACTGGACTTTGAAAACGTCCTTGATGCGTTGCAGTTCAGCCTCGTCATCGGCCTCGAAGCGCAGCACCAGCACCGGCGTGGTGTTGGATGCACGCACCAGGCCCCAGCCTTTGGCGTAATCGACTCGCACGCCGTCGATGGTGGTCAGGTCAGCGCCTTCGCCCCACGTTGCGTCGTGCAGTGCATCAATGATGCTGAATTTGCTCTCTTCGGTCACATGGATATTGATTTCTGGCGTAGAAATATCGTTCGGGAAGGTCGCAAACAGCGCTTCGGCGGTGGATTTTTCCTTGCTGAGAATTTCCAGCAGGCGCGCGGCGCTGTAAATACCGTCGTCGAAACCGAACCAGCGTTCCTTGAAGAAGATATGCCCGCTCATTTCGCCAGCGAGCAGGGCGCCGGTTTGTTTCATTTTCTTTTTGATCAACGAGTGACCAGTCTTCCACATGAGTGGGCGACCGCCATATTCATTGATCAACGGCGTCAGGCGGCGAGTGCATTTGACGTCGAAGATGATTTGCGCGTTCGCGTTGCGTTCCAGCACATCGCGGGCGAACAGCATCAGCAAGCGATCCGGGAAGACGATGCTGCCGGTGTTCGTCACCACGCCAACGCGGTCGCCGTCACCATCGAACGCCAGGCCCAGGTCGGCATTCGTTTCCTTGACCTTGGCGATCAGGTCGACGAGGTTTTCAGGCTTGCCCGGGTCCGGGTGATGGTTCGGGAAGTTGCCGTCGACGTCGCAGAACAGCGGGATGACCTCGCAGTTCAGCGCTTCGATAAGTTGCGGGGCGATCACGCCAGCGGCGCCGTTGCCGCAGTCCACTACCACTTTCAGGCGGCGTGCCAGTTTGATGTCCTGGACGATTTCGGTGTTGTAGCGGTCTAGGATCTCGACCTTGGTGATGCTGCCGTTGCCGCGGCTCAGGTTGTTGGTCTTGAGGCGTTCGTGCAGGGCCTGGATCTGTTCGTTGGCCAGGGTGTCGCCAGCGATGACGATCTTGAAACCGTTGTAGTTCGACGGGTTATGGCTGCCGGTGAGCATCACGCCCGACTTGCCTGCCAATACGTTGGCTGCGTAATACAGCGCAGGTGTCGGCACCAGGCCAACGTCGCTGACGTGGCAACCGCTGTCTGCCAGGCCCTTGATCAATTGCTCGACCAGCTCAGGGCCAGACAAGCGCCCGTCGCGACCGACGCTAACGTTCGGTTCGTCTTGGGCCAGGCTTTGCGCACCGATGGCACGGCCGAGCCAATAAGCGGTTTCAGCGTTCAAGAATTCCGGGACGGTGCCGCGAATGTCATAGGCGCGGAAAATGCTGTCGGGGAACTGGGGTGGAACTTGGGCTGGGCTGCTCATTACGGGTGATGCTCCATCTTGAAAGGGGCTGGACTTGGCCGAGAAGGACTCGTCGGCAGGCTCAAACTGAAGGGTATGACGGCGTTTTCCGCAGAGAGTTCGTGGTGCGAAAAGGCCATGTCACCTGCATCGGTGACCATTTGACCGCGCAATGCCTTGATTTTCAGTGTTAAACCTTTCAGATGACGAATAGGCAATTTTCGGCCTGCAGAGCGCATGTGGCGAGGGAGTTTGCTTGCCTCGCCAGCAAAGCCTTCAGCAGTATCAATGGCTGCCGGAATGCCCAAAACCACCCGCACCGCGTTCGGTTTCAACGAACTCTTCGACCATCTCGAAATGTGCTTGAACCACGGGCACCAGAACCAGTTGGGCCAGGCGCTCGCCCACCACCATGTTGAAATCGGTCTGGCCACGGTTCCAGCACGAAACCATCAATGGGCCTTGGTAGTCGGAGTCGATCAGGCCGACCAGGTTGCCCAGCACGATGCCATGTTTATGGCCCAGGCCGGAGCGAGGCAGAATCAGCGCTGCCAGGCCTGGGTCGCCGATGTAAACCGACAGCCCGGTTGGGATCAGCACGGTTTCGCCGGGCTTGATCACGGTGTCTTTTTCGAGCATGGCACGCAGGTCGAGGCCAGCGGAGCCTGGTGTGGCGTATTGCGGCAGCGGGAATTCGGTGCCGATGCGAGGGTCGAGGATCTTGGCTTGCAAAGCGTGCATGTAAATTAAACCTGGTTCAGACGTTCGGCGATAAATGTGATCAGCTGGCGAGCAATCTTGCTCTTGCTGGTCTGGGCGAAAAGTGTGGCGTGTAACTCGCGGTCGATGACGCTGCAGGCGTTTTCTTCGCTGTTGAACCCAATGCTCGGATTGGCGACGTCGTTGGCGACGATCAAGTCGAGGTTTTTGTCTTTCAGCTTGCGGGCAGCGTAATCGAGCAGATGTTCGGTTTCGGCGGCGAAACCGACACTGAATGGGCGGTCGGGACGGGTGGCAATGGTGGCGAGAATGTCTGGATTGCGCACCATTTGTAGTAACAGACCGTCGCCGTTCGTAGGGTCTTTCTTTAGTTTTTGTGGGGCCACGACTTCCGGTCGGTAGTCCGCGACGGCCGCAGAGGCGATGAACAGGTCGCAAGGAATCGCGGATTCGCAGGCGGCGAGCATGTCGCGGGCGCTGACCACATCGATGCGCGTGACCCGATCTGGTGTCGGCAGGTGCACCGGGCCGGTGATGAGTGTCACGCGGGCGCCTGCTTCAACCGCTGCTTCGGCGAGGGCAAAGCCCATTTTTCCGGAGCTGTGGTTGGTGATATAGCGCACCGGGTCGATGTTTTCCTGGGTGGGGCCAGCCGTGATCAGCACGTGCTTGCCGGTCAGTGCCTGGCGCTGAAAGCAATCTGCGGCGCACTGTGCAAGGTCAGTGGCTTCGAGCATGCGGCCCATGCCGACATCGCCGCAGGCCTGGCTACCGGAGGCCGGGCCAAAGGCTTTTATATTGCGGCTTTCGAGGATTTGCAGGTTGGACTGTGTGGCCGGGTCGCGCCACATGGCCTGGTTCATTGCCGGCGCGACGGCGACTACGGCGTCAGTGGCAAGCACCAGCGTGGTCAGCAGGTCGTTGGCGATGCCCTGTGCCAGTCGCGCGATCAGGTCGGCGGTGGCGGGGGCGATCAGTACCAGGTCGGCCCATTTGGCCAGTTCGATGTGGCCCATGGCTGCTTCTGCGGCCGGGTCCAGCAAGTCGAGATGAACCGGGTGCCCAGACAAGGCCTGCATGGTCAGCGGGGTGATGAATTCGCTGCCGCCGCGGGTCATTACTACGCGCACTTCGGCGCCCTGGTCGATCAGTCGACGTACCAGGTCTGCGCTTTTGTAGGCAGCGATACCGCCACCGACGCCCAGAACGATGCGTTTCCGATACAGCCGCTGCATAGGTCTGCCTTTCAATTCGTTGGTGACATACGTGGCGAAACCCCCTCCCCAGAGTGAAATCGCCCGCAAAAAAGATGGGCTAAGATATCACAGCGACCGCTACGGAACAGCGGCGCTCACACAGGGAAGTGCTATGAGTATTCGTGATTGGCCGGCGGCCGAGCGCCCGCGGGAAAAGCTGCTTGAGATGGGCTCGGCAAGTCTTTCGGATGCCGAATTGCTGGCTATTTTCATCCGCACCGGTGTGTCCGGTAAAAGTGCAGTGGACCTGGCGCGGCACCTGCTGCAGCAGTTTGGCAGCCTGAGGCGGTTGCTGGAGGCGGATCAGAAGGCCTTCAGTGAGCAACTGGGCCTGGGGCCGGCAAAATTCGCGCAGTTACAGGCGGTTCAGGAAATGGGCCGTCGCCATATGGCCGAGCGCTTGCGCAACAAATCGGCGCTGGAGAACCCACAGGCGGTTCGTGATTATCTGAAGTCGATGTTGCGTCACGAACCTCATGAAGTGTTTGGCTGCCTGTTTCTGGATTCACGTCATCAGGTGCTGACATTTGAAGCCCTGTTCAGGGGCTCTATCGATTGCACCAGCGTTCACCCGCGCGAGGTGGTCAAGCGTGCACTGGCCAACAACGCCGCCGCGGTTATTCTCTGCCATAACCATCCGTCGGGTAACTCGACCCCCAGTCAAGCTGACCGCTCGTTGACCGATCGCCTGCGCAAGTCGCTTGAGCTGATTGATGTGCGGGTGCTCGACCATTTTATCGTCGGTGACGGCGAGCCGTTGTCCATGGCCGAGTACGGCTGGATGTAGCGGATCAGGTGCAAGTTTAACGCTTCAAGAGGCAAGCTAAAGCAGCCCGCGGACGGCTCTAGCTTGAGGCTTGAACCTTATGGCTTGAAGCTGACCTTCGAGTAATCCTGTCGGCCGAATGGGCTGACCTGATAGCCCTCGACGTCTTTGCGGGTCAGCGCGAAGGCTGTCGGATGGGCCAGGGGGAGCCACAATGCCTGCTGCTGGATTTGTGCCTGCGCCTGTTCGTAAAGCTTGGTACGCACCCCTTGCTCGCCCGTGGTTTTGCCGGCGCTGATCAACTTGTCCAGGTCTTGATTGCAATAGCGGGCGAAGTTGGTGCCTGACTTGACGGCCGCGCAGGAAAATTGCGGTGTGAGGAAGTTGTCCGGGTCGCCGTTGTCACCCGCCCAGCCCATGAACAGCAAGTCATGCTCGCCGGCTTTTGCGCGACGAATCAACTCGCCCCATTCGATGACACGAATTTCGGCCTGAATGCCGATTGCCGCCAGGTCAGACTGCAACATCTGTGCGCCAAGGCTCGGGTTAGGGTTCAGCAAGCTGCCGGAAGGGCGCGTCCAAATGGTGGTCTGGAAGCCATCCTTCAATCCTGCCTTGACCATCAATGCCTTGGCTTTTTCAACGTCATGCGGGTAGCCCGGCAGACCTTTGGCATAACTCCAGGTGTTGGGCGGGTAAGGGCCGCTGGCAGGCTCGGCAGTGTCTTCGAAGACAGCCTTGATGTAGGAGGCCTTATCGAACGCTAGGTTGATGGCCTGGCGCACTTCAGGCTTGTCCAGCGGCGGATGCTGAGTGTTGATGCCGAGGAAAGCAGTCATGAAGGCGTCAGTTTTTTCCACTTTCAGCGTCGGTTCTTTCTGCGCCGCCTCTACGTCCAGAGGTTTGGGCGAGAGTGCTATCTGGCATTCGTTGCGCCGCAATTTTTGCAGTCGGACGTTAGCATCCGGGGTGATGGCAAAAATCAACGGATCCACCGACGGTTTGCCGCCAAAGTAGTCAGGGTTGGCTTTGTAACGAATCGCGGCGTCTTTCTGAAAACGCGTAAAAATGAACGGCCCGCTGCCTATCGGTTGGCTGTTAAGTTTCTCGGGAGTGCCGGCCTTCATCAGCTTGTCGGCGTATTCGGCCGAATAAATCGACGCGAAACCCATGGTCAGAGTGGCGAGGAACGTCGAATCCGGGTGGTCGAGAGTGAAGCGCACGGTCAACGGGTCAAGTGCGTCGATTTTCTTGATCAGTGCAGGTAACTGCATCGATTGTGCGTGCGGGAAGCCACTTTGGGCGATCTTGTGCCAAGGGTTCGCTGGGTCAAGCATGCGGTCGAAGCTGAACTTCACATCCTCTGCGGTCAGTTCACGCGTTGGGCTGAAATATTCGGTACGGTGAAACTTCACCTGAGGGTGCAATTTGAAGACGTAGGTCAGGCCGTCGGGGGTAACTTCCCAACTGTCCGCCAGGCTGGCGACCACTTTGCCGCTGGCCGTATCAAAGTCCACCAAGCGGTTCATCAGCACATCGGCCGATGCGTTGGTGGTGGTCAGTGAGTTGTATTGCACCACGTCGAACCCTTCAGGGCTGGCCTCGGTGCACACGCTCAGGGCAGCAGCCATGGCCTGCGGGGTCAGCAAAAGAGGGGCAAGCAGCAGCGGTAGGGCAGCGAGGCGCATATTGGTTTCCTGTGCAGAATCGAAGGCCCATCTGCTTATGCAGTCTGGAAAAGGCTTACCCTAGTGGGCTCTTTTGCAAATGACTATCCCCTTTTTCATTTTGAGGGGAGTATGTGCGTCTGATTTGCGCGTGCGATGGTTGAGCAAAACCTTGGATTGGTGCGTTTGCCGATTTCTGCGACGAGCGGTCGCTGTCGGCGATAGCCTTTGTCCAAGGCGCTCGCAGCACGAAATGTGGGGTTTTTATCAACTCAACGCACACGGAAAGTTGTTGCTCTCAAGTCTTTCTGGTATAAAGCAGCGCTCTTTTCTAGGGGCCCGGTTCCTTCACTTGTAGGTGTAGCCGGTAAGACCTCTAAAGAAACGCGGCGCCTGGCGCCAAATGACTGAGAGATTAAGCGGCCAACCCATGCCGGGTTGGGCATGTGGTTTTAGAGGGCTGAGGCATGTCGAGAGTATGTCAAGTTACCGGTAAGGGTCCGGTGACTGGGAATAACATTTCCCACGCAAACAACAAAACCCGTCGTCGTTTCCTGCCGAACCTGCAGCATCACCGCTTCTGGGTTGAAGAAGAGAAACGTTTCGTGCGTCTGCGCGTATCTGCCAAAGGCATGCGTATCATCGACAAGCGTGGCATCACTGTCGTGCTGGCCGAAATCCGCAAAGCTGGCAAGATCTAAGGGAGCTAATCATGCGTGAATTGATTCGTTTGATTTCGAGCGCCGGTACTGGTCATTTCTACACTACCGACAAGAACAAGCGCACTACTCCGGACAAAATCGAGATCAAGAAATTTGATCCGGTTGTTCGCAAGCACGTGATCTACAAGGAAGGCAAAATCAAGTAATTGATTTTTCCCTCTTACAAAAAAGGCCCGTATCGCGAGATACGGGCCTTTTTTGTGCTGGTTAAAAATACTGCTGGTTCAGCCGCACTGGATGCTGATGATGATCCTGTCAGCATTGGTTAGCAGGCTGATGCGGCCCGGGACTCGTTTTCGATCCGATGCGAATCTTGGCCCGGTAACCCGGACCGTCGCACCATTGGCTTTGGCCCGAACCTCTTCGAGCAATTGGGGTGTGTACAACCGGCCAATGGTGTATTCAGCGATCCCGAAGTCGCAATAATCTGTGTCCGACATGATGCCTCCGTGCATTAGTTGGGTCGGCGCGATGCCGTAAATGATGGGCCTGCACAACCTGTGCTGACCCTAATGTTCGGCTCTGAACCTTTCAGGGCCGGCAAGCACTTTTACCCAACGGAGCACGCATGTCTGATCGGGATCGTGACCATTCGTGTCGCAATCAAGCCTTCGGTTCAAACGCCACGTAGATCTTGCGGCACGGCTCCAGCACCTCCCAGGTGCCTCTGAATCCGGCTGGAATCACGAAGCGGTCACCCGCACGCACGGTTTTACTGTTGCCGTCGTTGTCGCGCAGTACTGAAACCCCTTGCACGATTTCGCAATATTCGTGCTCGGTA
This sequence comes from Gordonia sp. IEGM753, assembly GCF_050321825.1. Classification (NCBI taxonomy): domain Bacteria; kingdom Bacillati; phylum Actinomycetota; class Actinomycetes; order Mycobacteriales; family Gordoniaceae; genus Gordonia; species Gordonia sp. IEGM753. The sequence goes on from NZ_JBNQGB010000003.1 coordinate 273,514, forward strand.
AAGTTCACATGCCACTGGCCGATTGCGCCTTCCCACACGCCTGCGTTCAGCTGACCGCAAGGGCTGTTGTAGTGGTTGTACACCGCTTGCTCCGGGTCGCCCTTGAGGACTTTCGCCGGGTCTGGTCGATAGCGATCGGGCTCGGTGGTGGCCTGGCTGAAGTCGACGATGTTTTGGATGCTCATTTCTTGTAATCCCCCGTGATTGCGGCGCGAGTGGTTGGAAGGCCCAAAGTCTATGTTTATTAAAATGAACATCGCAAGGCTGTTTGCCGGTCTTATGTCAAATATATTGAAACTTCACCTGCCGCTGGTTTAGGGTGGCGTTTGCCTTGGGCCGGAAAAAACTGGTCAGCCGGGCAGAATTCCTGGGAGCGCTCGCGAACAGCGTCGAGCGCCCTTATTCAACAAGAGGAGGACACTCGTATGACCACCCTGACTCGTGCCGATTGGGAGCAACGTGCTCGCGATCTGAAGATCGAAGGCCGCGCTTACATCAATGGCGAGTACACCGATGCTGTCTCCAGTGAGACCTTCGAGTGCATTAGCCCGGTCGATGGCCGTCTGCTGGGCAAAATTGCCAGCTGTGACGCCGCCGATGCCCAACGTGCCGTTGAAAACGCCCGCGCCACTTTCAACTCCGGTGTCTGGTCACGCCTGGCGCCAGCGAAGCGCAAAGGCACGATGATTCGTTTCGCCAGCCTGTTGAAGCAGCACGCTGAAGAACTGGCCTTGCTTGAAACCCTGGACATGGGCAAACCCATCAGTGATTCGCTGTACATCGACATTCCTGGTGCTGCCCAAGCGCTGAGCTGGAGTGGCGAGGCAATCGACAAAATCTACGACGAAGTGGCCGCGACCCCGCATGATCAGCTGGGTCTGGTAACCCGCGAGCCAGTCGGTGTGGTTGGCGCTATCGTGCCGTGGAACTTCCCGTTGATGATGGCGTGCTGGAAACTCGGGCCGGCGTTGTCCACCGGTAACTCGGTGATTCTCAAGCCTTCCGAAAAATCACCGCTGACCGCCATCCGTATCGCTGCGCTGGCCGTTGAAGCCGGTATCCCGAAAGGCGTGCTGAACGTCCTCCCAGGGTATGGTCATACCGTCGGCAAGGCGCTGGCGCTGCACAACGACGTCGACACGCTGGTGTTTACCGGCTCGACCAAAATTGCCAAGCAGCTGCTGATTTATTCCGGCGAATCGAACATGAAGCGTGTCTGGCTCGAGGCCGGCGGCAAGAGCCCGAACATCGTGTTTGCCGACGCACCGGACCTGCAAGCGGCTGCTGAATCGGCTGCTGGCGCCATCGCTTTCAACCAGGGCGAAGTCTGCACCGCCGGTTCGCGTCTGCTGGTCGAACGCTCGATCAAGGATGCGTTCCTGCCGCTGGTAATCGAAGCGCTGAAAACCTGGAAACCAGGCAACCCGCTGGACCCGGCGACCAACGTTGGCGCGCTGGTCGATACCCAGCAAATGAACACCGTGCTGTCTTACATTGAATCCGGCCACACCGACGGCGCCAAACTGGTGGCGGGCGGCAAGCGCATTCTTCAAGAGACCGGTGGCACTTACGTCGAACCAACGATTTTCGATGGCGTGAGCAATGCGATGAAAATCGCTCAAGAAGAGATCTTTGGCCCGGTACTGTCGGTGATCGCTTTCGATACCGCCGAAGAAGCCATTCAGATCGCCAACGACACGCCGTACGGCCTCGCTGCTGCGGTGTGGACCAAGGACATCTCCAAGGCTCACCTGACCGCTAAAGCGCTGCGTGCCGGCAGTGTCTGGGTCAACCAGTACGACGGTGGTGACATGACCGCACCGTTCGGTGGTTTCAAACAGTCGGGCAACGGCCGCGATAAGTCGCTGCACGCGTTCGACAAGTACACCGAACTGAAGGCGACCTGGATCAAGTTGTAAGCGGTTAAAGGGCGCTCGCTGTCGTAACGGGCGCCCGAACAACGCAGATCCCCTGTGGGAGCGAGCCTGCTCGCGATAGCGGTGTAACAGTCGACGTCAGTGTTGAATGTTGCTCTGTTACCGCGAAAAGGCTCGCTCCCACAGTGCTTTGCGTTAGTCCATAAGAACATCCACAGGAGCGTGGAGCATGCGTTGGGCGACTTATTTCGCCGTGTTGGCGTCTGTCTTGAGTGTCGGTCTTGCCTTGGGCGTCAGCATGCCGCTGGTGTCGTTTCGCCTTGAAAGTTGGGGTTATGGCTCGTTCGCCATCGGTGTGATGGCGGCAATGCCGGCCATTGGCGTGTTGTTGGGCGCGAAAATCTCCGGTGACCTTGCGGCCCGTTTTGGCACGGCCAATTTGATGCGCCTGTGTTTGTGGGCGGGCGCTTTGTCCATCGGTTTGCTGGCGTTGTTGCCGAGCTATCCGGTGTGGCTGGTGCTGCGGTTGATGATCGGGGTGATCCTGACGCTGGTGTTCATCCTCGGCGAAAGCTGGATCAACCAATTGGTTGTCGAACAGTGGCGCGGGCGGCTGGTGGCGCTGTATGGCAGTAGTTATGCGCTGAGCCAACTCGCCGGGCCTTTGTTGCTGGGAGCGCTGGGCACCGCGCAGGATTACGGTTTCTGGGTGGGCGTCGGCCTGCTGACGGTTGCTCCCTTCCTGTTGCTGGGTCGTAGCGGCGCACCGACCAGCGAAGCCTGCAGCGTAACGCTTACTGACTTGCTGAAGTTTTGTCGGGGGCTGCCGGCGATAGCCTGGGCGGTGTCGCTGTTTGCCGCGTTTGAAGCGATGATTTTGACCCTGTTGCCGGTTTACTGCCTGCAGCAGGGCTTCACCACCGAAATAGCGCTGGCAATGGTCAGTACCGTGGTGGTGGGTGATGCATTGTTGCAATTGCCGATTGGCGCATTGGCCGATTACTTGTCGCGACGCACGCTGTTCACCGGGTGCGCGGTGGTGTTGCTGGTGTCGAGCCTGGCGATCCCGCCGTTGATCGATACCTTGCTGATCTGGCCGCTTTGGGTCTTGTTCGGTGCCAGCGCGGGCGGCTTGTTCACCTTGTCGCTGATTCTGATCGGCGAGCGTTATCGCGACGATGCGCTGGTGCGCGCCAATGCGCACATCGCGCAGCTGTGGGGCATCGGTTGCCTGATTGGCCCGTTGGCCGCAGGTGCCGGCAGCCAATGGATCAGCGGCCATGCGTTGCCGCTACTGATGGCGGCGGGCGCGTTGGGGCTGGTGATTCTGGTTTCTCGACAAGGCGCATTTGGCGCCGTTGCCGAGCCAGCCTAAAGCATCCGCTCAAGGCCCACGGTGGTGCTCATCCATGCGTTGAAGCGCCGCCACCAGTTACCCGGCTCTTTGGTCAGCGTGTGGATTTTGCCATCGTCTTCGGTGACCCAGACCACGTGTCCTTGTTCAAGCTTCACCTGGTAGCTCAAGGCCGGCGCCATGCCTTGCAGCGCCAGGTTGCGCAAGTGGCCAGCAAGTTCAGGGCTGTCCACCAGCACGCCGACTTCGGTGTTCCATAATACCGAGCGCGGGTCGAAGTTGAACGAGCCGATAAACGATTTTTGCTGATCAAAAATCATCGCCTTGCTGTGCAGGCTGGAGTCTGACCCCTGGTATGCGGAGCGTCGGAACAGATGCGGTCCGCTGCCGCCACGCTCGCCGGGCTGGCGGCGCAACTCGAACAGCTTCACGCCGTGCTCCAGCAGCGCCTTGCGATACGGCGCATAACCGCCATGTACGGCGGGTACGTCGGTGGCTTCCAGTGAATTGGTCAGCAAGCTCACCGATACCCCGGCATCGGCGCGACCGGTCAGGTACACCAGCCCCGGTTGGCCGGGGACGAAGTACGCCGAGATCATGATCAGCTCTTTGTTGACCCCGTTAAGTTCGGGCGCCAACTGCGTCGTCAGCAGCAGTTGAGGGTCGGGCTCGTCTTTGGCCAGTACTTTGCTCGGTGCATCCCACAGCGCCTGATTCCAGGCCCAGATAAGCTCCCGGCGCCAGATGTCCATGCGTGGGTGTGTGGTGTACGTCATCAGCTGCTGATACAGCGCGTGGTTCTGTTTGCGCGTTTCAGCCAGTGATTCCTCCAGTCGGGTCCGGGTGTTTGCCAAGTCCTTGTCGGTCGGTTTGCTGGACAGAAACTCATCTATTGGCTTGCTCAGCGCGCTGTTCCAGTACTGGTCAAAACTGTGCCCGAGTTGCTCGGCCACCGGGCCGACGCTGAGCATGTCGATGTCGGTGAAATTCAGGTTCGGTTCGGCATCGAAATACTCGTCGCCCAGATTGCGCCCGCCCACAATCGCCACGCTGTTGTCCGCCAGCCACAGTTTGTTGTGCATGCGCCGGTGTTGTTGGGACAGATTGAACAACCGGCCCATGGTTCGCGTCACGCCCGTGCTGCGCCCCAGATGCAGTGGATTGAACAGGCGGATCTGAATCTGCGGGTGAGCGGCCAGTGTGGCGATGATCTGGTCCAGGCCATCGCTGGTGGTGTCATCGAGCAGGATGCGCACGCGCACGCCACGGTCGGCGGCTTTGAGCAATTCGTCTACCAGCATGCGTGTGCTGATGCCGTCGTGAACGATGTAGTACTGCAAATCGAGGCTGCTTTGCGCGTTGCGGATCAGCTCCGCGCGAGCCAGGAAAGCTTCTGTGCTATTGGGCAGCAAGCGAAATCCCGACTGGCCTTGATAGGGCGCGGCTTGCGCCTGGATCGAGCGGCCGAACGCCGAGTTCGACGCCGGCAGCGCCTGGCTAGGTTCGCGGGGAACATCGAGGGTGGAGCAGCCACTGAGGAACGAGGCGAACAGCAGAAGAGCGAGCAGTGGCTGGCGGACTCTCACGTGAGGTCGTTCCCATTGGCGGCAAATGTCGGCATATGGACGTTGGTTTTCCGATAAAAGTCAGTCGGTGATGAAATCTGTTTCAGCCAGCAGTTTGATCGCCGCAGCACCCACTTTGCGCACCGCTTCTTCGATCTGTGGTGTTGGTTTGGCAGCGTAGTTCATCCGCAGACAATTACGGTACTTGCCCGAAGCGGAAAAGATGCTGCCGACGGCGATCTGTACGCCTTGATCATGCAAGGCACGATTCAGTTTCAGCGTATCGAAACCTTCCGGCAGCTCGACCCAAAGCATGAAGCTGCCTTGCGGGCGGCTGGCGCGGGTGCCGGGCGGAAAGTAGCGGCTGATCCAGTCAATCATCAGGTCGCGGTTACGTTGGTATTGAGTGCGCATCCGCCGCAAATGAGGTTCGAAGTGCCCCGCCTTGAGGAACTCGGCAATCGCGATCTGCGCTTGCGGCGCGGTGCTGCCGGTGCTGATGTATTTCATGTGCAGCACGCGTTCCAGATAGCGCCCGGGTGCCACCCAGCCAATACGCAGGCCCGGCGCCAGGGTTTTCGAAAACGAGCTGCACAACAGCACGCGGCCGTCTTCGTCGAAAGACTTGATGGTTCGCGGTCGCGGGTAGTTGTAGGCCAGTTCGCCATACACATCGTCTTCGATAACGGCCACGTCAAAACGCTGCGCCAGCGTCAACAGCGCGCGTTTGCGCGACTCCGGCATGATGTAGCCCAGCGGGTTATTGCAATTGGGCGTCAACTGTATGGCCTTGATTGGCCATTGTTCCAGCGCCAGTTCGAGGGCGTCGAGACTGATTCCGGTCAGCGGATCGGTGGGTATCTCCAGCGCTTTCAGGCCAAGGCCCTTGAGCGTTTGCATGGCCCCGTGAAAGCTCGGTGAGTCCACCGCCACAATGTCGCCTGGCTCGCAAATGGAGCGAATGCTGGTGGACAGCGCTTCATGGCATCCGGTGGTGATCACCAGGTCACTGGCGCTTAGCTGACAGCCAGAGTCGAGCATCAGGCGGGCGATCTGCTCGCGCAGTTCAAGCGTGCCATGGATATTGTCGTAATACAGGCCCGGCATGTCCTGCCGCCGGCTGATCCGTGCGAGGCCGCGCAGCAGCGGTTTCATGGTGGGCGTGGTGATGTCGGGCATGCCGCGACCCAGTTGCACCACATCCTTGCGCGGCACGGCGCGGATAAGTTCGAGCACCTGGTCCCACTGCGAAATATCCACCGGGCGCTGCGCCGGACGACCTACCGCTGGCAGCTCCGGCAACTCACGGCTGACCGGCACAAAGTACCCGGACTTGGGTTTTGGCATTGCCAGTCCGCTGTCTTCCAGCAGGCGATAAGCCTGCTGCACGGTGCTCAGGCTCACACCGTGCTCGACACTCAGCGCCCGCACCGACGGCAACCGGTCGCCGGGGCGGTAGAAGCCCTGTTCGATACGCGTGCCGAGCAATTCGGCGAGGTTGACGTAAAGGGTCATGGCGCAGTCTCGGTGTGAGTGATTCGGTCGACCAGTACAGATGAGGCAAAAATTTGTCATTCAGTGGGCAAAATAACAAATCTGTATCTAGTTAATACAGTTGCTTTGAATCTGTAATGGTTTGTGTCGCCCGCGCATCATGAAACCTCTGGCTACCCAAGTAAACAGGAGCAACTGCAATGAACGGCATGAGCGATGTGCGGCTGACGTTACACAGTCAGGAACTGACGGCAGGGCAAATAAACGGCACGCGCGAAATCATGCGTAATGCGCCGTCCGGCCTGAGTCGTTGGTCTCTGTTCTGGCATCGTCTGCATACGCGCAGAGCCTTGCTGGACTTGACGCCCGAGCAGCTCAAGGATGTGGGGTTGAGCCGCGAGCAGGCGCGGGATGAGGCGCTTAAGCCTTTCTGGCGGCTATGAGGTGTGTGGCTTCAGCGAAATCGCCATCGCCGGCAAGCGGGTTTCCTACAGATCGTGTGTTAACGCCCGCAATTGCGGTGTTTATCGCTAAATCTGGAGCAGGCTGGCATGCCGGCGACGGCGTTCGCAGGAGCGCCATCACCTCATCAAACCAACTCTTTCATTCGATGCCACAGCATCCCCAGCGCCAGCAGCGGTGAGCGCAAATGCTTGCCGCCGGGGAACGTTATATGCGGCACCTTGGCAAACAGATCGAACCCGCCGCTGTGTTGGCCGCTGATCGCTTCGGCGAGCAATTTGCCGGCGAGGTGCGTGGCATTCACACCGTGGCCTGAATAGGCTTGGGCGTAATACACATTCGGCTGGTCCTTGAGTCGCCCGATTTGCGGCAAGCGGTTGGCGCCGATGCCAATCATCCCACCCCATTGAAAATCGATTTTTACCCCGGACAGTTGCGGGAAAACGTCGAGCATCTTCGGCCGCATGTAAGCGGCAATGTCATGCGGGTCACGGCCCGAGTAATGGCAAGCGCCGCCGAACAGCAAACGGCGATCCGCCGAGAGCCGGTAGTAGTCCAGCGCCACCCGCTGATCACACACGGCCATGTTCTGCGGGAGCAAGGCGCGTGCCTGATCTTCACTCAGGGGTTCGGTGGCGATGATGTAGCTGCCGGCCGGCAACACTTTGCCACTGAGTTCAGGGTTGAGGTCGTTAAGGTAGGCATTGCAGCCCAGCACCAGTGTTTTAGCGCGGACCGTGCCCTTGGCGGTGTGCACCCTGACCTCGGTGCCGTAGTCGATACGGGTGACTGCTGATTGTTCGAACAGTTGCGCCCCCAATTGCCGGGCCGCGGCGGCTTCGCCCAAGGCCAGGTTGAGGGGGTGCAAATGACCGGAACCCATGTCGATCAGGCCGCCCACGTATCGGTCGGAGCCTACGACCGAGTGCATTTCGTTGGCTTGCAGCAAACGGGTTTCGTAGCGGTAACCCAATTCGCGCAATTCTTCGGCGTCCTCTGCGAAACCTTCGAGGTCGCGAGGTTTGTTGGCGAGGTCGCAGTAGCCCCACGTCAGGTCGCAAGGAATTTGAAAACGTTCGACACGCTGGCGAACGATTTCCACTGCTTCCAGGCCCATAAGTTTCATCTGGCGCACGCCTTGCGCGCCGACGACGTTAGCAAACTGATCAAGGCCATGACCGACGCCGCGAATCAGCTGCCCGCCATTACGTCCACTGGCGCCCCAACCTATTTTACGGGCCTCGAGCAGCACGACGCTCAGGCCGCGTTCGGCCAGTTCTAGTGCAGTGTTCAGCCCGGAAAACCCTCCGCCGACCACGCACACATCGGCCACCAACTCGCCTGTAAGCGCCGGGTAGTCTGGCTGTGGCAGGCTGCTGGCGGCGTAGTAAGAGGCGGTGTGCTGTTGGCTCGCAACCGGTTGTTGGGCACGGGCATTCATGTGCGTGTTCCTGATTCTTGTGTTTAGAAAATTTGACGGAGCATAAGCCGGACCTTCGAATGCGGGCAACATTGGTCGGTTGCTGCTGTATGGATCAGTGCCTTTGCTTCAGAATCACGCTCTATTTCGCGTTGGGTCATCGCCGCAATGAGCTGCAACAGTCAGAAAATCCGCACGCTGCGCCAGCAGATTCCCTCGTTCGAGTGCGTGCCAGGCTGCCATGACTGCTGTGGTCCGGTGACGACCTCGCCGGAAGAAATGTCCCGTCTGCCGCGCAAGACCCGAGCCGAGCAAGATGCCGCGATGGATGAACTCAACTGCGTTCATCTGGGGCCCAACGGCTGCACCGTGTATGACGAGCGGCCGCTGATCTGCCGGTTGTTCGGCACCACCAAGACGTTGCCATGCCCCAATGGCCGGGCACCGGTGGAGCTGATTCATCCACGGGTGGAAAAGCAGATTCATGAATACATGGCCAGCACCCGGCAGGTGTTGGTCTAGGCGGCATGTTCATTCAATAAGACTGCAGCGCCTGAATCGCCAGCAGGCTCGCCTCCATAGGGATTCTGGTCGAACATTGGCTGCACCACACCCCTTCATTGTGGGCGTGAGCCTGCTCGCGATGAGCCCCGAACCAGCACCCTCAATCCGGAATCGGCAAGCTCAGGCTCTCTTTCACCTCTTCCATCACGATGTAGCTCTTGGATTCGCGCACATGGGGCAACTTGAGCAGGATGTCGCCCAACAGCTTGCGGTACGAGGCCATCTCCGAGATACGCGCCTTCACCAGGTAGTCGAAATCACCTGAGACCAAGTGGCACTCCAACACGTGAGGGAGCTTGAGCACCGCGCGTCGAAACTCCTCGAAAGTATCGCCGGATTTGTAGTCCAGGCTGATTTCCACGAACACCAGCAAGCTGCCCTTGAGGTGCTGCGGATTCAGCCGGGCGTTGTAGCCCATGATGATCCCTTCGCGCTCCAGGCGCCGTACCCGCTCGGTACACGGCGTGGTCGACAGCCCGACCTTTTCCCCCAGCTCGGTGAAGGAAATGCGCCCGTCCGCTTGCAGGATCCGCAGGATGTTGCGGTCGATCTTGTCCAGCTCACGTTTGGTTTGAGTGTTGGTACGCATAGGGGATGCGCCTCCGTGAAAAGGGTTTTTGCCGAGAATTGTCGCCAAATATAGGCACTTATATAGTGAAAAGCACTGCCTAAACTTTTTTACACTGCGCACATCATTGCTTGAACACAACAAACGTCGGCGGTACGCCGCGATGAGGGATATGAAAATGCGCGTTATGGTCTTGGGTAGCGGCGTCATTGGTACCGCCAGTGCTTATTATCTGGCCCGTGCCGGGTTTGAAGTGGTGGTTGTGGACCGTCAGCCGGCCGCTGCCATGGAGACCAGTTTCGCCAACGCCGGGCAGGTATCGCCGGGTTATGCCTCGCCGTGGGCCGCACCCGGCGTGCCGCTCAAAGCCATCAAATGGCTGCTGGAACGCCACGCGCCGTTGGCGATCAAGGCGACCGCCGACATCGATCAATACTTGTGGATGGCGCAGATGCTGCGTAACTGCACCGCCAGCCGTTATGCGGTGAACAAGGAACGCATGGTGCGTTTGTCCGAATACAGCCGCGATTGCCTCGACGAATTGCGTGCAGAAACCGGTATTGCCTACGAAGGTCGCAGCCTGGGGACTACACAACTGTTCCGCACCCAGGCACAGCTTGATGGCGCCGCGAAAGACATCGCCGTATTGAAAGAGTCCGGCGTACCGTTCGAGTTGCTCGATCGCGCCGGTATTGCTCGCGTCGAGCCGGCACTGGCCAACGTCACCGACATCCTCGCCGGTGCCTTGCGCTTGCCGAACGACCAGACTGGCGACTGCCAGATGTTCACTACTCGCCTGGCTGAAATGGCCGTGAAACTGGGTGTGGAATTCCGCTTCGGTCAGGACATTCAGCGTCTGGACTACGCCGGTGATCGCATCAACGGTGTATGGATCGACGGCAAACTGGAAACCGCAGACCGCTACGTGCTGGCGCTCGGCAGTTATTCGCCGCAGTTGCTCAAGCCCCTGGGCATCAAGGCCCCGGTGTATCCACTCAAGGGTTACTCCTTGACCGTGCCGATCACCAACCCGGCAATGGCACCGACTTCGACCATTCTTGACGAAACGTACAAAGTTGCCATTACCCGGTTCGACAATCGCATTCGTGTGGGCGGCATGGCTGAGATCGCCGGTTTTGACCTGTCGCTGAACCCGCGTCGGCGTGAAACCCTGGAGATGATCGTCAACGACCTTTATCCTCAAGGTGGCGACCTGGCCCAGGCAAGTTTCTGGACCGGTCTGCGTCCAACCACGCCGGACGGCACGCCAATCGTCGGTGCTACGCCGTTCAGCAACCTGTTCTTGAACACCGGCCACGGCACGCTAGGCTGGACTATGGCCTGTGGTTCCGGCCGTTTGCTGGCGGACCTGATGGCGAAGAAAACGCCGCAGATCAGCGCCGAAGGCCTCGATATTTCCCGTTACGGTAAAACACCTCAGGAGTCCGCAAAACATGGCAATCCAGCGCCAGCTCACCAATGAGCGCATGAGTCAGATCGTTGCTCATAACGGTACCGTGTATCTGGCAGGGCAAGTCGGCGACACCATGAGTGCCGGGATTGAACAGCAGACCCGCGAAGCACTGGCCAACATCGAGCGATTGCTGGATTTGGCCGGCACTGATAAGAGCCATGTGTTGTCGGTGACGATTTACCTGAAAGACATCGACGCGCACTTCGAAGGCATGAACGCAGTGTGGGACAAGTGGCTGCCAAAAGGCGTCGCCCCGGCCCGTGCCACGGTTGAGTCGAAGTTGTGCGAACCAGAAATTCTGGTTGAGCTGTCGGTTGTTGCCGCGCTGCCATAACGGCCCAGGTACACACCGCTGACAAAATCCCTCTCCCGGTGCTACTGGCGGTTTACGCCGCCGGCCAGCGCCGGTTTTTTTCAATGACCGACTAGAAGTCTGCCGCCATGCGTCCAGCCCGTGCCCTGATCGACCTCCAAGCGCTGCGTCACAACTACCAACTTGCCCGTGAAGTCACGGGGGCGAAGGCCCTCGCTGTGATCAAGGCCGATGCTTATGGCCATGGCGCAGTGCGTTGTGCCCAGGCGCTGGAAAACGATGCGCAGGGGTTTGCCGTGGCCTGCATCGAGGAGGCGCTGGAACTGCGTACTGCTGGCATTCGGGCGCCGGTATTGTTGCTGGAAGGTTTCTTCGAAGCTGATGAGCTGGCGCTGATCGTCGAGCATGACTTTTGGTGTGTGGTGCACTCGCTGTGGCAGCTAGAAGCAATCGAGAACGCAACGTTGGGCAAGCCGATTACGGTGTGGCTCAAACTCGATTCGGGCATGCACCGTGTCGGGTTACATCCCAAGGATTATCAAGCGGCGTATCAACGGCTGCTGGCCAGCGGCAAGGTCGCGAAGATTGTGCTGATGAGCCACTTCGCCCGCGCCGATGAGCTGCACAGTCAAAGCAGCGCCGAGCAAGTCGCCGTGTTTGAAGCCGCGCGCCAAGGCTTGTCAGCTGAGATTAGCTTGCGCAATTCGCCGGCCGTACTCGGCTGGCCGCAAATTCCAAGTGATTGGGTGCGCCCTGGCATCATGCTGTACGGCGCGACTCCGTTTGAAGAAGCCAACGCGGTAGCTTCCCGCCTGAAACCGGTAATGACGCTCGAATCAAAGGTGATTTGCGTGCGTGAACTGCCGGCCGGTGAGCCCATCGGCTACGGCGCCAAATTCATCACCCAAAAACCGATGCGCGTGGGCGTCGTCGCGATGGGGTATGCCGATGGTTACCCCCGCCAGGCACCCACGGGTACACCGGTTTGGGTCGCAGGGCAGCGCAGTCAATTGCTTGGCCGAGTGTCCATGGACATGCTTTGCATTGATTTGACCGAAGTACCGCAAGCAGGCCTTGGGTCGACAGTGGAGCTGTGGGGCAATAATATCCTCGCCAGCGACGTGGCTGCCGCAGCCGACACGATTCCTTACCAGATCTTCTGCAACCTGCGTCGAGTGCCGAAGCTCTATTCCGGGGTTTAGCGCAACGCGTTGCGGCCCTGTGTCGCCCGCCCTGAACAGGATTCAGGCCAAAGTGTTGTAAATACTGAACGCTGTCGCCATGATAACGCTCAATATTCCAACAACCTGAATCCTGGAGGCGCAAGCATTGGACGTCGGTGAACGACTGCAATCCATCCGTAAGCTCAAAGGACTTTCCCAGCGTGAGCTCGCCAAGCGTGCGGGTGTCACCAACAGCACCATTTCGATGATCGAGAAAAACAGCGTGAGCCCCTCGATCAGCTCGCTGAGGAAGGTATTGGGCGGGATTCCCATGTCAATGGTCGAGTTCTTCTCCGAAGAAATACTGCAGGAAAAACCGACTCAGATCGTCTACAAAGCTAACGAACTGATCGATATTTCCGATGGCGCAGTGACCATGAAACTGGTCGGCCGGGCTCATCCGAGCCGTGCCATCGCCTTCCTCAATGAAATTTATCCGCCAGGCGCCGACACCGGTGACGAGATGCTTACCCACGAGGGTGAGGAAACCGGGATTTTGCTGGAAGGTCGACTTGAGTTGGTGGTCGGACTTGAAACTTTTGTGCTCGAAGCTGGCGACAGCTACTACTTTGAAAGTACCAAGCCACATCGTTTCCGTAATCCGTTCGACGCGCCGGCGCGACTAATCAGCGCAGCCACGCCCGCGAACTTTTAACAAAAGAGGCGTCCTGCCAATACGGCAGAGCTGCCCGGACTGTTTTTCCGTTGCACAACAAGACCCCTTCGACTTTGGGGTTGTTTCAGTGCGGCGGGCTTACCGTTATACTTGCGCCCGCCTGCGAACCGTGGCCGCAGGCGTGAATAGCCACCATTGAGGGTGAACGCGTGAACCTAATTATGAAAATGCTGGCCGTACCAGCAACCGTATTGGCCCTATGGGCTGTCAGCGCTCAAGCTGCGACTAACGACGATATTGCTAAACGCCTCGAGCCTGTTGGCCAGGTGTGTGTCACCGGTCAAGAATGCAAGGGTATGGAAGTTGCTGCATCTGCCGGTGGCGGTGGCGGTGCCAAAACCCCTGATGAAGTGATTGCAAAACATTGCAACGCTTGCCACGGTACCGGCCTGCTGGGCGCGCCGAAAATTGGTGATGCGGCGGACTGGGGCAAACGTGCCAAAGAACAAGGTGGACTCGACGGTCTGTTGGCAAAAGCCATCAGCGGCATCAACTCCATGCCACCTAAAGGTACGTGCGCCGACTGCTCCGATCCTGAGCTCAAAGGTGCAATCGAGAAGATGTCCGGCCTGAAATAAGCCCGACGCTTCCAGCGAAAAAGCCGCTTGCGAGCGGTTTTTTTGTGCCCGCGATTTGCCGTCCAGGACTGTTCATTGCAGCAAAGACCCGGCAAGCTCGGTCCAACCTCAATTCACGGAATGTAAGGGAGGATCAGATGGTGCAGCTGTGTTCTATCGAGCAAGCGGTCGATGACGTTTTGGCGCGATTGCCAGCGCATATCCACATGGGCATGCCGCTGGGGTTGGGCAAGCCCAACCATTTCGCCAATGCGCTTTATCAGCGTGTAGCGCAACTGCCCGAGCGCCAGCTCACCGTCTATACCGCGCTGTGCCTTGGCCGGCCTGCATTGGGCGATGGCCTGCAAAAGCGTTTTCTCGAACCCTTTATCGAACGGGTTTTCGGTGATTATCCAGAGCTGGACTTCCTCGCCGGCCTGCGCAAAGACAGTTTGCCGCCCAACATCCACGTTCATCAATTTTTCATGCAGCCCGGCAGTTTGCTCAATAGCGCATCGGCGCAGCAGGATTACGTCAGCAGCAACTACAGCCATGCAGCCCGCGACATCAACGCCGCCGGCCTCAACCTGATCGCGCAATTGGTCGCCAGCCATAGCGATCACCCGGATCGCCTGAGCCTCAGCTGCAACCCGGACATCACGCTGGATTTGTTGCCCATGGTCGCCAAGCGTCGCGAAGCAGGGGAGACCATTCTGGTGTTGGGCCAGGTGCACAACGACTTGCCATACATGCCCGGCGATGCGGAAGTCGGCATCGACACCTTCGACCTGTTGATCGATGAGAAGGACAACACCACGCTGTTTTCCACGCCGAACATGCCGGTCGGTTTCCAGGATCACTTCATTGGTTTACACGCCAGCACGCTGGTGCGCGACGGCGGCACGTTGCAGATTGGCATCGGCTCGATGGGCGACGCGTTGACCGCCGCGTTGTTGGCACGTCAAGCCGATAATGCCGGTTACAAGGCACTGCTGGCGGATGTAAACCTCAGCCAATGGGCGCAATTGATTGACCGCGAGGGCGGCATTGAGCCCTTCGCCAAGGGCTTGTACGGTTGCAGCGAAATGTTCGTCAACGGACTGCTGGTGCTGGCGGATGCCGGCATTGTGCGGCGCAAGGTCTACCCGGATGTACTGACGCAGCAACAGGCAAACGCCGGCACGCTGGACGAAGCCGCACAGACTGACGGCATCTCGGTGCACGGTGGCTTCTTTTTGGGGCCGCGCAGTTATTACGAACGCCTTCGAGAGCTTCCGCAAAGCAAGCGGCTCGAATTCAACATGACCCGTATCAGCTACATCAACGAACTCTACGGCCAGGAAGAGCTCAAGCGCTTGCAGCGCCTTGATGCGCGGTTCATCAACACCGTATTCACCATGACGCTGCTCGGTGCCGGCGTGGCGGATCAGTTGGAAGATGGGCGAGTGCTCAGCGGCGTTGGCGGGCAGTACAACTTTGTCGCGCAGGGGCATGCACTGGACGGCGCGCGCTCGGTGCTGATTTTGCGCAGTTGGCGTGAGTCGGGCGGGGATGTCAGTTCGAATATCGTCTGGGAATACGGCCATTGCACCATACCGCGGCACCTGCGAGACATCGTGGTCACCGAGTACGGCATCGCCGACCTGCGCGGTAAAACCGATGCGGCAGTGATCGAGGCGTTGCTGAACATCAGCGACTCACGCTTCCAGCAGGGCTTGATCGAGCAGGCGCAGAAGGTGGGCAAGTTGCCGAAGGATTTTCGGCTTGACCCGCGTTTTGCCGAGAACAATCCGCATCGGTTACAGGATATTCAGGCGCGGCATCCGCATTTGTTTCCTGAGTATCCGCTGGGGTGTGATTTCACCGAGGTCGAGCGTGATCTGTTGCGCGCGCTGAACTGGCTGAAGAGCAAGTTCAAGCTGACGGAGATTCTGGAGCTGGGCAAGGCTGCGCTGGATGCGCCGCCAGCGTCGGAATTTCCCGCGCATTTGGAGCGGATGCAGCTGACCAACCCGGACGGGCTGAAGGAGGATTTGTTTCAGCGGTTGTTACTTACCGGACTGAAAGCCACCGCGCAATAACGCCCAACGCAAAACCAACTGTGGGAGCCAGCCTGCTGGCGATGGCTGTCTGTCAGTCATGAAGCTGTTGACTGGCACGATGTCATCGCCAGCAGGCTGGCTCCCACAGGGGAAATGCGGTGTAGCTGGCGTTAATCGATGAAGGTCACAACGCCGCCGGCCAGCGACTGAACGCGTGCCAGCGATTCAACGCGGTAACCCTGGGCGTCCAGTTCCGCACGACCACCCTGGAACGACTTTTCAATCACGATCCCCAAACCGGCCACGGTAGCGCCGGCTTGTTTGATGATCGAGATCAGCGCTTGCGACGCCTTACCGTTGGCCAAAAAGTCATCGATGATCAGCACGCGGTCGCTGCTGGTCAGGTGGCGCGGGGAGATCGCCACGGTGCTTTCGGTCTTCTTGGTGAACGAGTAAACGGTCGCCGACAGCAGGTTTTCAGTCAGGGTCAGGGACTGTTGCTTGCGGGCGAAGATCACCGGCACACCGAGGTTCAGCCCGGTCATGATCGCCGGGGCAATGCCCGAGGCCTCGATGGTGACGATCTTGGTGATCCCCGAATCCTTGAACAGCGCGGCGAACTCGTCGCCGATCAACTTCATTAGGGCCGGGTCGATCTGATGGTTCAAAAAGGCGTCGACCTTCAGGACCTGATCGGAAAGCACGATGCCTTGTTCGCGAATTTTCTGGTGCAGTGCTTCCATGAAGCGTTTCCTCTACTGGCGCCGTGTGCGCCTAGTTTGTCAAAAAGTGTTCGGTTAAAAAGTAGACAATTCTATCGCTTTAACATCGCGCGTATATCCGCCAGTGCGGTATTTCCGCGAACGGCTTTGACTTCCACCGGCGTGTCGTCGTTGCCTTCCCAGGCCAGATCGTCTGGCGGCAGCTCATCAAGGAAGCGACTCGGCGCGCAATCGATGATCTCGCCGTACTGCTTACGCTTGGCTGCAAAGGTGAAAGCCAACGTCTGACGCGCGCGGGTAATCCCGACGTAGGCCAAGCGGCGTTCTTCTTCGATGGTGTCGGCTTCGATACTGGAACGGTGCGGGAGAATTTCCTCCTCCATGCCCATGATGAACACGTAAGGAAACTCCAGTCCCTTGGACGCGTGAAGGGTCATCATCTGCACACCTTCGGCGCCGTCCTCCTCTTCCTGCTGACGCTCCAGCATGTCGCGCAAGACGAGTTTGCCGATGGCGTCTTCGACCGTCATTTCGCCTTCTTCGTCTTTCTCCAGCGTGTTCTTCAGCGCTTCGATCAGAAACCACACGTTGCCCATGCGGTAATCGGCTGCCTTGTCGCTGGAACTGTTGGTGCGCAGCCAATTCTCGTAGTCGATGTCCATGACCATGCTGCGCAGCGCCGAGATCGGGTCTTCGCCGGAGCATTGCTCGCGCACCTTGTCCATGAAGCGCTTGAAACGTGACAGACGATCGGTGAAGCGCGTATCCAGATGCTCGCCCAAGCCGATTTCATCGGTGGCGGCGTACATTGAGATCTTGCGCTCGGTGGCGTAGTTGCCCAGTTTTTCGAGCGTGGTCGAGCCGATCTCCCGGCGTGGGACGTTGATCACCCGCAGGAAGGCGTTGTCATCATCGGGGTTTACGATCAGCCGGAAATACGCCATCAGGTCTTTCACTTCCTGGCGGCCGAAGAAACTGTTGCCGCCAGACAGTCGATACGGGATCTGGTGGTGCTGCAGTTTCAGCTCGATCAGCTTGGCCTGGTAGTTGCCGCGATACAGGATCGCAAAATCGCTGTAAGGGCGATCCGTGCGCAGATGCAGGGTCAGCAGCTCGACGGCCACGCGCTCGGCTTCGGCGTCTTCGTTGCGGCAGCGGATCACCCGGATCTCATCGCCGTGGCCCATTTCGCTCCACAGCTGCTTTTCGAATTCATGCGGGTTGTTCGAGATCAGCACGTTGGCGCAACGCAGAATGCGGCTGGTGGAGCGATAGTTTTGCTCCAGCATCACCACCTTCAGAGACGGATAGTCGTCCTTGAGCAGCATCAGGTTTTCCGGACGCGCACCACGCCAGGCATAAATCGACTGGTCGTCATCACCGACCACGGTGAACTGGTTGCGCGTACCGATCAGCAACTTCACCAGCAAATACTGGCTGGCGTTGGTGTCCTGGTACTCATCCACCAGCAGGTAGCGAACTTTGTTCTGCCACTTTTCGAGGATGTCGGCGTGTTCCTGGAACAGTTTTACCGGCAGCAGGATCAGGTCGTCGAAGTCCACCGCGTTGAATGCCTTCAGGGTGCGCTGATAGTGGGTGTAGACGATGGCGGCAGTCTGTTCCTTGGGGTTACGCGCGTTTTCGAGGGCTTCGGCCGGCAGGATCAGGTCGTTTTTCCACGAGCCGATCATGTTCTTGATCTCGTCGACGCCATCGTCGCCCGCGTATTCCTTTTGCATGATGTCGGTCATCAGGGCTTTGACGTCGGTTTCGTCAAAAATCGAGAAACCCGGTTTGTAGCCCAGCCGCACGTGTTCCTTGCGGATGATGTTGAGGCCCAGGTTGTGGAACGTGCAAACCGTCAGGCCTCGGCCTTCGCCGCCCTTGAGCAGTGTGCCGACCCGCTCTTTCATCTCGCGCGCGGCTTTGTTGGTAAAGGTCATGGCGACGATGTATTGGGCGCGAATACCGCAGTTCTGGATCAGGTGCGCGATCTTGCGCGTGATCACACTGGTCTTGCCGGAGCCTGCGCCGGCGAGCACCAAAAGAGGGCCGCCGACGTAGTTCACGGCTTCTTGCTGCCGGGGATTGAGTCGGGACATATGAAATCAGAAAGTCGTTTGCGAAATGGGCCGGCATTTTAACAGGCTCAGCGAATTGTGCTGCTCTCTCCGACTTGTGACGCAGCACGCTATCTATATTTGCCGGTTTTGATACTTTCACGCAGGATGCGCGGTGAAATTGCGTCTAATGTTCGTAATTCCGGATACAAACGTCTCGTTTGATAACCGATGTCATTTGGTCATTGGTTATTGGCGCGGCATAATGCACGCCGCCAACATCATTGCAGAGTCTAGGGAGCTAGCTTGTCTACGCCTGTCGAACCCTTGCGTTTGCTGCTATTGGCCGAAGAGCCAGCGTGGTCAGCGTTGTTGCGCGAGTGTCTGGCTCCGATGGGGAGTTCGGCCGTGCTCATCAGCGCGCCGAACTGGGACTCGGTCAGCACTCTGTTCGATGACAACCGCAGCGCGGTCTTGTTGACTATTCCTGAACTTCAGCCCGCACCCGGCCGTTGCAACTTGCCCACGGTGCTGCTGCTGGAGCACGAACCTGCGTCGCCGCCCGATGGTGTCAGCGATTGGCTGGTGCGTGATCTGCTCGATGCCGGCATGTTGCGTCGTTGCCTGCGGCACGTGCGTGAGCGCGGCATGCTCGAAAACACCCTGCAACGCCTCGCCGAACAGGATCCCCTGACCGGCATTGCCAATCGCCAGGGTTTCCAGACCTTGCTGGCAGCGCGCCTTGCAGAAAACGAAGGTCGCGGCTTGGCGCTCGGTCACCTTGACCTCGACAACTTCCGACACGCCAATGATGCCCTCGGCCATCAGGCTGGCGACAGGCTGATCCTGCAAGTGGTCTCGCGGCTGAAAAGTCAGCTTGAGGCCGGTGATCAACTGGCGCGGCTGGGCAGTGATGAATTTGCGTTGCTGATTGATACCCGCCGGGCACCACAACGTGCAGAGTGGATGGCGGAGCGGATTACCGAAGCACTCGCCGAGCCTTACTGGGTCGACGGTGAAAGCCTGTTGATCGGTTCCAGCCTGGGCATCGCCCATGCCCGGGCCCAGGCTGGCGCAGACCCGCTGATGTGGCACGCACACATCGCCATGCAGCAGGCCAAGAGCACCCAGGGCTGCACGTTTCATATCTTCAACGAACGCATAAACCGCAATGCCCGCAGCATGGCGGACCTGGAAAGCGAGTTGCGCCGTGCACTGCGCCGCGATGAGCTGGAGCTGCATTACCAGCCTCGTCTGAACCTTGAGGACGGCCAGATCGTCGGCCTCGAAGCCTTGGTGCGCTGGCGTCATGCCGAGCGCGGGTTGCTGCCACCGAGTGAATTCGTGCCATTGGCCGAGCAAAGCGGTTTGATCGTGCCACTCGGCTACTGGGTGATTTCCCGTGCCTTGCGCGACATGCAGGCACTGCGCGAGCGCGGTTTGCCGGCACTGCACATGGCAATCAACCTGTCGTTCCGGCAGTTTCAGGACAGCCAATTGCTCTCGACGTTGAGCCGGCTGATTGCCGAACGGGGCGTCGAAGCGCAATGGCTGGAGTTTGAACTGACCGAAACCGCGGTGATGCGTCGCAGCGATCTGGTGAAGCAGACTATGGACGCGCTCGGGCGACTGGGCGTACGTTTTTCGCTAGACGACTTCGGTACCGGATTCTCCTCATTCGTGCACCTCAACAGCCTGCCAATCGCCTTGTTGAAGGTCGATAAGAGTTTTGTCGGCGGCATGGAGGAGCGTGAAGAGAATCGCAAACTGGTCCACGCGATGATCAACCTCGCGCACAACCTCAATCTTGAAGTGGTTGCCGAAGGTGTTGAAACGTCGGAGCAACTGGATCTGTTGCGTGGCTTTGGTTGCGACCAGGTGCAGGGTTATCTGATCAGCAAGCCGTTGCCGCTGGCGGAGTTGGTCGAGTATTTGAGCTTCGGCAACAGCCAACAGCCACTGATGGAAGTGGTGGTTTAACAACGGATAATTGTGGGAGCGGGCTTGCTCGCGAAGAGGCCGTGTCAGTCGCCATCATTTTTGACTGACTCAGCGCCTTCGCGAGCAAACCCGCATCACAAGTGATTTCAGTCTGGCTGGGCGACTTCGAAACGCTGCACCGATGACTCGCGCCGAATCATTCGTTTCATTTTCCATTCAAACGCCAACGTCAGGCTCACCGCCGCGCACGCCAGTCCCAATGCTAATCCCCACCAGACGCCCGTTGGCCCCCAATGCAGATGGAACGCCATCCACCAAGCCGCTGGCGCGCCGATTAGCCAATAGCAACCCAGCCCGACCAGGAACGTGGTCTTGGCATCCTTGAGCCCGCGAATGCAACCCATGGCAATGGTTTGCGTGCCGTCGAACAACTCGAACCACGCCGCCACCGCCAACAGGCTGACGGCCAGGTCGATAACCGGGCGAAACGCCGGGTCGTTATGGTCAAGGAACAAGCCGATCAATTGGTTGGGCAACAGCCAGAACACCATGGCGAAGCCGAGCATCGCCACTGCCCCGAACACAATCCCGACCCGCCCGGCCAATCGCGCATCCAGCAATTGGCCGGCGCCATAGTGTTTGCCGATGCGCATGGTAATCGCATAGGAGAGCCCGGCCGGAACCATGAACGCGACCGAGACGATTTGCAGGGCGATCTGATGCGCACCCAGTTGCGTGCTGCCCATGGTGCCCATGCACAGCGCGGCGAAGGCAAACAGCCCGACTTCCACCGCATAAGTGCCGCCAATCGGCAATCCGAGCCGCCATAGCTCTTTCAGGTAGTGGCGGTTGGGCCGCGACAAGCCTTCAAGCAGCGGGTACGCGTCATAGGCCGGATGCCGGCGAATGTGCAACGCGAGTGCGACAGCCATCAGGTTGGCGACAATGGCGGTGACCAATCCAATCCCGACCAGGCCCATTTTCGGCAGACCGAACATCCCCGTGATCAGCGCATAGTTGAGCAGGAAATTGGCCACCGTACCGCACAGGCTGATGACCATCACCGGTGTCGCCCGGCCGATGGCGCTGGTGAAACCACGCAAGGCCATGAAGCTCAAATAGCCGGGCAGGGCGAAAGGCAATATCAACAGAAACTGCCCGGCCGCGTGCACGTTGGTTTCGGTCTGGCCGAACATCAGCAATACCGGTTTCAGGTTCCACAGCAACAATGCCGCCACCAGCGCCATCAACCACGCCAGCCACAATCCAGCCTGTGTGAGGCGTGCCGCACCGACGATGTCACCGGCGCCCTGACGAATCGCGACCAATGTGCCCACGGCGGCAATGACGCCGATGCAGAAGATCGATACGAAGGAATACGTGGCCGCCCCGAGGCCGCCACCGGCCAAGGCCTCCGGGCTCAGGCGCGCCATCATCAAGGTGTCGGTGAGGACCATCAGCATGTGCGCCAACTGCGAGGCAATCAGCGGCCCTGCCAACCGCAAAATGGCCGAGAGTTCAATACGCGCTGGATGCTTCATGGTCATCACGCTCAATTATCAACGGAAACAGCAAAGGACCGATTCTCGGCGCTTTGCAGGGTTTACACAAAGGGATAAAAAGGATGGGTAGCATGATTAAAACTCATGCTAAGAAGTTTCTGATAGATTTGCCGGATCCCGCCGTAGGAGTTTTCCTGATGTCGCGTCGTCTTCCTCCGTTGTATGCCCTGCGCGCATTTGAAGCGGCCGCACGACACAGTTCATTTACCCGCGCCGCCGAGGAGCTGTCGATAACCCAAAGCGCAGTCAGTCGGCATGTTCGTACGCTTGAAGAGCATTTCGCCTGTCGGCTGTTTCACCGCAGCGGACGCAACCTGCAATTGACCGAGTCGGCACGCCTGATCTTGCCCGGTATTCGCGAAGGGTTCACCGCTTTGGAGCGGGCCTGTAATGCCTTGCGCGCCGAAGACGATATTCTGCGCATGAAGGCACCATCGACCCTGACCATGCGCTGGTTACTGGCGCGGCTCAGTCGTTTTCGCCACCTGCAGCCTGGCAATGAGGTGCAATTGACCAGTGCCTGGATGGACGTTGATTCGGTGGACTTCAACCATGAACCTTTTGACTGCGCCGTCATTCTCGGCAACGGGCATTTTCCACCGGACTGGGAGGCCAGTTTCCTGTTCTCGGAACAACTGATTCCTGTCGGCGCACCGAATCTTCTGCAGGACAATCAGCCGTGGGACATCGCGCGCCTGGCCGCTGCCGAATTGTTGCACCCGACGCCGGATCGTCGCGACTGGCGCAATTGGCTGGAGCGCATGGGCCTGACCGATCACGTGTCACTCAAGGGCGGCCAGGTGTTCGATACGCTGGAGCTGGGCATGATTGCGGCGGCGCGCGGTTATGGTGTCTCGATGGGCGACCTGTTGATGGTCGCCGAGGATGTGGCGCAGGGGCGCTTGAGTTTGCCTTGGCCGACGGCGGTCGCCAGCGGTGAAAAGTATTACCTGGTTTGGCCGAAAACCCGCCCCGGAGGCGATCGTTTGCGCCGCCTCAGCGACTTCCTGCAAGGCGAAGCGCGCGCCATGGAATTACCCGACGTCCACCACTTGAGCTGAATCGATAGAGCTGTCGCAATGATGGCTATTTGCTATATCCCGGTTAAATACTCAAGTATTCGGTTTCGCCGCCGAAAGTCTGCACATGGAACCTTCGTGCAGGTTCGACGCATTCCCCATTATTAGAAATTTTGCCGAGCGTGAATCGCGATCAAGGAAGATCCGGTCGCTCGGCCAGGAGCTGTCATGTCTCAACCTCGCGCCCGGATAGCCTCACAGCTGGGGCTTGCGCTTGCCGCGATACTGGCAATCGTCATCACCGGCAGTACCGTTTTTGCACTGCGTTCGCTGGACGCCGCCAACCTCGCCACCCGCGAAGAGCATTTGGCGAGCGAAGCGCGGTTGCTGGCCGATCAGCTGAGTACGTTTCACGGTACGTTGCGCGAAAGCACCCAGCGCCTCAGCGGCTTGTTCGAAAAGCGCTTCAGCGCCGGCCTGAGCCTGCATCCGGATGAGCCGGTCGCAGTGGCGGGTGCCCAGACGCCCGGTCTGCACTTGGGCAGCGAAGTACTGAACAACAATTTCAAGGAAGTGGACGACTTCAAGCAAATGACCGCCGGCGTTGCCACGGTATTTGTTCGCAGCGGCGAAGAGTTTATTCGGGTCAGCACGTCCCTTAGCAAACAGGATGGTGCGCGGGCGATCGGTACGCTGCTCGATCACGCGAACCCGGCCTACGCGCGTTTGCTGGCAGGGCAAAGCTATGTCGGTCGTGCGGTGCTGTTTGATCGTTTCTACATGACTCAGTATTCCCCGGTTCGCGATGCGGCGGGCAAGGTCATTGCTGCATTGTTCGTAGGGTTCGATTACACCGATGCGCAGAACGCACAATTCGCCAACCTCAAACGCTTTCGAATTGGCCGGACCGGGTCCCTGGCGTTGTTGGATGAGCAAAGCAAATGGCTGGTGCCGATTGCGGGCGTAGAAGCATTGGATCAAGCGATTCCAAGCATTGTCGGCTTGGCCAAAACGCCAGGCAAAGGCAATTTCTGGAGCGATAAATCAGAAGATTTCTACAGTGTTGCCGTGCCATTCGACGGCGGACCCTGGTCGGTTGTGGCCAGCATGCCGCAAGCCGAAATTCGCGCCGTAACCTGGAGTGTCGGGATTCAACTGGCGATTGGCAGTCTGCTTGCCATGCTGATTGCCGTCGTGGCGGCAGTCTGGTTGCTGCGCAGTAAACTTGCGCCGCTGGGTGATCTGGTACGGCAGGCCGAAGCCTTGGGCGCCGGTGACTTGAGCGTGCGTCTTGATGTGTCGAGCAACGATGAAATCGGGCAGTTGGCCCGCGCCTTCAATCAGATGAGCCAAGGCTTGTCGACCATGGTCGAGCACATCCGCAAAGCTTCGGGCGAGGTCAATAGCCGTGCTCAGGCCTTGTCGGGTCTGTCCGGTGGCGCCTACGAGGGAATGGAACAGCAGTCCGGTGAAATCACCAGCATGGCCGGCGCTGTCGAAGAGTTCAGCGCTACGTCGCTGAACATTGCCGACAACATGAGCGACACCCAGCGTTTGGCTCAGGAAAACGCAGAGCAAACCCGTATCGGTCGCACGTCGATGGACGAAGCCTCTTCCTCGCTGGAGCAAATTGCCGGCGCGCTGAACAGCACTGCGACGGTGATCAACACCCTGGGCCAGCGCTCTCAGGAAATCGGCGGGATTGTCGGGGTGATTACCTCGATTGCCGAACAGACCAATTTGCTGGCATTGAACGCCGCCATCGAAGCGGCCCGTGCGGGTGAGCAGGGCCGTGGTTTTGCGGTGGTGGCGGATGAGGTTCGAAACCTGGCTTCGCGCACACGGCAGGCCACGGATGAAATTTCGGTGATGATCCAAAGCATCCAGCACGAAACCGGCAACGCCATCAGCACCATGGAGCAGGGCAATGTGCTGATGCAGGAAGGGCTTTCGCGTAATGCCAATGTCGCGCAAGCCCTGGCGCGCATTGATGAGCAAAGCCGTTCTGCGGGTCAGCAATTTTCGGCGATCACTACCGCAACCCAAGAGCAAAGCAGTACCGCGACGTTACTGAGCAGCAATCTGCAAAGCATCGCGTTGGCTAACAGCGAGCAGCGGGAAGTGGTGTCGAACCTGGCGATTACGGCCAAGGAACTGGAATCGCTGGCGGCGGAATTGCGTCAAGAGGTTGATCGGTTTCGTTGAGTCGCCTGCGAAACAGCTGTCGCGAGCAGGCTTATTCCCATCGTTGGCTTTGGGTGTTCACGCATTTTGTGATCACCTGCCAAACCCATGTGGGAGTGAGCGTACTCGCGAGGGTATCGCCTCAATTTTCAGACTTATCCCCAAGCCCCGGATCAACCCGCTTGCCGATATCGCGCAACCGCGCCAACTGATCCACCATCGACGGTGCCTCATCCAGGCTGCTGACAAACGTCCACAGATACGTCATGACCGCATACACATGCCCGGCCTTCACCGCCGGCGACAGTGCCAGTTGACTGATGGCAATCACAAACAACACCGCCGCCACCGAGCCGACGAACAGATAAGCAATCGCTTCACGGTCCGAGAGCCAGATTCGCAGCCGCGACAGCACCCGATAGTGGCGCTGCAAAGTGTCGGGGCCGACCTTTTCCACCAGACCGATCTCTTTCTCGAGCCGATCATTCAGGCGCTCATGCAGCTCTTGATTGCGCCGGGCAAAACGCGGCAGCAGGGTCATGCACAGCAACAACGCCCCCAGGCAGGCCAGGCCGATCCACGGTTCAATCACCAGCAGCATCACCGCCGCACCGACAATCGACACCAGCGCCGTGGCGATTGTCGGTACGTGTTTCTCGAAGAAATCCACAAACTCACGGGCTAATACCACGCGTGCTGCAGAGGTCGAGGTGCTCTGGTTTTGCAGGCGCTGGTTGAGGATCACCGGCACGGCCAGGTCGGCGTAAATCCGCGTGAACGTGCGTGTGTCCACCGCCCGCCGTGCTGCGCCCACGACCCAGAATGCGAGCACCACCACGGCATAAAAAAGTGCGCTGGTGGCGTCGCCGCGGATGATCGAGTCCACGGCAAACCCGGCGAATAGCGGGTACGCCAATAACAACGCGTTCTCCAGCGCCACCAATGACAACGTCAGAAACAGTTTTGCGGGGTAGGCCTTGGCGATCGCTTTCAGCGTCTGGCTGGCGGATTGTTGACCGATTTTCTTGCTTTCATCGATCAGGATTTGTGGCGTAACGGCTGTCATGGGTGCACCGGAGGAAAGATAAACGCTACTATTGAGCGGCCGCTCAAGTATCCTTGAGCGATTGCTCAAAGTGCAAGCGCCGTCCATCTACCGGCGCCACGAGGTTATGTCCAAATGTCACGTATCGACCGCAAAGACCAGATCATCGCCGCCGCGCTGGAGCTTTTTCGCAGCAAGGGTTTCGCCAACGTCTCTACCCGTGACCTGGCCGAATACGCCGGCCTGTCCCGCAGTCACGTCTATCACTACTTCACTGACTGGAAAGAACTGCGCCGCGAAGCATTTGTGCGCTTTGCCAATGAACAGTTGGAGGAGGCTCGTGCACCGCTGGCGGACTCGACGCCGCAGCAAGCCTTGCTGGGATTCCTCACCGATTGCCTGCCTTCCTCGGCCGATGACGCGTGGGCGTTGTGGCTCGATGCCTGGGACGAGGCGATGCATGACGCTGATCTGGCGGCGGTGTATTTGATCGTCAACGCACAGTGGCAGGCGATGTTGGCCGGGATCATCGAGCAGGGCGTGGCGGCTGGCGTGTTTCGCTGTGCTTCATCTGAACGGGTAGCGCGGCAGATCTTTGCCCAAACCATGGGGTATGCCGATGATTTGTTGCTGAAGCCGTCATTTGAATCTGCCGCTGCAGCGTTGGACGAAGTGATGGAAGTGGCTGGGCTATTGCTGGGTATTGAAGACAACACGACCGTGCCGGAGCTGCCGAAACACGCGATCTTGTGATCTCGCTTTGCGCAGATGTGCTGAGTTCTTCGTGATCAAGTGCGCCTTGCACGGTGGCGGGCGACCGAGGTAAGGCAGGCGCCGTTAGTGGAATTGAGCAAGGAGTCGGCAACCTTGCCGGGATGAGTTGTGGATCTGAATTCTCTGCTCGTCGAAGGGCTAAAACGGAAGTCGCCTGTTTGAGGCTTGTCCAGCATCAAACAGGCGTCGGATGAAATCGACGTCATGTTTCATGCTGAGGCAGGTCGATATTGCAACGCCTCCGCCACGTGTTCGCGAGTGATTGCGTCGACCTGTTCAAGGTCTGCCAATGTACGCGCTACCTTGAGCAACCGATGGGCCGAACGCAACGACAGCGTCAGTCGCTCACAGGCAGATTCCAGCCACTTTTCATCGGCGGCGGATAACATGCAGTGGGCGCGCAAACCTTGCAGATCGAGGAACGCATTCGCGCAACCTTGACGCTTGTACTGTCGTGCGCGAGCGTCGGCCACCAGCGCCGCTGCGGTTGCGGTGTTGTCCCCTGGACTGGGCCCCGGGTTCAGCGACGTGACTTCCCGGGCAACGGTCAGGTGCAGGTCGATGCGGTCCAGCAATGGGCCTGAAAGCTTGTTGCGGTAGCGCTGAACCATGTCCGGGGTGCAGGAGCAGCGACCCGTAGGTTCGCCAAGGTATCCGCAGGGGCAAGGATTCATCGCCGCGACCAGTTGGAAACGCGCCGGAAACCGCACACGGTCCCTGGCGCGGGCAATAACGATGCAACCCGACTCGAATGGTAGGGGTAAATCTCACACATCAGCATATGGATATTGGGAGTGCTGGCCTTATCAAGTCGGAAGCGTTTAGCCTGTGATGTTTCATATCAAAATCAGGCCAAGTTTTCGAACTGCTGGTCCAAATAGTCTTGCATATATTTCACGGCATCAGCTAACACGACAATTTTACATCCGTATTTTTTTTGTGCCGTTTCATCTAAAACTAGATAAACGTAATTGGACTCTCCAAAACAAGCCTCACCGAAAGGCGAACCAAAAATCCCCTCATTTTTTTCTGCTACTACTTGGTCCGCCTTACTGGCAATGTGAGGATTTTTGGGGTCTGTTAATTCAAAGTGCTTACTTGCGTTCGCTGCTGCCCGGATAGTTTGATACATCAATCTTCCGTCTGCTGTATTTGGTTTGACGGCAAGGCCTTTAAGATAGTCCCAAGTATGGAAGAGAACAATAGCCGTTATCCGCCCCCTACGCACGTCATAACTACTAACAAGGAACTCCGCAATAGTGGGCTTAACGACGACTTCATAGTAATCGCGAGCAGCTTCAATCTTCACGATGAAAATCTCCAAAAATAATAACGACCTAAATGGTATTATTTATCAGTGGAGCTATCAAACGTTCTATATGTGTTTTCGAGAATCATTTAAGTTCATTAACGCTTTCGTCAAGGTCGATTTTTGTGGTTGAACTTGTTCAAGCATAAAAATTGAGCACATAGAAATTTTATTAATGAAATTTGTCCTAAATCAAAAACAACTCTTTTTCGACCAAAAATCTCATCTTCGCTCTGCAAACATTAAAATGCTTTTTCAAAAAAAATTACAAAATTTTTTGTAACTTTATGGCAAGTTATTGATATTTCAATTTTTCCGACTATCAAATAATGGCTTAAATACGGCGAGAAACATTGTCAATAGCAAAACAAAAATAAATATATAGTCCGACCATATTCACATTTACCGGTCAACTCTATTCGCATTTTACTTAATTACATTTTGCAACTAACCACCCGAATAAAAATCATCGACACACTTAAAAATCGCTCCCAGTTTGATTTCATCAAAAACGTGGGGGGTAGGCCACCTACAAGAATGAAAATTTTCAAACCCTACCACTCGATTTCAAAATAAAGCACAACTTACAAAAACCACCATAAAACTCAGTATTTCAATTAATTGATATTAGGGTAGCGTTAAACGCTTACCCACTCTAAAAACGCTATTTGCGTGAGCTGTATTTTTCAAAGCATTTCGTTGCTTTTCTAAAAGCGAAGCTACCAGATGCTTTTGACTGTATTCCCAGTTCAACCCAATAGGGCAAGGGACTTTGATTTTGATTTAAATCTTCAAAGTGTTAGACATCCGGCAGCAAACCACTGAAAAACTGCGTTTTATGATTTGTTTCGCTTCGCTTCTCAAATCTGCGAACTTCGTTCGCCTTTCCCAGATGGTTTTAGCCCCGGATGGGGCGTGCTCTGCTGAACTCAAAAAATGAGATTTGAAATCAATAAAGGTATTTTAAAGTAATTAGTAGTATTTAAAGGTATTTAAGATGGTTGTTTTATGTTTAGAACACGCCATTTTTTAGGTCCATATATGTGGCGTTATATGTAGATATATGTGGCGTCCTATGCATATGTATGTGGCGTTCTATGTTGATATGTGTGGCGTTCTATGCAGGTATATGGGGCGTTCTATGTGAATGCATGTGACGCCCTGCATAAATACATGTGGCGTTATATGTAGCATTAAAATGCTATTGATATGTGTGGCGTTGTTCTATTGACATTTATTAACGCCGTGCTTTTATATATGTATACATACAACCAAAGGAGCACCAATGGAGCTAATATTCAACCAGCATGAAACCAACAAAAAGATTTACGCACAAGATACATATATGACATTCGCCAAGTCAATTCTTCACTTGCCTATATTTCAATCAGTAAAGAACTCGAAAAGCCCGAGAGTCATACTCAAAATTGCAAGGCTTTATGCATTTGAAGATGTTGAAATGGACTTCATACCGCTATCCGTTGATTTCGATTTTGATGTTTTCTATTACATTCTGCAAATGAAATTAAAATCGGACAAACTAACATTCACTATAAACATGAAGAAGTTCATGAAGTTTCACAAGGTTCACCCAAGCAACAAGAAGGTTTACATAGAAAAGCTAAGAAAGTCCTTGAAGAATATGATGAAGTTCTATCTTGAATTTAGATATGATTCCGTCACTTACAAGTGCCATTTGTTGAATAATGTTGTGGAAGATGCAAATGATAAAGAAAATAGTGTAATTACGTTTAATAGAGAGTTTGAGAACTTCTACAAGCATGATACTGACTTGATATTCAATTTTAAGTTTGATGAGTTCAAAGAAATAAAAGGCGATTATGCTAAGGCACTATACATGTTCTACCTAACTAATAGATTTGATGATGCGGTTATTTTCAATGCTTGCGACATAATAACAAGATTGCAAGCAGGAGCATCGGTAAAAAATGAAGCGTTGAGAAGTATAAAAAAAGCACACGACGAACTAATAAGTATTGATTTTTTGAAGCGTGTAGAACCGATTAAAGACGGCAGGGAATTGGTTGCTTATAAGGTTGAGTTTAAGAAAAGAAGAGAGAAGGCACTGCCTGAGCCAAAAGAAAACGAAAAAGAAATAAACATCACTGATGACTTATCGTTATGTGATGAAGAACTGCCTTTTTAAACGAGTTATGTAATACGAAAAAAGCCCATAGGGCTTTTTATTTGTCTTCTTTACGTCTTGGCTTTAAATCCATTCCAACCCCACGGCGACGGGTTCTTTTGTTTTGGTCATTATCTAGCTGCTTCTGTTTTCGTGTTTCTTCAACTTTCTCATTACGTTCGTTTATTTTCTCTTGTAGTATCTCTTCCCTGATTTCCGGGCTTTCTATCTTTTCAAGTTTTTTATGTATTACTTCATATAGTTCAATTTCTTGCCTTGCTTCATCTAAGCCATCAACATCAAATTCTTTAAGTCTCTCTACAAATTCCTTGTTAGCTTCATAGGCGTCCTCATCAAGAAAGTCAAAGCCGGGGTTATTGTGTTCAATGTCTTTAAGGAAGATATTGAAATCTTCTTTAATCTCGATTGTCTTTTGAGCTTGATACGCATTAAGTGATTCCGCATAAATAGGGGTATCCTTTAACAATTGTTTGTGGTCGGTGATGATTTCATCAAACTCACCTTTCAAGCTTGGGTGGTCAGTGTAAGCCACAAATAATTCTGTGTTGAGTTGTTTGAACTCTGCTTTTTTTTCTGCTGGTGCATTGTCAAATTCATTTCCGAAACATCTACGGCAGGTAATAGAACCGTGTTCCATACAAAGCATTTCTGGTGTGACCTTATTCAATACCTCACGTAAGGCGTCTTGTGGGGTAGGTTTAAACATACTATTCAACTCGTCAATCAAGTCATCATTGGTCGCTGCAACCTTGTGCTGATCCACCTGCTTTGTAGGCTCTGGTGGCTTCTCAGGGGCTTTTTTAACAGGTGTAGGCACGACAGGCTCAACTGGTTTAGGTGCTTCTATGGCCACCGTAGCAGCTTCTGGTTTAGGTTCTGGCTTCTTGTTCATAGAAGCGTAGTGCTCTTGGATTTTGTTCAATTCTTCTAAATCTGCTGGTGTAGGTTTATAGCCTTCTAACTTGAACCCTTTGTTTTCCAAGCCCATCAATTGAAATTCAAGCCATATATTTTTCTTAAAGAAATTAGGGCCATTCACTGTGAATGATTGCGGTGGTTTGGCGTCGGCAACAAGCCTTTGAATACCAGCCTTTGCTGACTGTCTTGATAAGTCACTGAATGAGACTTTTGACGGGTCTTTGTAATACTCGAATGATTTCTTGCTGCTGACTGAATTATAGAAATATTCAACCTTGTCACTATGCTGAATAAACTTGAACTTAGTGGCAAGCACTGAGTTAGGCTTAATTTTTTTCATGTAGTCGGGTTCTGCTTCGGTTGAAGCAATAGAGCAGCCTTCGTATTCCTTAACGTTATGCTTGTTTTTCAAAGTTTGCTCAAAGCCAGTGTCTTCACCTAATTTTGCTTTGAGTGTTTTGTAAGATAAGCCAAGCTCGGATGCTTTGAATATCTGGTCTTCATGTTGAACGGAAAAGGAAGATTGCCCATTATGAATGATGTTGTATCCGTTATCTGTGATTTTGTTTATGAAGTCACTTGGAGAGCTAGACTGTTGCAGGAAGACTTTTAAATCAGCTTTCATTTCTTCTTTATTTGAAATTATTCCGCGTACTTCAAGCATGCGTTCATTAGATGATGGAAGCTTCTCGGAATACTTTTTATTGATTGCATTGGCAATTGCTCTTTTCTTAACGGCTTCACTTTTACCTTTTAGGTCTGGATGTTTTTCCAATCTATCAATGTCTGTTGCAATCCTGTTCTCTGGTTTCATTAGTCCATATTTGTTTTCTAACTTGTCACATTCTCTTTCTATCTTGCGATAGTCGTTGCCAACGTTATAGCAATTACCATCAAAATCTTTTATCGACCATACAATGTGAACGTGAACCTCGTTTGTGTCGATGTGAACACCTAACGCATACTTTCTGTTTGAAAGTTTATGCGTAGCCTCATAAAGTTCTTTTGCAATATCTCGGGCTTGCTCCGGTGTGATATTGTCATTTGTGTGAAAGCTAACAACGTCATGTTGAGTTCTAACTGAATGCTTTCTACCTTTCTTGTTGTCAGTAACATCACTTTCAATTGATTTTGATATTGCTTTCGCAATGTCTTTCTTTGAAGCATTCAAAGGCATGTAGATGTTTGACTCGAATAAAACACAGCCTTCTTCTTTGTTGAAATATTTGGCTGTTTTGTAAATCGCTGATTTAGATTTTTGAGTGCTTAGCTTTTCACGTATCATGACTTACCTACGATGGTTAACTTCTCCTTTTTTAGCTTGTCCAATTTTTTAGTAAGTATGATTATGTTTTTATCAAGAGCATTTATTTGCTGAATAATATCAAGGGGCGGTTCTTCTTTTGCATTTAAACTTTTGGCGATTTGATTTAAGTTGTTTCCATATCCGCCTAGCAACTTTTCAATCTTATCAATATCTTGTCTAAGCTCGGGATGGGTGACTTCAATAACTTCACTGATGCCATTGTTAACGATGTGTGAAATAAAGCCGGACTGGCTCTTACCTATCAAATCTCGTTGATGTTCAATTTTAATGTAATCACTTTCGGATACTCTTACATTCAATTGTCTTGGTTTTTTATTGTCATTCATAAATTCCTCATGGTTGTTTATTTGTTTTTGATTTTAATTTTTCAAACGTAGTGCGAAAAATCGAGCGTAAATGTAAGCAATGAACGGAGTGAAATTGCTATACATTTACATTGCTCGCATATAAAGAATTCGCACTAATAATATCAAGTTACCATATATTAAAATGTTTTCAAGTTTGTATAGTGTTCAAAAAGAAATAGGGGGCGTGCTAGTTATGTGTAGCAGTGTATAGTGACGTATAGCAGATAAAAAAAGGCCACCTGATTAGGCAGCCTTTTAGACGACACTATAATTACACCGTAAGGTGCATTGTGAGAATAGTCTTCACCTAACGGAGTGTATCAATAAAAAGTCCCATCTTCTTCGGCAGACTTCAACCGGTCACCGTAGGGGCTTTTCTTAAACTGTTCAACTTTTCTATACGTGAATGATTTTCCTTTTTTCTGGTAATCATACACACTATTGAAAGCTTGAAATGTATTATCATCAAGAACTTTTATGTGCATTTGAATATCGGGTGAGTCATCACCATAAAGCTCAACAAATCCATCAATTTCACTTTGGCGTGCAATCATAATTTCTTCTTTACTTACATCTTCATAAGTGTAGAAAATAGCCTTAACCATAATTGAGCTGCCAGAAATCTTATCGTTTTTACCGAACTTTGGGTTGTCATAAGCTTCAAAAACAACCCCACCATTCATTTCTGGTGTTTGACCAAGCCATTTATAACCCTCAATAGATTTAGCTAAGGATTTAATAGGGCCAGCATATTCAACACTTGTTCTATCGCTACTAAGTTCAAGTCGCGTAACAGTATCCGCTGTCGCAGCAACCGATGAAGCGGCCAAAACTACTGAAAAACACAATCCGATGGTTTTATTCATTTTCATTCCTTTTCAATTTGTAAAATCCAGTCAAGCCATTAAATCCTATCATGAAATAATATTAAAACGCCATCATGTTCTTATAGTGATTTCGTGGGTCGCATGCAGAAATATAAAGGCCACCTGATTAGGCCGCCACTTTGATTGTGATGGCGTCAATTAAAATATTCGTT
This sequence comes from Gordonia sp. IEGM753, assembly GCF_050321825.1. Taxonomy (NCBI): domain Bacteria; kingdom Bacillati; phylum Actinomycetota; class Actinomycetes; order Mycobacteriales; family Gordoniaceae; genus Gordonia; species Gordonia sp. IEGM753. The sequence continues at coordinate 307,517 of NZ_JBNQGB010000003.1, forward strand.
GAGATTGTTGATGCCAAACTCTTTAAGCGGATTATGTAGGCTGAACTGCTTAGCTATGCGGTCAATTTCAAATCCGTTCTGGAAAATCTTAGCAAACAAAGTTCTTGTGGCTTTGTCGAAGTTGAATTTGAAAGTGATGTCGTTAGCAACGAAGAATTGATTTATTTTCAAACGACCATTTTCTGTTTTGTATAAATCAATTATGTCGTTTTCCGAGTAAATGTTTATTGTTGTTTTCTTGATGTTTATTTGTGTTTGTAGTTCTGCAAGTTTTTGTTCAACATAGTTGATGTTTGCTTCTGTTTTGCTAACTACCTCTAAGAATTCTTTTGGGATGACTCCACTGGTGAAACCAGCAAAAGATTTCATTAGGTTGTCTCTATAACTTTTTTGTTCAAGCAAAAAGTTGTTCAGTTCCACAATTTTCTTGTTGTCTTTGGTTTGGCTCTCTCTGTTTGACAGTAGCTTGATTAATAATTCTCTAAAATTCTCTACCCGTTCCTCTTCATCAATGTCTTCTTGTGTTGGGAGACGATAAATCATCCCGCTTTCACGAGTTATCCATTCATGTTGACGTTCAGGGTTTGGGTCTTCGTTCTGCCATGGGTGAACGTCGAAGTCTTTATCTGTTGTGGATTGATATATAAGTTCAAGAAATAACCCAAAAGCCAAGTCAAAACGAAAGCGTGGTTGGTCACATCCATTTTTTAATTCTTTGCGTGTGTAGCATTGAAAATACGGATAAACGACGCCTTTGGGGTTTGTTTGTTTTTCAAACAACATAGATGCCTCACAACAATCACATTTGATGCTGTGGCGGAAAATGTTCAAGCTGCCAACGCTTTGGTTGCCATAGTTTTTTCTTTGTGCTCTGTTTTTCATCGCCGCTATTGCTTCATTAAATAGTTCATATGAAACGATTTGCGGATAATAGTTTTCAATGTATCGCTCAAATACTTTCTTTTTGTTTTCGTCTCTTCGTTGAGCCATGTAAGCACCGAGAACGTATTTCGTATCTATTAGATGCTTTATATTTCTACTTGACCATTTTCGTTTTGAATAAGCGTTGAGCTTTTTAATTGACAACGACACGCCAACATATTTCAAGCTCTCAAAGAAATCTCTTATTTCCTGAGCTTCTTCTTCCTCGATTTCAAAGCAGTTAAGCTCTGTATTGTATCGGATGCCATAGGGTGGGTTATGGGCGTTGAAAATGACCTTTTCTTCTTCCGCTAATTTTTTGGCTCTATTCCATGCGGACTTTCTACGAACTGATTTTGTCTTACTTTCTTCGTATGCTCGCTTTGCGATAACACTTAAAAGAATATCTTGTTGTAAGTCGTCAATACGGTTTGTTTCGTTTGGTTTTTCATATCGTTGACCATCAATAGTGGTTATTAAAATAACGCCTTTTTCAAGGATGCCATTGACTAGTTCTTTTGCTTGTAGAAGTCTTTGACGGCTAAGCCGGTCGATACTTTCAACGAATATATAATCGCCCTCTTTGATATGCATATCGCTAATCATATCAATGAGTTCTTTTAGTTTTCCTTTTCGTTTGTTGCTTCCATCGTGTGCAGATATGCCCGTATCCGAGTAGATATTCTCGGGCGGCAACTCAATACCTTGTTGCTTTGTAATGGCTTGGATTGAAGCCATTTGACGGTCTACGGAGTCCCTACCGGCTTCACCTTGGGCTTTTGATGAGTAGCGTATGTATGCGTAAGCGGTAGGCATTCCGAGCTTCCTGTGTCCGTGTCAGAAAGTATGAGAATACCACCTACCACTCTCCAGCGGCTCCCTTAGAACCTCCAGCACTTTGCGATCAAATTCGGGAAGTTCGTCCAGAAACAGTACGCCATGATGGGCGAGGGTGATTTCACCGGGTTGCGGTTTCGAACCTCCACCGACGAGTGCCGGGGCGGAAGCCGAATGGTGCGGTTGCCGGAACGGGCGCTGCGGCCAGTGGCTCAGGGGCACACAACTGACCACCGACATGATCGCCGCGACCTCCAGTGCTTCGCTCTCGGCCAGCGGCGGCAGCAGCCCTGGAAGTCGGCTCGCCAGCAGCGTTTTGCCTGTTCCTGGTGGCCCGCTGAACAACAGGTTGTGAGCGCCCGCCGCCGCAATCAGCAATGCGCGCTTGGCCGCCATCTGGCCTTGTACTTCATTTAAATCCGGATAGGGCATGCTGGCGTGCATCAAACCATCGGAGACATAAGGCGCGATGGGCGTATGACCATTGAAATGTGAAACCGCTTCCAGCAAGTGATCCACTGCAATCACCGTCAATCCGGATGCCAGGCAAGCCTCCTCGGCATTCGCCCGAGGCACCATTAAAGAACGGCCGGCCTTGCGCGCGGCGAGCGCCGCCGGCAACACACCCCGAACCGCCCGCACTGCGCCTGACAGCGCCAGCTCGCCCAGGCACTCGATATCATCCAGCGTAAGCGTGGGCACCTGCACACTGGCCGACAGTATCCCCAAGGCAATCGCCAGGTCGAAGCGCCCGCCATCCTTGGGCAAATCGGCGGGCGCGAGATTCAGCGTGATACGTCGAGCCGGAAATTGCAGCCCCGAGTTGATGATCGCGCTGCGCACGCGATCCTTGCTTTCCCTCACGGCTGTTTCGGGCAATCCGACCATTGTCAGCGATGGCAAGCCGTTGGCCAGATGGACTTCTACAGTGACGGCGGGAGCATCCACGCCAACCTGGGCGCGGCTGTGGACGATGGAGAGGGACATGATCGTTCCTTGAATTGACGAGGGCTGCTTCCTGCGGCTTTTCAAGGGTAGTCGTGAGTCGGTGATTTAGCGTCTTGGCGCAGGAGTCAATATTTCGCAGGATGTTGCAGTAGTACTGGTAATTAAAATTTATCTGTCGAAAGTTTAAAAAAACAAAGCATTTTTACATTGAAAAAGCCGTAAACCTGTCATTTGTATCAGTAGATAGTTGTGAGAGTTTGATTGTAGAGTGAATTTCGGCCCGCTTTTCCAAGGGGAGCAGCGCTGCTTTTACTTTATCAAATAATGAGGTGTGAAAATGGCTGTTAAAGAAATTCGTATTTCAACTGTAGACCTTAACCATAATGGTAGCCCTGAGGTGCTGCTAGAATTATATGACGGAAAAGAAATTGTTTTTTCTACTTCCGTGTCTTCTTCCAAGAAAAACGGCAATTACGATAAAGTTGACGTAAAAGGGGATGCTAATAACGATGGCGACTTTGATGCGAAAGATGATGCGTTGTTCATCGAGCTTGCTAAAGCAGCCGTAAATTTGCTGAAGTGACTTATAGCTAGGCGAAGAAGTTGAGTTGCTTTTTTTGCGCGTTACGGCGTGTCGCCCTGAATCTGAGTTGACCATTTTGCTTTTTCATCTAAAAAGCAAGTCATGCGTATTTTTATGCAGAGGTGTGTATGTCATCAGAAACATTGAAAGCTTTTATTGATGAGCAGGTTAATTCTTATGCAAAGCGTATCATTGAAAAAAGTGACTCGTCAGATGAGCTGGCCGTTGGCGAGTTGTTTTTCTATACGACATTAAGAAGCGTATTGAATAACAAGGCTGGAAAGAAAGAGCTGGGGTTGCTGGATGCTATCAATGATACTTTACAGCACCTTGGAAAGATTGAGAGTGGCACTACATTCTACAAATGAAGATGTGAATACGCCATGCGCCTAGTACTTGTTATTGAGCCAACCCCACGTTGAAAGCGTGGGGTTTTTTTATCCAAGCCGTCTGAAGCATCCGCGAGGCGCGTGTCCACCACGGCGCACTGACTGCGCTTGTCGGCTCCTCCCTGTCACGGAGCATGTGCGATACCTCTTGCAGTCGAATCCACTGTTGGTTGTTCCAGTGAAGCAAGTTCAGCGACATCTGCGACCCACTCAGCCGGCTCAGGATTGGGCGTTCGGGTGAAGTGGGTCTTTCTGCGTCTCTGAGTGCGGGCATCACGCGGGGGTAAGCCATTCGCGCAGGTTTCGGTATTCGGGACAATATTTTTGGAATATTGGGGCAGCAGTGTTTATTCGGTCGGTGGATTGAGCTTCGCTTCCAGCTCCGCCACCTTCGCCTCAAGGTTCTCCAGGCGTGCCCGGGTCCGTGCGAGCACAACCATCTGACTGTCAAATTCTTCCCGGCTAACCAGATCAAGTTTGCTGAAGCCGCTCTGCAACAAAGCCTTGAACTGGCTTTCGATTTCGCTTTTTGGCAGAGGGGTTTCGCCGCTGAAAAGGCGGGAGGCGGTGCCGCTCAGGGCGTCTAGGAAGTCTTTGGGCGCGAGCATGGGGAAAGTCCTGGAAACAATGGGCGGCAGTGTATCACGCAGTGTCTATAGTCAATCTCGCAGGTGGACATGCACGCTTTTCGCGCATAGGGACGGACGGCAACGCACCGTTGTTGTGCGTATCCGCCGGACCCTTCGGGCCAACTGGCTGAACGTCGTGGCCAAACGACTGAATTCAGTGGTTTTTGACGAGATGGCAAGCTTTCTGCTTAGAGCCTAGTGACCCATGCACTGATGCAGTCGCTGTGACGAATGCAGTGCGCCAAGCGAAACGGGGGAAGTGTTTCGTGCGGAGTGGTTCGCTGGCGTCGGACGGGCAAGTAAGGCCGACGATGCGTTACAAAGCCAGGCACTGCGCTTAGACTTGAGACGGGTTTGTTTTCCTGGGGCAAGTCCACCTATTCGGGAGAGAGTTTTCATGAAGCTAGTCACTGCCATCATCAAGCCGTTCAAATTGGACGACGTGCGCGAGTCGCTGTCCGAGATCGGCGTGCAGGGCATTACCGTTACTGAAGTCAAAGGCTTCGGTCGGCAGAAGGGTCACACCGAGCTGTATCGCGGCGCGGAGTACGTGGTCGATTTTCTGCCCAAGGTGAAGATCGATGTCGCCATTGACGACAAGGATCTTGACCGGGTTATCGAGGCGATAACCAAGGCAGCCAACACCGGCAAGATCGGTGACGGCAAGATCTTCGTGGTCAATCTGGAACAGGCGATTCGCATCCGTACCGGCGAAACCGATACCGACGCAATCTAAGCCGCCACACACCCAACGCCCCAGGAGAAAACAATATGACTCTGCGTAAATTCGCAGGGCTAGGAGCCCTGTTGTCCCTCGTAATGCCCAGCCTGGCTATGGCGGCAGACGAAGTGGCGGCCCCAGTCCTCAACTCCGGCGATACCGCCTGGATGCTGACCTCGACAGCCCTCGTGCTGTTCATGACCATTCCCGGCCTCGCGCTGTTCTACGGCGGCATGGTTCGGTCCAAAAACATTCTTTCCGTGATGATGCAGTGCTTCGCCATTACCGGCCTTGTCACCATCCTGTGGTTCATTTATGGCTACAGCCTGGCGTTCGACACTACCGGCATGGAAGCAGGCGTCGTCAACCTCAATTCGTTTGTAGGCGGGTTGTCCAAGGCGTTCCTGCACGGCATCACGCCAGGCAGCATCACCGGCCCTGCAGCGCTGTTCCCTGAGTCGGTTTTCGTGACCTTCCAGATGACCTTCGCCATCATTACTCCGGCGCTGATCGTCGGTGCATTCGCCGAGCGCATGAAGTTCTCCGCGATGCTGATTTTCATGGGTGTCTGGTTCACCCTGGTTTACGCACCGATTGCGCACATGGTCTGGAGTGGTCCGGGTTCGCTGTTGGGCGACTGGGGCGTACTGGACTTCGCTGGCGGCACCGTGGTGCACATCAACGCCGGTATCGCAGGCCTGGTAGCGTGCCTGGTATTGGGCAAGCGCAAAGGCTTCCCGACTACGCCGATGGCGCCACATAACCTGGGCTACACCCTGATGGGCGCTGCCATGTTGTGGGTCGGCTGGTTCGGCTTCAACGCCGGCTCCGCTGCCGCCGCCAACGGCACTGCCGGTATGGCCATGCTGGTTACTCAAATCGCTACGGCTGCTGCGGCCCTGGGCTGGATGTTCGCTGAATGGCTGACGCACGGCAAACCAAGCGCACTGGGTATCGCTTCGGGTGTTGTCGCCGGTCTGGTGGCAATCACTCCTGCCGCTGGCACTGTGGGTCCGATGGGCGCACTGATCATTGGCCTTGCGGCTGGCGTCGTGTGCTTCTTCTGCGCGACCACCCTGAAACGCAAACTTGGCTATGACGATTCCCTGGACGCCTTCGGTGTACACGGTATCGGCGGTATCCTCGGCGCGATCCTGACCGGTGTGTTCGCTGCACCGTCGCTGGGTGGTTTCGGCACCGTCACCGACATCGCCGCACAAGTCTGGATTCAGTGCAAAGGCGTAGGCTTCACGGTGATCTACACCGCGATCGTCACCTTCATCATCCTCAAGGTCCTGGACGTCGTCATGGGGCTGCGTGTTACCGAGGAAGAGGAGGCCGTCGGCCTCGATCTGGCACAACACAACGAACGCGGCTACAACTTGTAAGTACGCGAAAAAAAATTGCCCGGTTCGCCGGGCATTTTTTTGTCTGGAATTTGTCATTGAAAGGACATCTGAAAGGTTTTTTCTGGCGCCATTCGGTTAGTTTGCGACGGGCGATTTTGCGCAGCCAATGGCTTACATGATTGAAGGAATATTAGGGCCTTTGTTTTTTCCCTGAGCGCGCTAGAATGCGCCCCGAACGTGCGGAGAACTGTATGTGGCAACAGACTCTGATTACTCTGCGGGCAAGGCCCCGGGGCTTTCATCTGGTAACGGACGAGTTACTCGCCGGCTTGCCTGAACTCAAGGCATGTCGGGTCGGTCTGTTGCATTTGTGGCTACAGCATACCTCGGCGTCGTTGACCATCAACGAAAACGCCGATCCGGCGGTACGTCGCGACTTCGAACGATTCTTCAATCGTCTGATCCCACAAGGAACAGACGGCTATGAGCATAACGACGAAGGCCTGGACGACCTCCCGGCGCACTTCAAGGCCAGCGTGCTTGGCTGTCAGCTCAGTTTGCCGATTTCGGCAGGCCGACTGGCGTTGGGAACCTGGCAAGGCGTTTATCTGGGCGAGCACCGTGATCATGGCGGTGCCCGTAAAGTCCTCGCCACCTTGTACGGTGAAGGGGCATAAGCCATTGGTCACCAGTGGCGGTTGAATTTTTTCCGGCAGCCGTCGACAGACGGCGAAGCTGGGCTATAACTAATCTGCTTTTCGCAAGTCATGAGGTAGAACATGAGCGACGATGATCTGGAAAACGACGACCTCGAAGTAGGCGACGAAGACGAGGCTGAAGAAGGCCTGGAAGCAGCGGCGGAAGACGTTGCTGACGACGACGGTGGCGATGATACGCCGGCCCCGGCAGCCAAAGGCAAAGCCAAGGCAGCGGTGTCGGTCGATGAGTTGCCGAGCGTCGAAGCCAAAAACAAGGAACGCGATGCTCTGGCGCGGGCCATGGAAGAATTTTTGGCTAAAGGCGGAAAGGTGCAGGAAGTGGAGGCCAACGTGGTCGCCGATCCTCCCAAGAAGCCTGACAACAAGTACGGCAGCCGGCCTATCTAAGGCCGAGCCTTGCTTGCTGAAAAAGCCCGCCGTCGCTGCGGGCTTTTTCATGGACGAGATGAAATCAGGAGCCGGCGATGATCCCCTGTGGGTCGGTTGGTGAGTTCAAGGTCAATGTTTGGCGTTCCAGCGCGCCAGTAACGCTGGCAACTCGGTCAAGCTGCCAATCTCTGCATCCGGCGCTTTTGGTGCTTCCCACGCCTTACCTTGCGGGTTGAACCAGATTGCCCGCAATCCTGCCTGCTGGGCTCCGGCAATGTCATCGCCGGGATGATCACCGATATGCACCGCCGTCTCGGCCGTTGCGCCGCCACGCTGCAATGCTTCATGGAACAGTCGCGCATCCGGTTTGGCGACGCCGATGTCCTCGGCGCACAACGCAAACTTGAAGTAATCCGCCAGCCCTAACCGACGCACATCAGCGTTGCCGTTGGTGACGACGCCAAGGGCGTAATGCTTGGCCAGCGTCGTCAGCGTCGGCTCCACGTCAGGAAAGACTTCGAGCTGATGGCGTGCATGCAGGAACACTTCAAAACTCTGATCGGCCAGTTCAGACGCCTCGGCGTGGGGGTAGCCGGCTTCTTGCAGTGCGTGAAGCAGCACTTGGCGGCGCAATGCACTGATGCGATGTTTAAGGCCTGGCTCGCTGCTCAGAATACGCTCGCGAATCGTCCACAAATGCTCCACCGGTACCGCGCCCAGATTCGGTGCGTGTTCGGTCAACCATTCACGCAGTACGGCTTCGGCGCTGACGATCACCGGGGCGGTGTCCCACAAGGTGTCGTCGAGGTCGAAGGTGATCAATTGGATGGTCATGAGTCATCGCCCTTAATGCGTTTGGCCCGTGGATGGGCGCTGTCGTAAACCGTCGCCAGATGCTGGAAGTCCAGGTGGGTGTAGATCTGCGTGGTCTTGATGTCCGAGTGGCCGAGCAACTCTTGCACGGCCCGCAAGTCTTGCGAAGACTCCAGCAAATGGCTGGCAAAAGAGTGTCGCAGCATGTGCGGGTGCAGGTTCTGGCCCAGCTCGCGTTCGCCGGCAGCCTTGACCCGCACTTGAATTGCCCGAGGTCCCAGGCGTCGGCCCTGCTGGCTGACAAACACTGCATCGTCCGCCGGGTTGGTCAATGCGCGTAGAGGCAGCCAAAGCTCCAGGGCTTCGCGAGCCTTTTGGCCCACCGGCAACAGTCGGGTCTTACTGCCCTTGCCGATCACCTGAACCATCCCGTCAGCCAGGTCCAGTTGATCGAGATTTAGCCCGGTCAGTTCCGAAAGCCGCAATCCGCTGGAATAAAACAGCTCCAGGATCGCCTGATCCCGGCGCGCCAGGAAATCATCCTCTACCGCGCCTTCAAGCAGCTGTAATGCGCGATCGGTGTCGAGGGTTTTCGGTAAACGGCGTTCGCCTTTTGGCGGCGCGAGACCATTCGCCGGATCATGGTCGCAAAGGCCTTCGCGGTTCAAATAGTGATACAGACCGCGCACCGCCGACAGCAGGCGGGCCAGGCTGCGCGACGATTGGCCTTGCGAGTGCAGGCGGGCGATCAGGCTGCGCAGGCGCTGGATGTCCAGTGCGGCCCAACTGCCGATGTTCTGTTTAACGCACCAGCCCAGCACTTTGTCGAGGTCGCGGCGGTAGGCATACAACGTATGAGGCGACACCTGTCGCTCACTGCGCAGGTGTTCGCAGTAAGCGTCCAGTTGCCGTTCCATGATCAGCGTACCGAGCGTAGGGGATTGTTGACCCGTGGCAGCACGCGGCCCATGACTTCGGCGATGTAGCTCAGGAACAGCGTCCCGACCGAACTTTTGTAATGCTGTGGATCACGGCTGGCGATGGCCAGGACACCGTGAATGCCTTGGTGGCTGATGGCGACGACGGCTGTGGAACCGATCTGCTTGCGCTGCTCTTCGCCGAACAGGAAATCCAGTTCATGCTCACGCAGGCTGCCACTGACGCTTTTGTCTTCTGAGAGCAAACCGCCGATGGCCGTTTGCGCGTCGGCGTGAGTGACCCAGCGGCCCACGGGCATCGGGTTGTCGCCAAGCAGGATAAGGCTGACAAAAGGCACCTGGAAATCCTGGCGCAGACTGTCTTCAACGCTGATCACCACGTCTTCCAGACTGGCGGCGTCCATCAGCGAAAGAACGAGGCGACGGGTTTTATCGAAGAGGCGGTCGTTATCGCGAGCCACGTCCATCAAGTGCGACAAACGATGGCGCAACTCGATGTTGCGATCGCGCAGAATGGTCATCTGACGCTCGACCAAGGACACCGTGTCGCCACGCCGGTGCGGGATGCGCAACGCCGGGAGCAGTTCTTCGTGCTCGATGAAGAAATCCGGATGAGCCTCCAGGTACGCGGCAATTGCCGCCGCCTCAAGGCTTTCGGAAGGGGATTCGTCGGGCTGTCGGGCGGGAACCTGGGGCTTATCGGTCATGGTTTTAACTCACTCAAAGACGCACTTGTCCTTCATATACACGCACTGCCGGGCCGGTCATCAAAACCGGTTGGCCTGGGCCTGCCCATTCAATGGACAGACGCCCGCCGGGCAAGTCGATCAATAGTGGCGAATCCATCCACCCCTGGCTGATCGCGGCCACTGCAGCAGCACAAGCGCCGGTGCCGCACGCCTGGGTTTCCCCGGCGCCGCGCTCCCAGACGCGCAACTGCGCGCGATTGCGGTCGATGACCTGGAGAAAACCGACATTGACCCGCGCGGGGAAGCGCGGGTGATGTTCGATTTTCGGTCCCAGTTCATGCACCGGTGCATTGTTGATATCGTTGACCCGCAGTACGGCATGCGGGTTGCCCATCGACACGGCGGCCAATTCGACCGGTGTGCCATCGACGTCAACCTGGTAGCTCAAAGCCTGTTCGGTCGCCACAAACGGAATGTCGGCCGGTATCAGGCGCGGTGGGCCCATGTCGACGCTGATCTGGCCGTCGCTGCGGATGTCGAGCTCGATGATGCCGCTTTTGGTCTCGACGCGAATCTGCCGTTTTGCGGTCAGGCGCTTGTCGAGCACGAAGCGCGCAAAACAGCGCGCACCATTGCCGCACTGTTCCACCTCGGAGCCATCGGAGTTGAAGATCCGGTAACGGAAATCCACATCCGGGTTGCTCGGCGCTTCAACAATCAGCAACTGGTCGAAACCAATGCCGGTGTGCCGATCGCCCCATAGCTTTGCGTGTTTGGGCAGGATGTGCGCGTGCTGGCTGACCAGGTCGAGAACCATGAAGTCATTGCCCAGGCCGTGCATCTTGGTAAAACGCAGCAGCATGGTTTTACTCCGGCAGCAGGCTTTCGCCAGCGAACAACTCGGCTACCGTCTCACGGCGACGCACTTCAAATGCCTGATCACCGTCCACCAGCACTTCAGCGGTACGCCCGCGAGTGTTGTAGTTGGAACTCATGACAAACCCATAAGCGCCAGCGGAATGCACGGCCAGCAAGTCGCCTTCCTCCAGCGCAAGCTGACGATCCTTGGCCAGGAAGTCGCCGGTCTCGCAGATCGGCCCGACGATGTCGTAGGCGCGTGCAGCGGTATCGCGGGGGCGCACGGCAGTGACGTCCATCCAGGCTTGATACAGCGCCGGACGGATCAAGTCGTTCATGGCGGCGTCGACGATGGCGAAGTCTTTGTGTTCGGTGTGCTTGAGGTACTCGACCTGTGTCAGCAATACCCCGGCGTTGGCAACGATGAAGCGGCCCGGCTCGAACACCAGCGCCAGGTCACGACCGTCGAGGCGCTCGCGCACTGCTTTGATGTAGTCGGCAGCCAAGGGTGGCTCTTCATCGCGATAACGTACGCCCAGGCCACCACCGAGATCGATGTGGCGCAGGTAGATGCCGCATTCGCCGAGACGGTCGACCAGGTCCAGCAGGCGATCGAGCGCATCGATGAACGGCGGCAGCGTGGTCAGTTGCGAACCGATGTGGCAATCAACGCCCACCACTTCCAGGTTAGGCAACTGCGCAGCACGGATGTACACGTCTTCGGCATCAGCGATGGCGATGCCGAACTTGTTCTCTTTGAGACCGGTGGAGATGTACGGATGTGTGCCCGCATCGACGTCCGGGTTCACGCGCAGCGAGATTGGCGCGCGAACGCCCAACTCGGCGGCCACGATTTGCAGGCGCTCCAGCTCGTCAGTAGATTCGACGTTGAAGCAATGCACGCCCACTTCCAGTGCGCGACGCATGTCGTCACGGGTTTTGCCGACACCGGAGAACACAATCTTGTCGGCGCTGCCGCCAGCGGCCAGCACACGCTCCAGTTCGCCCCGGGACACGATGTCAAAACCAGCACCTAATCGTGCCAGGACATTCAGTACACCGAGGTTGGAGTTGGCTTTGACTGCAAAGCACACCAGGTGCGGCATGCCGGCCAGTGCATCGGCGTAAGCCAGGTACTGGGCTTCGATGTGGGCGCGCGAGTAGACGTAGGTCGGTGTGCCAAAGCGTTCGGCAATGGCGGACAGGGCAACACCTTCCGCGAACAGCTCACCGCCACGGTAGTTAAAAGCGTCCATGGCGTTCCCTTATTGGTAGACGTCGTGCTTGTGTGCTTTGGAAGCCGGCTGCTGCTGCGACGACTTGGCCTGCTCGGCAGGATCCTGAGTATCGTCAGGCAAATACAGCGGGCCCTTTTGACCACAAGCCGACACAAGACAAGCAACCGCGGCGAGGGCAGCAAAGGAAGAGATCAGGCGCTTCATGGCGAAATCCTTGAAAATGCGTTAATTGCGCCGGAGTATACCGGCCACCCGGCAGCTTGCCTATGCGACGTGCCTCCCGTCCGGCGGGCCTTGTGGTGAAGGGACTTATCCCCTTGCGACAAAGGTTTGCTCCCACAGGTGCTGTGTTTGATGTACCTATATCGGCCCTTGGTCGTTATCCTTTGCAATCACCGGGGCTCGCCCGTATCTTGCGGCGCTTGAGCGTGAGTAGACACTTTTTGAGGTTGCCGTAATGAGTTTGACCGAAGCCCGCTTCCACGATCTGGTCGATGCCACCCAGCAGTCGCTGGAGGATATTTTCGACGAGAGTGACCTGGATATTGATCTGGAGAGCTCCGCTGGCGTGTTGACCGTGAAGTTCGAAAACGGCAGCCAGCTGATTTTCAGCCGTCAGGAACCCTTGCGTCAGCTTTGGCTGGCGGCGGTGTCGGGCGGTTTTCACTTCGACTACGACGAAGAAAGTGAGCGCTGGATGTGTGACAAGAGCGAAGAACAACTGGGCGAAATGCTGGAACGCATCGTCAAGCAACAGGCCGGTGCCGAATTTGATTTCGAAGGTCTGTGAAGTTGTGAGCCAGCCTGCGCCTGTTCGTCCGCCGAAGCCGCTTTACAGCAATGTCAGCCCTGCAGTGGCTTCGCCTTGCAGCGGCGTGTGTCGGCTGGATGAGCAAAAGGTTTGTCTGGGGTGTTTTCGCCATGTCGAAGATATCCGCGAATGGCGTTCGGCCGATGATGAGCGGCGGCGGGTGATTTGCGCGCAGGCTTCGCAGCGTAAACACGTCGCCGGCGCCTGACTTGTATATTTATTGAGCTGTGATAGTGTCCGGTTACGCCTCAACCCATCGAGGCTCGTGAAAACCCCGCCTTTTTCTGGCGGGGTTTTGCTTTTTCTGTGCAGAAGAAAGGAGTCTGCCCGAATCATGACCGCACCTTCCATTACCCTTACCCGTCTGGACGTTCAGCGTCTGGAGCGTCTGATTGACAGCCTGGATGACACGCTGCCAGGCGTTATCGCGCTGCAAACCGAACTGGACCGCGCCGATACCCTGGTCGGTCACGATGAAGTGCCTGCCGATGTCGTGACCATGAATTCGCGCGTCCATTGCCGTGAAGAAAGCAGTGGCAAGGACTATCACCTGACGTTGGTATATCCGAAGGATGCCAATGCCGATGAAGGCAAGATTTCCGTTCTGGCACCTGTCGGTAGCGCACTGCTCGGGCTGAAGGTTGGCCAGCACATCGACTGGCCAGCGCCGGGCGGTAAAACCTTGAAACTGACCCTGCTCGAAGTCGAATCGCAGCCTACCAATGGCGGCGAGTTCACCGAATAAAGCCCTCAGACTTGCTCGAGGGCTTCGTTCAACGCGCGCTCCAAGTCTGCCTTGTAGCGCAGATACAGATTGCTTGAGCTCTGACCATCACCGAGCAGGCCCGACAGGTCCAGATCGGTGATGTAGCAGCGGTATCGCTCGACCTCGCTGCGCTGCGCGACAATTTCCCGGGCGACCACGCTGAACAATTGGTCGCCATGCTCCAACTCCGAAAACTCCTGCTGATTGCAGTACAGCGTCACTTGCACCTTGCCCGGGGTGGCTTTGCCGATGATTGCCTGCACGTCATAAAACGGTTTATTGACCGGGGTTTGCGGGGCTGATCGAGCTTCAACCCGGCGAGCCCGGCCAGTGCCCGATGGCAATAACTGGTAATACAAGGTGTCGAAACCGGACGGTTGGGCTGCTTCCATGGGCAGCAAGGCTTCGCGTCGGTACTGGATCGATTGCAGAAAGCGCTGCAGTGGCACCATCAGACTCTGCTCGTCGTGATAGGGCAGACGTTGTTGCCACAAGGCATTCAGTTCATCCAGCACGTATACGTCGGCCAGATCCTCGTTGATCCGGTAAAACACCTGAATGCACTCGGGCTGACCCATTGGCAGAATCATCGCCAGGTCGTTGCCTTCCAACGCTCTTGCATCCAGGTGCAATGGGCTGTAGCTCGCCAGTTCCTCACCCAGGTATTCCATCAGCGCCGGCAAATTGTCCAGGGCGACATGATTGACCTGGCCAGGTACCAACTCCAGCACGTGGTAATGCTGCTGCACCTGAATCAGGTAGCGGTGATTGAGCTTGCTCAGCAACAGGTTTTGCGCGGTGTCGAGGATCTCTTCCACTCGCCGGGCGATGAACTGAGCGCGGTTGTGGCAGAAACAACGCACGCGCAACGAGGGTTGTTGTGGGCTGTTCGGCAGGTTGTTGAGGTAATCACGTGCGCAGTCGAGCAAGGCGTGAGGACCCTCGAAGCGGTTGACCATCACCTCGTTCCAGCTATTGAGCGTGACCTGGTCCAATGTCAGGACCAGGTTTTCCCGAACCCCGGCGTAACTCAATGAATCCGTGCGCTCGGTGGTCATCAAGATATTCAGGTCGCGGTGATGCTTGAGCGGATCAATGCCGACGTTTACCAGAATCAGTACTTCGCTTGGCACGCTGGCGCGTAACAAGGGCTCCTCGGCAACCGTGGGCAGGGGCAAGGCGATGCTCTGTTGCAGGCTTCCAAGCAGATTGAACAGTTCGAACTCGCTCAAGTCGCTGGTGCCAGGGTGCAAAGCGAGGCGAGTGCTGCTGTCGATGACACCGTTGCGATGACACCAGGTCAGCAGCTCGAGCAACTGCCGGTTGCGTTTGATCGGCGCAAAATGCTCCCACTCGTGGGTCGCCAGGCTGCCGTTGTACAACCCCCATTGTGTTTGCCCAGGCTCTTTCTTGTCCGGCGCATGCACCAGCGTCAGCGTGTCTTCTGCCAAGTCCGGGGCGATACCCGGGTTGATGAACTCGACCTTGTCGGCCTTGCGTTCGAAGGCCGCGTACAAACGCCGGCCCAGCACACTGAGGTCGCGTTTGTTGATCAGGCTGACTGTTTGCTCGCTGCGAGCGAACTCGGTCAGAAAGCGATAACTGTAATTCAGCTCGTTGACCAGGGCCCGACGTTCCGCGCTGACTTGACGGACCTTCCACTGGCTGCGGCTGTCGAGCAGCGCTAGCTGACGCGGGTTCCATTGCCATTCGTGAGCCAGGCGTTCGAGCAGCGAGCGTTGCCAACTTTGAGTGCGGCTGTTGCCTGTGAGCTTGCGATTGACCTTCAAGTACAGCGCTCGACGCACCAGTTCCAGGCGCTGCGGTTCGCCACGGGCGGTGAGATATTCCTCGATACGCCGATAAACCACGACATACGGGTCAAGCTCATCCAGGTCGAGTTGATTGGCGAACACCGCTTCCTTGAAGCGAAGGCTCAGGCAGTGAACCCGTGGATGTTCGCTGGCGTAGACCTCGGTCAGTAACAACTTGAGGACCGATTTGTAAGGAGACTCGATGCCCTTGAACAGTTGCCAGAGCCCGGCGCCGATGAACTCACCGGGCGGGATGTAAGCCATGTTTCCCAGGTCCAGGGTTTCGTCGGCACGTATAAAACGTTTGGAAAGGAGCGTGTGGGTATAGCGGTCGTAGCTTGCCTCTTCGTAAACCGGCACCAGCCACCAGATTGGCGTGCGCCCCGCCAGCCAGATGGCCGTGCGATAGAACTCGTCCAGCAACAGATAATGCTGCGTACTGCCGCAGTTTTCGGAGCTCAACTGAGTGTCGCGCTCACCGCGCACGAAGCGCACCGGGTCGATCAGGAAGAAGTGCGCTTCGGCGCCTTGGCTGGCGGCCCAGGTTTCAAGTAACTGGCATTTCTTGCGCAGCTCGATGAGTTCGGTTTCGCTCAGGTCCGGCCCGTGGCAGACCCACACGTCCATGTCGCTTTGATCCGCTTGCGCCAGTGTGCCGAGGCTCCCCATCAGAAACAGACCATGGATGGGCCGTGGTGGATTGCTGCCGTGGCGTGGCTTGTAGGAAAAAGAGCGAGTCAGGCGCAGGGCTTCGGCAAGCACATTGGCATCAGGTTCGTAATTCGATAGTCCGGCCGGCGTGCTGCCTGAAACGTAACCTGGCAACAGCGGATGGTTGACGTGGAAGAACAGCGGTAACAGCGTCAACACGCCTTGCTGGCGTGTAGAAAGTCCTTCCATGGCGCGAGCCATGCGTTTTTCATTGAGCGTCAAAAAGCGTGCGCGCAACTGGCTGAGAACCTTGCGGTCGATTCCCTCGTCCAGGTCGGGACGGATTTCATGGTTGCGGGTCATTTCAGCTCAAACCGGCTCGCTAAGCTCGGACGTGGGGTCTGCGGATGAGGGGCAGTTTAGCGCCTCGGCCCCGGTACTTTTAAGCTGATTTTGTATTTCTGGCGTCAGATATCTATCGCAGCGCGACAGCGCCTGGCGGCGCAGATAGCCCGTTTGCCCGCGGAAATCCCGCAGCTGGGGTTTCCGGGGGCGATTCGGGGGTGTTCAGGCTGTTTCTTCGACGTTCAGAATGGTCAGCAGGATTTGTACACTTTGCGCGGCGTCACGGCCCAGGCTGGTCAGATAACCACCGTCAGGCTGATCGATCAGTTCTTTTTCATACAGGCGTTGGGCAGCGGCAATGGCTTTTGGGGCAGCGGTTTGATGAATTTTCAAACCTTCCTGGGAACTGTCCAGGTTGAAGAGGGCAAGGATTTCCAGTTCGGCAACCAACTCAGGGGTAAGCGACATAAGGACTCCAGACTTTCTAGGAATTGGACGACAGCGCCACTAAGGTGAGCGCACTCGTGCGGCATGTCCAGTGCTCGCATCAGGGTTTTTTACCTGGGTAGGCATTCCCTGATAACGGAATGCGTACCAGTGTAGTCAGCGTCTGGAAAATGGCCGCTGAAATTCAAACAATCGCAGGCTGCGATCCTTTAAGGTTATTTCTTTTCCGGTGGCAGCTCTGGCAACGCGCGCAGTGCGGTTTCGTACCATTGGGTATTGAAAGCGCGGTCTTCTTCGAGGATGGCGTCGATTTCTACTGCCAGGACGTGCGCCATCAGGCTAAGAATTTCTTCTCGTTCGTAACCCACCAAGGTCAGTTTGTTGAACGTTGCCTTGGCGGCTGGCGGATTGTCGCTTTCGATCTGGTTCTCGATGGCTTCAATCAGGGTGTTTTCAGCGAATTCTTCTTCGTCGCTATCGATGTCGCTTGGCTCGCTCATGGCAGGCTCCTGAAGTTAAGGCGGCCAGTTTACCTGCATTCAGCGTTGTGATGCTGCTGGCAAGAAAGCCTCGGGCGTTCTATAAACAGGCACTGCCAACCCCGCACGGCCTGGAGGCTTCACCATGCTCAAGCTTTATGGATTTTGTGTCAGCAATTACTACAACATGGTCAAACTGTCGCTCCTGGAAAAAGGCCTGCCCTTCGAAGAAGTGCCGTTTTACGCAGGCACCAGCCCTGAAGCGCTGGCCATAAGCCCGCGGGGGAAGGTGCCGGTGCTGCGCACCGAACAGGGCTTCATCAACGAAACCATGGTCATCCTCGAGTACATCGAGCAGACCCAAACGGGCGCGCCGCTGTTGCCTATCGATCCGTTCGAGCGGTCGCAAGTGTTGGCGCTGGCCAAGGAAATCGAGTTGTACATCGAGTTGCCCGGGCGGGCCAGTTATGGCGAAGCGTTCTTCGGCATGCCGGTGCCGGATGCGATCAAGGACAAGACCAAAGCCGAGTTGCTACTGGGCTTCGCCTCACTCGCCAGGCACGGCAAATTCGCCCCGTATGTAGCAGGCGACAGTTTGAGCGTGGCGGATTTGTATTTCCTCTACAGCGTGCCGTTGGCGTGTGCAGTAGGACAGAAGTTGTTTGGCCTGGACCTGTTGGCAGAAATGCCGGCGGCCAAAGCATTGCTGGAGCGTCTGGAACAGAATCCGCATGTGCAGCGGATCGCGGCAGACAAGGAAGCGGCGATGCCGGCATTCATGGCGATGGTCGCGTCCAAGAAATGAGCGTCGTGGCGCATTGAAGTCAGTCATCGCAGCAGGCTCGCTCCCACCGGGATTACGTGAACCCAGCGGGAGCGAGCCTGCTCGCGATGCTGTTAGCGGCTGGCGAGCAGCGCCTGACCTCGAACCACTGCCTTCTTGACCTGTGCCGGCGCAGTCCCGCCGATATGGTCGCGCGCATTCACCGAGCCTTCCAGGGTCAGTACGGCGAACACATCCTGATCGATCTGGTCGCTGAATTTGCGCAGCTCTTCCAGGCTCATTTCCGCCAGGTCTTTACCGCTTTCCACACCGTACTTCACGGCATGGCCGACGATTTCGTGGCAATCACGGAATGGCAGGCCGCGGCGTACCAGGTAATCGGCGAGGTCGGTGGCGGTGGAGAAGCCGCGCAGGGCCGCTTCACGCATGATCGCGTGCTTTGGTTTGATCGCCGGGATCATGTCGGCAAAGGCCCGCAGCGAGTCGCGCAAAGTGTCGGCGGCGTCGAACAGCGGCTCCTTGTCTTCCTGATTGTCCTTGTTGTAGGCCAGCGGCTGGCCTTTCATCAGGGTCAACAGACCCATTAATGCTCCGAACACACGCCCGGTCTTGCCGCGAACCAGCTCCGGCACGTCAGGGTTTTTCTTTTGCGGCATGATCGAACTGCCGGTGCAGAACCGGTCCGGTAGATCGATGAACTGGAATTGCGCGCTGGTCCACAGAACGAGTTCTTCGGAGAACCGGGACAAGTGCATCATTGCGATACTCGCCGCCGAGCAAAACTCGATGGCGAAGTCGCGATCGGAAACGTTGTCCAGCGAGTTACCGCCGACGGCATCGAAGCCCAGCAATTGTGCGGTGTATTCGCGGTCGATCGGGTAGGTGGTGCCGGCCAGCGCCGCGCTGCCAAGCGGCATGCGGTTGGTGCGCTTGCGACAGTCGACCAGGCGCTCATAGTCGCGGCTGAGCATTTCGAACCAGGCCAACATGTGGTGTCCGAACGTGACTGGTTGTGCGGTTTGAAGGTGAGTGAACCCTGGCATGATGCTACCTGCCTCGCGCTCTGCCTGCTCAAGCAGACCTGTTTGCAGGCGAGTGATTTCGGCCAGGATCAGGTCGATCTCGTCACGCAGCCACAAGCGAATGTCGGTGGCCACCTGATCGTTGCGGCTGCGCCCGGTGTGCAATTTTTTACCGGTCACGCCGATACGGTCGGTCAGGCGCGCCTCAATGTTCATGTGCACGTCTTCGAGGTCGATGCGCCAGTCGAACTGGCCAGCCTCGATTTCACCCTGGATGGTCTTCAGGCCATCGGCAATGCTGTCACGCTCGGCATCGGTCAGCACGCCGACCTTTGCCAGCATGGTGGCGTGGGCGATCGAGCCCATGATGTCGTGGCGATACAGGCGCTGGTCGAAGGTGACGGAGGCGGTGAAGCGGGCGACGAAGGCGTCGACGGGTTCACTGAAGCGGCCGCCCCAGGACTGATTGGTCTTGTCAGTGCTCATGAATTCGCTCGTATCGGCTGAAGAAAAATGGCGTTGGAAGCTGGCGCGAATAATAACAGGGTTGCCAATCCTGTCGTTGACACTGGTCGATACGTTTTTTTCTTATGGCGCGGTCCATACTCAACCCTTGAGCTTGAGCAGTTTGCATAACGATATTTTTCAATTGAGCAATATCGTCCCAGCAACCGTCTACAGTTGGACAGTAGGATCCGCGCACTTTTGAATGTTGCGCCTGACTATAGGAAGAGGGGGTGTTCATATTGTGTATCAGCAAACCCTATGGCGACGCCTCGCCAATGCGGGCCCGGGCCGCCAATTGCCCGGCAAATGAAAATTTAGCCGTCGCTCTGGCGGCACTTTTTGGCCCTCGCGCTAGTCTTAGCGTGGATCGCGGTGACGGACGTCACTTCACCTGTCTACGCTATCCTTGTGCGAGACTCACGCAGGAATCCAGCGCAATATGAATGTCCTGATCGTTGATGACGAACCCTTGGCCCGCGAGCGCCTGAGCCGAATGGTCGGCGAACTCGAGGGATACAGTGTCCTGGAGCCCGGCGCCACGAACGGCGAAGAGGCGTTGGCACTGATCGACAGCCATAAACCGGATATCGTGCTGCTCGATATCCGCATGCCAGGCCTTGATGGCTTGCAAGTGGCTGCGCGATTGTGCGAACGCGAAACCCCACCCGCCGTGGTGTTTTGCACAGGCCCCGATGAATTTGCCGTGGAAGCCCTTCAGGCTAGCGCCGTAGGCTATCTGGTGAAACCTGTGCGAACAGAACTGTTGCATGAAGCTTTGAAAAAGGCCGAGCGCCCCAATCGGGTCCAGCTCGCGGCCCTCACTCGTCCTGCCGCCGAGACCGGTAGCGGTCCGCGCAGCCACATCAGTGCCCGAACCCGTAAAGGCATTGAACTCATCCCGTTGGATCAGGTGGTCTATTTTATCGCCGATCACAAATACGTGACCTTGCGCCACGAGGGCGGCGAAGTGCTGCTTGATGAGCCGTTGAAGGCGCTTGAAGATGAATTCGGCGACCGTTTTGTGCGTATCCACCGCAATGCTCTGGTCGCTCGTGAACGAATAGAACGCTTGCAACGCACACCTTTGGGCCATTTTCAGCTATTTCTCAAAGGCTTGAATGGCGATGCCCTGATTGTCAGTCGGCGTCATGTGGCCGGCGTACGCAAAATGATGCAACAGCTTTAACTCGGCACTCACAGCGATTTTCACCGCCATTTACCGGACATCCAAGGCCAGGGAGGCCACGCAGTTTCTGATACAAGTCAAAGTGGATTTGGCTGAGCTGTTATTATCCGCCGTATCTATTCAGTACGGATTGATCCATGTCCTCTCGCGAAATCCGCATCGCCACCCGCAAAAGTGCTCTCGCCCTGTGGCAGGCCGAATACGTCAAAGCCCGTCTGGAAGAGGCCCATCCGGGTCTGCTCGTGACTTTGGTGCCTATGGTCAGTCGCGGCGACAAGCTGCTCGACTCGCCGTTGTCGAAAATTGGCGGCAAGGGCCTGTTCGTCAAGGAGCTGGAAACGGCGCTACTGGAAAACGAAGCCGATATCGCTGTGCATTCCATGAAGGATGTACCGATGGACTTCCCCGAGGGCCTCGGACTTTTCTGCATCTGCGAGCGTGAAGACCCACGCGACGCCTTCGTTTCCAATAATTACTCCAGCCTTGATGAGTTACCGGCGGGCAGCATCGTCGGCACTTCCAGCCTGCGCCGGCAGGCTCAATTGTTGACGCGCCGCCCGGACCTGGAAATCCGCTTCCTGCGGGGCAACGTCAACACGCGCCTGGCCAAGCTCGACGCCGGCGAGTACGACGCCATTATCCTCGCCGCCGCGGGTTTGATTCGACTGGGCTTCGAAGATCGCATCACCTCGGCAATCAGCGTTGACGACAGCTTGCCCGCCGGTGGCCAAGGTGCCGTTGGCGTCGAGTGTCGCAGTGTCGACAGCGAAATCCATGCCTTGCTCGCGCCGCTGCATCACCACGACACTGCCATTCGCGTCAGTGCCGAACGTGCTCTCAACAAACACCTGAACGGCGGCTGCCAAGTGCCGATTGCCTGCTATGCCGTGCTTGAAGGCGAGCAAATCTGGTTACGGGGTTTGGTGGGCGATCCGAGCGGCGGCTTATTGCTGAGCGCCGAGGCGCGAGCACCGCATCGGGATGCCGAGGCATTGGGCGTGCAGGTTGCCGAAGACCTGCTTGGCCAGGGCGCCGGCGATATTCTCAGAGCGGTGTACGGCGAGGCAGGTCACGAGTGACAGGTTGGCGCTTGTTGCTGACGCGTCCTGCCGATGAATCGGCGGCGCTGGCCCTTGTATTGGCCGAGGCAGGCATTTTCAGCAGCAGTTTGCCGCTTCTGGAAATAGAACCGGTCCCGGTCTCTGATGCAATGCGCACAGTGATTCAGGCGCTGGATCATTTTTGTGCAGTGATTGTGGTCAGCAAGCCTGCCGCACGAATCGCGGTCGAACTTATCACTCGATACTGCCCGCTGGCCCCGCGCCAGAAGTGGTTCAGCGTGGGCGCAGCAACGGCGCAGATTCTCGAAGCGCGTGGCCTGGACGTCAGCTTCCCGGTAGAAGGCGACGACAGTGAGGCGTTACTTCGACATCCAGGCTTGCGCGAGGCTATCGCCGGGCCTGATCCGCGCGTGTTGATCATGCGCGGGGAGGGTGGCCGTGAGTGGCTCTCTGAGCGTTTGCGTGAGCTTGGTGCTAGTGTCGACTATCTGGAGTTGTACCGTCGCGGCTTGCCCGACTACCCACAGGCTGTGTTAGCTGAGCAGATTCAGGCGGAACGCTTGAACGGGCTGGTGGTCAGCAGTGGACAGGGTTTTGAGCATCTGCGCCACTTGGCTGGCGATGCATGGCCGCAATGGGCAAAGTTGCCGTTGTTTGTGCCAAGCCCAAGGGTCGCCGAGCTGGCACGTGCCGCCGGTGCCCAAACAGTTGTGGATTGCCGTGGCGCGAGTGCCGCGGCTTTGCTGACGGCGTTGCGGGAGCATCCCGAACCCGTTCTCTAATGCAAAGGATGGATACGTGAGCGAAACAGCCTTGCCAAAAGATGACGTTCAGCCCGTGCCTGTGGCGCCGGTTGAATCAACTGCTGAAACCGTGCCACCCGCTACAGCGCAGCGCCGAGGCAATGGGCTGGCAATCGTCGCACTGTTGCTGGGCGCCGCCGGTATTGCCGTTGGCGGCTGGGGTGTCTGGCAGGTGCGTCACCTGCAAGCCAATAACCAGCAGCAACTGAGTCAGATGCAGGCGCTGAATGATCAAGCGCAGAGCCTCAAGCTCAATGAGCAACGCCTGAGTGCGCGCCTTGAGCAACTGCCTCCCGCCGAGGAACTGGACGCGCGCAGCCGGTTGGTCACTCAGTTGCAGGGTGATCAGCAGCGTTTGAATCAGCGTCTGGAAACGGTCCTGGGTGCGAGTCGTAAAGACTGGCGCTTGGCGGAGGCCGAGCATCTGCTGCGTCTTGCCAGCCTGCGCCTTTCCGCTTTGCAAGACATCAGCAGTGCTCAAGCCTTGGTGCAGGGCGCGGATGAAATCCTTCGAGAACAAAATGACCCGGGTTCATTTGCTGCCCGCGAGCAAGTGGCCAAAACGCTGGTCGCGTTGCGCAGCACCGAACAGCCAGATCGCACCGGGCTCTTCCTGCGCCTCGGCGCATTGCGAGATCAAGTCATCAATCTCACGGAGCTGGCGCCTGAGTACAAGGACCGGGGTGAATCACTGTTGGGGCTGACCGCTGATGGCGATGGCGCCAGTCGTTGGGCGCAATGGTGGGATCAAATCTCGCGCTACATCCGCATTGATTTCAATGCCGATAAAAATGTCCGTCCGTTGCTCGCTGGCCAGAGTCTGAGCCAGGTACGCCTTGCCCTGAGCCTGGCGCTTGAGCAGGCGCAATGGGCCGCACTCAATGGTCAGGCCGAGGTTTATACCCAGGCGCTGAGCGAGGCGCGCGATGTACTCAAAGGCAATTTCAACCCGGACAACCCGCAGAGCAAGGTGATGCTTGAACAGGTTGGCGAGTTGAGCAAGCAGCCCGTCACCGTGATTACTCCAGACCTGACTGCCACATTGAGCGCTGTTCAGGGTTATCTGGAGCGGCGTAATGTCAATGCCGAAGACTCGATCAAGCCGATGGCCAAGCCTGCCGCCGACACTGCGCAGGAGCCCACGCCATGAAGCGTCTGTACGTGATTGTGTTTTTGGTCATCGCCGCTGCGGCTGCGTTGGGGCTGGCTATAGCCGAGCATTCTGGCTACGTGTTGATTGCCTACAAAAGTTTCCGCTTCGAATCCAGCCTTTGGGCCACCCTGGCATTGGTCGCGGTCCTGTGGCTGATCTTCTGGGGCATCAAGGCATTGATCGAATTGGTCATGGCTTCAAGTGGCGTGGTCAATCCCTGGTCGCGACGCAATCGCAGCCGACGCGTACAAACGGCTATCGAACACGGTCAGCTGGACCTTGCCGAAGGCCGTTGGGCCAGCGCACAGCGCCACTTGCACCGGGCGGCTGAGGCGGAGCGCCAGCCACTGCTGTACTACCTTGGGGCCGCTCGGGCGGCGAATGAGCAAGGTCACTACGAAGAAAGCGACAATCTTCTGGAGCGCGCATTAGAGCGCCAGCCTCAAGCCGAATTAGCGATTGCCCTTAGTCACGCTCAATTGCAAACCGATCGTGGTGATACCGAAGGCGCCTTGGCAACCTTGCAGGCCATGCACGAGCGTCATCCGCATAACGTACAGACGCTTCGCCAGTTGCAGCGTCTGCATCAGCAGCGCGGTGATTGGTCGGCGGTCATTCGCCTGTTGCCGGAGTTGCGTAAGGACAAGGTGCTTCCACCCGCCGAGCTGTCGGAGCTGGAGCGCCGCGCCTGGGGTGAAAATCTTTCCTTGGCGGCGCATCAGGAGGAGGACGGCGCGGTCGGTTTGCAATCGCTGAACCGGGCTTGGCAGCAACTCAGTTCTGCGCAGCGCCAAGAGCCGCAATTGGTGCTTGCCTACGCCGAGCAACTTCGCCAGTTAGGGGCTCAGGTCGAGGCCGAGGAAGTGCTGCGCACAGCGCTCAAGCGCAATTACGACAGCCACCTGGCGCGTCTCTACGGACTGGTTCGGGGCAGTGATCCCGCGCGCCAGCTTCAAACCGCGGAAGGCTGGCTCAAGGATCATCCCGCTGACCCAAGCTTGCTGCTGACACTGGGTCGTCTCTGTTTGCAAAGCAGCTTGTGGGGCAAGGCGCGCGACTATCTGGAAAGTAGCCTGCGAGTGCAGCGCAATCCGGAAGCCTGTGCGGAGCTGGCTCGATTGCTGGCGCAATTGGGCGATACCGAGCGCAGTAATCAGTTGTTTCAGGAAGGCCTCGGATTGTTGGATGAGCGGTTACTGGCGGCTCCATTGCCGGCGCCGGTATACGCTTGATTTCAGGCTGAGGGACTTGCTCACTCAGCCTGAAAGCAGCTCTAAACTACCAATTTTCCTCTTTCGTCAGCTGTCTTCGGCAGAGTCCTACAAAGGATTACACCTGATCCTCTCGATTCTGTCGGGATTTCCCTACGCTTCTGTTGAAGTGTCCCTGTCAGCCCGTCTTGAAACGCTGGCGCGCTTTCCTCTACCGTAACGGCCTGTCTCCACTGTCTCGGAAAAGCCATGTCTTTGGCCTGCTCTCGCTCCTTGTTTTTCACGGCTTTCGCTGCAACTGCTTTGGCGTTGGGCGTCTCCTATTATCTGGAATATGTCATCGGCTTCGAACCTTGCGCGTTATGCCTGTTGCAGCGGATATGCCTCGCATTATTTGCCGGTGTTTGCCTGTTGGCTTCAGTGCATGGGCCTGGCGATATCGGCTCCTTCGTGTACTGGCTGCTCGGCCTGTTTTGCAGCGTGGGAGGTACGGTGGCGGCGGCGCGGCAGGTGTTATCGCAAAGCGTTCCCGACGCAGTGGACATTTCCTGGACGATGGTCGACCTGAGCATTCCCGAGTGGAGCCTGTTGCTCTTCGTTGGCCTACTGACCCTAAGCGTTTGCCAGTTGCTGCGCCTGGTTCGGATCGCTTGTCAGCGACCGCTCAGCGGCGAACCGTCGCACCGCGCAGTGGCAGGCGATTAAACACTTGTATGAACTTTATCTCCTGCGTACCTTGAAGCCATTGTCGCGCGGGCATAATCTGGCCCGCACGTGTCATTGGAATTATGTTGCTCGAATGACGCTCTGCCTGGCCGATTCTTGATTTTCAAGTGCGCGCAGGTGTAGAGCAGCATGCCCACAAGGGAAGAGAGATCACCATGCTCGAAAGTTGTCAGAATGCTCAGGAACGCTGGGGTGGAGTGCATCTGCTGATCGATCGCTGGTTGCAGGAGCGTCACGAACTGGTTCGGGCCTATGATGCTCTCGGCGCCAAGCCTGAGGCGCTGGGCGAAGACCGAAAGCCGCTGCAGGAATTTTGCGGGGTGCTGGTTGATTACGTGTCTGCCGGGCATTTCGAAATCTATGAACAGCTGACAGGGGAAGCCAAGGCTTTCAATGACGAGCGAGGCCTGAAACTGGCCGAGACGATCTATCCACGGATCGATGTCATTACCGAGAAACTGCTGGCGTTCAATGACCTTTGCGATGCTGGCAAGTGCGTCGCCGACGAATTCAAGAAGCTTGGCGGTCTGTTGCATGAGCGCTTCGAACTCGAAGACTGCTTGATCGAAGTGCTGCACACGGCTCACAAGGAAGAGGATTCGGTTCAAGCCTGAATCTCTTCTGTGCAAGACCTCAAAAACGGTGCGCTATGCGCGCCGTTTTTTGTGTCCGGTATTTAGCTCGTCGCGCCGCGCAATTCGACTTCAAATACCAGCGGAGTAAATGGCGCGATCAAGTCGCCGGCACCGTCGGCGCCATAGGCTTGGGCCGATGGAATCACCAGTCGCCATTTTGCGCCGACCGGCATGTTTTGCAGAGCAGTGCGCCAGCCAGTGATCACACTGTCGAGGCTGAACCACTGCGGTTGGCTGTTCTGATCGAACACGGTGCCGTCGGGTAAACGACCGATATACAGCACTTGAACTTTGCCATTCGGACCGGCCTTCGCGCCATTACCCGCCGTTAACTCCGTCAGCAAAATTCCATCTGCGAGCTCACGAACCCCAGGCTTGGCTTTTTCTTCAGTGAGAAAGCGCTG
Organism: Gordonia sp. IEGM753; assembly: GCF_050321825.1. NCBI lineage: Bacteria > Bacillati > Actinomycetota > Actinomycetes > Mycobacteriales > Gordoniaceae > Gordonia > Gordonia sp. IEGM753. The sequence continues at coordinate 334,323 of NZ_JBNQGB010000003.1, forward strand.
CTCTTTTGCGAGCGCCACTTCGCTCTGTGGCATGGCCGGTTGCTCTGCGATCTGCGCTTCATGGTCGGCAAGGATTTGTTCGATCTGTGCGTCGCTCAATGCCAGCGGTTTACCTTGATAGGCTTGCTGCAAACCATCGAGCAATGCCTGCAATTGCAGGTCGGGAACCTCCTGGCGCAGACGCTCGCCAAGACTTGCGCCCAAGCTGTAAGCGAGATTGTGAGGATCATTTGCGGGGGATTTTTCGTCGGCATGAGCCACTGGAAAAAACATGCACAGCGATAAAAAAAGGTAACGCGACATGGGCGCTCTCCGACCTGAGATGTGCCGGATTATGCCAGTGTGAAAGCGCTCAACGGTGAACTGGTTTCGCCTTGGCGAAGAAGAGTTTTCAATTCGTTGCAACGCAGCGCATTCGATACTGTCAACATGACCTAGCGGCGGTAGCAGCAGAGGTCTAGTATGAGCCGCACTCACGTCAGCCAGGAGGTAAACCATGTCGGCCACCAAGAAGCCTGTAAATACTCCGTTGCACTTACTCCAACAACTCTCGGGCAGCTTGCTCGAGCATTTGGAAACCGCTTGTTCGCAAGCCTTGGCTGATGCTGAAAAACTGCTCGCCAAGCTCGAGAAGCAGCGCGGAAAAGCACAGGAAAAACTGCACAAATCCCGTACCAAATTGCAAGGTGCTGCGTCGGCCGGTAAGGCCAAGGCGCAGACCAAAGCCAAAGGCGCGGTGAAAGAACTGGAGGACTTGCTCGATGCCCTCAAGGATCGTCAGTCCGAGACTCGTACCTACATTGTGCAACTCAAACGCGATGCTCAAGAAAGCCTGAAACTGGCCCAGGGTGTTGGTCGTGTACAAGAAGCTGTCGGCAAGGCGCTGTCCCTGCGTTCAGCCAAGCCTGCTGCGGCCCCTGCCAAGAAAGCTGCAGCTAAACCTGCGGCCGTAAAAGCACCGGCCAAGCCTGCAGCAGCACCTGCCAAAAAAGCGCCTGCCAAAGCAGCCGCCAAACCTGCAGCGAAAAAACCAGTCGCAGCCAGCGCTGCGAAGCCAGCCGCTAAACCGGCAGCCACCAAGCCTGCAGCAGCCAAACCTGTTGCTGCAAAAACAGCGGCCGCGAAGCCTGCTGCAGCAAAAACAGCCGCTGCCAAACCAGTGGCGAAAGCTGCTGCAAAACCAGCTGCAAAACCAGCTGCCAAACCTGCGGCAAAAGCTGCTGCGAAACCAGCTGCGAAAACCGCTGCCAAGCCAGCCGCTAAGCCAGCAGCAAAAACTGCAGCCGCCAAACCTGCTGCCAAGCCAGCCGCCAAAGCTGTTGCTGCTAAACCAGCGGTCAAAGCTGTGGCTAAGCCAGCCGCTAAACCTGCTGCAAAAGCACCCGCCAAACCTGCTTCGGCCAAGCCTGCAGCAACTGCCAAACCGGCCACCGCCAGCGCTGCCAAACCGGCTGCAGCCAAACCTGCTGCCAAGCCAGTCGCGGCTAAACCCGCTGCCAAGCCTGCTGCAAAACCAGCCGTGAAAAAGCCAGTTGCAGCCAAGCCTGCTGCTGCTAAACCCGCTGCTGCACCGGTTGCCAAACCGGCTACCCCAGCATCGCCAGCGCAGTCGGCACCTGCCGCGAGCGCCTCGACAACCACGCCAGCGGCATCGCCGGCGAATGTGTCGAGCGTCAGCAGCACCCCAACCAGCGCTTCTTAAGCGTTGGTGATCGCGACGCGCAGCTGATGCAGCGCGTCGCGGTCAAGGTTGGCGGCGCCCGCCGCTATACCTTCCAGCCAGGTCGATAGATCGTTTGCTTCATCACGTGGCCAGCTCTGCGCCAATCGTTCCAGCCGCAACAGCAAATGTCGTTCGGCTTCCAGTTCCAGAGACTTTACTTTCTCGCGCAGCGCATTCAGTGCCTGATCTTCTTGCGCGACGGTTTTCCATCGCGTGCGCAATGTCCTTAGCGGTTGTACAACATCCGCGTCCCAGGCTTCGGCCAGGCTACCTAGCTGCTGTAGTCGATGCGCGCTAAAGGCCACCCCTTGTTTTTCCAGCCACATTCCACAAAGCAACAGGCACACGTTGATTCCCGCTGACTGTAATTGCAGGCAGGCCCGTTCAACGTCGGGTAGTGCGTAGGTGGTGATGGAAAAGCTCCACAGGTCAGAGGACATAGTGCTACTCGCGCTAGTTGCGAGCGAAGCTGGTAGACTCCGCCGCCATTATGATTCGACTTCAGAACCTGACTTTACAGCGTGGCCCGCAACGTCTGCTAGAAGACGCCGAGCTGACCCTGCACGCCGGCCACAAAGCCGGCCTCATCGGTGCCAATGGCGCCGGCAAATCGAGCCTGTTCGCCTTGCTTCTGGGTGACCTGCACCCGGACTCGGGTGACTGCTTGCTGCCGGGCGACTGGCGCATCGCCCACATGCGCCAGGAGATCGACACGCTCGAACGCGTTGCGGTCGACTATGTGCTCGATGGTGACCTGCGGTTGCGCGAGGTGCAACGAGACCTTGCCGCGGCCGAAGCAGCGCATGACGGTGCCGCTCAGGCCCGCTTGCACGCAGAACTCGACAGCGCCGATGGTTACACCGCGGATGCCCGGGCGCGCAAGCTGCTCGCGGGCCTCGGGTTTACCAACGATCAGATGGACCGTCAGGTCGGTGATTTCTCTGGTGGCTGGCGGATGCGTCTGAACCTGGCGCAGGCCTTGATGTGTCCATCGGACCTGCTGCTGCTCGACGAACCGACCAACCACTTGGACCTCGACGCCATCATCTGGCTCGAAGACTGGCTCAAAAGTTACCCCGGCACCTTGATGCTGATTTCCCACGACCGGGATTTCCTCGACGCTGTGGTTGATCACGTGGCTCATGTCGACCAGCGCAAGATCACTCTGTATCGCGGTGGTTATAGCGCCTTCGAACGCGCCCGCGCCGAACGTCTGGCCCAGCAACAACAGGCCTACGAGAAGCAACAGGCGCAACGTGCGCACATGGAAAGCTACATCGCCCGCTTCAAGGCTCAGGCCACCAAGGCCCGTCAGGCGCAGAGCCGCATCAAGGCCCTGGAGCGGATGGAAGAGCTGTCGGCTGCCCACGTCGATTCGCCGTTCGACTTCGTTTTCCGCGAATCACACAAGATCTCCAGCCCGTTGATTGATATCTCCGACGCTCGCCTGGGTTATGGCGAGCGCGCGGTGCTGGAGAAGGTCAAGCTGCAACTGACCCCTGGCGCACGCATCGGTTTGCTCGGTCCCAACGGTGCCGGTAAATCGACCCTGATCAAAAACCTTGCCGGTGAGCTGCAGCCGTTGTCCGGTCGCCTGACCCGTGGCGAAAACACCGTGGTTGGCTACTTCGCCCAGCATCAACTCGATTCCCTCGACTCCAAGGCCAGCCCGTTGCTGCACATGCAGCGCTTGGCGCCGACCGAGCGTGAGCAGACCCTGCGCGACTTCCTCGGCGGTTTCGACTTTCGTGGTGCGCGCATCGACGAACCGGTGCTGAACTTCTCCGGTGGCGAAAAGGCTCGCCTGGCACTGGCACTGATCGCTTGGGGCCGACCGAACCTGTTACTGCTCGACGAACCGACCAACCACCTGGACCTTGAAATGCGCCTGGCTCTGACCATGGCCCTGCAGGAGTTCAGTGGTGCGGTACTGGTCGTGTCCCACGATCGTCATTTGCTCAAAAGCACCACCGACAATTTCTATCTGGTGGCGGACGGCAAGGTCGAGGAGTTCGACGGCGACCTGGAAGACTACACCCGCTGGCTGGTCGAATATCGTCAGCGCAATGCCCCGGTCAGCAATACACCGGTTAATCCTGACAAGACTGACAAGAAGGCTCAGCGTCAGGCTGCAGCGGCGTTGCGTCAGCAACTGGCGCCGCACAAACGTGAAGCCGACAAGCTGGAAGCCGAGTTGGGCAAGCTGCACGAAAAGCTGGCGAAAATCGATACCAGTCTGGGCGACAGTGATATTTACGAACCTGCACGCAAGAATGAGTTGCGTGATCTGCTGGCTGAACAAGCCAAGCTGAAGGTGCGTGAAGCAGAGCTGGAAGAGGCCTGGATGGAAGCTCTGGAACTGCTTGAAAGCATGCAGGCGGAGTTGGAGGCGTTGTCCTGATGGACGCTTTCAAATTGCCGCTGCCGGCAATGTGGGTCGAGCCAATCTGGCTCGGCGTACAGATCCTGCTGATTCTATTGGCGGGCTACTTCGCTCAGCGCTTCGTCGCCAAATGCCTGACCCGGTTGGGCGAGCGTTATCCGTTTCCGCCGCAGTTGCTGATGCCGCTGCGCGGAGGCTTGCGTTGGCTGATCATGGGCAGTGCGCTGATCTTCGTGCTCGAACGGCTTGGGGTCTCGGCGACGGTGCTCTGGACCGCGCTGTCGGGGTTTGTTGCCGTAGCGGCCGTGGCGTTTTTCGCCATGTGGAGCGTGCTCTCCAACCTGTTGTGCGCCATTCTGATTTTCACTGTCGGCCCGTTTCGTTTGGGCGACGTGGTCGAGTTGGTAGACACCACCGATAAGCCAGGCGTCAAAGGCCGGGTGGTGGCAATCAATTTGCTGTACACCACACTGATCGAAGCCGAAGAGCTCGGCACCGGCAGCGCCATGGTGCAAGTGCCTAACAGCCTGTTCTTCCAGCGTTCTGTCCGGCGTTGGCGCGGCACGGATGTATTCCCCTCCAGCGGGTTTGAAAAGTAGTTCTTCTTTCGCCTGACGCACCGCCTTCGTAAGCGAGCCCGTTCCTACCGTTGACCACTTTCTTATCCAGTGGCTCGATCAGTGTGGGCGCGGGCTTGCTGGCGAATGGGCCGGTCCCCCTGAACATTGGTCGGCTGACGCCCGCACCCGGTAAAAATCGGTAGTCATCCGGCCAAAGCCGCATTAGCTTAGACACCTGAAACGAGTCCGAGTCGAGGTGTGCAATGGAGATTCAAACATGGCTGGCATTTTTTGCCGCCTGCTGGGTGATCAGTTTGTCGCCCGGTGCCGGCGCCATTGCGTCGATGTCCAGTGGTCTGCAATACGGTTTCTGGCGCGGTTACTGGAACGCATTGGGGCTGCAACTGGGCCTGGCGGTACAAATTGCGATTGTCGGTGCAGGCGTGGGCGCCATTCTCACGGCCTCGGCGACGGCTTTCTATGCGATCAAATGGTTTGGCGTGGCGTATCTGGTTTATCTGGCGGTCAAGCAATGGCGCGCGCTACCCAGCGAGATGACCGACAACGCGGCGGTAAGGCCGATCGGCAAACCGCTGGTACTGGTTTTTCGCGGTTTCCTGGTGAACATCAGCAACCCGAAGGCATTGGTGTTCATGCTGGCTGTGTTGCCGCAGTTCATTGACCCGCACGCGCCGCTGCTGGCTCAGTACCTGATCATCGGCGTGACAATGGTGTGCGTTGATCTGGTCGTCATGGCCGGTTACACCGGGCTGGCGTCGAAGGTGCTGCGTTTGTTACGCACGCCCAAGCAACAAAAACGTATGAACAGAACCTTTGCCGGCCTGTTCATCGGTGCGGCTGCGTTCATGGCGACGCTGCGCAAAGCGGCGATGTAAAAGCGGTCAGGTACAAAAAAGGCGACCTCTTCAGGTCGCCTTTTTCATTGCGGCAAACACGCTTCAGCGCAAAATAACCGGCGCCGTGTCCCTCGGCAGGTTGTTGCGCAACGGCGCTTGCCCCGGTTGCTCACTGACGTTGCCACCGAGTTGCTCGCTCAATTGGCGGGCCACGTCTTCACCCAGCGATTTGGACACGTCACGGACTACGCGCGGGCGATTCAGCGAGATGCGAACATCGCGATGGTTCATCAACTTGGTGTCCTGACCTTCGCCCATCGCCGTGAAGGCCGAGGTGATTTCGAAGGTTTTGGTGTTGATCAGGCTGAAGTCTGCCACCAGCGTCAGCGCCAATACCGCCGAATAGCTGTTGGTGTTGGCGAGTTCGTTAATGTCCCGGTTGAAGTCGATGTCCGACACCGTTCCGAACAGCACATAGTCGGCGCCTTTGAAGTTGCCGGCCTTGATGCGTTTGATCACGTCATAGACATCACCCTTGGACGCTGCGGTGTAAGGCGTGCCTTGCACTAACTGGAACATCCCGGAGCGCAGCATTTCACCCTTGATGTCGCCGGTGAATTTACGCAGCTCACCTTGTTCGATGTAGCTGCTGGTGGCTTCGATTTCGTTGTAGCTCGAAGAACCACTGGCGCTGTAGCGGTTTGCCTGGAAATTGCTTTGCGCCGAAACGATGTGGATGTATTGCTCCACTCGCTCCTGGTAGGCCAGGTCGGTCACTGCAACTTTAGGCGCCGCTTGGGCGCTGAATGCGCAAACCAGGGCCATCATGCCAATCCATGCACGCATTGGTTAACGCTCCGTGGTCTTGCGGATCTCTTTTTCGTCCATCCACTCGGCCAGACCGCTTTCAACGTCGATCAATTGCAGGCTGAATTTGTAGAAGACGTCCTTGTAGTCGGCGCTGCGCTTGACGATCGAGCTGATCGAACCTTCGAGGCGGTATTTGGCCGCGATCATGTTGCCGGTCTTGGCCACAGTGCCTTTCTTGTACAGGCCGCTCTGGTTTTGCAGCTTCAGTTGATCAACCTGACTTTGCATCGCGGTATTGTCGCTGGCGAAGCGCGCGGTACCGGTTTTCATCAGCTGAGTTTTGATGCTCGTGGTGATTTCACGCGTGTCGATGTACTCGCTGGTCTTGTTCTTCACGTCGTAAACCTGCACCACTGGACGGCCCTGCAAAATGCCAGACTGGGCAAGGGAGCGGGTCATGGTTTCGGCGATCATCTGCAAGTCGGTGGAACCGAACTCGTTGGTCACGGTTTCTACAGCCTTGGTGTCGCCATAGCTGATGTTTTTGCTGCCCAGGGTTGGCGAAGTGTTGGCGCAACCGCTGGCCAGAAGGGCGATAACGGCAATGAACGAAAAGCGTAAAAACATGGGAATGCTCTCTATAACTGAACGAATAGTGGCTGTGACTTAAGGCGTCTTGATTTCCAGACGGAAATCCACGGCTTTGGCGGAGGGCGCAATCGCTTGAATGAAACTGGTCTGTTCGCCGTACATCATCTGGCTTTTCCAGGTTTCCTCATCGCCAATCGGGAAGCCTTCAGGGCCGAGCCAGGCGAAGCGGTAGTAGAAAGTCTTGTTGTTGAAACTGGTGTTGCTCAGTTGTGCGTTGACCGTCATGAAGCCGTTTTCCCGGGCGACGCGCATGGCGCCGACCACGATGTTCTTGAGCTTGCCCATGGCCACGACTTTGCTGGCCGCACTGCCTGGCTCTGGTGGCGGCGGTGTTGCGCAGCCAGCCAGCAGGGCCAGGGCAACCACGGCGATGAATTTGAAACGCATACAAGACTCCATTCTCAAGGTTGTTTAAGGGTGGCCACGGCCGTCGGGTTAACGCTCGTGATCACATGGGCGGCCAAGCCGCTGGCGAACACCTGGTTACTCACGGCGCGCAGGCTGATCACTTGATAGCGTTGATCCACGGTGACCCGAACCACCGATCCGCCGACAGCGTTTGGCAGCGTGACCTGATGCTCACCCTTCTTCAGACGCAGACGCACCACTTGGGTGTTATCCGGCAGGGTGCGCCAGGTACGGGTGTCGGCACCTTCAAGTACGGCAGAAGTAATGCCGACCGCGAGGCCTGCGAGCGGATTGGTTTCGTTGATTTTCTTTTGCGCAACGCCACGAGTTACCGCGCGAACCGTGGTGCGCAGAATGATCCCCGGCATGTCGTCACGCAGGGCGCGGCGCGACATGGCGGTGGTGCTGTTGAGTTGGGTCAGGTTCAGTTGCTGGCCATCGACGCCGATTTGGGCGAACGGCGCGGTGGAAGTGTCGGCCTTGATGATCGGGAACGAAAGCGCAGTGATCACCACATTGCCGCTGATAGGCAGTGGCAGCGGTACACGGATCGAGTCTCGGGAGGGCGCCAGACCGCTTTGCACGACGATCAGGATGTCACTTTCCTCGTCCTTGCCACTTGGCTTGTCGAGATTCACCAGCGCTTGCTCCAGCAGCGCAGTGTTGGGGCGCAGCTCGGCGGCCTTGCGATAACCCGGCGCGGCGAGGTCTTTTTCACCCAGCGCCTCGTAAACGAAACCGGCCAGGTAGTGGCTGAAAGCGCTTTGGTAGCTGTTCTTCAGGCTGACCACGTCAGGCGCATCGAGGCTGGCGACCGGGTAACCCTGCAAGTCTTTGTACTGGGTCTTGATGCCTTGTTTTTCAGCCTCGTCTTCGCTCTTGAGGTATTCCTTGTCACGCAAGTCGGCGATGACCGCTTCACGCTCATGGGTCTTCTTGATAGCGGTGCGCGCACCGTCGAAGTCGTTGACTGCCAGCAGATTGAGGGCCATTTGCGTGGTCAGCATGACTTTTTCATAGTCATAGCCTTCATAGCGACGAACCTTGTCGTTGACCATGAAGCTGCCGAACTGAGCCAGGTATTTATCGGTATCGAGCTTGACCGAATCTTCCCATTTGCCCACCACCACATCGGCGCTGGTCCAAGCGTTCTGGCTGCCGGACAAATCGCCCTTGGCACGCAGCAGCTCACCCTTCTCGAAGTAATAGAGCAGGTCTTTGTCATCGCCGGTGTTGTTCTTTTCCAGCAGGGTCAGCGCGGCGTCGACATTGCCAGAGGCCAATTGCTGGTTGGTTTGCGCGAGTTCGGAATCGTAATTACGAAAGGCTGAACAGCCGGACAACAGCGTGACGGCGCTGAGCGCGATCAAAGTTAAGGCGCGGGATGCCATGGAGGTGTTTCTTCCCTGATTATTTTTAGCAGCCGAAATGCTGGTCGGGCTGTTAAGACCTATTGGCGCAGACTGGCGTCCTGCCAATTCCTCATAAACCGAGGAGCTTAAATGCCGTTTCGATCTATCGAAGGCGCGGCAGTATAAACAAGTGTAATGGCTTGGTGATGGCATTTTTTTAATGCCCTATGTTGCCGCCCCACCGGACGAAACAATCGACAACGCTTGAGTGAAATCACCTGGAAGGGAACAATGTGTTACTTCGTATTACCCATTGAGATCGATTCATGACCGCCCCCTCCCGATTTCTGGCGTGGCTAGCACTGCCGATGCTCGCGTTCTGTAGCGCCTACGCATTGGCCGACACTGCTGATAACGCACACAAGGCGCTGCATTTGCTTGATTACATCGGCGCTGATTACCCGCAATCGGTCGAGGCGGGCAAGGTCATCAATGACACCGAATACCGCGAACAACAGGAGTTTCTGAGCGTGCTGCAGGGCGTGATCGCCGAGCTGCCAGCCACGCCTGGGCGCGCGGATCTGGAGCAAGGCGCCAGTGACCTGCGCAGCGCGGTCGATGCCCGCAAGGACGGCGCTGACGTTACCCGCCAGGCCCGGCAACTGGGCGCGAAACTGGCCGTGACCTATGAAGTCAGTCAAGCGCCGATCATTACCCCGGACCCGGTTCGCGGTGCGCCGCTGTATGCCCAGCATTGTTCGGTTTGCCATGGCGAGGCGGGCGCCGGTGATGGTCCGGCCGCTGTCGGTCTGACGCCGCCTCCAGCGAACCTTCGCGATGCAGTGCGCACCGATCACCTGAGTCTCTTCGCGATCTACAACACCTTGGGTCTGGGCGTCGAAGGCACCGATATGCCAGCGTTCGCCGATCAGTTGGATGACCGTCAGCGTTGGGACCTGGCGACTTACATTGCCAGCTTCAGCGCGGATCCCGCGGCAGCAAAATCCGACAAGACCTACAATATTGCCGACCTGGCCCGTCAGACGCCGGCCGAAGTGCAGGCCGCCGAAGGTCCGCAGGCGGCGGCGACGTTCCGTGCGCAGCGTGCTCAGCCGCCTCAGGTCAAGCGTGGGCCTGCGCAGTTGCTTGATTACACCGCTGCCACCCTCGACAAGAGCATTGCCGCTTACCGTGCGGGTGACCGCGATCAGGCGTATGACTTGTCGGTTGCGGCTTACCTGGAAGGCTTTGAACTGGTTGAAAGCTCTCTGGACAACGTCGATGCAGCGGTGCGCAAAGACACCGAAAAATCGTTGATGGCGTACCGTCAGTCGTTGCAGGACGGGCTATCAGTGGCTCAGGCCGAACAGCGGCTGGACACGGCCAAGGCAAAATTGAAAGAGTCTGCGGGGCTGCTGGGCAGTGATGGTTTGAGCTGGTCCCTGAGTTTTATCTCCGGTTTGTTGATTTTGCTGCGTGAAGGTCTGGAAGCAATTCTGGTGCTGGCGGCGATTCTCGCCTTCCTGCGCAATACCGGCCAACAATCGGCGGTGCGCAGCGTTAACGTCGGTTGGGGCTTGGCGTTGTTGGCCGGTCTGGGGACATGGGCGTTGGCTGCTTACGTGATTGACGTCAGCGGTTCGCAACGCGAGTTACTCGAAGGTGCGACGGCGTTGTTTGCCAGCGTCATGGTGCTGTGGCTCGGCGTCTGGATGCATGACCGCCGTCATGCGGCGGCCTGGCAGGATTACATCAAGAGCAGCCTGGTGGGCGGTGGCGGTCGTTTCGGGTTTGCGATCCTGGCGTTCTTCTCGGTCTATCGCGAGTTGTTCGAAGTGATCCTGTTCTATGAAACCTTGTGGCTGCAGGCCGGACCTGCGGGGCATGACGCGGTGTTGGCGGGTGGTGCGACGGCGCTGGTGTTGCTGGTGGGGCTGGCGTGGGTAATCCTGCGCGGCTCGGCGAAGCTGCCACTGGCGTTGTTCTTCAGCATCAATGCCGGTTTGCTGTGCGCGTTGTCGGTGGTGTTTGCCGGTCATGGCGTGAAAGCGCTGCAGGAGGCCGGGATTTTCGGTACGCGGCCGGTGCCGTTCTTTGACTTCGACTGGCTGGGGATCCACGCTGATGCCTATTCACTGAGTGCTCAGGCGGTGGCTATCTTCGCGATCATCGTGCTGTATGGCCGCAGTCGGGTAGCTGAAAAGCGTCGAGTGCCGGTTTCTTAACGGCATTTGCTGCGCTCACAATCGCGAGCAGGCTCGCTCCCCCAAGGTTGCATAAAACCTGGGGGGGCGAGCTAGTTCCGGGCAGCGATCCGACGATGCTTTTTGGAAAAGGAAAAAACAATGCGTGTCTGGATCGATGCCGATGCTTGCCCTCGGGCGGCGAAGGATCTGGTGGTGAAGTTCGCCCTCAAGCGCCAATTCGAAGTGGTGATGGTGGCGGGCCAGCCGCAAATCAAACCGGGTTTGGCGCTGGTCAAACTGATCGTCGTGCCGAGTGGCCCGGATGCCGCCGATGATTACCTGGTGGAACACGCGGTGCCCGGTGAACTGGTGATTTGCAGTGACGTGCCGCTGGCTGATCGGCTGGTAAAGAAGGGTGTTGCTGCACTCGACCCGCGCGGCAAGGAGTTCGATGCGCAGAACATGGGAGACCGCTTGGCGGTACGGAACCTGTTCACCGATCTGCGTGAACAGGGCCAGATGAGCGGCGGCCCGGCACCGTTTGGCGACCGCGAAAAGCAGGCGTTCGCCAATGCGCTGGACCGGATCCTTACGCGGCTGACCCGAAAACCCTGAATTACCTGCAACCCTCCTACAGTTGAACAGTGTCAGGCGTCGTTTTCGTGGGTCAGTTCGAGCACGCGGTCGATCAGTTTGTTGATGCCGGTCGCTACCTCTCCGATCGACTGTCCGAGCATGTAGGCCGGGGTGCTGACCAGTTTGCGCGCTTTGTCTTCAACGATATCGCCGACGGCGCACTCTGTGTGGGTAGCGCCCATTTTGTTCATCGCCGCCGCCGTGTCGGCATCGTTGCCGATGGTGCAGGTCACACCCGGGCCGTAGATTTTTGCAGCCAGCGCCGGCGAAATGCAGATCAGCCCGACCGGTTTACCCGCTTCGGCGAAGGCCTCTGCCAACGCCAGAACCTCTGGCTGTACAGCGCAGGCAGCGCCTTCAACGGCGAAATTGGAAAGGTTTTTCGCCGCCCCGAAACCGCCGGGTACGATGAGCGCGTCGAAATCCTCGACGTTGGCTTCACGGATGTCCTTGATGTTGCCCCGGGCAATCCGCGCCGATTCAACCAGCACATTGCGCGACTCAGGCATTTCCTCGCCAGTGAGGTGATTGATCACGTGCAACTGCGCAATGTCGGGTGCGAAACACTCAACCTGAGCGCCGCGTTGGTCCAGTCGCAGCAAGGTGATCACGCTTTCGTGGATCTCGGCGCCGTCGTATACGCCACAGCCGGAAAGGATCACTGCAATTTTTTTGCTCATGGGCTTTTTCTCCAGATTCATGGCGTTAAATGTCCACTAATTTGTCACTCGTTGCCATAGGGTTAATTCGCAGCTACACCTAATCTTTGCTGAATGATTGCGATCAGGTCGCCCCATGAACTTCATTCTGTATGCGGTGCCGTTTTTCTTCGTGCTGATTGCCGTCGAGTTGCTGGCTGATCGTTGGCGCGGGGTGAGCAATTATCGGGTAGCGGATGCCATCAACAGCCTCAGCACCGGCGTGTTGTCGACCACCACGGGCCTGCTGACCAAAGGCGTGGGCCTGGTGACCTATGCATTTGCCCTCAAGCATCTGGCGCTGTTCGAACTCGCCTCCGACAGCCTGTGGGTCTGGGTATTTGCCTTTGTCCTCTATGACTTCTGCTACTACTGGCTGCACCGCATGGGGCATGAACGCAACATCCTCTGGGCGGCGCATTCGGTGCATCACCAAAGCGAGGACTACAACCTCTCCACGGCCCTGCGCCAGACCAGTACCGGGTTCCTGCTGAGCTGGATTTTCTACCTGCCAATGGCGGTGCTTGGCGTGCCATTGCTGGTATTCGTCAGCGTTGCCGCACTGAATCTGCTGTATCAATTCTGGGTGCATACCAAACACATTCCCAAGCTCGGCTGGTTCGAGTGGTTTTTCGTCACGCCGTCCAATCATCGGGCCCACCATGCACAAAATGCTCTTTACATGGATCGCAACTACGGCGGGGTGTTCATTATTTGGGACCGTCTATTTGGCTCGTTTCAGGAAGAAGACGACAACGAGCCGGTGATTTTCGGTGTTACCACGCCGCTGTCGAGCTGGAATCCATTGTGGGCAAACGTGCAGTTTTACGCGCAGCTTTGGAGCGATGCGCGGCGTGCCGGGAGCGTATGGGACAAGCTGCGAATCTGGTTCATGCCGACCGGTTGGCGGCCAGCGGATGTCGCGGCCCGGTACCCGATCAGCAAACCGGACCTGAGTCAGTTTCGTAAATTCGAGGTAGCGCTGGACGGTCGCCAGCAGTGGTACGTGGCCTTGCAGTTTTGCGTTTATATCGCGCTGGGCAGCTACTTGATGAACCTGGAGCAGAGCTTGCCGACAGCCGCATTGGTACTGGGTTGGGGCGCGGTGGCACTTGGATTGTTCACGTTGGGCGTGGCCCTGGAGAATCGCCCGTGGGCGTTGAAGCTGGAGCTGCTGCGGTTGGCCTCCAACTTGCCGCTGATCTGGCTGGCGCCGACAGTCGGGTTGTGGCCGGCGAGCGCCGTAGGCTGGGTTGGTGTACTCAGCTACAGCCTACTTAGCGGTATCGGTCTCTACTGTTGCAGAAACCGCTTCACTCGACTGGCGTCTTAGTGTCGTCCTTGGCTTGTTCGGCTTTCAAGGCTTGCTCGTCGGCGTAGATCTTCTTGGCCAGGCGGGCGTTCTTGAAGCGTCGACGCAGCCACAAGCCCAGGCCGAGGAGCAGCAGCGCGCCAAGTACCCACAACTCGTACTTTTTGACGCTGCCGAGCATGCCTTCCAGTACCGCGCCGAAATGATACGCAGCAGCGGCCAACGCGGCAGCCCAGATGGCTGCGCCGATACCGTTCAGCAGCAAATAACGGCCGGGCGGATAACCGGACAAGCCAATTGCCACTGGCATTACCGTGCGCAGTCCATAAACAAAACGGAAACTCAGGACCCAGATGTCGGGATGCCGGCGGATGTGTTCCAGTGCCCGATCACCCATCATTTGCCAGCGCGGCTTGCGCGCCAGCAATTTACGGCCGTGCTTGCGCCCCAGGAAATACCACAGCTGATCACCGGCGTAACTGCCGAGGAACGCCACGATCATGACCACTTTGAGGTCCATGTATCCGCGGAACGCGAGGAAGCCCGCGAGTACCAGGATGGTTTCGCCTTCGAAGAACGTGCCGAGAAAGAGGGCGAAGTAGCCGAATTCCTGAAGAAATTGTTGGAGCATTGTCTGGGTGCTGGCGAAATGAACGCGCAGCCTACCCCTTCGTGCACATTCATGAAAGTGTCCAAATGTGTCTCGACGTGAACAATTCCTACAATGACAATGGAATGCGGCTACGTGTAACGGGGCTAAGCACAACTGTCATCTGTTCGTCATAATGGCCGCTTATAACTGTCACGCTCGCCTGCCAGCGCGGGCTTTGGAGTCTGCCGTGAGCTTTACCCCCGCCAATCGCCTGTTCCCCGCCACCCGCCTGCGCCGCAACCGCCGCGATGATTTCTCGCGTCGACTGGTCCGTGAAAACGTGCTGACCGTCGATGACTTGATCCTGCCGGTGTTTGTCCTGGACGGTGAAAACCGCCGTGAAGCGGTGGCCTCGATGCCGGGCGTTGAACGCCTGACCATCGACTTGTTGCTAATCGAGGCGGCCAAATGGGTCGAGTTGGGCATACCGGCATTGGCATTGTTTCCGGTTACGCCGCCAGCGCTCAAGTCGCTGGACGCCGCCGAAGCCTGGAATCCGGACGGTATTGCCCAACGCGCCACACGTGCCCTGCGTGCGCAATTCCCTGAGCTGGGTGTGATTACAGACGTTGCGCTCGATCCGTTCACCACGCACGGCCAGGACGGCATTCTCGACGCAGAAGGCTATGTGCAAAACGACATCACCGTTGATGCGCTGGTCAAGCAAGCCTTGTCCCACGCTGCCGCCGGCGCTCAGGTAGTTGCCCCCTCCGACATGATGGACGGTCGCATCCAGGCCATCCGTGAAGCGCTGGAACTGGCCGATCACGTCAATGTGCGGATCATGGCCTACTCGGCGAAGTACGCCAGTGCCTATTACGGCCCGTTCCGCGATGCGGTCGGTTCGGCGTTGAACCTGGGCAAGGCCAACAAGGCCTCTTATCAGATGGACCCGGCCAACAGCAACGAAGCCCTGCACGAAGTGGCGGCTGACTTGTCAGAAGGTGCGGACATGGTCATGGTCAAGCCAGGCATGCCCTACCTGGACATCCTTTACCGGGTCAAAGAAGAATTCAAAGTGCCGACGTTTGTTTATCAAGTCAGCGGCGAATACGCCATGCACATGGCGGCAATACAGAATGGCTGGTTGAGCGAAGGGGTTATCCTTGAATCCCTGACCGCTTTTAAACGTGCAGGCGCTGATGGCATCCTGACGTACTTTGCCGTTCGTGCTGCTCAATTGTTACGAGAGCAAAAATAGCCCTCCCAGGAACATTCCATGAATACCGAAGGACTCACTGAAGTTGCCGTAAAAGAGGCTCAACCCGTGGTAGAGCAAATCGCCGAAACCCCGCCGGAGCTGGAGCCAGCTCCACCCGCGGTGGTGGCCGAAGCCGCTGCGGCGGTGCCGGCGATTGCCATACCCGGCCTGGATGACAGCAGCCTGTACATCCACCGCGAGTTATCGCAACTGCAGTTCAACATCCGCGTGCTGGAACAGGCGCTTGATGAGTCCTACCCGTTGCTGGAACGGCTGAAGTTTTTGCTGATTTTTTCCAGCAACCTGGACGAGTTCTTCGAAATTCGTGTGGCCGGGCTGAAAAAGCAGATCACCTTCGCCCGTGAACAAGCCGGCGCCGATGGCTTGCAGCCGCATCAGGCCCTGGCCCGAATCAGCGAGTTGGTGCACGGTCACGTCGACCGCCAATACGCGATTCTTAACGACATTCTGTTGCCGGAACTGGAAAAACATCAGGTTCGCTTCATCCGTCGTCGTTACTGGACCACCAAGCTCAAAACCTGGGTTCGCCGTTATTTCCGTGACGAGATCGCACCGATCATCACCCCGATCGGCCTCGACCCGACTCACCCGTTCCCGTTGTTGGTGAACAAGAGCCTGAACTTCATCGTCGAGCTCGAAGGTATTGACGCGTTTGGCCGTGATTCCGGCTTGGCAATTATCCCGGCCCCGCGTTTGCTGCCACGCATCATCAAGGTGCCGGAAGAGGTTGGCGGCCCCGGCGACAACTATGTGTTCCTGTCATCGATGATTCACGCGCACGCCGATGACTTGTTCCAGGGCATGAAGGTCAAGGGCTGCTACCAGTTCCGCCTGACCCGTAACGCTGATCTGGCCGTCGATACCGAAGACGTGGAAGACCTGGCGCGCGCCCTGCGTGGCGAGTTGTTCTCGCGGCGCTACGGCGATGCGGTGCGACTGGAAGTGGCCGACACATGCCCGAAACACTTGTCCGACTACCTGTTGAAACAGTTCAACTTGCACGAGACCGAGCTCTATAAAGTCTACGGTCCGGTCAACCTTACCCGTCTGTTCAGCATCACGGGCCTGGACAGCCATCCAGAGTTGCAATACTTGCCGTTCACGCCGCAGATTCCGAAATTGCTGCAGAACAGCGAGAATATTTTCAGTGTGATCAGCAAGCAGGACATTCTGCTGCTGCACCCTTTTGAGTCGTTCACGCCGGTGGTCGATCTGCTGCGCCAGGCTGCCAAGGACCCGCATGTTCTTGCCGTGCGTCAGACTCTTTACCGCTCCGGTGCCAACTCGGAAATTGTTGATGCGCTGGTGGACGCCGCGCGCAACGGCAAGGAAGTCACGGCGGTCATTGAATTGCGGGCACGGTTCGACGAAGAGTCCAACCTGCAACTGGCCAGCCGTCTGCAAGCGGCCGGCGCGGTGGTGATCTACGGCGTGGTCGGCTTCAAGACGCACGCCAAGATGATGCTGATTCTACGACGCGAGGCTGGCGAGATTGTCCGTTACGCCCACTTGGGTACCGGCAACTACCACGCCGCCAACGCGCGCCTGTATACCGACTACAGCTTGCTCACCTCCGACGACGCGTTGTGCGAGGACGTCGGCAAACTGTTCAGCCAGTTGATCGGCATGGGTAAAACCCTGCGCATGAAAAAACTGCTGCATGCGCCGTTCACGTTGAAGAAGGGCATGCTCGACATGATTGCCCGCGAGACGCAGTTCGCCCTCGACGGCAAACCGGCGCACATCATCGCAAAATTCAACTCGTTGACCGATCCGAAGATCATTCGCGCGCTGTACAAGGCCAGTCAGTCTGGCGTTCGTATCGATCTGGTGGTACGCGGCATGTGCTGCTTGCGTCCTGGCATTGCCGGCGTCTCGCACAACATCCACGTGCGCTCGATCATCGGGCGTTTCCTGGAGCACACGCGAGTCTTCTACTTCCTCAATGGCGGCGAAGAGCAAATGTTCCTGTCCAGCGCCGACTGGATGGAGCGCAACCTCGACAAGCGCGTCGAGACTTGCTTCCCGGTAGAGGGCAAGAAGCTGATCATGCGGGTCAAGAAAGAGCTGGAGTTGTATCTCACCGATAACACCCACAGCTGGAGCCTGCAGGCCGACGGTCGTTATATCCGCAATACGCCGACCGGCAACCAGAACCCGCGCAGTGCCCAGGCCACGCTGCTGGAGCGTCTGGGCAGCCCGATCCTGGCGGTGCGCTAACCTGCTGCAATCGAGGTAAAAAAATGGCGATCCCTGCGGATCGCCATTTTTGTTTGGATCGACAACGGTGTAGCGATTCTGTGGCGAGGGGATTTATCCCCGTAGGGCTGCGAAGTAACCCCCAAACTTGAACAGTGGCGCATCAGCAGGCCGCATCCAGCGACTTCACGACTGCTTTGCAGCCGAACGGGGATAAATCCCCTCACCACGGCAAGCCCGCCACCACACGAACAGGTGTTGTGTCAGCGAACGTTCAAGGTAAAACCAACCCGCGTCAGCCATTCCGCTTCCAGGGCGAAATCGGCTTGGGTCAGCTGGTTTTCGTCCAGCCAGTCTTTCGGGAACAACACGTCCAGGCTGTCACCGTTAGCCCTCAGAACGACCTGAGGCATTTCTTGGGTGCCGCGAATGTGGTGGAACAAAATCGCAAAGCGCAGCAGTACGCACAAGCGGATCAGCTTGATGCCGTCGTTGCCGAAATCGGCAAACTTATCCCGCGGAATGTTGCGACGATGGCCGCGCACCAGCAGTGCAAGCATCTGTTGGTCTTCGCGGGAGAACCCGGCCAGGTCCGAGTGCTCGATCAGGTAAGCGCCGTGTTTGTGATAGTGATAGTGAGCGATGTCCAGGCCCACTTCGTGCACTTTGGCTGCCCAGCCCAGCAGTTCGCGCCAGATGCCGTCATCCAAATCCCAATCTTCAGCGACCTGATCGAAGGCATGCAGCGCTTTGCGCTCAACCCGGGCTGCTTGTTCCAGATCGACGTGATAACGCTCCATCAGCGAGCTTAGCGTGCGTTCACGGACGTCTTCGTGGTGATGACGCCCCAACAGGTCGTAAAGCACGCCTTCACGCAATGCACCTTCACAGTGGTCCATGCGTTGCAGCTCTAGCGCATCGAAAATCGCTTCAAGAATCGCCAGGCCGGCCGGGAAAATCGCACGGCGGTCAGGCTTGATGCCTTCGAAGTCGATCTTGTCGGCGTCACCCAGTTTGAAAATCTTGCGCTTGAGCCAGGCCAAGCCTTGCGCGTTCACTTCGCCCGTACCGTGGCCACCGGCCTTCAGCGCCAGGCCGATGGCGCGAATGGTGCCCGAGGAGCCAATGGCTTCATCCCAGGTGAGGCGATGCAAAGCGTGCTCGATGCTCATGATCTCCAGCCGCGCCGCGGTGTAAGCCTGGGCGTAGCGGGCCGGGGTGATTTTACCGTCCTTGAAATAACGCTGGGTGAAGCTGACGCAGCCCATTTGCAGGCTTTCGCGCAACAATGGCTCGAATCGTTGGCCAATGATGAACTCGGTGCTGCCGCCGCCGATATCCGCAACCAGGCGCTTGCCCGGCGTGTCGGCGAGGGTGTGGGATACGCCAAGGTAGATCAGGCGTGCTTCTTCGCGGCCAGAGATGACTTCTACCGGGTGGCCAAGGATTTCTTCGGCGCGGCGGATGAATTCGCCACGGTTGCGCGCTTCACGCAGGGCGTTGGTCCCCACGATTCGCACGGCGCCCAGCGGCATACCGTTGATCAGTTGGGCAAAGCGCTTCAGGCAGTCGAGCCCGCGCTGGATGGATTCTTCGTTGAGTTGGCGCTCTTCGTCGATGCCGGCGGCCAGCTGAACCTTCTCTCCGAGGCGTTCGAGAATACGGATTTCGCCGTTCTGGGCTTTGGCCACGACCATGTGAAAGCTGTTGGAGCCCAGGTCGATTGCGGCGATCAGGGACAGATTCTTGGCTTGGGATTGCGGCATGGTCTGGGGGTCTCGGTCGATAACCCAGACATCGTGCCACGATCAAACGCTGCCGCCAACGCGCAGAGCTGAAAGCCTTGATTCAGCACAGAAAGTCTGTGACCGCTGCGCGGTCAATCGCTAGCAGGCTAGCTCCCACATTGGAATGCGTGCCCTTGCGGAGGTGAGCATTGCTCCCACATTGGAATGCGTGCCCTTGTAGAGGCCAGCATTGCTCCCACATTGGAATGCGTGCCCTTGTAGAGGCCAGCATTGCTCCCACATTGGAATGCGTGCCCTTGTAGAGGTCAGCATTGCTCCCACATTCGAATGCGTGCCCTTGTAGAGGCCTGCATTGCTCCCACATTGGAATGCATGCCCTTGTGGAGGTCAGCATTGCTTGCGCCTTGGAGTGCTGCCCTTATGGAGGTCAGTATCGCCCTCACTTGGAATGCACTTCAGTGTGGGAGCTAGCCTGCTAGCGATGAAGGCCGCAAAGGCCCTGAAGTTTTTCAGGCTGTCGCTTCCACCGTCCCAATAAAGTTCGCCAGCTCCGCCGTCTGCGGATTGGCAAACAACACCTTCGGATCGCCCACTTCATGCACTTTTCCTTGGTGCATGAACACCAACTTATCCCCAACCTCCCGCGCAAAGCGCATTTCGTGGGTGACCATAATCAGCGTCATACCTTCCCGGGCCAGTTGTCGGACCACGCTCAGCACTTCGTTAACCAGTTCCGGGTCCAGGGCCGAGGTGATTTCGTCGCACAGCAGCACTTTCGGTGACATTGCCAACGCGCGGGCGATCGCAACCCGCTGTTGCTGCCCGCCAGACAGGCGATCCGGGAACGCATCAAACTTTTCCCCCAGGCCCACCCGCTCCAGCATTTCTCGCGCCAGCACTTTAGCCTTGGCCTTCGGTACTTTTTGCACCACTTGCGGCGCGAGCATCACGTTTTCGCCGACGGTGAGGTGTGGGAACAGGTTGAACTGCTGAAACACCATCCCGACTTTCTGTCGCAGGCTGCGAAGGTCAGCCCGGGCGGCATCGAGGTATTCGCCGTCGACTTCGATCACACCGTCATTGATCGACTCCAGACCATTCAATGTGCGCAACAAAGTGGATTTACCCGAACCGCTGCGGCCGATGATTGCCACCACCTGACCTTCCTCGACGCTCAGGTCGATGCCCTTGAGCACATGGTGGTCGCCGTAATATTTGTGCAGGGCCGAAATTCTAAGCAGAGGCATGCAGTCTCCTTTCCAGGTAGCGCGCACTGAGGGACAAGGGGTAACAGAGCAGGAAGTAGCCGGCGGCAACGAGGCCGTAGACCATGAACGGTTCAAACGTCGCGTTGGCGAGCATGCCGCCGGTCTTGGTCAGTTCGGTGAAGCCGATGATCGAGGTGACAGCGGTGCCTTTGACCACTTGCACCGAGAAACCCACGGTCGGCGCCACCGCGATGCGCAGCGCTTGCGGCAGGATCACGTAACGCAATTGCTCCAGCGGATTAAGCGCCAGGCTCGACGAAGCTTCCCACTGGCCGTTGGGGATGGAGTCGACGCAGCCACGCCAGATCTCGGCCAGATAAGCGCTGGTGAACAACGTCAGGGCCACTGCCGCCGCCATCCACGCTGAAATTTCCACGCCGGCCAATGCGACGCCGAAGAACACCAGAAACAACTGCATCAATAGCGGCGTTCCCTGAAACAGTTCGATATAGGTACGCGCGAGATTGCGCGGCAGGGCTTTGTGGGAAATGCGCATGACCATCACCAGTAGCCCGATCACGCCGCCGCCGATAAACGCCACCAGCGACAACGCCAACGTCCATTGCAGGCCTGTGAGCAGGTTGCGCACGATGTCCCACAAGGTGAAATCGCTCATTGGCTGCTCCTCGAAATGTAGCGACGCCCGATCCAGTTCAATAATTGGCGGATCAGCAGCGCCATGCACAGGTAGATCAGCGTGGTCAGGGCGTAGGTTTCAAAGGCGCGGAAATTGCGCGACTGAATGAAGTTGGCGGCGAAGCTGAGTTCTTCTGTGGCAATTTGTGAACAGACCGCCGAGCCGAGCATGACGATGATGATCTGGCTGGTGAGTGCCGGCCACACCTTGCCCAATGCTGGCAGCAGGATGACGTGTCGGAAGGCTTCAAAACGGCTCATCGCCAGCGCAGCTGCGGCCTCCAGTTGGCCGCGCGGAATCGCTTGAATGCCCGCGCGGATAATTTCGGTGGAATAAGCGCCCAGGTTGATCACCATTGCCAGCACCGCGGCCTGCCATTCAGAAATTTGCAGGCCCAGCGACGGCAAACCGAAAAAGATGAAGAACAACTGCACCAGAAACGGCGTGTTGCGGATTAATTCGACGTAAACCCCGAAGATTGCTGAAAAAGGGCGGATATTCCACGCGCGTACCAGTGCCCCGACGATGCCCAGGCCAACCCCGAACACCGCACCGATGGCGGTCAACTCAAGGGTGAACAGGGCGCCGCGCAACAGCAGGTCGGTGTTTTGCACCACGGGCATGAAATCGAACTGATAAGCCATATAGAGATTCCTCCGCGACGATCAGAGATCAGCCGGCAGCGGTTCTTTCAGCCAGGTCTGGGCGTTTTTCTCCAGCGCGCCGTCGGTCTTGGCGGTGGCAAGTATCTGGTTGACCTTGCCCAACAGCGCCGGCTCGTTTTTGTTCACGCCGACGTACACCGGTGAATCCTTGAGCTTCACTTTCAACGCTGGCACGCGTTTCGGGTTCTTCTCGCTGATTGCGACCATCACCACGTTGCCGCTGGCAATCAGGTCAACTTGACCTGCGAGGTAAGCGGCGATGGTCGAGTTGTTGTCTTCAAAGCGCTTGATGGTGACGCCTTCGGGCGCCACTTTGGTCAGCTCGATGTCTTCGATAGCGCCCCGAGTAACGCTGATGGTTTTACCCTTGAGATCGTCCAGGCTCTTGATGTTGGCGTCGGGCGGGCCGAACACCGCCAGGTAGAACGGCGCGTAGGCGCTGGAAAAATCGATGACTTTCTCGCGCTCCGGGTTTTTGCCGAGACTGGAAATCACCAGGTCGACCTTGCCGGTGGTCAGGAATGGAATGCGGTTGGTGCTGTTCACCGGGGTCAGTTCAAGTTTGACCTTGAGCTGGTCGGCCAGCAATTTGGCAGTGTCTATGTCGAGGCCGCGCGGCTTCATGTCCGGGCCGACCGAGCCGAAGGGCGGGAAGTCCTGCGGTACGGCAACTTTTAGCACGCCGCGTTTCACCACATCCTCCAGACCATCAGCGTGGGCGGGTGCCTGGCTCAGCATCAGGCTGGCAAACAAGGCTGCGAGAAGGGTGCTGTAACGCTGGGTCATGGCAAATCTCCGAATCGGCGAGAAGTGATTTCTGCGGTTCGACAGAGCACGGCCCATGCCAACCTCGGAATTCGATAGCGCCAACCCCGGATTTGCTGGATGAAATCGGTCTTACTGGTCTGAACAGTTGAAGGGCTTTTCGCACTCCGATAGCGCATCGCCGCAACTCACCGAACCCGCATGGGGCACGACTTGCCGGGCACCTCGAATAGCTTTACAACTAGCGGCTCATTGGCCTGGTTCGTCTGAAAACACCATGAACTCGATCTCCCGAGCCGTACCTGAAGTGGCACTGCAAGCGATCCGTAAATTGATTATCGAACGGGGTTTCGGGCCGGGGGATGCCTTGCCTTCGCAGCGAGACCTGGCCGTGCAATTGGGGGTCAGTCGTGCATCGCTGCGCGAAGCGTTGTCATCGTTGAGTGCGCTGGGCGTCATCAGTATTCAGCCGGGCAAAGGCGTGTTTGTGCAGTCGTCGGTGGCGTTGCCTGCTGCGGATTGTGCCCTGAGCTGGCCATTCGCAGCCCAGGCTTCGCCGCTGGACATTTTCCAGTTGCGTTATGCCTTGGAGGGTTTCGCGGCGGGGCTGGCGGCGCTCACATTAAGTACGTTTGAGCTCGATGCTCTGGAGGACAACGTTGCTGCCATGCGCAACGAATTGAAGGCCGGTGATTTCGAGGCGGCTGCGCGTCTGGACTTTGAATTTCATCGGCGCATCCTGCTGGCCAGCGGCAATCAAGCGATGCTGAGCATCCTGACAGCCAGCGCCGATATATTCCTGGAAAGCCAAAAGCTACCGTTCATCCGGTCCGAGCGAGCCATGGAAACCTGGCAGGAGCACCGCAAAATCCTCCGCGCGCTGGCGCGTCGATCTTGCGGCGCCGCGCAAAAGGCAATGCGCGAGCATGTGCGTAATGCGGCGCTGCGTACCGGCATTACGTTTGTCGCCCCCGCGGCCTCGTGACTTGAGCTATACCCAAATTCATGGACCACCATAGCGAGACTCAATCATCTGCGGCTTCCTGAACGAGGGAAGGGCGGCTATGATGGGCCACGTTTTTTTGCTTACAACCTGGAGACTTCCATGAGCAGCGATCTTATCAAACACGTTAGCGACGCTAGCTTCGAGGCCGACGTACTCAAGGCCGAAGGCGCTGTACTGGTCGACTACTGGGCTGAATGGTGCGGCCCTTGCAAAATGATCGCTCCTGTTCTGGACGAGATTGCCGAGACCTACAAAGGCAAGCTGACCATTGCCAAACTGAACATCGATGAAAACCAGGAAACCCCGGCCAAGCATGGCGTGCGTGGTATCCCGACGCTGATGTTGTTCAAGAACGGCAACGTTGAAGCGACCAAGGTCGGTGCACTGTCGAAGTCGCAACTGGCGGCTTTCCTCGACGCCAACATCTGAGTGTCGTTGTAACGTGTCAAAAAAAGGCCCCGCAAATTGCGGGGCTTTTTCGTTATTGAGGGCTAGACGCTCCGAAACTCAGGTGGTACATTCGGCCCCGCACTGGTTTCTCCATTGCCCCCTGCTAGCCGTCGCCGACGCACTCCTTTTCGAATAAGTACGCGATCCTGTCGCCTTCTCTGCGGCGCGGCCTCATTAAGCCAAAAGCTTAATTTCCCCCCCTCCATAAATGATTACGTCATTCCTATATGAATCTGACTGAACTCAAGCAAAAGCCGATTACCGAACTGCTCGAATTGGCCGAACAGATGGGCATAGAAAATATGGCCCGTTCGCGCAAGCAGGACGTGATTTTCTCCCTGCTCAAAAAGCACGCTAAAAGCGGCGAGGAAATCTCCGGTGATGGCGTGCTGGAGATTCTCCAGGACGGCTTCGGCTTCCTTCGCTCCGCTGACGCTTCCTATCTTGCCGGCCCAGACGATATCTACGTCTCGCCGAGCCAGATCCGTCGCTTCAACTTGCGCACCGGTGACACCATCGTTGGCAAGATTCGTCCTCCGAAGGAAGGCGAGCGCTATTTCGCCCTGCTCAAGGTCGACACGATCAACTACGATCGTCCCGAGAACGCGAAAAACAAGATTCTCTTCGAGAACCTGACCCCGCTGTTCCCGACCGTGCGCATGAAGATGGAAGCCGGCAACGGTTCCACCGAAGACCTCACCGGTCGTGTCATCGACCTGTGCGCCCCGATCGGCAAAGGCCAGCGCGGTTTGATCGTTGCACCGCCGAAAGCCGGTAAGACCATCATGCTGCAGAACATCGCAGCCAACATTGCTCGTAACAATCCTGAAGTTCATCTGATCGTATTGCTGATCGACGAGCGTCCGGAAGAAGTAACCGAAATGCAGCGTACCGTTCGCGGCGAAGTGGTTGCCTCGACGTTCGACGAGCCACCAACCCGCCACGTGCAGGTTGCTGAAATGGTGATCGAAAAGGCCAAGCGCCTGGTTGAACACAAAAAAGACGTGGTCATCCTGCTTGACTCCATCACGCGTCTGGCTCGAGCCTACAACACCGTGATCCCGAGCTCCGGCAAGGTCCTCACCGGTGGTGTCGATGCCCACGCCCTGGAGAAACCGAAACGTTTCTTCGGCGCTGCGCGGAACATCGAAGAAGGCGGTTCGCTGACCATCATCGCCACCGCGCTGGTTGAAACCGGCTCGAAGATGGACGAAGTGATCTACGAAGAATTCAAAGGCACCGGCAACATGGAACTGCCTCTGGACCGTCGTATCGCTGAGAAACGTGTGTTCCCGGCCATCAACATCAACCGTTCCGGCACCCGCCGCGAAGAGTTGCTGACGGCTGACGACGAGTTGCAGCGTATGTGGATCCTGCGCAAGCTGCTGCACCCGATGGACGAAATCGCCGCCATCGAGTTCCTGGTCGACAAGTTGAAAACGACCAAGACCAACGACGAGTTCTTCTTGTCGATGAAGCGCAAGTAAGTCGTAACACGTTTCAAAAAGGGCGCCCTTAACCGGGCGTTTTTTTTTGCCTGTGAGAAATGTACTGGTGCATTTGTATCTGGATACAAACGCAGCGGGCTGTAATAAACTGGCGCCCATTCCAGGGGCGTCACCGCCCGCACACAGCTGATATATCGCCGGGCGTACCGTGCGTTTAATCTGGCTGGCGATTGATCGCGTGTTCTGACAGGTACGTCCTTGGTTGACCTCCTTCGAATATCCCATTCGCGCTACCGGTGAGCCCCTTTTTTAACCGGTTTTGTATCTAAAACGACAAGGGGCGTCATGCACACGTTTGGCAATCGCCGTGATATCGACGGTTTGCGGGCTCTGGCCGTCATTCCGGTCGTGCTGTTTCACTTCGGCTTCAGCACGTTCAGTGGCGGCTTCGTCGGCGTCGATGTCTTCTTCGTCATTTCCGGTTTCCTGATTACCTCCATCCTGTTCCGTGAGATCAGTGCGCAGCGTTTCAGCTTCGTCGATTTCTGGGCACGCCGTGCCCGACGCATCATTCCGGCCTTGAGCGTGGTGCTACTGGTAACGCTGGCGCTGGGCTGGCTACTGCTGACAGCCAAGGACTTCTCGGAACTTGGGCGCACGGTGCGCTATCAGGCGTTGTTTGCCTCCAACATCCTGTTCATGCGCGAGGATGGCTATTTTCAGCCGGCCTCCGATCTGAAGCCTCTGCTGCACATGTGGTCGTTGGCTGTTGAAGAGCAGTACTACATTTTCTTTCCGCTGCTGATGGCGTTGTTGATGCGCTATGTCCGACATTGGCGCTGGATGTTGTTCGCCGTGTTGTTGCTGTCTTTTGGGCTGAACATCGCCTATATCGAGCGCAAGCCCGATGTGGCCTTCTTCTCGTTGTCGACCCGGGCCTGGGAGCTGTTGTGCGGTGCGATGCTGGCAGTTCTGCCTGCATCCAGGCAGCCAGTGCGACCTTGGCTTTACCAGGCTGTAGGGCTTGCGGGGTTGGCTGCGGTGCTGGTTGCGGTGTTTACTTTCAACAAAGGCACTGCGTTCCCGGGTTGGGCAGCGTTGCTGCCGGTTCTGGGTGCGACCGCCATGATTTGGTCGGGCAGCCAAGGCTCGACATGGGTCGGCAGATTGTTGGGTTTGCGCGCGATGGTGTGGATCGGTTTGATCTCCTACTCGCTGTACCTGTGGCACTGGCCGGTCTACGTTTACGCCAATGCCATATCGATCGACGGAATTCAGCCACTCGAAGCGGCTGGCTGGATTGCGTTGGCGCTGGGTCTTGGCTGGTTGAGCTATCGTTTCGTCGAACTGCCGTTTCGCGAAAAACGTCTGCTCGCAGGGCGCAGGCCGGTGTTGGCTACGGGTTTGCTGACCATGGCCGCTCTGGCGATTATCGGTTCGGCGGTACGATCGGCAGACGGTGTTCCTCAGCGGCTTACCGGCAAGGCGCTGGAGTATGCCGAGTCCAGGGACTGGAAGGCCGGGCAGATGAAATGCATGCTCGTCACCTCGGACAAAAATCTCGACAAGGCTTGCCTGGTTGGCGGCAATACTGACGTTGCGCCCACCAAGCTGTTTTGGGGCGACAGTCACGCAGCGGCGCTGTTACCTGCCATCGAACATAACGCACAACGTGAAGGACGCCCGGTTTGGCTGTATAGCATGAGCGCCTGTCCGCCCGTGCTCAGTGACGAACCGCGCCAGCGTTGCAAGGACTTCAACGAAAAAACCATGGAGAGGGTTCGTAGCCTGCATATCAAGGATGTTGTCCTCGCCTCCAATTGGAGCCTTTACGTTTACGGACGTGAAGACGGTGACAAAAAAGTGCTGCTTAACGAACACGACAATACTGCCCAGGCAGAACAGCGCATGGCCGCTGCGCTCAAGGCGCGTGTCGCTGCATTGAGAGAGGCGGGCGCCCAGGTCTGGCTGTTCAAGGAAGTGCCGCTGCAGCGCAAGGGCACCATTGCCCGCTTGACGAGCCTGGCCCGCATCGGTCGCTCGGCCGAGGGTTTGGGGCGTCCACTCAAAGAGCACCTGGCGCGGCAACACTTCCTCAGCGAGCTGTTCGACTCGATGAGCGCGGCTGACCCAGGCGTGCATGTCATCGACCCGACGCCGCTGATGTGTCCGGACGGCGTGTGCAGTATCGAAGTGGGTGGTCATTCGCAGTACAAGGACGAAGATCACCTGTCCGATATCGGCAGTGCCAGATTGAGTCCTTTGTTCACTCCGGTTTTGCTGGGCACAATTGAAGATTGATCGATACGCAGCACTGACAATGCTGCTGTTTGAGCGTCAGAGCAGGTAGGATGTACGCCTATTTTCGGGGTGGCATCTTCAATGAAATTCAAGGATCTTCGGGATTTCGTGCAGCAACTTGAGCAGCGCGGAGAGTTGAAACGCATCCAGATTCCCGTCTCTCCCGTGCTGGAGATGACCGAGGTCTGTGACCGCACGTTGCGGGCGAAAGGCCCGGCGTTGCTGTTTGAAAACCCGACCGGTTACGACATTCCGGTACTCGGCAACCTGTTCGGCACCCCCGAGCGGGTCGCCATGGGCATGGGCGCCGAGGCCGTCAGCGAACTGCGCGAAATCGGCAAGCTGCTGGCGTTCCTCAAGGAGCCAGAGCCGCCGAAGGGTCTGAAAGACGCCTGGTCCAAGCTGCCGATTTTTCGCAAGATCATCGCCATGGCCCCCAAAGTCGTCAAAGACGCGGTGTGCCAGGAAGTGGTTATCGAAGGCGACGATGTCGACCTGGCCATGTTGCCCGTGCAAACCTGCTGGCCTGGCGATGTCGGCCCGCTGATTACCTGGGGCCTGACCGTTACCAAAGGTCCAAACAAGGATCGCCAGAACCTCGGTATTTATCGGCAACAAGTGATCGGTCGCAACAAAGTCATCATGCGTTGGTTGAGTCACCGTGGCGGTGCTCTGGATTACCGCGAATGGTGCGAAAAACATCCGGGGCAGCCGTTCCCGGTGTCCGTGGCGCTGGGGGCAGACCCGGCGACCATTCTCGGCGCGGTGACGCCAGTGCCAGACAGCCTTTCCGAATACGCCTTTGCCGGTTTGCTGCGCGGTAACCGTACGGAACTGGTGAAGTGTCGCGGCAATGACCTGCAAGTGCCGGCCACTGCCGAGATCATCCTCGAAGGCGTGATTCACCCAGGTGAAATGGCGGACGAAGGCCCCTATGGCGATCACACCGGTTATTACAACGAAGTCGACAGCTTCCCGGTGTTCACCGTCGAGCGTATAACCCATCGGATCAAACCGATCTACCACAGTACCTACACCGGCCGGCCACCCGATGAGCCGGCGATTCTGGGCGTGGCGCTGAACGAAGTGTTCGTGCCGATCCTGCAAAAGCAATTCCCGGAGATCACTGACTTCTACCTGCCGCCTGAAGGTTGCTCGTATCGCATGGCCATCGTGACCATGAAGAAGTCGTATCCGGGGCACGCCAAGCGCGTAATGCTGGGCGTCTGGTCGTTTTTGCGACAGTTCATGTACACCAAGTTCGTTATTGTCACTGATGACGACATCAACGCACGCGACTGGAATGACGTGATCTGGGCCATCACCACGCGCATGGACCCCAAGCGCGACACGGTGATGATCGACAATACGCCGATCGACTACCTGGACTTCGCCTCACCGGTTTCCGGCCTGGGGTCGAAGATGGGGCTCGATGCCACGCATAAATGGCCGGGCGAAACCACCCGCGAGTGGGGGCGTGTCATCGTCAAGGACGATGCCGTCACCCAGCGGATCGATGCCATCTGGAACCAGTTAGGAATAGATTGATGCGCGTAACCTTGCAGCCCTCCGGAGCAGTGCTCGAGATTCTGCCCGGCGAGCGGATTCTAGATGGCGCACGCCGTCTGGGCTATGAATGCCCGCAAAGCTGTCGCAACGGTAATTGCCATGTGTGCGCAGCGCTGCTGGTGGAAGGTCGGGTCGAGCAGGACGGTAATGTGCGCGACCATGGTGAGTTCTACACTTGCATAGCTGAGCCGCTGGAAAACTGCATTGTGCTGTGGGATGGCGTGCTCGCGCTGGGAGAACTGCCGGTGCGCAGCTTGTCGTGTCAGGTCATTGAGTGCAGGGACGTCGGCGGTGACACCTGGCGTGTCAGCTTACGTGCCCCGGCGGGCAAGCCGCCTCGCTATCACGCCGGTCAGTACTTGATGATCGAGCGCGAGAGTGGTGAAAAATCAGCATTTTCCCTCGCCTCGGCACCGCACGCGGGCCGTGACTTGCAAATTCATGTATTGGCGCGCGAAAGCAGTGCGTTGAGCCTGATTGAGCAGTTGCAGCGCAATGCCATGGTGCGAATCGAAATGCCCTTCGGCGACACCCATCTGGCGGAATTGCCGGACGGCCCTTTGGTACTGATCGCTGCCGGTACCGGCATGGGCCAGATCCATAGCCTTATCGAGCATTGTCGCGCGGCGGGTTTCAAACACCCTGTGCATCTGTATTGGGGTGTGCGCCGCCCTGAAGACTTCTACGAGATCGAGCATTGGGACGAATGGCTGAAACTGCCCAATTTGTTCCTGCACAAAGTGGTCAGCGACCAATGCGGATGGGAAGGTCGTTGCGGCATGCTTCATGAGGCGGTCTGCGAGGATTTCCCTGACCTCAAGCCGCTGCATGTCTACGCCAGTGGCTCGCCGGCGATGGTCTACGGCACGCTGGACGCACTGGTCGAAGCCGGAATGGATGCCCACCAGATGCGCGCCGATGTTTTTGCGTACGCGCCTCGATCTTGATCCTCGATCTTGATCATTAATCTTGATCCAGTTCATGCCTTATAACGCTGTATATAGCTGATCGGTATTTATAGATTTATATAAATGCCGGTAGGTTATATATCAATCACGAGATGAGTGACGCGTTGTGCCCTGGCACTTTAATTGCCTTAAAACATATGTGCCTTATTGTTACAGCGGTGCGTTCTATTAAGTAATTCTTTATCCGCGGGGAGCTGAACGCTATTCGCCATGAGCGCCATTGAATCTGCTTTTCTGAATCTGCCATACCCTCCGCGACTCGATCTTGGGCCGCAGCTTACTCACGAACAATTGCTCAGTTCTATGCAGTCGACCATGGCCCGCCACAAGGGCGGCCCTGTGTGGTTATTTGCCTACGGTTCGCTGATCTGGCGCCCGGAATGCCCCGCGGTGGAACGTATGCGTGGCCGGGTGCACGGTTATCACCGCGGCCTATACCTGTGGTCGCACGAACATCGTGGCACCCCGGAAGTGCCGGGGCTGGTGTTTGGCCTGGATCGTGGCGGTTCTTGCAGTGGATTTGCTTATCGCCTGCCTGAGGAGCAACTCGACGCCTCGCTTTACGCGTTGTGGCAACGCGAAATGCCATTTCCATCCTATCGCCCGCATTGGCTCAATTGCCGTCTTGAAGATGGCAGCCAGGTTCAGGCGTTGGGTTTTGTGTTGGAGCGTCACCTGCCCAGCTATGCCGGCAACTTGCCGGATCATGTGCTGAGCCAGGTATTCGAAAATGCTTGTGGGCGCTACGGTACGACACGCGATTATGTCGAGCAGACCGCCCATGCGCTGCGCAGTCACGCCATGCCGGATCGCAATCTGGAAGCGCGGCTCAAACGCTGCAAGTCCAAGACTGATCAGGCAATCGCTTTGCGGCCCTGACCGGCATTGCAGTTAATCACTTAACAGCAATGCTCGATAATGATCACGAGGATAGGCACATAGCGGGCAGCGCTCCGAACTTTATATGAAGTTCGGATCGCCTTGGGTTCAACGGACCTGCACCACCACTTTCCCGACCGCTTTGCGTTGCCCAAGATCATTGATCGCTTGCGCCGCATTGCTCAACGGATACACCTGCGACACCAACGGCTTCAACTTGCCCTCGGCAAACCAGCTAAACAATTGCTGGAAGTTTGCCGCATTGTCTTGTGGCTGGCGCTGGGCGAATGAGCCCCAGAATACCCCGAGCACGGCAGCCCCTTTCAGCAGTGCGAGGTTGACCGGCAACTCCGGAATGCGTCCGCTGGCGAAGCCGACCACCAGCAAACGCCCGTTCCAGGCGATGGCTCGGATGGCCTGGTCGAACAGGTCACCGCCAACCGGGTCGTAAATCACGTCAGCACCTTGGCCATCGGTCAGGCGTTTGATTTCGTCCTTGAGGTTGGTTTCGCTGTAGTTGATCAATTCGTCGGCGCCGGCTGCCTTGGCCACGGCGAGTTTTTCGGCACTACTGGCCGCCGCGATCACGCGAGCGCCCATGGCTTTACCGATCTCTACGGCGGCCAGACCAACGCCACCAGAAGCCCCGAGTACCAGCAGGGTTTCGCCCGGTTGCAGGTTTGCACGTTGTTTGAGCGCGTGCATCGAAGTGCCGTACGTCATGCTGAAAGCGGCGGCGGTGTTGAAGTCCATCGACGGTGGAATCGGCAGCACGTTGTAACCCGGCACGGCGACCTCTTCGGCGAAGCTGCCCCAACCGGTCAATGCCATGACCCGATCACCGACCTTCAAATGGCTGACTTTTTCGCCGACCGCGCTGACAACGCCGGCCGCTTCACCGCCCGGCGAAAAGGGGAAGGGCGGCTTGAACTGATATTTGCCCTCGATGATCAACGTGTCCGGAAAATTTACCCCGGCGGCATGCACCTCCAGCAAGATTTCATTCTTCTTCGCCACAGGGCTGGCGACCTCTTCCAGCACCAACGATTCGGCAGGGCCGAAGGCTTTGCACAGCACGGCTTTCATCAGGGCTATTCCTTTGGGAGTGATGGCCGATAAGTGTAGGTGTGTGAGTCGATGGGTCAACGAGCATGCCCCAACCTGATAGCCAGCCATAAGCTTGTGCTTGAGCGGAGGGTCGTTATGCTAGGCCGCAAACCGGATAAGGAGCGAATTGTGAAAGCGTGGATCATGTTGATGCTGGCCCTTTCCCTGCCAGTGGCAGCGATGGCCGAAGAAGCTAAAGAAGGTGAAGCTCCAAAGGTCAGTTACATCACCCTCAGCCCGCCATTCGTGGGCAATTATGGGCTGGATGGCACGCCCAAGCTTAAGGTCTACAAAGCGGACGTGGCGTTGCGGGTGACCGGTGACGAGGCCGCCAAGGCAGTGAAAGCTAATGAACCGTTGATTCGCAATCAACTGGTGGCGCTGTTCGCCCAGCAGACTACCGACACCATGAATAATGTCGATGCGAAGGAAAAGTTGCGTCAAGAAGCCTTGAAGCAAACCCAGCAAGTGATGAATGACGAAACCGGTAAGCCGGTGGTTGAAGACCTGTTGTTCAACAACCTCATTATTCAATAAGGCCTTCATTGCTTGTGCGAGTCTCATCGCGAGCAGGCTCGCTCCCACATTGGACTTTCGGTGTCCACGCATCTCCTGTGGGGGCGGGCTTGCTCGCGAATAAATTCTTCGGGCTCCGTACCGCTCAAGCTCGTAATGCAATAACTGCTGCCCATTGCTCCGGCGTCACGGGCATCACCGACAGCCGCGAACCCTTCTGCACCAATGGCATCTCTGCCAGCGCGGTTTGCTGCTTTAAATAATCCAGCTTCAGCACCTTGGGAAACGTCTCGACATGGGCGACGTCTATCGCGCTCCAGGCGTTCTTCTCAGGCGTTGCCTTGGGATCGAAGTAGTGGCTCGCAGGCTCGAGTGCCGTTGGGTCCGGATACGCCGCCACGTCAATCTTGCCAATACCGGCTATGCCGGGCTCGGGGCAGCTCGAGTGATAAAAGAAAAACTGGTCACCTACGGCCATGGCGCGTAGGAAATTACGCGCCTGATAGTTGCGAACTCCGTCCCAGCGCGCTTTACCGAGCTGTTCAAGATCCTTGATAGAGAGTTCGTCGGGCTCGGATTTCATCAGCCAATAGGCCATGGTTTTTGCTCCTTGCGAGATCATTGGGCAAGTTGTCTGGCAATTTTATGACAAACCGACGGTCGGTTGGCGCCAGCGTTTGCGTGTAGGTTCACGTTGCCGCAAAATGCCGGCCTTCTTAGCTTGACGCTGCTGCACGGCCTACAACGGAAACCGCTGCTGTCATCGTGTTGATATGCCTTTGGGGGGCAATCGATGAAACGCAAACCGGATTTATTATGGATTTTGGTTATTTTGTTCGGTCTGGGCGTCGTGACCACTGGCTATGCCCAAAGCTTGTGGAACAACAAGACTGACGCACCGATAGAAATCGCTCAACAACAGCCAGCAGCCTTCAAACGCTGAGGTTTTTTTGGGCGCTGCTGACTACAGTGGCGCCTGATCTGCGAAATACCACGCCTTGTCTGTAACCGTTCCCTGCAACGGCACATCCCAGCTCGCTTGAGCCAACCGTTCGACCTTTTGACACTCGTGGGCCAGCCCCAGCAGCGTCGGCTTGCGCCAGTTTTTGCGGCGCGCCATGTACGCAAGGCTTCTGTCATAAAAACCGCCGCCCATCCCCAGGCGTCCGCCGACATCGTCAAACCCCACCAGCGGCAATAACACCAGGTCCAGCGCCCATACCTTGCGTTGACGGGCGATATTGGCCCGTGGTTCGAGGATGCGAAAGCGGTTGGGCGTCAGTTTCTCGCCGGGGCGAATGCGCTGGAAGACCATTTTGGTTCGTGGCCAGGCACTCAGTACCGGAAGGTAAGTCGCCTTGCCTCGGCGTTGTGCCGCACGCAACAACAGGCGGGGGTCGATTTCACCGTCGGTGGGCAGGTACAGGGATATGTGTTTTGCACGGCGAAAAGCAGGCTGCTGGGCCAATTGTTTGTACAGCCCGAGTGCGGCATGGCGCTGCTGACTGGGTGTCAGCGCGCGGCGAGCCTTGCGCAGCATGCGTCGAAGTTGCGGGCGGGAAAGCAGCGCAGGTTCGGTCATGGGTTCGGGCTCGCGGGTCGGGTACTCAAAGCGTACCCGTAAAAAAGCCGATGCCGGTATTTAAACCTGCATCGGACTGGAATCAGGCTCCCCGGATGAACCGCTGCTGACTTAGCCCTTGAACCCGAAAGTTCAAGGTGGAAGATGCAGTAGGCTTTAAGGCTTTCCGTCTAGCGGACATGCACACCAGCCCAACGTGCAACCTCCAGGGTAGTGCGAATCGGCTCAGGGACATCGTCAACTGGCAAGCACCCCAGGGAGTAGCGCAAGTATACCCCAAGCGGTTTCGCGTTTCAGCCCTTGGTGACGTCCGGATCGGTGGCGAGCACCAGATCGACGCGATCCAGCAGGTCGCGAACCTGCTCGCGAGTCGAGCCGCTGGCCTGTAGATCCGGGCTTTCTTCCTTGTGCAGCAGATCGTGTGTGATGTTCAACGCGGCCATCACGGCGATGCGATCGGCACCAATGACTTTGCCGCTGCTACGGATTTCACGCATCTTGCCGTCCAGGTAACGGGCGGCGCTCACAAGATTGCTGCGCTCTTCCTGCGGGCAAATAATCGAATATTCTTTATCGAGGATCTGCACGGTAACGCTATTGCTTGAACTCATGAGTCTTGCTCCAGGGCCTTGAGGCGCGAAATCATCGATTCGACCTTACGCCGGGCGATTTCATTTTTTTCAATGAGGTGCGCGCGTTCCTCGCGCCAGGTCTTTTCCTGAGCTAGTAGGAGTCCATTTTGGCTCTTTAGTTGCTCGACTCGGCTAATTAGTAGCTCAAGTCTCGCCATCAGCGCTTGCAGGTCGGTGTCTTCCATTGTCTTCACTGTCTGATGGGTGTTGGACGGTAGGAGCGAGCTTGCTCGCGACGGTCGCCAATGATAACGCTTGGTCCCTGACGCTCCGCGGCGTTCCGGGGTTCATCGCGAGCAAGCTCGCTCCTTCGCAGGAGTCGATGTAGGATACAAGGCCTTCATTCTAGACATAGCGCCGTCTGGCGCCTAGCTGCCCATGCCCATTCAGAATTCCCCGTACCAAGCCTTCGCCACTCTGCTGTCCACCAGCGGCCATCCCGTCTCGCCTGCAGAACTGCATGGCCTGTTGTTAGGCCGTAGTTGCGGCGGTGCCGGTTTCGAAGCCGACAGCTGGTTGGTCGATGCCGCCGAGTTGCTCGAAGGTGAGCCACAAGACAACGTTCGCAATGCCCTGATCGGCTTGCAGGAAATGGTCAAGGGAGAGCTGACCGGCGATGACATGACTGTCGTGCTGTTGCTGCCGACCGATGACGCGCCACTTGCCGACCGTGCAGCCGCATTGGGCCAATGGTGCCAGGGCTTCCTCACCGGTTTTGGCCTGACCTACCGTGACAACGCGTTGAGCACTGAAGCCTCGGAAGTGCTGCAGGACCTGGCCGCCATTGCCCAGGTACAAGATGCCCTGGAAGAGTCCGACGACGGCGAAAGCGACTACATGGAAGTCATGGAGTACTTGCGCGTAGCACCCTTGCTGCTGTTCACCGAAACCAAAAAACCGGATGCGCCCGCTGCTGCCAAGCCGTCGTTGCATTAATCGCCTGCCAGGAAAAGCCATCTGCCCATGATTCATATCCCGAAGTCGGAATACAGCCGTCGCCGCAAGGCCTTGATGGCGCAGATGGTACCCAACAGCATCGCGATTCTGCCTGCTGCCGCGGTGGCGATACGCAACCGTGACGTCGAGCACGTCTACCGGCAGGACAGCGACTTCCAGTACCTCAGCGGTTTCCCCGAACCTTCGGCCGTTATCGTGTTGATGCCCGGGCGCGAGCACGGCGAGTACGTGCTGTTCTGTCGTGAGCGCAACGCCGAACGGGAGCTATGGGATGGCCTGCGCGCCGGTCAGGAAGGCGCTATTGGCGACTTCGGTGCCGACGATGCGTTCCCGATCACCGACATCGACGACATCCTGCCGGGCCTGATTGAAGGGCGCGACCGGGTGTATTCGGCGATGGGCAGCAACCCGGAATTCGATCGGCACCTGATGGACTGGATCAACGTCATCCGTTCCAAGGCGCACCTCGGTGCCCAGCCGCCGAACGAATTTGTTGCGCTGGATCATCTGCTGCACGACATGCGCCTGTATAAATCGGCGGCAGAAGTGAAGGTCATGCGCGAAGCCGCACGCATTTCCGCTCAGGCGCATATTCGCGCGATGCAGGCCAGCCGTGCCGGGCTGCATGAGTTCAGCCTGGAGGCCGAACTGGATTACGAGTTCCGTAAGGGCGGGGCGAAGATGCCGGCCTACGGTTCCATCGTCGCGGCGGGGCGCAATAGCTGCATCCTGCACTACCAGCAGAATGACGCGGTGCTCAAGGACGGTGACCTGGTATTGATCGACGCGGGTTGCGAAATCGACTGCTACGCCAGCGACATCACCCGAACCTGGCCGGTCAACGGTAAGTATTCGGCGGAACAGAAGGCGATTTACGAGTTGGTGTTGGCGTCGCAGGAAGCGGCGTTCGCCGAAATTGCCCCGAACAAGCATTGGAACCAGGCCCACGAAGCCACGGTTCGGGTCATTACCACGGGGCTTGTGAAGCTGGGGCTGTTGCAAGGTGACGTCGACGAATTGATCGCCAGTGAAGCTTATAAGGCGTTTTACATGCACCGCGCCGGCCACTGGCTGGGAATGGATGTGCATGACGTCGGCGAGTACAAAGTCGGCGGCGAGTGGCGCGTGCTGGAGGTCGGCATGGCGCTGACCGTGGAGCCGGGGATCTACATCGGCCCGGACAACCAGAACGTAGCGAAAAAATGGCGCGGCATTGGCGTGCGCATCGAGGATGACGTGGTGGTGACTAAAACCGGCTGTGAAATCCTGACTAAAGGCGTACCCAAAACGGTTGCCGAGATCGAAGCCTTGATGGCGCAAGCACGGACACAAGCGGCATGAGTCGAGTCAATCTGGCAATCATCGGAGGCGGTTTAGTCGGCGCAAGCCTCGCGTTGGCGTTACAAGCCGGCGCCAAGGCCCGTGGCTGGAAGATTGTGCTGATCGAGCCTTTCGCCCCCGGCGACACGTACCAACCCAGTTATGACGCGCGTTCTTCAGCGCTGTCTTACGGCGCCAAACAGATTTATCAACGGCTGGGTGTGTGGCAGGAAATCTCCCGTCGCGCCGAGCCGATCAAGCAGATTCACGTTTCCGACCGCGGGCGTTTTTCCACCGCGCGACTGTCGGCGATGGAAGAAGGTGTTCCAGCGCTGGGTTATGTCGTGGAAAACGCCTGGCTCGGACAGTGTCTTTGGCAAGGTCTGGACAAGGATGTCATCAGCTGGCGTTGCCCTGCGGAAGTGACGCGCATGGAGCCGCTGACTGATGGTTACCGCCTGACCCTGAACGATGAAACCACCTTGGAATGCGATTTGGCGGTGCTTGCTGATGGCGGCCGCTCCGGCCTGCGCGAGCAACTGGGTATCGGCATCAAAAAACGCCCGTATAACCAGAGCGCGTTGATCGCCAATATCACACCAAGCGAAGCGCACAACGGCATGGCCTTCGAGCGGTTCACCGACGAAGGCCCGATGGCATTACTGCCCTTGCCAGACAACCGCTGTGCATTGGTCTGGACCCGTTTGGGCATGGACGCGCAACGACTGGCAGCGCTGGATGAGCGCAGTTTTCTCAGCGAGTTGCAGGGCGTGTTCGGCTATCGCCTGGGCACGTTGAAGCAAGTCGGCGCGCGGCACCTGTACCCGCTGACGCTGATTGAAGCCGAAGAACAGGTGCGTCCGCATCTGGCGATTCTCGGCAACGCCGCCCACAGCCTGCACCCGATTGCCGGCCAGGGTTTCAACCTTTCACTGCGTGATGCGCAGGCATTGGCCGATGCGCTGTTGGCCAGCGAAACGAAGCCCGGTGATTTCGCGACATTGCAGGCCTATCGCGAGCGTCAGCGGATGGATCAGAACCTGACCGTAGGCTTTTCGGATCAGGTCACGCGCCTGTTCGGCAACACCCAGCCGTTGGTTTCGTTTGGCCGCAATCTCGGTTTGCTCGGCCTTGATCTGCTGCCACCAGCCAAGCGCTGGTTTGCCCGTCAGGCCATGGGCTTGGGAACACGTCCCGATGCTTAAGTGGCTGGCCGACAAGTTAGGCAAGGCGCATCTGATGCGCTGGATAATGACCTTCTACCCGCCGTACCTCGGCGCCGGCGTTCGGGTGCGACACATCAGCGATGATTTTCGTGAAGTACGGGTCTCGATGGGCCTGAACTGGTTCAATCGCAATTACGTCGGCACTCAGTTCGGAGGCAGCCTGTACTCGATGGTCGACCCGTTCTACATGCTGATGCTGATGGAAAATCTCGGTCATCGTTACATCGTCTGGGACAAAGCGGCCGACATCGATTTCATCTCGCCGGGCAAAGGCCCGGTATTTGCCCGGTTCACGATTGACGAAACCCTGCTCGACGAGATTCGTCGTCAAACGGCGAATGGCGAAAAATACCTTCCGCAGTTGCAGGTCGATATTCACGACGGCGCCGGCACCCTGGTGGCGCGCGTCGAGAAAACCCTTTACGTGCGGCTCAAGCCGCAAGCGAGACAGGCTTAAGCATGGACATGCGTGCAGATCTGCTGATTGTCGGGGCCGGAATGGTCGGCAGCGCCCTGGCGCTGGCGTTGCAGGACAGTGGGCTTGAAGTCCTGCTGCTGGACGGCAGCCCGATGAGCGTAAAACCCTTCGATCAGCAGGCACCGTTCGCGCCGCGAGTGAGTGCGTTGTCGGCCGCCAGCCAGCGGATTCTCGAGCGCCTTGGCGTGTGGGACGGCATCGTCAATCGGCGCGCCAGCCCTTACACCGACATGCATGTCTGGGACGGCAGCGGCACCGGCCACATACATTTTTCGGCAGCCAGTGTGCACGCTGAAGTGCTGGGGCATATCGTCGAAAACAGTGTGGTTCAGGACGCCTTGCTCGACCGTTTGCATCAGTGCGATTTGGGGATGTTGGCCAATGCGCGGCTGGAGCAGTTACGCCGATCTGGCGACGACTGGTTGCTGACCCTGGCTGATGGCCGCACGTTACGCGCACCGCTGGTGATCGCCGCGGATGGCGCCAATTCGGCGGTTCGGCGTCTGGCCGGTGTAGCCACGCGCGAATGGGATTACCTGCATCACGCGATTGTGACCAGTGTACGCAGCTCCAAACCGCATCAATCGACTGCATGGCAGCGCTTTACCGACAATGGTCCTCTGGCATTTTTGCCGCTTGAGCGGGACGGTCAGCACGATTGGTGTTCGATCGTCTGGTCGACCACGCCCAGCGAAGCCGAACGACTGATGGCGCTCGACGACGAAGTTTTCTGTCAAGAACTGGAGCGGGCGTTCGAGGGGCGGCTCGGTACGGTGTCGCACGCCGATCCGCGGTTATGCGTGCCGCTGCGCCAGCGTCATGCCAAGCGTTACGTCGCTGAAGGTCTGGCGCTGATCGGTGACGCCGCTCACACAATTCACCCGTTGGCCGGGCAAGGCGTGAACCTTGGTTTTCTCGATGCTGCAGTGCTGGCCGAGGTGTTGTTGCAAGCGGCTGCTCGCGGCGAACGCTTGGCCGATCCTAAAGTGCTCAGCCGCTATGAGCGTCGGCGCATGCCGCATAACCTTGCGTTGATGGCGGCGATGGAAGGCTTTGAACGCTTGTTCCAGGCCGACCCACTGCCGATGCGCTGGTTGCGTAACGCCGGGCTGAAGCTGGTTGAGCAGATGCCAGAAGCCAAAGCGCTTTTTGTGCGTGAGGCACTGGGGTTGACCGGGGATTTACCGGCACTGGCCAAGGCCTGACCCATTCGCGCAAGTCTTTGTAGGTAACATCTGGTAACTCACCCGCGAACTGTTCGATTGAGAAGGTAAATGTGAGTCCTTATCATTTGGCCTCATTTTTCAATCGAGAGACTGCTCCCATGTTGGCACCGAAGCGTCTACTGACAGCACTCGCCCTGACCCTGATTGGCAGCACGCTTGCCCAGGCTGCCGACGAAGTGGTGGTCTACTCCTCACGCATCGACGAGCTGATCAAACCGGTCTTCGATGCCTACACCGCGAAGACCGGTGTGCAGGTGAAGTTCATCACCGACAAGGAAGCGCCGTTGATGCAGCGCATCAAGGCTGAAGGCGAAAACGCCACCGCCGACCTGTTGCTCACCGTTGATGCCGGCAACCTTTGGCAAGCCGAGCAAATGGGCATCCTGCAACCGTTTACCTCCAAAGTGATCGACGCCAATATCCCGCTGCAATACCGCTCTTCTGCTCATGCCTGGACGGGCCTGAGCCTGCGGGCGCGTACCATCGCCTATTCCACCGAACGAGTGAAACCGGGCGAGTTGACCACTTATGAAGCGCTGGCCGACAAGAACTGGGAAGGTCGTCTCTGCCTGCGTACTGCGAAAAAGGTCTACAACCAGTCGCTTACGGCAACGATGATCGAAGTCCACGGCGCCGAGAAAACCGAGAAAATCCTCAAAGGCTGGGTCAATAACCTGTCCACCGATGTGTTCTCCGACGATATCGCGGTATTGGAGGCGATCAACGCCGGTCAGTGCGACGTCGGCATCGTCAATACTTACTACTACGGTCGCCTGCACAAGCAGAAGCCTGATCTGGCGGTGAAGCTGTTCTGGCCAAACCAGGGTGATCGTGGCGTACACGTCAACCTGTCCGGCATTGGCCTGACCAAGCACGCGCCACACCCGCAAGCAGCCAAGGCCTTGGTGGAATGGATGACCACTCCAGAAGCGCAGAAGATTTTCGCTGACGTCAACCAGGAGTTCCCGGCCAACCCTGCCGTGCCACCTTCTGCAGAAGTCGCTAGCTGGGGCAAGTTTGTAGCTGATACCTTGCCCGTTGAAATCGCTGGCAAGCGCCAGGCTGAAGCCATTCGCATGATGGATCGCGCTGGCTGGAACTGACTGCAACACGGATAGCGTCTACGCGCGGCGTGGGAATGCATCAACCGACGCTCGGCGTCGAGGCGTG
The DNA here is from genome assembly GCF_050321825.1 of Gordonia sp. IEGM753. Taxonomy (NCBI): domain Bacteria; kingdom Bacillati; phylum Actinomycetota; class Actinomycetes; order Mycobacteriales; family Gordoniaceae; genus Gordonia; species Gordonia sp. IEGM753. The sequence continues at coordinate 375,890 of NZ_JBNQGB010000003.1, forward strand.
ACGCTGAGCGTCACAAGATGTGTGCCCACGCAGAGCGTGGGCACAATCATTTGAACGAGAATCTCCTTGGCCCACCCCGCTCAACGCCGTTGGTATCCACTGGTCTTCGCCATCGCTGCGTTGGTCCTGCTGCCCCTTAGTGTCCTGCTGCTTTCCTGGCAAACCATCGATCATCAGATCTGGTCCCATCTTTGGGAAACCCAGATGCCGCGTCTGCTCGGTAATACGCTGACGCTGGTGCTTGGGGTTGGTGTCGGCGTGACGCTGCTGGGTGTCAGCCTTGCGTGGCTGACCAGCCTGTGTGAATTCCCTGGGCGGCGTTGGCTGGATTGGGCGTTGATGCTGCCGTTCGCGATTCCCGCCTACGTGCTGGCATTCGTTTTCGTCGGCTTGCTGGATTTTGCCGGCCCCGTGCAAACATTGCTGCGAGAAGGGTTCGGCGCGGGGCTGCGTTTGCCCACGGTCCGCTCCACCGGTGGTGTGATCCTGGTATTAGTGCTGGTCTTCTATCCCTATGTTTACCTGTTGGCCCGCACCGCGTTTTTAGCGCAAGGCAAAGGCTTGATGGAAGCCGCTCGAGTCCTTGGCCAATCGCCATGGCAGGCGTTTTGGCGCGTTGCGTTACCAATGGCCCGTCCAGCCATTGGCGCAGGCGTGGCCTTGGCGTTGATGGAAACCCTCGCGGATTTCGGCGCGGTGTCAGTGTTCAATTTCGACACCTTCACAACCGCCATCTACAAAACATGGTACGGCTTCTTCAGCCTATCAACCGCCGCGCAACTGGCGAGCCTGCTGCTGTTGGTGGTGATGGTGGTGCTCTATGGCGAACGTCGCGCGCGCGGTGCCAACCGGGCAAGCAATGAGCGTCCACGCATCAAGGCTCTTTATCACCTGCACGGCTTCAAAGCGCTGGCGGCCACGAGTTGGTGCGCGCTGGTGTTTGCCTGCGCATTTGTCATTCCGATGCTGCAATTGGTGGTGTGGTTCTGGCAGCGCGGGCGTTTTGATCTGGATGAGCGTTACACCGGGCTTATCGTTCATACGCTTTACCTGGGGGGAATGGCGGCGTTGATGACCGTCAGCGTCGCCCTGCTGCTGGCATTTGCCAGGCGTCTGGCGCCGACGCGGGCCATTCGTTCCGGCGTCAGCCTGGCCAACGTCGGTTACGCCTTGCCGGGTTCGGTGCTGGCGGTGTCGATCATGCTGGCGTTCAGTTACCTGGACCGCGAACTGGTCATCCCGGTGTCGAGTTGGCTGGGCGGCGCGGGTAAACCTTTGTTACTGGGCAGCTTGTCGGCGTTGCTGCTGGCTTATCTGGTGCGCTTCATTGCGGTGGCTTACGGGCCACTGGAAAACAGCCTGGCGCGTATACGGCCTTCTTTGCCCGAAGCAGCGCGTAGCCTTGGAGTCAGCGGGCCACGACTGTTTTTCAAAGTGTATCTGCCGTTGTTATTGCCCGGCACCCTGAGCGCCGCACTGCTGGTGTTTGTCGACGTGCTCAAGGAAATGCCTGCGACCCTGCTGATGCGCCCGTTTGGCTGGGACACGCTGGCGGTTCGTATCTTTGAAATGACCAGCGAAGGCGAGTGGGCGAGGGCTTCCCTGCCAGCCCTGACCCTGGTTTTGGTCGGCTTGCTACCAGTCATCGGATTGATTCGAAGGTCGGCGCATCGAAACACCTAGGTGTCAGTCCTACACCTTGCAGCTACAATGCGCGGCATTCGGTGCGGTCCGTCCTACAGACCAAGTGGCTGAAATCGGCTGAAAGCCCTCTAGTTCAAGGCTTTCACCCGTGCAGTGCTTGCCCGCACCTTCGCCACGCCCGGAAGGAGAAACCCATGGGACAGCGTACGCCTCTGTATGACCTTCATCTCGCCCTTGGCGCGAAGATGGTCGATTTTGGCGGTTGGGATATGCCTCTGCATTACGGCTCGCAAGTTGAGGAACACCATCAAGTGCGCCGCGATTGTGGAGTTTTCGATGTATCCCATATGACCGTAATCGATGTCAGCGGCCCTCAGGCCAAGGAATGGCTTCAGCATTTGCTGGCCAATGATGTTGAACGCCTGCACAGCACCGGCCGCGCCTTGTACAGCGCCATGCTCAACGAGAATGGCGGGATCGTCGACGATATGATCGTTTACCGTCTTGAGGACGGTTATCGCCTGGTGGTCAATGCATCCACCCGCGATCAAGACCTGGCGTGGATGCGCGCTCATCTCGATGGCTTTGATGCGCAGATCATCGAGCGCTCGGAGTTAGCGATGCTGGCCATTCAGGGCCCGCACGCCCGGCACAAAATAGGCGAACTGGTGAGCCAGTCTCGCGGCAATCTCATCCAGCTCCTCAAGCCTTTCGAAGGCCAGCCCGACGGTGACTGGTTCATCGCGCGCACCGGTTATACCGGCGAGGATGGGGTTGAAATCATGCTGCCAGCCAGCCAGGCACCGGGGTTTTTAAACGATCTGGTGGGCGCGGGCATTTCCCCGATCGGCCTGGGCGCGCGTGACACCTTGCGAGTCGAAGCCGGCATGAACCTTTACGGTCAGGACATCCACCAGGACGTTTCGCCTCTGGCGTCCAACATGGCCTGGAGCATTGCCTGGGAGCCGGGCACGCGTCAGTTCATCGGCCGTACGGCCCTGGAAGGCGAGCGGGCGGGTGGGGTACAGCACAAATTGGTCGGTCTGGTACTGGAAGAACGCGGGGTTTTACGCGCTCATCAGGTGGTCCGCGTCGCCAATGTTGGCGAAGGGGAGATCACCAGTGGTAGTTTCTCTCCTACGCTTAGCAAGTCGATTGCACTGGCGCGCGTGCCGATGGCGACTGCCGACCGCGCGGAAGTGGAAATCCGTGGCAAGTGGTACCCGGTCCGAGTGGTCAAGCCGACCTTCGTACGCCATGGTAAAACCTTGATCTAAACCTTTTTCTGGCGGACAACGACCGCTGACAATTCTTTTGAGGACACAGAACATGAGCGATATCCCTGCGGACCTGCGTTTTGCCGAAAGTCACGAATGGGCCCGACTTGAAGCCGATGGCACCGTCACCGTGGGCATTAGCGATCACGCTCAGGAGGCTCTGGGTGATGTGGTGTTCGTTGAGCTGACCGAAGTCGGAACAGTCTTCGCGGCTGGCGGCCAGGCGGGTGTAGTGGAGTCGGTCAAGGCTGCCTCGGACATCTACTCCCCGGTTGCCGGTGAAGTCATTGCAGTCAATGAAGACCTGAGCGGCTCGCCTGAACTGCTCAATACCGACCCGTACGGCGCATGGATCTTCAAGCTCAAGCCGAGCAACGCTGCCGAGATGCAAAAGCTGCTTGATGCCGCAGGCTACAAAGCCGCTATCGGCGAATAATCTTCGACCTGAAACATCCATGTGGGAGCGGGCTTGCTCGCGAAAGCGGTGTATCAGTCAATATTTATCTCGACTGACACGCCCTCTTCGCGAGCAAGCCCGCTCCCACAGGTTTACGGCTTCAGTACAGCTTTGACCGCTGCCACCGACCGCTCAACATCCGTTTTGCTCATGGCAGTGAACATCGGCAATGAAACAATCAGCCGACCAACACGTTCCGCCACCGCAAACATGCCCTCCTTGAAACCGCGCTCGCGGTAAAGGCTCAGCAGGTGAATCGGCGGGTAGTGATAACCGATCCCCACCCCTAACGCCTGCATCTGCTCCATGAATGTGGCTCGCGCTGGCTTGCCGTCGCTGCGTTCCGGCAGCACCAGTTGAAACAAATGCCAGTTGCTGTTTTCGAAATCCGCCGGCGGCAGTTGAGCCCCGTATTGCGCTTCGAAATCGTCCCCGAAACATGCAAAGTAGTGCTTGGCCAACATTCGACGGTGCGCGGTGATGGCCTCGATGTGGGCGAATTGCCCCAGGCCGATGGCTGCGGCGACGTCGGTCATGTTGAACTTCCCGCCCAGCACATCCACGTCGAGTCCATCGAACCCGCTGCGAGTCACGCCCTGCAAACGGTATTTTTCTGCCAGCCGTACCTCTTCTTCCGTGTTCAGCACCAAACAGCCGCCTTCAGAGCTGGTGACGTTTTTGTTCGCCTGGAAACTGAAGGACACGAAGTCGCCAGTCGCTCCGATGCGCTGCCCGTTCCAGCTCGAACCCAGCGCTTGAGCCGCATCTTCGATAATCCTCAAATTGTGTTTTTCAGCGATTGCATACAGGCGACTCATGTCCAGCGGCAGCCCGGCGAGGTACACCGGAATAATCGCTTTGGTGCGCGGCGTGATCGCCGCTTCCAGCTGATCAAGGTCGATGTTGCGCGTGACCGGATCAATGTCGGCGAACACCGGCGTCGCGCCGACTTCCAGAATCACGTTCGCGGTGGCGACCCAGGAAATGGGCGTGGTAATCACTTCATCGCCCGGCCCTATGCCGGCAATGCGCAAAGCGATTTCCATGGTGCAAGTGCCGGAATTGAACGTGCGCACCGGGCGCCCGCCAAAATATTCCGACAGTTGGGCTTCGAAAGCCTGAACCTTGGGGCCGCTGGTGATCCAGCCTGAGCGCAGTACGTCGCCGACAGCCGCAATCGTGGCTTCGTCGATGGTGGGTTTGGAAAAGGGCAGGAAAGGCAATTGGCTCATAAACGTAAACACCCGATCAGCGGACAGTAGGCATGCGCCGAGCATGATGATCCCGATTGGCCGACGGCGCCATCCGTGCGCATGAGTATCGACTGCTATGCTGCTTTGACCGTGTTGCATCGACGCTGAGCGCCAGTCAAGAGAGAGCCCGTCATGTCCCAGTTGCCGTCCTTGAGCCAGTTACGCGACCCCAACGCTTTTCTTCGCCGCCACCTTGGACCGGATGCCGCCGAGCAACAAGCGATGCTCGACAGCCTCGGCTTGGGCAGCCGCGTCGAGCTGATCGAGCAAACAGTGCCGCCGGGAATCCGCCTTAACCGGGCGCTCGATTTGCCGCCCGCCCTCGACGAGGAGGCGGCGCTGGCCAAATTGCGCGGTTACGCCGAGCAGAACCAACTCTGGACTAGCCTTATCGGCATGGGCTACCACGGCACACTCACGCCCTCGGTGATCGCGCGTAATGTGCTGGAAAATCCTGGCTGGTACACCGCATACACACCTTACCAGCCGGAAATAGCTCAGGGCCGGCTCGAAGCACTGCTGAATTTCCAGCAACTGACCATCGACCTTACGGGGCTGGAACTGGCGAATGCTTCGTTGCTGGATGAAGCCACTGCGGCGGCGGAGGCCATGGCCCTGGCCAAACGCGTGGCCAAGTCCAAGAGCACGCTGTTTTTCGTTGATGAAAACTGTCATCCGCAGACTATTTCGGTGGTGCAGACTCGAGCCGAAGGTTTTGGTTTTGAGTTGATTGTCGATGCTGTGGATAACTTGAAGCAGCACCAGGTATTTGGCGCGCTGCTGCAATATCCTGACACCCACGGCGAGATCCGCGACTTACAGCCCTTGATCGATTACCTGCACGCGCAACAAGCGCTGGCGTGTGTAGCGACCGATCTGCTAAGCCTGTTACTGCTGACGCCGCCGGGAGAGTTGGGGGCTGACGTGGTGTTCGGTTCGTCGCAGCGTTTCGGTGTGCCAATGGGCTACGGTGGTCCGCATGCCGCTTTTTTTGCCAGCCGCGATGAGTACAAGCGAGCAATCCCGGGGCGGATCATCGGCGTATCGAAAGACGCCCGTGGCAATGTCGCGCTGCGCATGGCCTTGCAAACCCGTGAGCAACATATTCGGCGTGAGAAGGCCAACTCGAACATCTGCACCGCTCAAGTGCTGCTGGCCAATATCGCGAGTTTTTATGCGGTTTATCACGGCCCTGAAGGTCTGAAGCGCATCGCCCAGCGTGTTCATCGGTTGACGTGCATTCTTGCCGCTGGCCTTGAGCGTCACGGCATCGCTCGGCTTAACCAGCACTTTTTCGACACCCTGACTCTAGACGTCGGCGGTACCCAAACTGCGATTATCGACAGCGCTCGAGCTGCGCACATCAACCTGCGAATTTTGGGGCGTGGGCGACTGGGGCTGAGCCTCGATGAAACCTCTGACGAAGCTACCGTGGCCAAACTGTTCGACGTGTTCCTCGGGGCGGACCATGGGTTGAATATCGAAGCCCTCGATGCTGAAGCGCTGGCTAGCGGCATTCCCGACCGTTTGTTGCGCACGTCACCGTATCTGCGCCATCCGGTGTTCAGCGCCCATCACAGCGAAACCGAGATGTTGCGCTATCTCAAACAGCTGGAAAACAAAGACCTTGCGCTCAACCAGTCAATGATCCCGTTGGGTTCCTGCACCATGAAACTCAATGCCACCAGTGAAATGATCCCCATTACGTGGCCGCAATTCGCCAACATGCACCCGTTTGTACCCAAGGAGCAGGCGCTAGGTTACTCGCTGATGATCGAGGAACTGGAGCGTTGGCTCTGCGCGATTACCGGTTTTGATGCGATCTGCATGCAACCCAATTCTGGCGCGCAAGGCGAGTACGCAGGGTTACTGGCGATTCGTAAATATCACGAGAGCCGCCATCAAGCTGCACGGGATATCTGTTTAATTCCATCCTCTGCCCACGGTACCAACCCTGCTTCGGCGCAAATGGCCGGCATGCGGGTGGTCATCGTCGAATGCGACGAGGCGGGCAACGTGGATCTGGATGACCTGAAAATCAAAGCCGCGAATGCGGGTGAAAAACTCGCCTGCCTGATGGCTACTTATCCGTCCACTCACGGGGTGTACGAGGAGGGCATCAGCGAAATCTGCGAAGTTATCCACAGCCATGGCGGCCAGGTGTATATGGATGGTGCCAACCTCAACGCTCAGGTCGGTTTGGCGCGGCCGGCGGACATCGGCGCCGATGTGTCCCACATGAATCTGCACAAGACCTTTTGTATTCCGCATGGCGGCGGCGGGCCGGGCATGGGGCCGATTGGTGTTCGGGCGCACCTGGCGCCTTTTGTGGCCAATCACCCTGTGGTGCCCATCGAGGGGCCTTTACCGCAGAACGGGGCCGTGAGCGCGGCACCTTGGGGTAGCGCGAGCATTCTGCCGATCAGTTGGATGTATATCGCCATGATGGGGCCGCAACTGGCCGATGCCAGTGAAGTAGCGATTTTGGCTGCGAACTATCTGGCCCGGCATCTTTCAGGCGCATTTCCGATTCTCTATACCGGACGAAACGAGCGTGTCGCCCACGAATGCATTCTGGATTTGCGACCGCTGAAGGCGCTGACCGGTATCAGTGAGGAAGACGTTGCCAAGCGTCTGATGGACTACGGCTTTCATGCGCCGACCATGTCATTTCCGGTGCCGGGCACATTGATGGTCGAACCCACTGAAAGTGAATCGAAGGCTGAACTGGACCGCTTTATCGGCGCAATGCTGAGTATTCGTGCAGAAATCACCGAAGTGCAAAACGGCAACTGGTCGGCTGAAGACAATCCGCTCAAAAGGTCGCCGCACACGTTGGCGGACATCACCGGGGTGTGGGATCGGCCTTACACCATTGAGCAAGCCGTAACGCCGGATGCTCACACCAAGGTTCATAAATATTGGCCAGTGGTGAATCGGGTGGACAACGTCTACGGCGATCGCAATCTATTTTGCGCGTGTGTGCCGGTCGACGATTACCGCTGAGGCATCGCACTCTCAAACCAATGTGGGAGCGGGCTTGCTCGCGAATACGTTTTATCAGCCACATGATCTGTAACCGTTACACGGTATTCGCGAGCAAGCCCGCTCCCACAGGGTTTCAAGGCTTATTCGGACGCAACCGCATTCTTGGCCAGGATGGCGTTAGCCAGTTCCATGTCGGTGGCGTGCAGGTCCGGATTGTCGGCGCGTACTTTTTGCATTGCGGCTTCCAGGTATGGGCCGCGGATATTGCCGTCGCTGGCAACGAAGCTGCCGGCGTCATCCTGAGCGGCAACGATCAACTTGTGATCCTTGAAGGTCAGGTACGTAGAGCCGGTAGTTGCACCCGACGATATGACGTTACGCCAAAAGCCGTCGGCCATCGCCGAGCCGACTGGAAGGGACAGCAAAGCGATTGTAGCGACAGCAATTCTGAGACGCATGATGGGTGACTCCACTGGGTTATCTACGGCGTTTGATTGCCAATCACCCAGTCGAGTTCCATCGAGGCCGATTACACCGGTTCGACCAGCAAAACCGCACCTTGCTGCTCGATCACCCGCACTCGACTACCGAGCGCTGCGTCAGGCCCTCGTGCTATCCACACGCCGTCGGCGACCTTTATCTTGCCGCGGCCATCGACGATGGCTTCATGCACCACGAAGGTTTTGCCGATCAGTTCTTGTCCGCGCAAGTTGAGGTTTGGTTGATCGCTTTCGCGTACCGCACTGCGTTGGCGCCACCACCAGAAAAGGGCCGTGCCGATGGACAACATGCCAAACAGGAGAAACTGCCATTCCCACGAAATGCCCGGCAACACGAATGTCACCACGCCCACCGCTGCGGCGGCCATGCCGATCCACAGCAAGTAACCACCCGCACCGAACACTTCAAGTATCAGCAGCACCGTGCCTAATGCCAACCAATCCCAGAACGATAAATGTTGCAGGAATGCCCACATGGCGTGCCTCAGACTTTCTTGTTGTCGAACGTGGCTTTGACGATTTCACCGATACCACCCACGGCGCCGATCATCGAGCTGGCTTCCAGCGGCATCAGGATCACTTTGCTGTTGTTGGCGGAGGCCAGTCGGCCCAGCGCATCGATGTATTTTTGTGCGACGAAATAGTTGACCGCTTGCACGTTGCCGCCAGCGATGGCTTCGGACACCACTTTGGTAGCCTGGGCTTCGGCTTCGGCCTGACGTTCACGCGCTTCCGATTCGAGGAACGCGGCCTGACGACCACCCTCGGCCTCGAGAATTTGGGCCTGCTTTTTACCCTCGGCGGTCAGGATCGCTGCAGCACGCAGGCCTTCGGCTTCAAGGATTTGGGCACGTTTGATCCGCTCGGCTTTCATCTGTCCCGACATTGCAGCCATCAGGTCTGCCGGAGGACTGATGTCCTTGATTTCAATCCGGGTGATTTTGATGCCCCACGGCGCCGTGGCTTCATCAACGGTGCGCAACAGCCTCTCATTGATACCGTCACGCTGGCTGAGCATTGCATCCAGCTCCATGGAACCCAGTACGGTACGAATGTTGGTTTGTAGCAGGTTGCGAATGGCGTGCTCGAGGTTGTTTACTTCATAAGCCGCCTGGGCGGTATTGACTACCTGGAAGAAACACACGGCATCGATTTGCACGGTGGCGTTATCGGCGGTGATGACTTCCTGTGGCGGGATGTCCAGGACGCTTTCCATCACGTTGATCTTGCGACCAATGCGATCCATCACTGGAATGATGATATTCAGGCCTGGCTTGAGGGTGTTGGTGTAGCGGCCGAAACGCTCGACCGTCCACTGATAACCCTGAGGTACAACCTTGAAGCCCATGAACAGAATGACGACCACCAGGCCGACAAAAAGTAAAAGCACGCTACCGATCTGCATAACGATTCCCTGTTGATTGTGGATCTATGAAGTTGCAATCGCAGGAGTGTAGCGGCGTAGGTCGGGGATAAGAACCGGTTAGTCCCCGCTGCATCATCAGGAGACACAAAAGGATTTCATTTTTGTTCGCTCTGCGGTGTCACCCGCAGCACTTCTTCGATGGTGGTAAGCCCGGCGGCCACTTTTTGAGCGCCTGATAACCGCAGGCTGCGCATGCCTTCCTTGAAGGCCTGGCGTCGTACTGCCAACAAATCGGTGTCTGGGCCGATCAGCGCTTTCACGCCGTCAGTCAGTTGCATGATTTCGTACACCCCGGCGCGCCCGCGATACCCGGTGTCGCGGCACTCGGGACAGCCAATGGCGCGTTGGGCATTGCCGGGCAACGGTGCTTGCCAGGGTTTGGTCAGTGTTTGCCAGTCTTCTTCGCCCAGCGTCAGGGGTGCCTTGCAATGCGGGCACAGGGTGCGCACCAATCGCTGGGCCATGATCCCCAGTACCGTGGCTTTGATCAGGTAATGCGGCACGCCCAGTTCCAGCAAGCGGCTGATGGCGCTTGGCGCATCGTTGGTGTGCAACGTCGAAAGCACCAAGTGACCGGTGAGCGCGGCCTGAATCGCCATTTCGGCGGTTTCGAGGTCGCGGATCTCGCCGATCATGATGATGTCCGGATCTTGGCGCATCAATGCGCGTACACCGCTGGCAAAGGTCAGGTCGATGTTGTGCTGGACTTGCATCTGGTTGAATGCCGGTTCGACCATTTCGATCGGGTCTTCGATGGTGCAGAGATTGACCTCTGGCGTCGCGAGTTTCTTCAGTGTGGTGTAAAGCGTGGTGGTCTTGCCCGAACCTGTGGGGCCCGTGACCAGAATGATGCCGTGTGGCTGGCTGGTCATGTCACGCCAGCGGCGCAGGTCTTCGGCGGAAAACCCCAACTGGTCAAAGTCTTTTAGCAGGACTTCCGGGTCGAAGATCCGCATGACCATTTTTTCGCCGAAGGCTGTCGGTAACGTCGACAGCCTTAATTCGACTTCGCCACCGTCCGGGGTTTTGGTTTTGACCCGGCCATCCTGCGGCTTGCGTTTTTCCGCGACGTTCATTCGCCCGAGGCTCTTCAGGCGGCTGACGATCGCCATGGTCACTTGTGGCGGGAATTGATAAACGTTATGCAGCACGCCGTCGATGCGAAACCTTACCGTACCTTGCTCGCGTCGGGGCTCGATGTGGATATCGCTGGCGCGCTGCTGGAAGGCGTACTGGAACAACCAGTCGACGATGTTGACGATGTGCGCATCGTTGGCGTCCGGCTCCTGGTCGCTGGCGCCGAGGTTAAGCAATTGTTCGAAGTTGCCCAGCGTGTTGATTTGCTGGTCGGCATTGGTTGCGCCGCTGACCGATTTTGCCAGGCGAAAAAACTCTACGCTGAAGCGTTGGATGTCGACTGGATTAGCCACAACCCGTTTGATCGGCAACTTCAGCACGTGGGTCAGGTCTGCCTCCCACCCAGTGACGTAAGGCTGGGCGCTGGCAACGGTCACCGCGTCACGGTCGATGGACACCGCAAGAATCTTGTGGCGCTGGGCGAACGCGTAAGACATCAGCGGGGTGATGGCCGCGACGTTGATTTTCAGCGGATCGATGCGCAGGTACGGCTGGCCAGCCTGCTGCGACAGCCACAGCGTCAGGCTCTCCAGGTCGAGGTGTTTGCCCGGACGGCTAAGGTCGTCCAGGTGCTGGCTGGCGATGAACTCCAGCGGATGCAGTTGCCCATTGGCAGCGTGTCGGCGGCGGGCATTCAGCGCTTGTTCGGCCGCATCCTGGCTGATAAAGCCTTGGGCGACCAGTTCACGCAGCAAATCATTGAGATCCAGCCAGCGGTCCTGAATGGCAAGTTGAACGGACATGCGGGCTCCTCATGAACAACAGTTCGCAAAGGATAGTCGCGCACCCGCCAACCGTTGGGCCACTACTCGACAAAGCCGTGTCGAGTTTTCTCAACCCGCCGCTTGAGCGGGTTCATCCCACGCACAATCAGCCGCTTGCAGGTCTACCGAGCAGACGCTGATCAGGTTACGTAATTTTTCTGCAATTACCTGTGCACGGTGCCAACTGAGGCCGTCGATGACGATGTCGATCGACATCAAATCGTCCGTTCGCTGCACATTCACCTGCTGCGGCGTCAGGCACTGCAGGGCAAACAGATTCAGTGCGCGGCACAGCACATCCGGCTCGGCTTCGGCCAGTAATTGATACTGAACACGGCAGTGAGCATTGCCGACGTTCCAGGCATCTGCCCGGGTTTGCGGTGTGTTGACAGCTTCCAAGTGCGGCATGGTGATTCCCCTTAATTACTGGAGGAATTTTTACATTCTGCGCGGGGCATTTCTTATCTATGATGGGCCGTATCAGGCATTTTTCGAATCGAATGATTCGCCAAATCATCAATTTAAGGTTCAATTATGCACAGCGAGCTGGATGGCTATGACCGCAAGATTCTGGCGTTACTGCAAGAGGACGCTTCGCTGTCCAGTGCGCAAATAGCCGAACAGGTAGGGCTTTCTCAATCACCGTGCTGGCGGCGTATTCAGCGGATGAAGGAGGAGGGAATCATTCGGGGTCAGGTGACACTGCTTGATCGCAAGAAAATCGGGCTGAACACACAGATTTTCGCCGAGATCAAACTCAACGCCCATGGCCGCTCGAATTTCACCGAGTTCACCGAGGCGATCCGCGGCTTCCCTGAAGTGCTGGAGTGTTATGTCTTGATGGGGTCGGTGGATTTTTTGCTGCGAATCGTGACGGCGGACATCGAAGCGTACGAGCGCTTCTTCTTCGAAAAATTATCGATGGTGCCGGGGATCCAGGAGGTCAACTCGATCGTGGCGTTATCGGAGATCAAGTCCACCACCTGTTTGCCGGTCTGAAATTCAGGGGGATTTGCTGCCCCCATCGCTAGCAGGCTTGCCCCCACAGTGGCGTGCATTGCAACTGTGGGAGCCAGCCAGCCAGCCAGCCAACCTGCTGCTGGCGACGGCGGTATTACATGCGCAGCAGCATTTTCCACGCGCGATTCTGATACACCGCAATCGCCTGCTGCTTGCGCGCATCCAGCGATTCATCGGTGATCGGCTCATTGGCCAGTTGCGCGAGTTTGTTCAGCTCACCGTACAGGCGATCCATTTCCGGGATATCAAGCACGTTGCGGGCGTGGTGCATCCACGCCTGGATGCGTTCGATGCGCGGCAGTTGCTCTGCCAGGTCTTCTGGCTGTTGCTGATACCGTTGCAATTGCAGGGACGTCGCTTCCTCGCCTAGCAGGCGCGGCAACCAGCTACCCAGTTGGGCAGCGCCCTGGCGATTGCCACGCACGTTGCGATCGGCAGTCCAGGTGCGGGCCAGCAACCAGCGCGAGGTGTTCAGCGAGAACAGGCCCCAACGTGGGTCTTGCAGCTCTTCGAGGAACTGCTCCGGCGCCGCTTTGCGCACGTCTTCGTCATCAAGGCCTGCTTGAACCAGCGGGCGCCAGTCTTCCAGCAATGCGTCCAGCGCAATGCGCAGATCGTGAGTCGATTGGCGCGGCGCGGCTTGGCCCAGGCTGCTGAGCAGCGCGCGCAATTCGGCGAGGTTCTCGACCCAGTCTTGCAGCAGGCGCCAATGGCCATTGAAGCGATACTGCTCGGCCAGTCGCTGGCTGCTGCCCAGCAGGTGCCAGGCCAGCGCGGCGAAGGCGTCGTCCAGCGGCATCTCTGCAGTGATCTGAGGCGCAGGCAGGCTCAGCGAATAGCTGTTGGCGTCGTACAAGCGATAGCCGCGCTCGGCCTTGCTGATATCGCAAGGCATCAAGGCCAGCGTTGCGGCCAGCTCGGCGGCCAGTTCCAGCAGGGCGGCCGGCTCGCCTTCACGCAATTCCAGCTCCAGCTCGCAGATTTCTTCTTTCTGCTTGCCGACCACCACATGGCCCAGGTCCAGCGCGGCTTCGATGACCACTTTGGTCTTGCCACGGCCCCACGCGATTTCAGCGCGTTCGCGAACGAAATCGGTGGTGAAGATCGGCTTCAGGGTTTTCTTGTCGAGTTCGGCCAGTTCTGCAGGCCAGCATTCGCCGTCGAGTTTTTTTACGTCGAGTTTGGCTTTCGGCAGATTCCAGTCGTATTCATTACGTTCCGACAGGCCGGCAATGCTTTGGCCGCGGGTCTTGAGCGTCTGGATCACTTCTTCACCGTCGCGGCGCAAGCGCAGGGCAACCTTGGCGCGTGCCAGGTCGCGCTCTGGCGTGTCGAAGTATTGGTTCATCAGTTCACGGCGTTCCCAGCCACTTTTGTTGCGTTTTTTCAGTAGCGGGTGCTCGCGCAGGGCTGCGAGGGTTTCGCGGCTGACGCGGAGTTTGATTTCAGTTTCTTTCTGCATGGCCGGAAAATCCAGGATCGGGAGCGCAGCCGGGGGAATGTGTGGCTGCCAAGGTCGTGCAGTGTACAGGACTCATCTGTCCTCCGCGCCGCGACGGTTTATTCCTGTCGCCGGATGGTTCTATGATGGACTTCAAATCGTGTGTTGGGAGTCAGCGATGCCTTTGCCGTCCATGAAAGAACAATTCGCTGCGTTGATCGCTGCTCCGTCTGTCAGTTGCACACAACCCAGCCTCGACCAAACCAATCGCCCGGTCATCGACTTGCTGGCGACCTGGCTCAGTGACCTGGGTTTTGCGTGCGACATCCAGCCCGTCAGCCCCGGCAAATTCAATCTGCTGGCCAGTTTTGGTTCCGGCCCCGGTGGCCTGGTGCTCGCCGGTCACAGCGACACGGTGCCGTTTGACGGTGCGTTGTGGAAAACCGATCCGTTGAAACTGACAGAGGTCGATGGTCGTTGGGTGGGGTTGGGCAGTTGCGACATGAAGGGCTTTTTCGCGCTGGCCATCGAAGCCGTCAAGCCGTTGCTCGACCAGCCTTTCAAACAGCCGCTGCTGATACTTGCGACATGCGATGAAGAAAGCTCGATGTCCGGCGCTCGCGCCTTGGCCGCTGCCGGGCGCCCGCTGGGTCGTGCGGCGGTTATCGGCGAGCCGACCGGCCTCAAGCCAATACGCCTGCACAAAGGCGTTATGATGGAACGCATCGATATTCTGGGGCGCAGTGGTCATTCTTCCGACCCAAGCCTGGGCCACAGCGCCCTTGAAGCGATGCACGATGCCATTGGCGAGCTGCGCGGTTTGCGGCTGCTATGGCAGCGTGAATTTCGCAATCCGCAGTTCAGCGTGCCGCAGCCAACCATGAACTTCGGTTGCATTCATGGCGGCGATAATCCCAACCGTATCTGCGGCCAGTGTTCTCTGGAATTCGACTTGCGGCCACTGCCAGGCATGGACCCTAAAGCCTTGCGGGCAGCGATTTTGCAGAAGCTCAACCCGATTGCCGAGCGGCATCAGGTGAAAATCGACTACGCGCCGTTGTTTCCAGAAGTGCCGCCATTCGAGCAGGCCGAGGATGCCGAATTGGTGCGGGTGGCTGAAAAGCTCACCGGTCATCGCGCCGAAGCAGTAGCGTTCGGCACCGAAGCGCCTTATCTTCAGCGACTTGGCTGCGAAACGCTGGTGTTGGGCCCGGGTGATATCGCCTGTGCGCACCAACCGGGGGAATACCTCGAAATGTCACGTTTGCAGCCTACCGTGCATCTATTACGTCAATTGATCGAACACTATTGCCTGACACCGGCGCAAAGCCTTTAATCGCCGTTGTTAAAACCCGTATTCATGAGGAGAGCGCGCGTGTCGCCAAGCCTGTTCCGACGATAACCACCAGCCCGCTGTGCGTTTTCAGTTTCGCCCATTTTTTGGCTGCTATTTATTACAGGCCCAGGTTCATGCCCGAATACGTTAATTGGCTTCGTCACGCTTCGCCTTACATCAATGCCCACCGCGATTGCACCTTTGTTGTCATGCTGCCCGGCGACGGTGTGGAGCATCCCAACTTCGGCAATATCGTCCACGACCTGGTGCTGCTGCACAGCCTGGGCGTGCGACTGGTGCTGGTTCACGGTTCCCGCCCGCAAATTGAAACCCGCCTCACCGCACGCGGCCTGACGCCGCATTATCACCACGGCATGCGCATCACCGATGCTGCAACGCTTGAGTGTGTGATCGATGCGGTCGGCCAGTTGCGCATCGCCATTGAAGCGCGGCTCTCGATGGACATGGCTTCTTCGCCGATGCAGGGCTCGCGTTTGCGCGTCGCCAGCGGCAACCTCGTGACCGCGCGGCCAATCGGCGTGCTCGAAGGGGTCGACTATCACCACACCGGCGAAGTGCGTCGGGTTGATCGCAAAGGCATTAATCGGCTGCTGGACGAGCGCTCCATTGTGCTGTTGTCGCCACTGGGCTACTCGCCGACCGGTGAAATTTTCAACCTGGCCTGCGAAGACGTGGCCACCCGTGCCGCTATCGACCTGGGTGCCGACAAATTGCTGCTGTTCGGCGCTGACCTGGGTTTGATCGATGAAAACGGTCGGCTGGTACGTGAATTGCGCCCGCAACAAGTACCGGCGCATTTGCAGCGACTGGGCAGCAATTATCAGGCTGAGCTGCTGGATGCGGCCGCTGAAGCTTGCCGTGGCGGGGTGGCTCGCAGTCATATTGTGAGTTACGCCGAAGATGGCGCGCTGCTCACTGAGCTGTTCACCCGTGACGGCGGCGGTACATTGGTGGCGCAAGAGCAGTTTGAGGTGGTACGCGAAGCGGCTATCGAAGACGTCGGCGGTTTGCTGGATTTGATCAGTCCACTGGAAGAGCAGGGCATTCTGGTGCGTCGCTCGCGCGAAGTGTTGGAGCGTGAGATCGAGCAGTTCAGCGTGGTTGAGCGCGAAGGCATGATCATCGCCTGCGCAGCGCTGTACCAGATTGCCGATTCGGATGCGGGTGAGCTGGCTTGCCTGGCGGTGAATCCGGAGTATCGCCACGGCGGCCGTGGCGATGAGCTGCTGGAGCGCATCGAAACCCGCGCCCGCGCTAAGGGTTTGAAAACCCTGTTCGTACTGACGACCCGCACCGCGCACTGGTTCCGTGAGCGCGGTTTTGTGCCCAGCAGCGTCGAGCGCCTGCCATCGGCGCGAGCCTCGCTGTACAACTACCAGCGTAATTCGAAGATTTTCGAAAAAACCCTCTGAAGTGATCGTTCCCCCGTTTTGCGGGGGAATGCTCGTCGAAATAAAACCGATATACAAACTGTAACAATTTGACTGGATAGTGCCCGTCTGGCCATCATGCGTCGCCTTCTCGTCAGGGCTTGACGCTTGAAGGCATTGATCAAAGCTGAATGATCTAAAAAAAAGCAGATCAATTCCGTTTAGGAATGAGCCTGCGGATTGTCTCGACTACAGTGTTGGGTCAACGGCAGACGCGTATATTCCTAAGCGATATGAAAAAGGACGAAATAATTCTTTTTGGAATTATCAAGAAGCCATTACTCTGCGGGACAGATTTACTGCGGTTAGACCTTGGTCGTAGACACACATGGTTACGATTGACTTGTTAGTCACGGTCTGGCGCTAATCGCGCATCTTAGGATCCCGGGCACTCGACCCAGGACCAGGAACACAAGAATTAGAACGAGAGGAGCGAAACAATGAACAAGTCCACCTTGGCCCTGGCTGTGGCCGTAGGGGTTTTGGCGCAGCAAGCAGGCGCCGCCGGTTTCATCGAAGACAGCAAAGCTACTTTGGGGCTGCGCAACTTCTACATCAACACTGACAACCGTGATGCGGCTGCTGGCTCGGCTGCGAACAAAAAAGCAGGCGTTCAGAGCAAAAACGAAGAATGGGGCCAAGGCTTCGACCTGCGCTTCATCTCCGGCTACACCCAAGGTACTGTCGGCTTTGGTGTCGATGCTATCGGCCTGTTGGGTATCAAGCTGGATTCGGGCGGCGGCACCAACGGCGCCACTGCTACTTCTTACGGCGGCACTGTGTTCCCAAGCAAGTCCAACGGCGAAGCGGTTGATGACTACTCCAGCCTGGGCCTGACTGCCAAAGCCAAGATTTCCAAGACCGAACTGAAACTGGGTACCTTGCAGCCTAAAAACCCGGTCATCGTAACCAACGATGGTCGTTTGCTGCCGCAAACCTGGCAGGGTGGCCAGATCACTTCCAACGACATCACTGACTTGACGTTGGTTGGCGGTAAGATCGAACAGGTTAAGGGTCGTAACTCGAGCAACAACGAGCAACTGTCGATTTCGGGTGCCAACAGCCCTACCGCGACGGGCCGCGACAGCAATAATTTCATCTATGCGGGCGGTGACTACAAGATCACCAAGGATCTGACCGCTCAGTACTACTACGGCAAACTGGAAGACTTCTACAAACAGAACTTCCTGGGCCTGGTGCATAACTGGTCGATCGGTCCTGGCGTACTGAAATCTGACTTGCGTTACTTCAACAGCAAGGACGACGGTGCCAACGCTAACGACAAGAACTACTTCACCACCGGTTACTACGGCGGTACTGTCACGAAGGGTAAAGTCGACAACAATCTTTACAGCGGCCTGTTCCTGTATACGGTTGCTGGTCACACCTTCGGTGGCGGTTACCAGGTCAGCAATGGCGACAGCGACTTCCCATGGCTGAACCAGGGTGACGGTTCTTCGAACGGCACTATCACCGACATGCAGATCCAGAAGTTCGGCCGTGCCGGCGAACGTACTTGGCAAGGTCGCTACTCTTATGACTTCGCCAAGCTTGGCTTGCCAGGCGCGACCGCCGGTATTGTCTATCTGCGTGGTGACAACATCGATAACGCTACCGGCGACAAGACCGAGTGGGAACGCGACCTGACCCTGGCTTACGTCGTACCAGAAGGCCCGCTGAAAAACCTCGGCTTCATGTGGAAAAACGCTATGTGGCGTAACGACATCCCAGGTCAACGTGACCAGGATGAAAACCGCCTGATCGTCAGCTACTCGATCCCGCTGTTGTAATAGCCATCGCGTAACTGCTGTAAAAAAAGCCCCGCCCGGCATTTCGCCGCGCGGGGCTTTTACGTTTTCAAGGCGAGGTCACCCCCGTAATCCCGCCTTGAATTTCCCTCTTTGCAGCTACTCAAGGCCTTCTCGAACCTTGAGGGCGATACTCGTCCGGTTAGTCATTGAGGTCCAGTGAACAGATGTTTAATATTCAAAAAAGATCTAAATAAATCGATATTTATTCTTTTTAATGTCAGCGAAATACAGGCACAGTTGAGCTCATCAAGCACTCACCAGGAGCAGCACCATGAGCCTCAGACTTGGCGACATCGCCCCCGACTTCGAACAGGATTCCAGTGCCGGCACCATCCGTTTTCATGAATGGCTGGGCGATAGCTGGGGCGTGCTGTTTTCCCATCCGGCGGACTTCACCCCGGTGTGCACCACCGAGCTTGGCTTCACCGCCAAGTTGAAAGATGAATTTACCAAGCGAGGGGTCAAGGCCATCGCGTTGTCGGTAGACCCGGTGGACTCGCACCACAAGTGGATCGAAGACATCAACGAAACCCAAGGCACGACCGTCAACTTCCCGATTCTCGCGGATGCCGACCGAAAGGTGTCGGACCTGTACGACTTGATCCATCCGAACGCCAACGACACGCTCACCGTGCGCTCGCTGTTCGTGATCGATCCGAACAAAAAGGTGCGGTTGACCATCACCTACCCGGCGAGCACCGGCCGCAACTTCCATGAAATCTTGCGGGTGATTGATTCGCTGCAGCTCACCGACAACTACAAAGTGGCCACGCCAGCCAACTGGCAGGACGGTGATGAAGTGGTGATCGTGCCTTCGCTCAAAGACGAAGACGAAATCAAAAAGCGCTTCCCCAAGGGCTATCGCGCAGTGAAACCTTACCTGCGCCTGACGCCACAACCGAACAAGTGATCAGTGCGTTGCTTCTGATACAGCTTCGCGAGCAGGCTTGCTCCCGCAGGGGGTCTTTGGTTGACCCTGTCTGTGTGATTTATCCCGATGCACTGTGGGAGAGAGCTTGCTCGCGATGAGGGCATTCAATAAGCAGGGATTTCAGGCCGTTTTCACGGCCTGTTTTTTTGCCCGTAATAAATGTGTTTGTATATTTCTTTATTGCATAACTAAATGAATAAATATGATTTATGGATATATAAATCAGCTGTTAAGGTCATGCCATTGAAGCGAGATCGCACACTGCGAATCGCCAACACCGTTCAAGGAATCATCTGAATGCTGGTCGTCTCACTCGGTGGAAGTCCCAGCCAACGCTCCCGCTCCGGGGTGCTGCTGGAGCGTTCTCAGCGTTGGTTGCAGGAGCAAGGTGTGGAAGTGGTGAGTTACCAGGTACGGGACTTCCCGGCCGAAGACTTGCTACACGCACGGTTCGATAGCCCGAAAGTGATCGACCTGCTGCAACAGATTGAAAACGCCGATGGCCTGGTGATTGCCACACCGGTTTACAAAGCATCCTTTTCCGGTGCCTTGAAGACTATTTTGGACCTGCTGCCCGAACGCGCATTGGCGCATAAAGTGGTTTTGCCGATGGCCACCGGTGGCAGCATCGCCCACATGCTGGCGGTGGATTACGCGCTAAAACCGGTGCTGTCAGCATTGAAAGCGCAGGAAATGCTGCACGGTATTTTCGCCGAAGACAGTCAGATCGCTTATGGCGAAGGCAGCGCCCAGGCGCAGTTGGCGCCGGAGCTGGAACAGCGACTCAACGAATCGCTGGATCTGTTCTTCAGCGCCATGGCCCGACGTCCGAAGCCGATCGATCCACGCCTGTTGAATGAACGTTTACTGAGTGCTCGCTGGAGCATTTAAAGCCTTTTATTTTTTAGTTTTAAAACTCGCCTTACTCAGCCGCTAACGGCCAAGCAGGTGCAGCCAACACCCAATCGCAAAAAGGAGAGCGCTATGCGCACTGTTATTTTGCGCCGCGGTCTGGTCGCTCTGTTTGTGGCGGCTGTGTCCTTCGGCGTTATTTCTCAGGCTCAGGCCGAGACGCTACGAATCGGTTATCAAAAGTACGGCACTTTGGTGCTGCTCAAAGCCAAGGGCACGCTGGAAAAACGTCTCGCTGCACAAGGTGTGGACGTGCAATGGACTGAGTTCCCTGGCGGTCCGCAGTTGCTGGAAGGCCTGAACGTAGGCTCTATCGACTTTGGCGTTACCGGTGAAACGCCGCCCGTGTTCGCCCAAGCGGCCGGTGCCGATCTGCTGTATGTCGCTTATGAACCGCCAGCGCCACACAGCGAAGCAATCCTGGTGCCGAAGGACTCGCCGATCAAATCGGTGCAGGCGCTCAAAGGCAAGAAAGTCGTCCTCAACAAAGGCTCCAACGTGCACTACCTGTTGGTGCGTGCGCTTGAAGATGCCGGCCTCAAATACACCGACATCCAGACCGTGTTCCTGCCACCCGCCGATGCCCGCGCCGCCTTCGAGCGTGGCAGCGTCGATGCCTGGGTTATTTGGGACCCGTACCAGGCTGCCGCCGAACAGCAACTGCAAGCGCGCACCTTGCGCGACGGGCAAGGCATCGTCGACAACCATCAGTTCTACCTGGCGACCAAGCCTTACGCGCTGAAAAATCCTGAGGTGATCAAGACCCTGGTGGAAGAAGTGCGCGCGGTCGGTGAGTGGTCCAAAGCCAACCCGGACGATGTCACCCAACAGGTTGCGCCCCTGCTCGGTCTGCCTGCGGACATCACCCTGACCTCGGTGAAACGCCAAGGTTACGGTGCGCAATTTTTGACCCCTGAGGTGATCGCCGCCCAACAGAAAATTGCCGACAGCTTCTATCAGCTCAAGCTGATTCCCAAGCCGCTGAGCATCAAAGACGTGATCTGGACGCCACCGGCGGCCGTTGCCACAGCACCGTAATCGAATCCCTAAGGAGACCACTCCATGAGCCTCAATATCTTCTGGTTCCTGCCTACTCACGGCGACGGCCATTACCTTGGCACCGCTGAAGGCGCTCGCGCCGTCGACCACGGTTATTTGCAACAAGTCGCGCAAGCGGCCGATCGTCTGGGGTTTGGCGGGGTTTTGATCCCTACCGGCCGCTCGTGCGAAGACTCGTGGCTGGTTGCCGCGTCGCTGATTCCGGTGACCCAGCGTTTGAAATTCCTTGTTGCGCTGCGCCCCGGGATCATTTCCCCGACGGTTGCAGCGCGTCAGGCAGCGACGCTGGATCGACTGTCTGGCGGTCGCGCGTTGTTCAATCTGGTCACGGGCGGCGATCCGGAAGAATTGGCCGGTGACGGTTTGTTCCTCAGCCACGAAGAGCGTTATCAGGCTTCAGTAGAATTCACCCGCATCTGGCGCCGGGTACTGGAAGGCGAAACCGTTGATTACGACGGCCAGCACATCAGCGTGAAGGGCGCCAAACTGCTTTATCCGCCGATCCAGCAGCCGCGTCCGCCGCTGTACTTCGGCGGTTCTTCCGAGGCGGCGCAAGACCTCGCGGCCGAACAGGTTGAAATGGTCCTGACCTGGGGCGAGCCACCGGCGGCTGTTGCCGAGAAGATTGAACAAGTGCGCGCCAAAGCAGCGAAGCTTGGTCGCACCGTACGTTTCGGTATTCGTTTGCATGTGATTGTCCGTGAAACCAACGCCGAAGCGTGGCAAGCAGCCGACCGTCTGATCTCGCACCTGGACGAAGAAACCATCGCCCGCGCCCAGGCTTCTCTGGCGCGTTTTGACTCGGTCGGGCAGCAGCGCATGGCCGCATTGCATGGCGGTAGTCGCGACAATCTGGAAGTCAGCCCCAACCTGTGGGCCGGCGTCGGTCTGGTACGCGGCGGTGCGGGTACTGCGCTGGTGGGTGACGGTCCGACCGTGGCCGCCCGCGTGAAGGAATACGCGGACTTGGGCATTGATACGTTCATCTTCTCTGGCTACCCACACCTGGAAGAGTCGTATCGCGTAGCCGAATTGTTATTCCCGCACCTGGACATCGAACGACCTGAGCTACCCAAAGGCGCCAATTACGTCAGCCCGTTCGGTGAGATGGTCGCCAACGATATTCTTCCCAAAGCCGCGTCCCAGAGCTGAGGCGCGCCATGAAAAAAATCATCCACAATCTGGCGCCTTGGGCGTTACCGATCTTGCTGCTGGCGGTATGGCAGTTATCGGTGTCGGCAGGCTGGTTGTCGACGCGGATTCTCCCCGCGCCGATTGCCGTTATCGAAGCCGGTGTGAGCTTGGTGCGCAGCGGTGAAATCTGGACGCATCTGGCTATCAGCGGCTGGCGTGCGGCGCTCGGTTTCACCATTGGCGGCAGTATTGGTTTGGCCCTGGGGTTTATCACCGGGTTGTCGAAATGGGGCGAACGCCTGCTCGACAGTTCGGTGCAGATGATTCGTAACGTGCCGCACCTGGCGTTGATTCCACTGGTGATCCTGTGGTTCGGCATCGACGAATCAGCGAAGATTTTTCTGGTCGCCTTAGGCACGTTGTTTCCGATTTACCTCAATACCTACCACGGTATTCGTAACGTAGATCCGGCGCTGGTGGAAATGGCCCGTAGCTATGGTTTGTCCGGGTTCAGCCTGTTCCGCCAGGTGATCCTGCCGGGTGCATTGCCATCGATTCTGGTGGGCGTGCGCTTTGCGCTGGGGTTCATGTGGTTGACGTTGATCGTCGCAGAAACCATTTCCGCGAGTTCCGGCATCGGCTATCTGGCAATGAATGCCCGGGAGTTTTTGCAAACCGACGTCGTGGTGCTGGCGATTCTCCTGTACGCGGTGCTCGGCAAACTGGCAGACCTTGCGGCTCGTGGGCTTGAGCGAGTGTGGTTGCGCTGGCATCCGGCGTATCAGGTTAGCAAGGGAGGTGCCGCATGACGGCTCAACAACCTCCACGTTTGCTGCGCGGTATTCCGCTGGCAGTGCGTAAGTTGCAAAAAACCTTTGGGTCGCGACACGTGCTGCGAGAGATCGATCTGCACATTCCCGCTGGCCAGTTTGTGGCTGTCGTCGGGCGCAGCGGTTGCGGCAAAAGTACGTTACTGCGGTTACTGGCCGGTCTCGACAAACCCACTGGCGGTGAGCTGCTGGCAGGTTCGGCGCCGCTGAGCGATGCGCTTGAAGACACGCGATTGATGTTTCAGGAAGCACGTTTGCTGCCGTGGAAAAAGGTCATCGACAACGTTGGTCTGGGGCTCAAGGGCAACTGGCGGCCCAAAGCGCTGGAAGCTTTGGAGTCGGTGGGCCTGGCCGACCGCGCCAATGAGTGGCCAGCGGCATTGTCCGGCGGTCAGAAGCAACGTGTGGCACTGGCTCGCGCACTGATCCATCAACCGCGATTGCTGCTGCTGGATGAGCCGTTGGGCGCACTGGATGCCCTGACCCGAATTGAAATGCAGCAACTGATCGAGCGGCTCTGGCAGCAGCACGGTTTCACCGTGTTGCTGGTGACCCATGACGTCAGTGAAGCCGTGGCGATTGCCGATCGGGTGATCCTTATCGAAGACGGCGAAGTCGGCCTCGACCTGCACGTCGAATTGCCGCGCCCTCGGGTTCGCGGCTCACATCGGCTGGCAACGCTGGAAACCGAAGTGCTCAATCGTGTGCTGTCACTGCCCGGCGAGCCGCCGGAACCGGAACCTGTTTCACCATTGCCTACGCAATTGCGTTGGGCGCAATAGAAGCAGCGGCAAGTTGCAAGGTTCAAGTGGCAAGTAAAAGCGTTCTGCTTCTTCTTGTGGCTTGTAGCTCGTAGCTTGCGGCTCATATCGACTCCAGGAGAAATCGCATGACTATCAAAGCCATCAACGTTCGTAACCAGTTCAAAGGCTCGATCAAGGAAATCGTACTCGGTGACGTGCTGTCGGAGATCGACGTACAAACTGCGTCCGGTATCGTCACTTCGGTGATTACCACGCGCTCGGTAAAAGAGCTTGAGCTGGTAGTCGGTAGCGAAGTGATCGCGTTCGTGAAGTCCACAGAAGTGTCGATCGCCAAGTTGTAAGTTGTGCGTAAACGACAGCCCCGAAGGGTTTAAGCCCTTCGGGGTTTTTTATGGGCGCGCCAGGCAGGTTGGCGCTGCGGCATTCGCGAGCAAGCCCGCTCCCACAAGGGAAAAACATTTCAAATGTGGGAGCAAGCCTGCTGCCACAAGGGAAAAGCATTCCAAATGTGGGAGCGAGCCCGCTGCCACAAGGAGAACGCATTCCAAATGTGGGAGCGAGCCTGCTCGCGATGAGGCCATCGAAGCCACTATGAATCTCAGGCTCAAAGCGTGCGCTTGTGCAGATAAGGCGGCAGATACAGTCCCAGGTACGCATCAAACACCCGCATCCCTTCCTCGGCCATACGCGGGGTTATCTGCCCGTGCTGCTGCACTGAGCGCGCGTAAACGCGATCGCCCAACTCCATCGCCAGTGCAAACACATCGACATCATTGGGCAGCCTCGGCAGTTCGAAGTGATGATCGAACAGCTTGTGCATAAGGTCGCCGAGTTCAATATCGTGCTGGCGGTCGGCCTGGGTAACCTCGGTCAAACCGTGCTGCGCGAGAATCAGTTGGCGGGCGGCGGCATCCTCGTCATAAATCACCAACATGCGCTGTTCCACCAATCGTGACAGGTCGCGCCAACCGGTGAGGCCGTCGTGATTGATCGGTGCCTGGAGGCAGGCGCGGAACGCCGCGTGCACGTCGGCAGTCAGCGCTTCGAGTAAAGCCGGGACGCTGGCAAAGAAGTGATAGACCGAGGAGGGCGGGATGTCCGCGCGTTCGGCGACACTGTAGATCGACAGGCTGGCCACCCCCTCGGTCGCCAGCAGCGTACGAGCGGCATCGAGGATCGAATCGATCCGCGCCTGACTGCGTGCGCGGGGTTTGCGAGTAGTGGCGGTGCGAGTCATTGAAGTCTCCAGCGAAGGCAGCGGGCATTGTACGAGCAGGCATCTATGTTGTCTGCCAGGACGCCATCGCTAGCAGGCTAGCTCCCACAGGGATTTTTCGGTGCACACAGGATTTGAGTTCACTGGAGATCAACTGTGAGAGCTAGCAGGCTAGCTCCCACAGGGATTTTGCGGTGCACACAGGATTTGAGTTCACTGGAGATCAACTGTGAGAGCTAGCAAGCTAGCTCCCACAGGGATTTTGCGGTGCACACAGGATTTGAGTTCACTGGAGATCAACTGTGGGAGCTAGCAGGCTAGCTCCCAAAGGGATTTGTGGTGCACACAGGATTTGAGTTCACTGGAGATCAACTGTGAGAGCTAGCAGGCTAGCTCCCACAGGGATTTGCGGTGCACACAGGATTTGAGTTCACTGGAGATCAACTGTGAGAGCTAGCAGGCTAGTTCCCACAGGGATTTTGCGGTGCACACAGGATTTGAGTTCACTGGAGATCAACTGTGAGAGCTAGCAGGCTAGCTCCCACAGGGATTTGCGGTGCACACAGGATTTGAGTTCACTGAAGATCAACTGTGAGAGCTAGCAGGCTAGCTCCCACAGGGATTTGCGGTGCACACAGCATTTGAGTTCACTGGAGATCAACTGTGAGAGCTAGCAGGCTAGCTCCCACAGGGATTTGTGGTGCACACAGGATTTGAGTTCACTGGAGATCAACTGTGAGAGCTAGCCTGCTAGCGAACCGCCGAAGGCGGCCATAAAAAAACGCCGCTGACTGTAAGGCCGGCGGCGTTTCTTTTTACTGCAGCCGCTAATACGGTATGCAGGTACCAGTTGTACTCTAGGTAGGAGATGGAGTGCTCGAACTCCTCTAACTAGCTCTGATAGCAGGTTGGGTCATTGTGGCTCTCGCGGTTCCGGTAAAGTCTTTGCAAACTTACCTTGGCCAATATCCACAGTGTCCCACCTTGGCCGCAAGACGCCTTCGGCTGGTCTCACGCGACTGGGGAAGTCCCGTTTCGCCTGCTTTCAGTTAAAATGCGCATAGCTATAAGGTCAGGTGCGTCATTTTCAAAGCTCTCCCACAAAACATCATCGTTCAGTAGCTCTACCTTAAGTTTGCTCATTTTTTCATAGTAGTTCATGCCTTGGTCCCCTATATGTATGTCGAAGAACTCCTCGAGAGCGAACTGAAATGGCGTCGGAATGTTATCAATATGGGTGGCAATATTTTGTCTGAATTCAAAATAGGTTTTGTCGTAAATCCTGATCTGATTTTCAAGTGTAGGGTTGTTGGAGTTAATGATGTTGCTGTCTACACCGGTGTAAAGTGGATCATTGAATCCGGCAGAGTGTATTAGTTCGTGAACCATCATATGTGCCAATAGAAGCGGGTGGCGGATCAGATTTGCCATGTTGGTAGTAAATACTAATGGTACTTGTGGGCTTTCTAACATAGCAGGCAGAGGTGACGGATTTATTGCGTAAGTTAGTGGACGATTTGCTGCCTTGTCCTTGTCTAATCCTGCCGAACTTTGCTCCATGAGTACGTATTGGATGCATTGTCGAGACAAACTATTTGCATGGCATGGGTTTTCTGCCAGTTCAATCAAGAAATCTATTAATGTCCGATTGCCGATATACGAATCTCTACTTCCAAAGTCAGCCTGACTGACATTCATTTCAGAGAGAAGGTTTGTGTAGACGGTGTCGCTTGCGTGACCGCGTTCCGAGGAGGTTAAATGGGTAGTTTGTTCAAGCATCCAATCGAGGAAAGCTTTCAGGTATTCCCCCGATCCACCTTCGCTCACTGGTGGCAAGGGGATGTCGCAATTCTCTATGCACTGATCCCGAAAGCTTTTCAAATAGATAACTGAGTCTTTACGACCTTGCTCGATAGCATTGAATATCTCTGGAAATTTTGTTTGTATCTCGCTGTCACGGGCCACCTCATGCCCATCTATATCGTCTACTGCAAGTTTGATAAAAAATTCAGAAATAGACTCTCGAGTGATGTTCGACGCAGCAGCTACATTAATTTCGCGACCAGCCCAATCCATTAGATTAAACACTGTACTCGCCGGATCATAATGACTGATCAGCGGTTCTGCCCTCGGAAAGTGAGAGGGATTGTTCTCGCGTATAGCTCCAGAGTTGGTTGTCCCCGAGCCATAAAAATGTCGGATCGCAAAAGGGGCGCCCAGAAGCATTCCTATCCCTGTCACGATGCCTGTCACCTTGGCGCACGTTATAAGTCTGCTCTTAATCGGATTTTCAGCAGTGCTGTTCGTGCTCGGCTTAGCCACATTTTGAATGTCTTTATTCCAAGTTTTTACCATCGGCTGCAATTCGAAATTATTTGGCGTGTTGCCGGCCTGCTTGAGTGAAGACGCATTTTTTGAAGGGGGGGGTTGTCTCGTCAACAAGTTGGTAATTGTAACCTGGCCGTGCTTGTGAGATAGCTTCGTTCGGCATACTCGCCCCTGTGACCTTTTATAGGTGAAAAATAATCGAGTTACTTCACAATAATTAAGTAACCCTCTACTGCGCCGAACAAGAGTCGCAATGGCTTGAAACTTTACGTGTGAGAACGCTGTTGTCCCCGTCGCACCGGCTTTTGAGTGTGACATCACCGCGACAACTGTTTTGTCAAATTCCGCTCATCGAGATGGGTTAACTTACCGTTCCACTTTTTCAGCAGGGCCTGTCGCAACAACCGCTGGTCGGCGGTGTTAGCCGCGGCGGTCTCGAGTCAATGTCCGAAGTTCTGCACCGCCTCGACGATCTTGACCACCACCTGAGCAGACATTCGCTGTGTGTGTCCAGCGAGCGCCTATACCGCAAAGGCCTCGCCATGGCCAGGTCTCTTCTGACTCGGCCGGCACAACAAAACGCATAAAAAAACGCCGCTGACTGTAAGGCCGGCGGCGTTTCTTTTTACTGCAATCGCTTACACGGTATGCAGGTACCAGTTGTATTCGAGGTCGGAGATGGAGTGTTCGAACTCCTCCAGCTCGCTCTCTTTACAGGCGACGAAGATATCGATGTATTTAGGATCGATGTACTTGGCCATGACTTCGCTGTCGTCCAGCTCACGCAGTGCATCGCGCAGGTTGTTCGGCAGGCTCTGCTCGTTTTGCTCGTAGGAGTTGCCTTCTACGGGCGCGCCCGGCTCGATCTTGTTGGTCAGGCCGTGGTGCACGCCAGCCAGTACCGAAGCCATCAGCAGGTACGGGTTGGCATCGGCGCCGGCAACGCGGTGTTCCAGGCGAACCGCGTCTGCGGAGCCGGTGGGCACGCGTACCGCAACAGTGCGGTTGTCCAGACCCCAGCATGGCGCATTCGGCACGTAGAACTGTGCGCCGAAACGACGGTAGGAGTTGACGTTCGGGCAGAGGAAAGCCATCTGCGCCGGTAGGGTCTCGAGCACACCGCCGATCGCGTGACGCAGTGCGGCGTTCTGCTCGGGATCCTCACTGGCAAAAATATTTTTGCCGTCTTTATCAAGGATCGAGATGTGGACGTGCAAACCATTACCTGCCTGGCCCGGGTAAGGCTTGGCCATGAACGTGGTGTCCATCTCATGGTCGTAGGCAATGTTTTTGATCAGGCGTTTTAGCAGAACCGCGTAGTCGCATGCCTTGATCGGGTCGGCAACGTGGTGCAGGTTCACTTCGAACTGCGCCGGAGCACTTTCCTTGACGATTGCATCAGCCGGGATGCCTTGCTCCTTCGCACCTTCCAGAATGTCCTGGAGGCAGTCGACGTATTCGTCGAGGTCGTCGATCAGGTAAACCTGTGTCGAGTGCGGGCGTTTGCCGGAGATTGGCGAACGTGGCGGCTGTGGACGGCCGTTCACGTTTTCCTGGTCGATCAGGTAGAACTCAAGTTCAAACGCGGCGCAGATGGTCAGGCCCATATCGTCGAACTTGGTAACAACTTGACGCAAGACTTCACGGGGATCCGCGAAGAAGGGTTCACCTTCGAGTTCGTGCATGGTCATTAACAGTTGCGCGGTAGGGCGCTTCTGCCAAGGCTCATTGCACAGGGTGTCGGGGATTGGATAGCAGATTCGGTCAGCATCGCCGATGTCCAGACCCAGGCCGGTGCTTTCCACCGTAGAGCCATTGATATCCAGAGCAAATAGAGAGGCCGGCAGGTTGATGCCTTTCTCGTAAACCTTGTGGAGGCTGGTGCGTTCGATGCGCTTGCCGCGCACCACACCATTCATATCCGCAATCAGAAGGTCAACGTACAGAACCTCAGGATGTTCCTTAAGGAACGCGTTCGCTTCGTTAAGCTGAACGGCACGCGGGGGTACCGACATGATGCAACACCTTTGTTGTTAAAAATATCAATCATTGATCTCTTCGGGTTTCAGTCAACCCGAACGGCATGCCGAAGTCAAGCGAGGCCTTTTTTGCCCTAAAAAAGCGCCCGTGAGGCTTTTTTGAGGCACTTTGGGGCGTTTTTTGGTCTTTCAGTGTAATGACGACCGCAGGCTTGAGCGGGCCGTGTTGTATTTTTTACGGGGGTGTTGTGTAAAAAAATGAACAAGGCTAAGCTCGAATCAAACCCATAACAGCAATAATACCGGGGTGCTTCATGTCTCGCCTGCCGATAATCGGCGTCACCGTGTGCTCAATGCAGCGCGGTCTGAATGCTTATCACATCAGTGGCGACAACTGCGTCCGCGCCCTGGCCTTGGCAGCTCCGGGTTTGACGGCGATTGTTTCATCACCGTCGAACCGACCGCTACCGTCCGATATTCTGGACGGCTTGGGCAACACCCCCATTACGGTTACTTCATTCAATATAGAACCGATTCACAATAGCGGCTCGGCCAATAAGCTGAGCACCGCTCGTGATTCTGCACGCCCGGCATTCGCCTTGCAGCACTTGGCAAGCACGATAGCGTGTAGCAGACACTGATTTCAACGCGGCGCCGATGCGTCAAACAACGCCTGACTTATAAGAGTCAGGAAACTCAGCCTAGAGGCATTTATGAGTAACAACCTCGACCAGCTCACCGATTGGTTGAAAGACCACAAGATCACAGAAGTCGAATGCATGATTGGCGACTTGACCGGGATCACTCGGGGCAAGATTTCGCCGACCAACAAGTTTATTGCCGAAAAAGGCATGCGCCTGCCTGAAAGCGTTCTGCTGCAGACGGTGACGGGCGACTATGTCGAAGACGACATCTATTACGAGCTGCTCGACCCGGCTGATATCGACATGATCTGCCGCCCCGACCAGAACGCGGTGTTCCTGGTGCCTTGGGCCATCGAGCCCACTGCGCAGGTGATTCACGATACGTACGACAAGCAGGGCAACCCGATTGAGTTGTCGCCGCGCAACGTGCTTAAAAAGGTCCTGAAACTCTATTCCGACAGGGGCTGGCAGCCGATTGTGGCGCCAGAAATGGAGTTTTACCTGACCAAGCGCTGCGAAGACCCGGACTTCCCGCTGCAGCCGCCGATTGGCCGTTCGGGCCGCCCTGAAACGGGCCGCCAGTCGTTCTCGATTGAAGCGGCGAACGAATTCGATCCGCTGTTCGAAGACGTCTACGACTGGTGTGAACTGCAAGAGCTGGACCTCGACACGTTGATCCACGAGGACGGCACGGCTCAGATGGAAATCAACTTCCGTCATGGCGATGCCCTGTCGTTGGCCGACCAGATTCTGGTGTTCAAACGCACCATGCGTGAAGCCGCGCTGAAACACGACGTGGCGGCCACCTTCATGGCCAAGCCGATGACCGGCGAGCCTGGCAGCGCCATGCACCTGCACCAGAGCATCATTGATATCGAAACCGGCAAGAACGTCTTCTCTAATGAAGACGGAACCATGAGCCAGTTGTTCCTGAACCACATCGGCGGTCTGCAGAAATTCATTCCTGAATTGCTGCCGCTGTTTGCGCCCAACGTCAACTCGTTCCGCCGCTTCCTGCCGGACACCTCGGCACCGGTAAACGTGGAGTGGGGCGAAGAAAACCGCACCGTGGGCCTGCGGGTTCCGGACGCCGGCCCGCAAAACCGTCGGGTGGAAAACCGCCTGCCGGGTGCCGACGCCAACCCATACCTGGCGATTGCCGCGAGCCTGCTGTGCGGCTACATCGGCATGGTCGAGGGCATCAACCCGAGTGCGCCGGTGGTTGGGCGTGGCTATGAACGCCGCAACTTGCGCCTGCCACTGACCATCGAAGACGCGCTGGAACGCATGGAAAACAGCGCGACTATCGAGAAATACCTGGGCAAGAAATTCATCACCGGCTATGTCGCGGTCAAACGAGCCGAGCATGAAAACTTCAAGCGCGTGATCAGTTCGTGGGAACGGGAATTCCTGCTCTTCGCCGTCTGATGCGCCGGGCGCCGCCGTCGCTGGCGGCGCTTTCACTGGAATCCAAGGAGAATTCGCATGACCAGTAACAACCCGCAAACCCGTGAGTGGCAAGCGCTGAGCAATGATCACCACCTGGCGCCGTTCAGCGATTTCAAGCAGCTGAAAGAAAAAGGCCCGCGGATCATTACCCATGCCAAAGGCGTGTACCTGTGGGACAGCGAAGGCAACAAGATCCTCGACGGCATGGCCGGTCTGTGGTGTGTTGCGATCGGCTATGGTCGCGATGAGTTGGCCGATGCCGCCAGCAAACAAATGCGCGAGTTGCCTTATTACAACCTGTTCTTCCAGACCGCTCACCCGCCGGTACTTGAGCTGGCCAAAGCCATTGCCGATATCGCGCCTGAAGGCATGAACCATGTGTTCTTCACCGGTTCCGGCTCTGAAGGTAACGACACCATGCTGCGTATGGTTCGTCACTACTGGGCGATCAAAGGCCAGCCGAACAAAAAAGTCATCATCAGCCGCAAGAACGGTTATCACGGTTCCACCGTGGCCGGCGCGAGCCTGGGTGGCATGACCTATATGCACGAACAAGGCGACTTGCCGATCCCGGGCATTGTTCACATTGCCCAGCCTTACTGGTTTGCCGAAGGCGGCGACATGACGCCGGAAGAGTTCGGTGTGTGGGCAGCCAATCAGCTGGAAGAGAAGATTCTGGAAGTCGGCGTGGACAACGTCGGTGCCTTTATTGCCGAGCCGATTCAGGGCGCAGGCGGCGTGATCATTCCGCCAGAAACCTACTGGCCGCGCATCAAGGAAATCCTCGCCAAGTACGACATTCTGTTCGTCGCCGATGAAGTGATCTGCGGTTTCGGCCGTACGGGTGAGTGGTTCGGTAGCGATTTCTATGGCCTCAAGCCAGACATGATGACCATTGCCAAAGGCCTGACGTCTGGCTACATCCCGATGGGTGGCCTGATCGTGCGCGACGAAGTGGTCGCAGTGCTCAATGAGGGTGGTGATTTCAACCACGGATTCACGTATTCGGGTCACCCGGTAGCCGCTGCTGTGGCGCTGGAAAACATCCGCATCATGCGCGAAGAAAAAATTATCGAGCGCGTTCACGCAGAAACGGCACCGTATTTGCAAAAGCGTCTACGGGAACTGAACGACCATCCGTTGGTGGGTGAAGTGCGCGGTGTAGGCCTGTTGGGGGCCATCGAACTGGTTCAGGACAAAGCCACCCGCAAACGTTACGAAGATCGCGGTGTTGGCATGATCTGCCGTCAGTTCTGCTTCGACAACGGACTGATCATGCGTGCCGTGGGCGACACCATGATCATTGCTCCGCCGTTGGTGATTACACCGGCCGAAATCGATGAGCTGGTGGCCAAGGCGCGCAAGTGCCTGGACCTGACCCTGAGTGCGTTGCAGGCCTAAGTGCTAGGCTCTGGGCGGAGTGCGAAGGTGGCACTTCGCTCAGTGCAAATAAAGGATGGGCCTTTCCTTGAAAGCCTGCCTCGGAACTTGCCAGACTACCGGTTGTTCGGATGCCCAGTAAAAGGCCGCTGAGCACGTGGTTAAAAAGAAAAATTGGAGCATTACCCATGAAGGCATTAGGTATGAAGATAGCTGGCAAGACCCTCCTCGCCATGTCCCTGCTGGGCGTGATGGCGGGTGCAGTTCAGGCGGACGATAAAGTGTTGCACGTCTATAACTGGTCCGATTACATCGCTCCGGACACCATCGCGAACTTCGAGAAAGAGTCCGGGATCAAAGTGGTGTACGACGTTTTCGACAGTAACGAAACCCTCGAAGCCAAGTTGCTGGCAGGCAAGTCCGGTTACGACATCGTCGTCCCGTCGAACAACTTCCTCGCCAAGCAGATCAAGGCCGGTGTTTACCAAAAACTGGACCGGTCCAAGCTGCCAAACTGGAAAAACCTGAACCCGGACCTGCTTAAAGCGGTATCGGTCAGCGACCCGGGTAACGAACACGCCTTCCCTTACATGTGGGGTTCGATTGGTATCGGCTTCAACGCCGAGAAGGTCAAGGCTGCTCTGGGCCCAGACGCGCCGACTAACTCCTGGGACCTGATTTTCAAACCTGAAAACGCCGCCAAGTTGAAGTCGTGCGGTATCAGCGTGCTGGATTCGCCAACCGAGATGATTCCGGTGGCCTTGCATTACCTGGGCTATCCAACCGACAGCCAGGACAAAAAACAACTGGCCGAAGCTGAAGCGCTGTTCCTCAAGGTTCGCCCTTCGATCGCCTACTTCCACTCCTCCAAGTACATCTCCGACCTGGCTAACGGCAACATCTGCGTAGCGATCGGTTACTCGGGTGACATCTACCAGGCCAAGTCCCGCGCTGCTGAAGCCGGCGACAAGGTGAAAGTCAGCTACAACATTCCGAAAGAAGGTGCAGGCAGCTTCTACGACATGGTCGCCATCCCTAAAGATGCCGAAAACGTCGAGGGCGCCTACAAGTTCATGACCTACCTGCAGAAGCCGGAAGTCATGGCTGCAATCACCAATGCCGTGCGCTTCCCGAACGGCAACGCGGCGGCGACCCCGTTGGTTGATAAAGACATCACCAGCGACCCGGGCATCTACCCACCGGCTGACGTTCTGGCCAAGCTGTATGCGATTGCCGACTTGCCGGCCGCTACCCAGCGGATCCTGACTCGCAGCTGGACCAAAATTAAGTCCGGTAAGTAACACATCTGTAGCAGTTGCCGAAGGCTGTGTTGAGGTTTGAAAGACCTCCGCTTTTTCGACAGCACGGCGGCTTCGCAGTCGAATGCAGCCTGCGGCAGCTGCTACAGATCTTCATAAAGTTTGCTGGAACGGTTTATCGAGGGTAAGTTGCGCGCCGGTTTTGTTGCTGGGCAGCTAAGGCTGTCATGTAACACGGGGCAACTTGGGCCCAACTAATTTCAGAGGACCTCCACTTGCCTATTTTTTCTTTGTTACGCAATGCACTGTTGGTGGCTGCCGGGCTGACGCTGGCCGTCAGTGTTCAGGCCGCTGGCACTGTGCATATTTATAACTGGTCGGATTACATCGGTCAGACCACCCTTGCCGATTTCCAGAAATCCACCGGCATCAAACCGGTGTATGACGTTTTCGATTCCAACGAAACCCTGGAAGGCAAACTGCTGGCCGGGCGTACCGGTTACGACGTGGTGGTGCCGTCCAATCACTTCCTTGGTAAACAGATCAAGGCTGGCGCCTTCCAGAAACTCGACAAGTCGCAGTTGCCCAACTATTCCAACCTTGACCCGGTACTGCTCAAGCGTCTGGAGCAAAACGATCCAGGTAACTTGTACGCCGTGCCTTATCTGTGGGGCACCAACGGCATCGGTTACAACGTCGACAAAGTCAAAGCGGTACTGGGCGTCGACAAGATTGATTCGTGGGGTGTGCTGTTTGAACCCGAGAACATCAAGAAGCTACACAGTTGCGGCGTAGCGTTCCTCGACTCGGCTGATGAAATGATGCCCACAGTCCTTAACTACATGGGGCTGGACGCTAACAGCACGAACCCCGCTGATTACAAAAAGGCTGAAGCCAAGTTGCTGGCTGTGCGGCCTTACGTGACGTATTTCCATTCCTCCAAATACATCGCAGACCTGGCCAACGGTGACATCTGCGTGGCCATCGGTTTCTCCGGTGACATCTTCCAGGCCAAAAACCGGGCTGATGAAGCGAAGAAAGGCGTGAACATCGCCTACACGATTCCTAAAGAAGGTGGTGCGCTGTGGTTCGACATGCTGGCGATTCCCAAGGACTCGACCAACGTCAAGGAAGCCCATGCCTTCATCAACTATTTACTGAAACCCGAGGTTATTGCTCAGGTCAGTGATTACGTCGGCTACGCCAACCCGAATCCAGGGTCGGACAAACTGATGGAACAGTCCATTCGCACCGACGAAGCGGTTTATCCACCGCAAGCAGTCCTCGACAAAACCTACGTATCGGTCGAGTTACCACCCAACATTCAACGTTTGATGACCCGCAGCTGGACCAAGGTCAAGACGGGTAAGTAGCTTCAAAGCTCAAACTATCCAAGGTTGGCTCACCTTGAGCGAACTGCACTCTTTTTTTCTGGGAGTTTCGTAAATGGCAGTTGCCTCCGGCGCCTATAAGAAAGCCCTCGAGGGCGACCAATCACCTAAACAGGTGTTGGTCAAAATCGACCGGGTCACGAAGAAGTTCGACGAGACGATTGCCGTGGACGATGTGTCC
Source organism: Gordonia sp. IEGM753 (assembly GCF_050321825.1). Classification (NCBI taxonomy): domain Bacteria; kingdom Bacillati; phylum Actinomycetota; class Actinomycetes; order Mycobacteriales; family Gordoniaceae; genus Gordonia; species Gordonia sp. IEGM753. Next base: position 411,852 of record NZ_JBNQGB010000003.1, read on the forward strand.
CTGGAAATCAAAAAGGGTGAAATCTTCGCCCTGCTCGGCGGTTCGGGATCGGGCAAATCCACCTTGCTGCGCATGCTCGCAGGCTTCGAACGGCCGACCGAGGGGCGTATTTTCCTCGACGGCGTCGACATCACCGACATGCCGCCGTACGAACGACCGATCAACATGATGTTTCAGTCGTACGCTTTGTTCCCGCACATGACGGTGGCGCAGAACATCGCCTTCGGCCTCAAGCAGGACAAGATCCCGGCGTCTGAAGTCGATGCTCGCGTGGCCGAAATGCTCAAGCTGGTACAGATGAGCCAGTACGCCAAACGCAAGCCGCATCAGTTGTCCGGTGGCCAGCGTCAGCGTGTGGCCTTGGCGCGTTCGCTGGCCAAGCGTCCGAAGCTGTTGCTGCTCGATGAGCCGATGGGCGCGCTGGACAAAAAGCTGCGCTCGCAGATGCAGCTCGAACTGGTCGAGATCATCGAGCGTGTTGGCGTGACCTGCGTCATGGTGACCCACGACCAGGAAGAGGCCATGACCATGGCCGAGCGCATCGCGATCATGCACCTGGGCTGGATCGCTCAGATCGGCAGCCCGATCGACATTTACGAAACCCCGACCAGCCGCCTGGTCTGCGAATTCATCGGTAACGTCAACATCTTCGAAGGCGAAGTGATCGACGACGCCGAAGGCCACGCGATCATCACCTGCAAGGACCTGGACCGTAAGATTTACGTCGGCCACGGCATCAGCACTTCGGTGCAGGACAAGTCTGTCACCTACGCCATTCGCCCGGAAAAACTGCTGGTGACGGCCGATATGCCGACCTGTGAATACAACTGGTCGAGCGGCAAAGTGCATGACATCGCCTACCTCGGCGGGCATTCGGTGTTCTACGTCGAACTGCCGAGCGGCAAACTGGTGCAATCGTTCGTAGCCAACGCCGAACGTCGTGGCCAGCGTCCAACCTGGGGTGACCAGGTGTACGTGTACTGGGAAGACGACAGCGGCGTGGTACTTCGCTCATGAACATGCGCAAATTCAAACGCCGACTCAATCGAATAATTCCCGGTGGCCGCCAACTGGTCATCGGGGTCCCGTTCATCTGGCTGTTCATGTTCTTCATGCTGCCGTTCTTCATCGTCCTGAAGATCAGTTTTGCCGAAGCCGACGTCGCCATTCCGCCGTACACCGAGATCTACAACTTCGTTGATCAGAAGCTGCAGGTGCTGTTGAACCTGGGCAACTACGCGATGCTTGGCGACGATGAGTTGTACATCGCCGCTTACCTCGGCTCGTTGAAGATGGCGTTTTTCAGCACCATCCTCTGCCTGTTGATTGGCTATCCGATGGCCTATGCCATCGCCAGCGCGCGCAAAGAGCTGCAAACGGTGCTGGTGCTGCTGATCATGATGCCGACCTGGACCGCGATCCTGATCCGCGTTTACGCATGGATGGGCATCCTCAGTAACAACGGTCTGCTCAACGGTTTCCTGATGAGCATGGGCTGGATCAACGAACCGCTACAGATCCTCAACACCAACCTGGCGGTGTACATCGGCGTCGTTTACTCCTACCTGCCGTTCATGATCCTGCCGCTTTACGCCAACCTGGTGAAGCACGACAACAGTTTGTTGGAAGCCGCGTCGGACCTCGGTTCGAGCACGTTCAACAGCTTCTGGAAGATCACCATTCCGCTGTCCAAGAACGGCATTATCGCCGGTTGCATGCTGGTGTTCATTCCGGTCGTGGGCGAGTTCGTGATCCCGGAACTGCTCGGTGGTCCGGAAACGCTGATGATCGGTAAGGTGCTGTGGCAAGAGTTCTTCAACAACCGAGACTGGCCGGTAGCGTCTGCGCTGGCGGTGGTGATGCTGGCGATCCTGATTGTGCCGATCATCCTGTTCAACCGTAGCCAAGCCAAAGAAATGGAGGGCAAAGAATGAAGCGCTTCAGTTTCTCGAGTTTTATGCTGGTGTTCGGACTGCTGTTCATCTATGCGCCGATGCTGATCCTGGTGATCTACTCGTTCAACGCCTCCAAACTGGTGACGGTGTGGGGCGGCTGGTCGATCAAATGGTACGTCGGCCTGCTCGACAACACCCAACTGATGGGCTCGGTGGTGCGTTCGCTGGAAATCGCCTGCTACACGGCGGTGGCGGCGGTTGCATTGGGTACGCTGGCAGCGTTCGTGCTGACCCGTATCACTCACTTCAAGGGGCGCACGCTGTTCGGTGGCCTGGTGACTGCACCGTTGGTAATGCCCGAAGTGATTACCGGTCTGTCGCTGTTGCTGCTGTTCGTGGCCATGGCGCAGATGATCGGTTGGCCGCAGGAACGCGGCATCATCACCATCTGGATCGCCCACACGACGTTCTGTGCGGCGTACGTGGCGGTGGTGGTGTCGGCGCGTCTGCGTGAGCTGGACCTGTCGATTGAAGAAGCGGCAATGGACCTTGGTGCGCGGCCGTGGAAGGTGTTCTTCCTGATCACCATTCCAATGATCGCGCCGTCCCTGGCAGCAGGCGGCATGATGTCGTTCGCCTTGTCGCTGGATGACTTGGTACTGGCGAGCTTCGTTTCGGGCCCTGGTTCGACGACCTTGCCGATGGAAGTGTTCTCGGCGGTGCGTCTGGGCGTGAAGCCAGAGATCAACGCCGTGGCGAGCCTGATTCTGCTGGCCGTGTCTATCGTCACCTTCCTGGTCTGGTTCTTCAGCCGCCGTGCTGAAGAAAGCCGCAAACGGGCGATTCAGCAAGCGATCGAAGAGAGCGCCGCCGATTCGTGGAAGCAACCGGACGTGCGTCGCGCACAAGCGCCGGAAGTGGCCTAAAAGCAATGCCGGGTCGACCACAAATCCGTGGTCGACCTGAATCCCCTGTGGGAGCCTGCTCGCGAAGACAATGTGTCTGCCAATACTGATGTTGAATGTGCCGGCCCCATCGCGAGCAGGCTCGCTCCCACAGGTTTTGCAGTGAACGCCAACCAAGTGTTCGACACCGATCAAATGTGGGAGCGAACCTGCTCGCGATGGTGTGTCAGCTACGTCGTTGTTGACTGACACGCTATCGCGATCCGGCTCGCTCCCACATTTTGTTTCAGGACACCCAAGGAGATTTGCGGATGATCTCCACAAAGTTCAGGGGCTTGAAGCCTGGCTCGCTGTCCACCAGCACATCGGCGTTTACGGTGCCGAACGTGCTGTCCGGTTTGTGTTTGAAACCGTTGGCGAACGCGCACAGGATGCATTCCTTGAACCCTTCGCCGCGCGGGTGGGCATGTACCACCGCTTCACGCTGTACGGTGGAAAACGCGGCGTAGTCGATGCCCAGCACATCCATTTCGACGCCTGCTGTGACCAGCGCCACGTTCGGCCGCAAATGCTGAACGACGCCCGGCGTGGTATGCAAGGCAATCGACAACCACACCTGTTCAATGTCGTCGTCTGAAAATCCGTAAGGCTTGAGGAAAGCTTTGGCGGCGTTGGCGCTATCAACTTCGAAGCGCTCATCGTTGCTGCGATGACCTTCCACCAGCCCCAGGTCGTGGAACATGGCGCCGACGTAAAGAAGCTCCGGGTTGTAAGCCAATTGCTTGCGCTCACCGCTCAGGGCGCCGAACAGGAATACCCGGCGTGAGTGGTGGTAAAGCAAGTCGGATTCCACGTCGCGAATGTATTCAGTGGTGGCTTTGGCCAACGCGCTATCAGGGATTTTGATGCCGGCAATGATGCTGCTCATGGTAGTTTCCTCATGCAGAACGCCCTAGCGGCGCTGATGAATCAAGTCTGTTCTCGCCCCCGCAACCGGACAATCGATGCATGGCTGCGATCCTTGCCAATGAGCATGCATATCGCGCCAAACCCGCTTGCTGGTCGCGGATTGGCTAAGTTTGGTCTCGGCGGATACGCTTTTGTGGCGAGGGGATTTATCCCCGGTGGGCTGCGCAAAGGGTCCAAAAAGTCCGGGAGCGCTGTGCACTCCAACGGGAATAAATCCCCTCGCCACGAAGACGCACTTGCCACAGATCCGTGGTGGCCCTGATCCATTGAGAGCGATACCTACCATGAATAAAACCGTTGCCATCGTGGTGTTCTCGGGTGTGCAGTCACTGGATGTCACCGGCCCTATGGATGTGTTTTCCGAAGCCAATCGTTTTCTGCCGTCACACGATCACTATCGGCTGCAAGTGATTGGGGTGGAGCACGCCACAATGGCGTGCTCCAACGGTTTGTCACTGAACGCGCACAAGCATTTCAGTGAGGCTCTGGAGGCTTACGACCTGCTGTTGGTGGCGGGCGGCCCGCAGTTGCCGTTCGTGGATTTTGGCCCGGCATTTGATGCCTGGTTGCGCGATGCCTGCGCGCGGGCCCAGCGGTTTGGCTCGATCTGCAACGGTGCTTTCATGCTCGCCAGGGCCGGGCTGCTGGAGGGGCGCACGGTCACCACCCACTGGAGTGATGCCGCAGAGTTGGCGCTATTGTGCCCGTCAACCCAGGTTGAAGCCGATCGGCTGTACGTGCAGGACGGTGAGCTGTATACCTCGGCCGGGGTGACGGCGGGGATAGATCTGTCGCTGTACCTGTTGGCCCGGGACTACGGGCCGGAAGTGGCGCTGAGTGTCGCGAAGCGGCTGGTGGTATTTACCCAGCGCTCGGGCGGTCAATCGCAGTTCAGTCCATTCCTCACACCGCATGCGGAGCCGACTTCGGCGGTGGCATTGGTGCAGCTTTATGTGCTCGCCAACCTCACGGGTGACTTGACCATTGCCGACCTGGCCAACGCAGCCAACATGAGCGCTCGTAACTTTTCGAGGGTGTTTGCCAGGGAAGCGAAAATAACCCCGGCGGAGTTCGTCGAGCGGGCGCGGGTAGACGCAGCGCGAGTGATGCTCGAAAGCACCGCTGCGCCGCTCAAGACCGTCGCCTATCAATGTGGCTTTCGCGATGCCCAGCACATGCGCAGCGTGTTCAATCGCAGGTTGGGCGTGACGCCACAGCAGTTCAGGCTGAACTTTGCAGCGATGGTTTGAACGCATGAATATGCGTTGTTCTTGCGAGCCTCATCGCCAGCAGGCTGGCTCCCACAATGGATCTGTGTGCAGGACCACTGTCGGAGCAGGCTAGCTTTTACAATGGATCTGCGTGCACAGGACCACTGAGGGAGCAGGCTAGCTTTTACAATGGAACTGCGTGCACAGGACCACTGAGGGAGCAGGCTAGCTTTTACAATGGAACTGCGTGCACAGGACCACTGTGGGAGCAGGCTAGCTTTTACAATGGAGCTGCGTGCACAGGACCAATGTGGGAGCCAGCCTGCTGGCGATGAGGCCAGTCCAGCCAATACAAATCTACTGAGCAGTGCGCGCCGGCATCAGCTTCAACGTGCTTCGCGTGTTGGCGATCACTTCCTCATCATTCAGGTGCGCCTGGAAGTAGAGCCCGTCGACATACGCCTCAGCTTGATCATCGTAGTGGCTATCAAACGGCACACCGCTTTGGCCGACCGGGTTGACGGTCAAACTGTGAGCCGGGTCGGCGAAGTCGATCAACCGCCGCGTCGATGGGCCGTAAGTCACCGGCCAAGGCGCCGGGCCGATCTTGGCCGAAAGGTTGTTCGGTACTTCATGGCTGCCGGGCGCGTCGAACGGGCCGACGTTGAAGATTAGATCCAACGGTTTTTGCTGCCCCAGCGGATGGCCATGCGTGAGTGTGTGTGCCTTGCCCCATTGCCATTGCGAGAAATCTGCGCCCAGCGTGGTCTTGAGGTGCGCAATGCTCGCCTGCCACGCGACTTTCACCGTATCGGCGCGCGTCTCTTTGGCGGGTGTGTTGCGGTTGTCCCACCAAGGTGAATCGGCATTCGCTGCCAGACGCGGCAGCGCAGCATCTATGATTCGCGTGGAGAGTAGCGTTTCGAAGAAGTCGTTCCCCAATTCGTCGCGCATTGCCGCGTCAGCCAGGTTGAACAGGAACTGGTTGAACAGCGTGGCGCTGGTGGAATCCATTGGGTAGTCGCCTGGCCACTGGGCCAGTTGTTCAACCAGTTTGAGTTCGGCGGGATCAGTCACCACTTCTCGCAATACCGGCAACAACGGCGCTAAAAGGCGCGGGCCATAGGCGGTGGTGGTGCCCAGTTGCAGCTTCTGGCTGGCCTCCAGATCCCACTTGATGCTTTTTTCGCTGAGCTGACGATTGAGCTGCTGCCCGCGGTCAGCCAGGTTGTAGTAACCAGGAATTTCCATGCCAGTGGTCGAAACTGGCTGGAAGTTGGCCGAAACGATATACCCTCGCGCCGGATTCTCTTCCTGCGGGTTGGCACTGAAGGGATAGAAGCCATCCTTATCTGCCTCGGCGCTGGCGCCATCAAGAATGAATTCCGGGCGCACACCCGCCGGGCGTTTTGGCAACTGCGCCGCCGCCCACCAGCCGATGTCGCCCTTGGCGTTGGCCCAGACAATGTTCAGCCCCGGTGCCTGGACCTTGGCTGCGGCAGTGCGGGCCTTGGCCAGGGTGTCGGCGCGGTTGAGCTGGTAGAAGCCTTCAAGAATAGGGTTCTGGGTTTCGAGAAAGCCCCACCACATCGCAATCGGCGTTTTACCGACGCTGGCGCCCAACGCATCGTTGACGATCGGCCCATGCGGCGACTGGCGCAGCACCAGTGTCACCGGTGGCTGGCCTTTGACCGCAATCTGCTGTTCGCTGGTGACCATGTCCACCCATTTACCGCTGTACCAAACCTGATTCGGGTTGTCCGGATTGACCTTCTCGGCGATCAAGTCCATGTCGTCGTTCTGGAACATCGTGATGCTCCAGCCGAAGTCACGGTTCATTCCCAGTGACGCGAACGGCATCAACGCTTGATAGTGACCGTACAATTCAAAACCCGGCGCCGACAGTTGTGCTTCGTACCACACCGACGGTACGGAGAAGCGAATATGCGGGTCACCGGCCAGCAATGGCTTACCGCTTTTGGTCCGACTGCCGGAGACGACCCAGGCGTTGCTGCCTTCGAACTGCGGCAAGCCATTGTCGGCCAATGCTTGTTCGCTAAGGCGGGCGAGGGCATTCAGGTCTTTCCAGTCGGCGCTGGCCAGTGGCGCCGCGAGCTTTGCGCGATTGTTCGCCAGCACCCCTTTGGGCTGCCAGTCCAGGTCGAAGACATTCAGGTAATCGGCACCCAACTGATCGCGGACGTAGGTCAGCAACGGTTCGGTGCGAAACGCCACGGCAAAACTGTAGGCCATGTAACCGGCAATGCTGATGGTGTCCTGCGCGGTGAACGGGCGTTTTGGAATGCCCAGCACATCGAACTCGGCAGGTTTGGGATGGCTGTCCTGATACTGGTTGATGCCATCCAGATACGCTTGCATGGCCGTCCATGCCGGCGATTGTTTATCCAGGCTTGCGAGGTAGGTGTCGGCCCTTTCGCGAATGCGCAGGCTGCGCATCAGTTTGTCAGTGTCGAGCAGTTTGGGCCCGAGCACTTCGGCCAACTCGCCACGGGCCAGGCGCCGCATGATTTCCATCTGGAACAATCGGTCCTGGGCGTGAACGTAACCGAGGGCGCGATACATGTCCGTCTCGTTTTGCGCGCGGACATGCGGGATGCCGCGCTCGTCGTAACGCACGGTGACCGTGCCTTGCAGGTGTTGCAGCTCAACCATGCCCTGGCGCGTGGGTTGTTTGCTGTAGACGTACCCGCCAGCGCCCGCAGCGAGCGCGGCAATCAGCACGGCAAGAACGGTCAGGCTACGTTTCATGGAGATTCCTTGTTGTTATTAGAGACAGCATTTCCCTGGCGCCATGGTTTATCACGGCTTGCCTGTTTGGCCCATCGCACTAAGGAGGGATTCGAGCTGCTGGTGGGGATTACTGCTTTGCGTCGACTGGCCACGGACAGTAACAACCCACCGCCAGTGTGTGCGTTGCACTCACACCTCGTCCTTCGTTCAGTGCTTGCAGAATCGGTTCGATAAAGCTGTTGCTTGAATTACACGTGAGGCCTTCGCTGTACGGGCCAAAATACGCGAGCTTGCCGCTACGATCCCAGATCGCCACGGCCGGGCTGGCGGGGATCTGTTCGGAACCGGGTAACACGGGGATGTTTTTCAGTCTGCTTAACGTGGTTGGCAACTGCCCGTGGCTGCCAGGCTTTTGTACCGCGTAAAACTCGACGCCTTGTGGCTCATAGCGCTCGACCAATTCCGTCAGGTGCTGCTGATTACCCACGTTGCACGGGCAGGCCGGGTCCCAGAAGTGTACGAGGCGGATGGCGCCGGGGCCGGCCAGGTTGTCTGGCAGGCGCAGCGGGTCGCCGGAGAAAACCGCCGTGTGCTCACTGAACGCTCGTAGGTAGCGTCCCTGAAACCAATCATAAGCGGCCCACAGAACGCCGGCACACACGAGGGCGAGCAAACTGGCAAGCAGTGTGGTGCGGTAGGCCGAACGCATGGGTTTCAATCCTCGAAGGTCGGCTAGCTTGCCATGCTTGTCGCGACAGATGAATATCGCAGGCCTATAAAGTCCGTTTCATGTTCTGGAATTGCTCATGCCTGCCACTTTCGACCCCGATCATTTGCGCGCCAGCCTGCGGCCATTGGCGCAAGGACTCGCATTGTCGGTGGAGGCTCTGGCGTACCAGCGTTTTTACGGCCTGGATTTTTCAGGACGCAACGTGCGCAGTGGCCTGGGGCGTTTCGAGGTGGATGGTTATCAATTGGTGAGCCAGTTCTGGTGGCCGGAACGGGCGAAGGCGACGCTGTTTGTGTTCCACGGTTTTTATGACCACACCGGGCTCTATCGGCATGTGATCGAGTGGGCACTGGATCAGGGGTTTGCAGTGATCGCCTGCGACCTGCCAGGCCATGGCCTGTCCAGTGGTGAACGCGCCAGCATCAAGGATTTCGCCGAGTACCAGGACACGCTGCAGGGTTTGTTCGCCGAGGCAAAATCCCTGGATTTGCCGCAACCCTGGCACTTGTGCGGGCAAAGTACCGGTGGAGCGATCGTGATTGACCATGTGTTGAACCACGGCGTTGGCAGCCCGGCTCAAGGCCAGGTGATTCTGCTGTCACCGCTGGTACGGCCGCGCGCCTGGGGCTGGTCGAAGCTGAGTTATTACTTGCTCAAGCCTTTCGTCAACGCCATCGCCCGGCGCTTCAGCGAGAACTCCAACGACCCCGATTTTTTGCCGTTCCTGCAGGCCGATCCGTTGCAGCCCTTGCGTCTGCCGACGGCATGGGTCGGGGCGCTGGCGCAATGGATCACACGCATCGAAGCCGCACCGAGCAGTACCCGTCGGCCGCTGATTGTGCAGGGGCAAGCGGACATGACGGTGGATTGGGTGCATAACCTTGAGGTGTTGAAAGCCAAGTTTGATCGCCCGCAAGTGCTGATGCTGTCAGAGGCCAGGCATCATCTGGCGAATGAAACGGCGGTGTTGCGAGGGGAGTACTTCGGGTTTTTGAGCAAGCGGATCAAGGGGCGCAATCTTTAGGGTCGTCAAGAGCCGCGTCGCGGGAAAGCCCCCCACAGGTTAGGCGCTCATTTCGAAATGGCGAGCGGGCTTGCACGCGAAAAGGCCCTCGCCGCTGCCGAAATTACTGACTGGTGTTCGACGGATTCTGCCCCACCGCCAAGCCTGCACGAATCGCCGCCAGTGCAGCCTGGTAGTACGCCTTGCCTTCGGCGGACTCTGCAAACGTGGCGAACTCTTCCAGTTCGTTATCCGACAGGTCGCGATAAACGTACAGCAGCGTATTGTTCAGATCGCTGCCGATTTGATCCATCAAACGCTGGCGCTGACCATTCAACATGCCCTGCGCCTGACCGCCACCCAGCAAACCAGGGATCATCGAACTCAGGCTATCGGCCGCCACGCCTGCAATCGCCAAGGTGACTTCGGCACCGGCTTCGCGAGCGGGCAAGGCCTGAGCCAAGTGACCGATGATCAATAGACGGCTGTCAGTCGCCGGCATCTTGGGCAGGCCCTTGGCGTTTTTTGCCAGTTGATCACGCCGGGTGGCGAGCAATTCGGCGGCGACGACTTTCTTGCCCAGCGGCGATTGAAAGAACGTCAGTGCAGGTTTCGGGTCGGCGAGTGTCTTGCGCAATTGTGCTTCGGCGCGTTGGTCAACGGCTTGCGGCGCAAAACGCTGATTGCTGTTATTGACCAGTGCTTGATAGACCGCGGGCGGAAGGCTGCTCTGATATCGCAGCTGAGCAGTGGCAAGAGCATCGTTGAAATGCGCGCGCTGGTCTGGCCAACCGGCGACCTTGTACAACTGGTCGTGGTCGTCTGCCCAAGCAGGCAAAGCACAGAGCATCAACAGTGAAAAAAGCAAACGACGCATAGGGACTCCTGTCAGCAGGCGACTATTCTCCGTGCGGCTTTCGTACTTGTCGAGAATTCGTATCAAGGCGCCGTGTGGCTCTGTCGGATTTGCAGGCACAGGAATACTATGCGCGCCATGCAAATACCCTCTGATCACCCGCTGCTGTTACGTATCGTCGATGACCTGGCCACACACGGCTGGTCGCAGCAGAATATTTTCCTGCCCCAGGCTCTGACCCTGGAACTGGCGGCTGAGTGCCGTAAACGCGCTGCCGAAGGTGAATTGGCCCCGGCCGCTGTGGGCCGCGGGCCGACTTCGGAGATACGTGAAGGCATTCGCGGTGACCATATTCAGTGGATCGAACCAGGCCAGGCGCTGGCGTGCGACAGTTATCTGCAATTGATGAACAGCCTGCGCGAGGCCATGAATCGTGGCTTGTACCTGGGCCTGGAAGATTTCGAAAGCCATTTTGCGATGTACCCTCCAGGTGCTTTTTACCTCAAGCATGTCGACCGCTTTCGCGATGACGACCGCCGCATGGTCTCAGCTGTCGTTTACCTCAATGACGCCTGGCTGCCTGAACAGGGTGGCCAGTTGCGTATGTACCTCGGCGACACGGTTGAATACGATGTCGTACCCACCGGCGGATGCCTGGTGGTATTTCTGTCGGGTGAAGTCCCCCACGAAGTTTTGCCCGCAACCCGGGATCGCCTGTCATTGACCGGGTGGTTTCGCTGTCGGGGTAACGAGCCGTTCTGATCATGCAAAAAATTCTGGTAAGCCGCTGTCTGTTGGGCCATCGCGTACGTTACGACGGTGGCGCGAGTGGGCCGTTCGATCAGCTTCAGCAGTGGATCGAAGAGGGCCGTGTCGTGCCGCTGTGTCCAGAGGTTGCAGGCGGGTTGCCGACGCCGAGGGCCGCTGCAGAAATCCCGGGTGGGCAGGGCCGCGAAGTGCTCGATGGCCAAGCGTCGGTGATGACCACCGAGGGCGAAGATGTCAGTGCCGCATTTTTATCCGGTGCTTATCAGGCGCTGGAACTGGTGCAAAAGCACGGCATCCGCATCGCGGTGCTCAAGGCCAATAGCCCCTCGTGCGGGAATCTGCTGACCTATGACGGGACTTTCAGCGGCGTAAAGGTCCAGGGTGAAGGCGTCACGGCGGCGTTGCTCAAGCGCCATGGCGTTCAGGTGTTCAGTGAGCTGGAGCTGCCTCAAGCGGCGGCGGCATTGAACACTCGAATCTGATATCCGCCGCAAAACCTTGTACGCGCTGGCTTGCCAGCGATGAGGTCATCACCGTCAACATTCTTGTTGGCTGCTCCACTGCCATCGCCGGCAAGCCAGCTCCCACCGTTGATTCCTGCTATCTCAGGGTTTCGGCGCCACGCTCGTATCCGCTCCAAACCACTTCTGTGACAACGCTTCCATGCGCCCATCCGCTTTTATCCGTTGCAACGCATTCTGCAGGCTGGCGTGAAATGCCGGGTTACCTTTCTGAAATGGAATAACCAGGCTGACAGGCGCAATGTCTTTCGGCTTTTTTTCGGTCAGCGACTGCACCAGCAGAATCGAGCGCGGTTCTTCTTTCTGCGCGATCAAATCCGTATCGGTGTAGCTGTAAGGTTCGCTGAAGTCGAAACGATCTTTCAGTTCCGGGGTCATTGCTATGTGGTTGATGGCGATGTCGTACTTGCCGCTCTCGACACCGGGTAACAAATCGCTGGAATCGGTGACGACAAATTCGGCCCGCACGTCCAGCTCGGTCGCTAATAGCTGACCCAGTTCGACTTCGAAACCGGCGAGTTTGTCGTCCTCCTTGAAATTGAACAGCGGTGTATTAGCCTCAAGAGCGATGCGCAATTCGCCGCGGTCATTAACATCGTCAATCAGTTCGGCATGAGCCAAAGGGCTCAAAAGGGGAAGCAGGCAGATCAGGCCAGGCAAAAAACGCATGGTCACTCCTTTGAATTCATTATCGCGACGCTCGGTTCAGGCTCGCTTTGCTATGGTTGTCGAGAGCCTTCGACAACGAATGGTCGTGAAGTTGTCATGACCACGCGAATTTTACGGAAAAACTGGAGAAGAGAATGAAAACGTTCATGTCACGAGCAGCATTCGCTGGAGTGTTGCTGAGTGCTTCGATGCTGGCAACAGCTGCGACTCCGGCACCTAAAGGTGCAGAAGTGTTCATCGTGTCCCCGGCTGACGGTGCCACCGTCAGTCAGGAATTCCTGGTTAAATTCGGCGTCAAGGATGTCGCGCTCGCGCCGGCAGGGGATGTCACCAAAAACACCGGCCACCATCACCTGTTGATCGACGTAGACAAGTTGCCTGCCGCCGGCGCGCCAATTCCGCTGGACGCCAATCATATACACTTCGGCAAGGCTCAAACCGAGGCCACCATCAAACTGGCACCGGGCAAGCACACCTTGCAGCTTGAGTTGGGTGATAGCGGCCACATGCCGTTCGATCCGCCAATCGTTTCGAAAAAGATCACTGTCAACGTCCAATAACGTTGTAGCGCCCATGAAAAAGGAGACCCGAAGGTCTCCTTTTTTTGTCGCTCAAGTGGCTATCAGAACAAAACGCGGCTACGGATAGTGCCGTTGATGTGCTGCAGCTTCTCTTGCGCCAGGTCCGAGTACTCGGCGTCTACGTCGATCACAACATAGCCGACTTTCTCGTTGGTCTGCAGGAACTGACCGGAAATGTTGATGCCGTTTTCCGCGAAGACCTTGTTGATCTCCATCATCACACCTGGGATGTTCTGGTGGATGTGCAGCAAACGGTGCTTGCCAGGGTGAGCCGGCAGCGCTACTTCCGGGAAGTTGACCGAGGACACCGACGTACCGTTGTCGCTGTACTTGACCAGTTTTTCCGACACTTCCAGGCCGATGTTGGCTTGGGCTTCAGCGGTGGAACCGCCGATGTGCGGGGTCAGGATCACATTGTCCAGGCCACGCAGCGGGCTTTCGAAGATGTCGTCGTTGGAGCGTGGCTCTACCGGGAATACGTCGATGGCGGCGCCGATCAAGTGCTTGTCCTTGATCGCCTCAGCCAGGGCGTCCAGTTCGACCACGGTGCCGCGCGCGGCGTTGATCAGGATCCCGCCCTTCTTGATGGCGCGGATTTCCTTCTCGCCGATCATCCACTGGGTCTCAGCGGTTTCCGGAACATGCAAAGTGACGATGTCCGACATGCCCAGCAGTTCGTTCAGGCTCGACACCTGAGTGGCGTTGCCCAATGGCAGCTTGGTCAGGGTGTCATAGAAAAACACCTGCATGCCCAGGCCTTCGGCCAATACCGACAGTTGCGTGCCGATCGAGCCGTAACCGACGATACCCAGTTTTTTGCCACGGATTTCGAAGGAATTGGCAGCGCTTTTGATCCAGCCGCCACGGTGGCAGGAAGCGTTCTTCTCGGGGATGCCGCGCAGCAACAGGATAGCCTCGGCCAGTACCAGCTCGGCGACAGAGCGGGTGTTGGAGTACGGTGCGTTGAACACCGCGATGCCGCGCTCGCGCGCCGCGTTGAGGTCGACCTGGTTGGTGCCGATGCAGAAACAGCCGACAGCCACCAACTTCTTGGCGTGATCGAAGATTTCTTCGGTCAGCTGAGTGCGGGAGCGAATGCCGATAAAATGCGCATCGGCGATCTTTTCCTTGAGCTGGGCTTCCGGCAGAGAACTGGTGATGTACTCAATGCTGGAGTACCCAGCAGCCTTCAGAACTTCGACGGCCGATGGGTGGACGCCTTCCAGAAGAAGGAACTTGATCTTGCTCTTATCGAGAGAAGTCTTGCTCATCTGCGTAAACCTGTATCCCGGAAAAAAATGGCAGGAAGTGGTCAGTGGACGCTGACCCGGACGGCAAGAAAGCCGTCGCCGCAGAACAGCCTTTGGGCACTACCCTGCGGGGTCGGTATGCTAGCATATGCACCCCGCTAAACACTCATTCCTGCGACGTGAAGCGTTCTCAGGATGACCATGAATTGTTCGAGAGTTCTGTCGATGACCAATCCTGCCCTGATTGATGAGCTGAAGACCCTGGTTGAGCCTGGCAAGGTGCTGACCGATGCCGACTCCCTGAATGCTTACGGCAAGGATTGGACCAAGCATTTCGCCCCGGCCCCGACGGCCATTGTGTTCCCCAAGACCACTGAACAAGTGCAGGCCATTGTCCGTTGGGCCAACGAGCGCAAAGTGGCGCTGGTGCCGTCCGGTGGTCGTACCGGGCTTTCCGCTGCGGCGGTCGCTGCCAATGGCGAAGTGGTCGTATCGTTCGACTATATGAATCAAATCCTTGAGGTGAACCTCACCGACCGCACGGCAGTTTGCCAGCCAGGCGTGGTCACCGAGCACCTGCAGAACGTGGCAGAAGAAAAAGGTTTGTACTATCCGGTGGACTTCGCTTCGGCAGGCTCCAGCCAGATTGGCGGCAATATCGGCACCAATGCCGGCGGAATCAAGGTTATTCGCTACGGCATGACCCGTAACTGGGTCGCTGGCATGAAAGTCGTGACCGGCAAGGGTGATCTGCTGGAACTGAACCGCGACCTGATCAAGAACGCCACCGGTTACGACATGCGTCAGCTGTTCATTGGCGCTGAAGGCACACTGGGTTTTGTGGTCGAAGCGACCATGCGCCTGGATCGCGCCCCGAAAAACCTCACCGCCATGGTCCTCGGTACCACCGATTTCGATTCGATCATGCCGGTGCTTCACGCGTTTCAGAACAAGCTCGACCTGACCGCGTTCGAATTTTTCTCTGACAAGGCATTGGCCAAGGTCATGGCGCGCGGCGACGTGCCGGCTCCGTTCGAGTCCGATTGCCCTTTTTATGCGTTGCTGGAGTTCGAAGCGACCACTGAAGAAGTGGCCAACGATGCGCTGGAAACCTTCGAGCATTGTGTCGAGCAGGGCTGGGTGCTGGACGGCGTGATGAGCCAAAGCGAAACCCAACTGCAAAACCTGTGGAAGCTGCGCGAGTACATCTCCGAAACCATCTCCCACTGGACGCCATATAAAAACGATATTTCGGTGACTGTGTCGAAAGTCCCGGCGTTCTTGAAGGAAATCGATGCGATCGTCGGCGAACACTACCCGGACTTCGAAATCGTCTGGTTCGGTCACATCGGCGACGGCAACCTGCACTTGAACATCCTCAAGCCAGAAGACCTGAGCAAAGACGAGTTCTTCGCCAAGTGCGCCACGGTGAACAAGTGGGTATTTGAAACCGTCGAGAAGTACAACGGCTCAATCTCCGCCGAGCACGGCGTGGGCATGACCAAGCGTGACTACTTGACCTACAGCCGCTCTGCGGTTGAGATCGAGTACATGAAAGCCGTCAAAGCGGTGTTCGACCCGAACGGCATCATGAACCCGGGCAAGATCTTCGCGGTTCAAGCTGCGAACTAAAGTATCCACGAGGCAGGAGTCGGTAAATGAGCTATCAGCACCAGTATGTCGACGGTACACGTATTCACTTCCCGCTCGGGAAAGTGGTGTGCATTGGCCGCAATTACGCCGAGCATGCCAAGGAACTGGACAATCCGGTGCCTACCGAACCCTTGCTGTTCATTAAACCGGGCAGTTGCGTGGTCGCGCTGGAGGGTGGTTTTGCCATTCCGACCGAGCGCGGTTCGGTGCATTACGAGGCGGAAATTGCGGTGTTGATCGGCAAGCCGCTGTCGACCAAGCCAAGCCGTGAAGAAGTGCTGGACGCCATCTCCGGTTTTGCCCCGGCGCTGGACCTGACCTTGCGTGACAAGCAGGCCGAGCTGAAATCCAAAGGTTTGCCTTGGGAAGTCGCCAAATCTTTTGACGGTGCCGCGGTGATCGCGCCGTTCGTGTCTGGCAGTACGTTTGCAGACCTCACCGATATCGGCATCCGCCTGACCATCAATGGTGAAGTGCGCCAGGACGGCAACAGCAAAGACATGCTGAACCCGATCGTGCCGATGATTCAGTACATGGCTGGTTGCTTCTCGCTGCAGGCGGGTGATGTGATCCTCACCGGGACGCCGGTCGGCGTTGGCCCGCTGAATGTCGGTGATGAACTGGTGCTGGAATTGCCCGGCGCCAGCAGTTTCACCAGCAGCGTGCGCTAGATCTGTGAGAGCGAGCCTGCTCGCGATGGCGGTGGAACGCTCAACAGAGATGTTGAATGTGAAAACCTCATCGCGGGCAAGCTAACTCCCGCAAGGCAACGTGCTCTTGTGTTTCAAGGGCTTTGCTGGCATTGCCGTTTTTTTCACAACTTTTCTGGATAATTTCGCGGATCACGGCGTTTGAGCCAATCCCAATTGTGCTATTACCCATAGCCTGAATTTCTGGAACGTTTCCCCTCATGGCTACCCAACCGCTGCCCGAGCTTAAAACTGCACGTCGTTCGCGCTTTGCAATGCGCTGGTATTCCTGGGTTTTGCTGGCGCTGGCCGCCGCGTATGGCCTCGCGTATGCCATGCATTGGGATGATCGCGGTGTGCTGTGGGTGCTGGAGCGTTTCGAAAGTCCTGCCGAACGCCAGGAAAGTATCTGGCTCCCGGATTACCACGCGGTCATCGACGCCAAACTGCTGCCTGGCATGGAAAAGGATGAAGCCTCCGACCTCGCTTACAACCCTCAAACCAAAACCCTGTTCTCGGTCATGGGCAAAAATCCGTTCCTGGTCGAACTGACGCTGCAGGGTGACGTGTTGCGCAAAATGCCCTTGGTGGGCTGGGCCAACCCGGAAGGTGTGACGGTGATGGGCAACGGCTTGTTGGCGATTGTCGATGAGCGCAAACACATCTTGTCGGTGGTCAAGGTTGATGCGGATACGCGAGAGCTGAATTTCGACAGCTTCCCGAAATACGACCTCGGTCCTTCGAAAGATCAGAACAAGGCATTCGAAGGCGTCGTCTGGGATTCGCGTAATCAACACATGCTGTTGGGTGAAGAACGTCCACCCGCGTTGTTCACCTGGAAGAGCAATGACGGCCAGACGCTCACTGGCGACAAACAGAAGCTGGCAAGCAACGAGCTGGATATTCGCAATCTCTCGGCGCTGGCCATCGACCCGCGCACCGGGCATACGCTGGTGTTGTCTGCAGACTCGCACCTGCTGCTGGAGCTGGACGAGACGGGTGAGCAAGTCAGCTTCATGACCTTGCTCGGCGGTTTCAACGGTTTGAAAAAGACCATTCCGCGCGCCGAAGGCGTCACCATGGATGAGTCTGGCACGCTGTACATGGTGAGCGAGCCGAACCTGTTTTACCGTTTCGAAAAACAGCGCTAACCCGTAGATTTTCAGGAGCAGTGCCGCCCGGTTGAAGGACTGGGCAACTGGCCATTAAGCTTCAGTTCAGACTGCCGTGGTATTTCATCCGCCCGTCCTGTTTCCGAGCTTGCCTGAATGCGCCGACTTGCCCGTCCAAACCCGATGATCCTGATCCTGTCGGTGCTTGTTTTGATTGCGCTGATTGCAATAGGCCAGTATCTACGGCTGTTCGAGCGCGCCTGGTTCAATTTGCATACGCTGTGGCAGCCAGATAGCGAACTGTCCATTGGCCTTGATCGCTATCAGGTCGTCGTCGAGGCACGGGTCATTGAGGGTCTGGACGATGACGTTTCGGCGTTGACCTACGATCCGGTGCGCAAAAGCCTGTTCACCGTCACCAACAAAAACTCCGAGCTGATCGAGCTGTCGCTGGAAGGGCGAATTATTCGCCGCATAGCGCTGGTCGGTTTTGGTGATCCTGAAGCGGTTGAGTTCATCAGCGCCGACACCTATGTGCTCACCGACGAGAGCCAGCAACGGCTGATCAAGATTCATCTGGAGGAGGGCACCACGTTTCTCGATGCCGCGGATGCCGAGCAGATGACACTGGGCGTGCACATGAGCGGCAATACCGGTTTCGAGGGGCTGGCTTACGACTCGGTGGGTAAACGCCTGTTTGTCGCGAAGGAACGTAACCCAATGTTGATTTATGAAGTGCAGGGTTTTCCGCATTACAACTCGGAAAAATCCTACGCAGTGCACGTGATCAACGACCCCAAACGCGATGCCGGGATGTTTGTACGAGATCTTTCGAGCCTTCAGTACGACGAGCGCAGCGGGCATCTGCTGGCGCTTTCCGACGAGTCCCGATTGATTCTTGAGCTGGACGTGGACGGGCGACCACTGAGTACCCTGTCATTGCGCAAGGGGCGTCAGGGTTTGCAAAAGACCGTGCCGCAACCTGAAGGGATTGCCATGGACGACGACGGCACGATGTACCTGGTGAGCGAGCCGAATTTGTTTTACGTCTTCAAAAAGCCACCACAATCCTGAGCCACACCCCAAAACCTGTGGGAGCGAGCCTGCTCCCACAGGTTTTGCAGTGCGCGTGGGCTTATTGGGCGCGCAGGGTTTTCACGCCTTCACTTGTGCCCAGCAGCAACAGATCCGCCGGGCGCGCCGCGAACAAGCCGTTGGTGACGACGCCGACAATGGCGTTGATTTGGGTTTCCAGCTCCACCGGATTGACGATCTGCATGTTGAACACGTCAAGGATGATGTTGCCGTTGTCGGTCAACACGCCTTCACGGTAAACCGGATCGCCGCCCAGCTTCACCAGCTCGCGAGCTACGTGGCTGCGGGCCATTGGAATCACTTCCACCGGCAGCGGGAAGGCACCGAGCACTGGCACCAGTTTGCTGCCGTCAGCGATGCAGATGAAGGTCTTGGCCACGGCCGCAACAATCTTCTCGCGCGTCAATGCTGCACCGCCGCCCTTGATCAGGTTCAGGTGTGCATCGCTTTCATCCGCCCCGTCGACATAGAACTCGAGGTCGCTGACGGTGTTCAGTTCATACACTGGAATACCGTGGCCCTTGAGACGCGCGGCGGTGGCTTCGGAACTGGCCACTGCGCCATCAAATGCGCCTTTGTGTTTGGCCAGCGCATCAATGAAACAGTTGGCGGTGGAGCCGGTGCCGACCCCGACGATGCTCTTGTCGTCGAGTTTCGGAAGGATGAAGTCGACGGCGGCCTGAGCCACTGCCTGTTTGAGTTGATCCTGAGTCATGCGGGCTCCGAAGCGGGCAAGGAGAGAACGGAAAGGCCGGCATTATAGGCTTCGGGGCGGGGAAGGTCATTGGCCGATTGCCCGATGCGACGGTACGTCAGCGCGAACCGGGTTTATCTGTGGTGAGAAAATTTGTCTGTAGTGATGGGAATGTATCTGTGGTGATCAGGATTATCTGTGGTGAGGGGATTTATCTGTGGTGATCAGGATTATCTGTGGTGAGGAGATTTATATGTGGTGAGGGGATTTATCTGTGGTGATCAGGATTATCTGTGGTGAGGAGATTTGTATGTGGTGAGGGGATTTATCCCCGTTGGAGTGCGAAGCACTCCCTTGGCACTTCGAAGACTCCCCGTGCTGGGGTTTCACGCCGGCTGCGCCGCCGGACGGGGATAAATCCCCTCGCCACAATGGATCCCCAACGCCTGCGGAGGGCTAAAACCACCTGTTTGGTGTGGTCGCACGCCCGAAAGCCGGGTTAGACTCCTTGGCCCTGCCCAACCCGCTCAGTGATGCTTTCCGATGCTCGAACAGTACGTCAAGAAAATCCTCACCTCGCGCGTTTATGACGTTGCCGTAGAAACCCCATTGCAGACTGCCCGCCAGCTCTCCGAGCGGCTGGGCAACACTATCTGGCTCAAGCGCGAAGACTTGCAGCCAGTGTTCTCGTTCAAGATTCGCGGCGCTTACAACAAGCTCACGCAACTGTCCGATGAAGAACGTTCACGCGGCGTCGTTACCGCCTCGGCGGGCAACCACGCACAGGGGTTGGCCCTGGCGGCGAAAGTGCTGGGCGTAAAAGCCACCATCGTCATGCCCAAGACCACCCCGGAAATTAAAGTCGAAGGCGTTCGCTCACGTGGCGGCAAAGTCGTGCTGCACGGCGATTCGTTCCCAGAAGCGCTGGCTTACTCGCTGAAACTGGTCGACGAAAAAGGCTACGTTTACATCCATCCCTACGACGATCCCCACACCATTGCCGGGCAGGGCACGGTGGCGATGGAGATTTTGCGTCAGCACCCTGGGCGCCTCGATGCGATTTTTGTCCCGGTGGGCGGCGGCGGCCTGATCGCCGGCATCGCGGCGTACGTGAAATACCTGCGCCCGGAAATCAAAATCATCGGCGTCGAGCCTGACGATTCCAATTGCCTGCAAGCCGCCATGGCGGCCGGCGAACGAGTAGTGCTGCCGACCGTGGGCATCTTTGCCGATGGCGTTGCGGTGGCTCAAATTGGCCAGCACACCTTCGAGATCTGCAAAGACTACGTAGACGACGTGATCACCGTCAGCACCGACGAAATCTGTGCGGCGATCAAGGACATCTACGACGACACCCGCTCGATCACCGAGCCGGCCGGCGCGTTGGGCGTGGCCGGTATCAAGAAGTATGTCGAGATGACTGGCATCACCGGCCATACCTTCGTAGCGATCGATTCCGGGGCCAACGTCAACTTCGACCGCTTGCGTCACGTCGCCGAGCGCGCCGAATTGGGTGAGGGCCGTGAAGCCATCATCGCCGTGACCATCCCTGAAAAACCGGGCAGTTTCAAGGCGTTCTGCGAAGCCATCGGCAAACGCCAGATCACCGAATTCAACTACCGCTACAACACCGGCAGCGAAGCGCACATTTTCGTTGGCGTGCAGACGCACCCGGAAACCGACCCGCGCAGTGCGCTGATCGCCAGCCTCAGCGACCAGGGTTTCCCGGTGCTTGACCTGACCGACAACGAACTCGCCAAGCTGCACATCCGGCACATGGTGGGCGGACATGCTGCGCACGTGGTCGATGAAGTGGTGCTGCGCTTCGAGTTCCCGGAGCGCCCGGGCGCCTTGTTCAACTTCCTGCATAAGCTGGGCGGGCGCTGGAACATTTCGATGTTCCACTACCGTAACCATGGCGCGGCGGATGGCCGCGTCGTTGCGGGCCTGCAGGTGCCTCACGACGAGCGTCACCTGGTGCCGGCAGCACTGGAAGAAATCGGCTACCCGTATTGGGATGAAAGCGACAACCCGGCGTATCAGTTGTTTCTTGGCTGAGCGGCTACGCTGATGGGCAAGCCATAAGGAATTTGAACAATGGAAACGTTAACTGCCCTGAAAATGGCGCACACCGCAGCGACGGCAATATTGCTGGGCTGTGCGCTGGGCCTGGGAATCTGGGTTTGGAGCACGCGGCGCAACGGAGATGCAACGGCGCCTGCGCGAACCCTTCAGCGCCCGCGAGTGTTCGTCTGGGTGCTGATGGGCCTGGCCTTGTTGAGTATGCCGTTCACTGGCTGGTGGATGGTGCATCTGGTGGGGTGGCCGCTGGGGCAAACCTGGCTGTTGGCGTCCAGCGTGCTGTACACCGTGGCGGCGTTAGTCTGGTTTTGGCTGCTGGTGCGGCTGAACAAACTGCGCAAGGCGCCGGCGGCAGGGAATGGGAAGTTTACGTTTGCCTTGGCGTTGTTCAGTTTTGTCTGTTTTATCGCCATTGCGGGGTTGATGGGCGCCAAGCCGGTTTAAGGCCGGGCACCGAGTCGACCCCATCGCGAGCAGGCTCGCTCCCACATTGGATTCGTGAACGACGCAAATCCCCAGTGGGAGTGAGCCTGCTCGCGACAGCAATATCAGTCGCGCAGACTGATCACCGGCCAGCCACGCTTTTGGGCTTCAGCGCGGAGGTTAGGATCAGGGTCGACAGCCACTGGATGCGTCACCTGCTCCAGCAACGGCAAATCATTCATCGAATCGCTGTAGAAGTAACTGTCTTCGAGCGAATACCCGGTCTCTTCCAGCCAGCGATTCAACCGCGTCACCTTGCCTTCGCGAAAGCATGGCACATCAGTGCTGCGCCCCGTGTAACGGCCATCAGCCATTTCACATTCAGTGGCGATCAGCGTTTCGACACCCAGGCGCTCGGCAATCGGCCCGGTCACAAAACGGTTGGTGGCGGTGATGATCACCAGTTTGTCGCCCGCTGCGCGATGCTTGGCCAGTAATTCGACAGCCTTGGGCAGCATGATGGGCTCGATGCAATCGCGCATGTAGTCGTTGTGCCATTCATTCAGCGTGGCCATCTCGGTGCGGCCGAGGATTTCCAGGCAAAAGTTCAGGTACGCGGCGTTATCCAGCTTGCCGGCCAGGTAGTCCTGATAGAACTCGTCGTTACGTGCCTTGTAGGTCACCGCGTCAAGAAAGCCGCGCTCGCACAGGTAATCGCCCCACGCGTGGTCACTGTCGCCACCCAGAAGTGTGTTGTCCAAGTCGAATAAAGCCAGCCGCATTGCAGTTACTCGCTGAAAAGTCTGTAGAAAGGCGCCCAGAATACGGACTTTTCACAAGAGTGCACATAAGGTTGGCCGGCTCGTTGCTGCCTTCACAACCTTTGTGGAACAATGCGCCGACATGCGTTTGCGAGGTTGTTGCCGTGATCGACCCCGATGGTTTCCGCCCCAATGTCGGGATCATTCTCACGAATGATGCCGGACAGGTGCTATGGGCTCGCCGTATCAATCAAGATGCCTGGCAGTTTCCTCAGGGCGGAATCAACCCCCAGGAGACGCCGGAAGACGCCTTGTACCGCGAGTTGAACGAAGAAGTGGGCCTGGAACGCGAAGATGTTGAAATTCTCGCCTGCACGCGGGGCTGGTTGCGCTATCGTTTGCCGCAACGTCTGGTCAGGACGCACAGCCAACCGCTGTGCATCGGCCAGAAACAGAAATGGTTTCTCCTGCGCCTGATCTCCAACGAGCAGCGGGTGCGGATGGATTTGACCGGTAAACCGGAGTTCGATGGCTGGCGCTGGGTCAGTTATTGGTATCCGTTGGGCCAGGTGGTGACATTCAAGCGCGAGGTGTATCGACGCGCTCTCAAAGAGCTTGCCCCGCGCCTTTTAACGCGCGACTGACGACGGAGTTCGACCCCGAGCCATGCTCAATACGCTGCGCAAGATCGTCCAGGAAGTTAACTCCGCCAAGGATCTCAAGGCGGCGTTGGGCATTATTGTATTGCGCGTCAAAGAGGCCATGGGCAGCCAGGTCTGCTCGGTCTACTTGCTTGACCCTGAAACCAACCGCTTCGTCCTGATGGCCACCGAGGGCTTGAACAAGCGCTCGATCGGCAAAGTCAGCATGGCGCCCAATGAAGGTCTGGTTGGCCTGGTCGGCACGCGTGAAGAACCCCTGAACCTCGAAAACGCTGCGGATCACCCGCGTTATCGTTACTTCGCCGAAACCGGTGAAGAACGCTACGCCTCATTCCTGGGTGCGCCGATCATCCACCACCGCCGAGTTGTCGGTGTGTTGGTCATCCAGCAAAAAGAACGCCGCCAGTTCGATGAAGGTGAAGAAGCCTTCCTCGTGACCATGAGCGCGCAGCTCGCGGGCGTTATCGCGCATGCCGAGGCCACCGGTTCGATCCGTGGTCTGGGCCGTCAGGGCAAAGGCATCCAGGAAGCCAAGTTTGTCGGCGTGCCGGGTTCGCCAGGTGCGGCGGTCGGTACCGCGGTGGTCATGCTGCCACCTGCCGATCTGGACGTGGTACCGGACAAGACCATCACCGACATCAACGCTGAACTGGCGCTGTTCAAAACCGCCATCGAGGGCGTTCGTGCCGACATGCGGGCGTTGTCGGCCAAGTTAGCGACGCAGCTACGACCTGAAGAGCGCGCACTGTTCGACGTTTACCTGATGATGCTCGACGATGCCTCGCTCGGCAGCGAAGTCACCACCGTGATCAAGACCGGGCAGTGGGCCCAAGGCGCATTGCGTCAAGTGGTGACCGATCACGTCAACCGTTTCGAGTTGATGGACGACGCTTATCTGCGTGAGCGCGCCTCCGACGTCAAGGATCTTGGCCGGCGTCTGCTTGCCTATTTGCAGGAAGAACGTCAGCAAACCCTGGTTTATCCCGACAATACCATCCTGATCAGCGAAGAACTGACGCCGGCCATGCTCGGCGAGGTTCCGGAAGGCAAACTGGTAGGCCTGGTGTCGGTACTCGGTTCCGGTAACTCCCACGTCGCGATCCTGGCAAGGGCCATGGGCATCCCGACGGTGATGGGCCTGGTCGACCTGCCGTATTCCAAGGTCGATGGCATCCAGATGATCGTCGATGGTTACCACGGCGAGGTCTACACCAACCCCAGCGACGTGCTGCGCAAGCAGTTCGCCGAAGTGGTCGAGGAAGAAAAACAACTGGCCCTCGGGCTGGATGCGCTGCGCGACTTGCCCTGTGTGACACTTGACGGTCACCGCATGCCGCTGTGGGTCAACACAGGTCTGTTGGCGGACGTGGCGCGGGCGCAAAAGCGTGGCGCGGAAGGTGTGGGGCTGTACCGTACCGAAGTGCCGTTCATGATCAACCAGCGCTTCCCAAGTGAAAAAGAGCAACTGGCGATTTATCGCGAGCAGCTCGCGGCGTTCCACCCGCAACCGGTGACCATGCGTAGCCTGGACATCGGCGGCGACAAGTCGCTGTCGTACTTCCCGATCAAGGAAGACAACCCATTCCTGGGCTGGCGCGGCATTCGCGTGACCCTCGACCACCCGGAAATCTTCCTGGTGCAGACCCGCGCAATGCTCAAGGCCAGTGAAGGCTTGAACAACCTGCGGATTCTGCTGCCGATGATCTCCGGCATCCATGAACTCGAAGAAGCCTTGCACCTGATTCACCGTGCCTGGGGCGAAGTCCGTGACGAGGGCACCGACGTGCCGATGCCGCCGATCGGGGTGATGATCGAGATTCCCGCCGCGGTTTATCAGACCAAGGAACTGGCGCGGATGGTGGACTTTCTGTCGGTCGGCTCCAACGACTTGACCCAATACCTGCTGGCCGTGGACCGGAACAACCCGCGTGTGGCGGATCTTTACGATTACCTGCACCCGGCAGTGCTCCAGGCGTTGCAGAACGTGGTGCGCGATGCCCACGCCGAAGGCAAGCCTGTCAGCATTTGCGGCGAAATGGCCGGTGATCCGGCCGCGGCAGTGCTGTTGATGGCGATGGGTTTCGACAGCCTGTCGATGAACGCCACCAACCTGCCGAAAGTGAAGTGGATGCTGCGTCAGATCAACCTGAGCAGGGCCAAGGAGCTGCTGGCGGAATTGATGACCATCGACAACCCGCACGTTATCCACAGCTCGCTGCAATTGGCGTTGAAGAATCTAGGGCTGGCTCGGATGATCAATCCAGCCTCGGCCAAGACCCTCTAATACTTCGAAGGCCGTTGTGGCGAGGGCGCTTGCTCACGCAGGAGTGCTAAGCGCTCCCAACCTGGCCAATGTGGTTCTTCAGATAAATCCATTGGTCAGATTGCGACGGCTGCGCAGCCGAGCGGGAGCAAGCTCCCTCGCCACAATTGATCGTCAGGTCGTCAGGTCGTCAGATCTTTATCTCAACTTCTCCCAAATGCCCGCCATAGGGCCCGAAACTCCGCTCGACCATCTGCCGCGTGCCATCCGCCTGAACAATCAATGCCGTGCTCGCTCGTGTGCCATAGGTCGGACTGGCAATAAACACGCTCGACAGTAACGTCTCGGTCGCCAAACCAACGCCAGTGTCCGGAAGTTCGGCAAACGGTGCCGTCTGCGAGTCGTTCAGCAACGCCAACAGTTGCGCAGGCTGCGGGTCATCCAGTACCGCCTCCAGCGCCGCTCGCGCCTTCAGCAGTTTCGGCCATGGCGTGTCCAGCCCCGCGTTCGACAAACCATAGACGCCCGGCTGCAGCATTACCGGCTCAGACGCTCGAGCGTTGTAGTGCCACAACTCGTGCTTATTGCCGACCAAAAGGTTAAAGCCGCCGTATTCCACCGAACGTCCGACAACGTCGTTTAAATAGTCATCAATTGATGCTTCGCCGGTGAGGAATCTTGCCACCAGTTCGCCCCTCGACTTCCTCGCGGGTGGTGTGTGCGGATCGCGAATATTGGTCAGTGCGGCGAAGCGTCCATTGGCGCCAATGCCGAGCCAGGTGCCTCCAGCCTCGAGGTCGCGACCGGCGTGCACATGCGGTGCTTCGGGCCATTGCGCGAGCGGCAGGCTGGGGCGGGCGTAGAATTCATCGCGGTTGGCGGCGACGATAAGGGGCTGGGCGTGACCAGGCTTCCAGGCGAAGACAATCAGGCACATAAGGTGGTCCTTGTGTGTTTTTTGCTCACTCTACGCAGACATCGCTCATCGATCCATCGCCTTGCACAGTGGAGCCCAAGGCCATGCATCCGTTACCATGCCGCTCCTATTTTCGGCATGTGTGGAATACGGTCATGGAATTTCTGCTCTACCTGGCGCTGGGCGCCTGTGCGGGCGTGCTGGCCGGGCTGTTCGGAGTGGGCGGGGGAATCATTATTGTCCCGGTGCTGGTGTACAGTTTTACGTTACAGGGCTTTGACGCTTCAATCCTGACCCACCTCGCCGTCGGCACATCCCTGGCGACCATTATTTTTACCTCGGTGAATGCCGTCCGCGAGCACCATCGGCGCGGAGCTGTTCGTTGGCCGATTTTTGCCTGGATGACGCTCGGCATTCTGATCGGTGCCGGGTTTGGCGCGCTGACCGCTGAAGCCATCTCGGGACCCAATTTGCAGAAGATCATCGGCGTATTCGCGTTGATCATCGCTGCTCAACTCGCCTTGGATATCAAACCGAAGGCCAGCCGAACGGTGCCAGGCAAAGTCGGTCTGACCTTGGCAGGCAGTGTGATCGGCTGGGCCTCGGCGATTTTCGGTATAGGTGGCGGTTCGCTCACGGTGCCGTTCCTTACCTGGCGAAGTGTGCCGATGCAGCAAGCAGTGGCGACCTCATCGGCTTGCGGTTTGCCGATTGCGTTGTCCAGTGCATTATTTTTCATGATTCTGGGCTGGCACGATCCGTTGCTGCCGGCCCATAGTCTCGGTTTTGTTTATTTGCCGGCGCTGCTGGGGATTGCCCTGACCAGCATGTTTTTCGCCCGCATCGGTGCGCGATTGGCTCACAGGCTATCGCCGCGCTTGCTGAAAAGACTATTCGCCGCTTTGCTGTTCTGCGTTGGCCTAAGCTTTTTGCTCTGACGCGCAGCGCAATCCTGGCTTAATCCTGACGTGACAGCGTCGCTTCGGGAATTTTGAAAGTTTCAACTCTAACGAGGAGTCGCAATGCTGCCTTACCCGCAGATCGACCCGGTGGCTTTGGCCATCGGTCCGCTGAAAATCCACTGGTACGGCCTGATGTACCTGATCGGCATCGGCGGTGCATGGCTGCTGGCGTCGCGCCGGCTCAACCGTTTCGACCCGACCTGGACCAAGGAGAAGCTCTCCGACATGGTCTTCTGGATGTCGATGGGCGTCATTGTCGGCGGTCGCTTGGGTTATGTGCTGTTCTACGATCTGAGTGCTTATCTGGCTAACCCAACGCTGATTTTCGAAGTGTGGAAGGGCGGCATGTCATTCCATGGCGGTTTTATCGGCGTGATGCTGGCAGCGTTGTGGTTCGGTAAAAAGAACAACAAGTCGTTTTTCCAGTTGATGGACTTTGTTGCGCCGATGGTGCCGATTGGCCTGGGCGCCGGGCGTATCGGCAACTTCATCAACGCCGAATTGTGGGGCAAGGCGACGGACGTGCCGTGGGCAATGGTGTTCCCAGCGTTCAGCGATCCGGCACAGTTGCCGCGTCACCCTTCGCAGCTGTATCAGTTCGCGCTGGAAGGCGTGGCGCTGTTCCTGATCCTGTGGATCTTTTCGCGCAAGCCACGACCAACCATGGCTGTATCGGGGATGTTCGCATTGTTCTACGGCATCTTCCGCTTCATTGTGGAATTCGTCCGCGTCCCGGACGCGCAGTTGGGCTACCTGGCCTGGAACTGGCTGACCATGGGCCAAGTGCTCTGTGTGCCGATGATCATCGGCGGTCTGTTCCTGATCTGGCTGGCGTATCGCCGCGCTCCGGCAACGCCAGCAGCGGCGGTTTAAAATTCGAATCCCGGGGGCGACGGCCTTCGGGTTCAAGGACACAGGTAACTCATGAAGCAATATCTCGAACTGGTTGCGCACGTCATCAAGAATGGCACCAAACAGGCCAACCGCACCGGCGTGAACACCATCAGTTTCCCGGGTGCGATGCTGCGTTATGACTTGAAAGAAGGTTTCCCGGCGATTACTACTCGCAAAATGGCCTTCAAATCGGCCATTGGCGAGATGTGCGGTTTCCTGCGCGGGGTGAACAACGCCGCTGAGTTCCGTGCGTTGGGCTGCAAGGTCTGGGATCAGAACGCCAACGAAAATGCGCAATGGCTGGCGAATCCGTTCCGGCAGGGCGAAGACGACCTGGGCGAGATCTACGGTGTGCAGTGGCGCAAATGGCCGGCGTACAAGCAAATCCCTGTCAGCAACAAAGCCGCCATCGAACAAACACTAAGCCAAGGCTATCGCCAGATTGCTGAAGGCGAAGAGGATGGCCAGGCTTACGTGGTGTTGTACAAGGCGATCGACCAGATTCGCCAGTGCGTCGACACCATCATCAAAGACCCGGGCAGCCGTCGTATTCTGTTTCACGGCTGGAACGTGGCACAGCTCGACGAAATGGCGCTGCCACCGTGCCATTTGCTTTACCAGTTCCACCCGAATGTAGAAACCAAAGAGATTTCCCTGACGCTCTATATCCGCTCCAACGACCTGGGCCTCGGTACGCCGTTCAATCTCACCGAGGGCGCGGCACTGCTGAGCCTGATCGGTCGCCTGACCGGTTACACGCCACGTTGGTTCACCTATTTCATCGGTGATGCCCACGTTTACGAAAATCACTTGGACATGCTTAACGAACAACTCAAGCGCGAACCGTTCCCGATGCCGAAACTGGTGATCAGCGACCGTGTTCCGGAGTTCGCCAAGACTGGCGTGTACCAGCCAGAATGGCTGGAGCAGATCGAGCCAGGTGATTTCTCGCTCGAGGGATATCAGCACCACGCGCCGATGACCGCGCCGATGGCGGTCTAAGCCTTACACCCTGTGCGTGCAGGCGCGAGCTTGCTCGCGATGAATTCAAATGCAGCGTATTCGTCCCGACAATACGCGTCATCGTTGAAGTCCATCGCAAGCTCGCTCGTACCGTGTCGGGGATTAACTACTTTAGTTTGAAATTTACTGCGCCAAGCCCATACCAAAAATCAAAATCATGTGAACTTAACAACAGCGCCAGCTGTACGGTAATAGGTGTTCCGCTATCACCTTGATAGTGTTTAGGTGGGATGTTGAATACGTAGATTCCTGATGATTGGTCAGCCTCTTGATTGAATTGTAGAGGGGTAGTGGGATGCCGAAATTGCGCAATAATACGCGTGCTTTGCGAAACGTTAGTTATCTCCTGAGAAGTGACTTTAATGCCATTTGGATACTCAGCTGGATCCAGAATTCCATCCTTAACCCCTTCGACGATAATATTGCCCGACGCTTTGAAGGCTGAGGCTACCAATAATGGTATTGGTGCGGAAGGCAGATCAGGTTCATTCAAGCGCTCTCGAACCAAGCGTATGGTTGAAAAAATACTTTCAAATTTTTTGATCTGGTCTTTTGGCAATAGGAAGCGAATAGGCTGTTCAATACACCTTACTTCGGTTCTTTCAGTGCGATAATTTATGCTTCCGTCATTTGCTTGCCATTCCAGCCTTACAAAGTCCGAAGTTTTCACGTCATGTGAGGTGTCAGCGTTCATCACCACAAAAAAGTGGAAATGATTGTTCTGGATAGGTATCACATACAGGCCGGCCGCCGTATCGAGTTTCTTGAAACGTGCATCCTCAAGGTTTTTCTTATAAAGCATGGAAGGCGTGGGGATTTCTGCTAAGCGTGGTTTGTCAGGCTTGAAGTTTTCAGCTGGAATCGTGCCTTCACTTGGAAACTCTATAATATCATTCACGGTTAGCCTCTATTGTATGAGTTCCAGAGTCTGAGGAGTCTGGGGTTGAAAAGGCTAACCTCTCTATTTAGACTTATCTACTGTCATAAATGACAGTAGATAATAATATTAGTTCTTCGAAAATAGTGGCTTAGTTCCAATTTAGTCTATGGATTTGCCCGAGTGTATTAACATTGGAAAGGTATCAATGCCCATGACTTCTCCCGACATGGGAATGCTCAACCTCTGTTGCCACAACCCCGCCACTGATTTCCAGCCGCTGCAAAATCCCGCATTGATCAATATCCGGCCCCTCGCTGCAGCGTTGGCGCAGGTCAAGTAATTGCGTCTGCAGGGCCAGCAAACCATCGATCCGTGCCTTGACGTGATGGATATGCTCATCGATCAGTGCATTCACGCTTTCGCATTGGTCCTGCGGGCTGTCGCGCAGCGTCAGCAGGCTGCGGATTTCCTCCAGCGTCATGTCGAGCGTTCGGCAATTGCGGATAAAGGTCAGGCGTTCAGCGTGGGCCTGGGTGTAGACGCGATAATTGCCGTCGCTGCGGGCGGGCTCTGGCAGAAGGTTTTCGCGCTCGTAATAACGAATTGTTTCTACGGCGCAGTCGGTGAGTTTTGCCAGTTCTCCGATCTTCATCACGACAATCTCCAAATAGGTGCTTGACCCTATAGTGGCTACAGGGTCTTTACTTGGCAACAGGCACCTTTATGGACGCGACTAATGAGCGATTCCCTTCACACCCACAAACCCCATGCTGGGCACGATCACGATCACGATCACGATCACGATCACAGCCAAACGCTGCAGCCTGTGCAGAAGCATGACCATGGCAGTCACGGCGACTCCTGCTGTTCATCCAAGGTGTCTGCACCTTCGTTGATCAAGTTGAGCGAAACGCCAACCGCTGGCGCGCGGCTGAGCAGTTTCCGCATCGACGCCATGGACTGCCCGACCGAGCAAACGCTGATCCAGAACAAACTGGGCAAGCTTGCGGGCGTGCAGCAACTGGAGTTCAACCTGATCAACCGCGTGTTGGGTGTGACGCATGACTTGCCCGACACGGCGCCGATCATCGAGGCCATCAAGTCGCTGGGCATGCAGGCCGAACCGTTGGAGCAAGGCGTCGAAGCGCCGGCCCCTGCGCACGAGAAAAAACATTGGTGGCCACTGGCGCTGTCCGGCGTTGGCGCGCTCGCGGCGGAAGTGATCCATTTCACCCATGCCGCGCCGACCTGGGTGGTGGCAATCATTGCGTTGGTCTCGATTCTCAGCGGCGGCCTTACCACCTATAAAAAAGGCTGGATCGCCCTTAAAAACCTCAACCTGAACATCAATGCACTGATGAGCATCGCGGTGACGGGTGCGGTGTTGATCGGGCAATGGCCGGAAGCCGCCATGGTGATGTTCCTGTTCACCGTGGCCGAGTTGATCGAAGCCAAGTCATTGGATCGTGCACGCAATGCCATCAGCGGCCTGATGCAAATGACGCCGGAGCAAGCCACGGTGCAGCAAGCCGATGGTAGCTGGGTCGAGCAAGGGGTCAAAAGCATTGAGCTGGGGGCGCGAGTTCGGGTGCGTCCCGGTGAGCGCATCGGGCTGGACGGCGAAGTGGTGTCCGGTAACTCAACCATCGATCAAGCGCCGATTACCGGTGAAAGCCTGCCCGTGGAGAAGTCCATCGGTGACAAGGTTTTCGCTGGCACCATCAATCAATCCGGTTCGCTGGAATACACGGTGACCGCTGCGGCCAACAACTCGACCCTGGCGCGGATCATCCATGCCGTGGAACAGGCGCAGGGAGCGCGGGCGCCGACCCAGCGTTTCGTTGACCAGTTTTCGAAGATATACACCCCGGTCGTGTTTCTCTTTGCCCTCGCGGTGGCGGTGATTCCGCCGCTGTTCATGGGGGCCGTGTGGTTCGACTGGATCTACCGGGCATTGGTGTTGCTGGTGGTTGCCTGTCCGTGTGCGCTGGTGATTTCTACACCAGTGACCATTGTCAGCGGGCTTGCGGCAGCCGCGCGCAAAGGGATTCTGGTCAAGGGCGGCGTCTACCTGGAGGGCGGTTATAAACTCGATTACCTGGCCCTCGACAAGACCGGCACCATCACTCATGGCAAACCGGTACAAACCGATTACCTGTCGCTCGATGCCACGGCCGACGCATCGGCCCCGGCCATTGCGGCCGCACTGGCTGGCCGCTCCGATCACCCGGTATCGCTGGCCATCGCCAATGCGGCTGTGGATAAGCAATTTGCACCGTTGAATGTGGATAACTTTGAAGCGTTGGCGGGCCGTGGTGTTCGCGGCGAGATTAACGGTGAGGTCTATCACCTCGGCAACCATCGCCTGGTAGAAGAGTTGAACCTCTGTTCACCGGCACTGGAAGAGAAGCTGTTTGCGCTGGAAAAACAGGGCAAGTCAGTGGTCCTGCTGCTCGATAAATCCGGTCCGCTGGCGCTGTTCGCCGTAGCAGACACGGTGAAAGACTCCAGCCGCGAGGCGATCCGCCAACTGCATGAGCTGGGCATCAAGACCCTGATGCTGACCGGCGATAACGTGCACACCGCTCAAGCGATTGCGGCACAAGTGGGCATCGATCAGGCCCAAGGTGATTTGCTGCCGACAGACAAACTGCAGGCCATCGAAGCCCTGTATGCGCAGGGCCATCGAGTGGGCATGGTCGGTGATGGCATCAATGACGCGCCGGCGCTGGCACGGTCCGAGATCGGATTTGCGATGGCCGCGGCCGGCACCGACACCGCCATTGAGACCGCTGATGTCGCCCTGATGGACGACGATCTACGCAAGATTCCGACCTTTATTCGGTTGTCGCGGCAGACGTCCAGCATCCTTAAACAGAACATCGCGCTGGCATTGGTCATCAAAGCGATCTTTCTTGGGGTAACCTTCGCCGGGGTCGCCACCATGTGGATGGCGGTGTTCGCCGACATGGGCGTCAGCCTGTTGGTGGTGTTCAATGGTTTGCGCCTGTTGCGCAAATAAGTGATGAGGAAGGGCAGTGCTGAGTGCCGAGTTGAAGGCGTTTTACATGGTGGCCCGTTTGGGCAGCATCACCCTGGCCGCAAAAAAACTTGGCCTGAGCCAGCCCACCGTGACCACGCAGATCAAGCATCTGGAAAGCCAATACTCGGTGGAACTGTTCTACCGTGGCGGTCGCCGTCTCACCGTTAGTGACGAAGGTGCGCGGCTGTTGCCGATGGTCAAGACGCTGTTGCAGCAGGAAGCCGATATCGAGTTTTTCCTGCGCAACAGCGGCCAGGTTCAAGGCGCACTGCGCATCGCCGCCACTGCGCCGTATTACATCCTCGACCTGGTGAAGACCTTTCGTGAACGCTTGCCGCACGTGGAGGTGTCGGTGGAAATCGGCAACTCACAGCAGGTGCTCGAAGCGCTGGAAGAATACCGGGTCGATGTTGCTGCGTCCTCGCAATTGCTGGAAGACCCGCGACTGATTCGCCGAGTGCTCGGCAGCGATCCACTGGTGTTGGCGGTGCATCGCAATCATCCGCTGGCGGTTCTTGATCATGTGCCACTCAGCGCGTTAGCCGGGCATACGCTGTTGATGCGCGAATCGGGTTCCACAACGCGGCGACTGACCGAGAATTTTCTGGCCAGCGCCGGCGTCAGCTTCGGCCCGCTGCTGGAGATCGGCAGTCGCGAATCAATTCGTGAGGCGGTGCTGCGCAACATCGGCATCAGCATCATCGCCCGCCAGGAAGTGCCGCACGATCCGCAATTGCGCGTGCTGACCCTCGAAAACGCACCGCAGATTTCCGAGTACTTGTACTGCCTCAAAGAACGCAAAAGCGCACGCCTGCCAGCAGCGTTCCTCGGCGTGGCCCAGGAAATGGCCCCCGCCTGAAATCTGGTTTGCCTGTGCTGGCCTCTTCGCGGGCAAGCCCGCTCCCACAGGGTTCTGCAGTGAACACAGACCTTGTAAACACCAGTGATTCCTGTGGGAGTGGGCTTGCCCGCGAAGGGAACAGACCAGACTACACATCACTCAAACCCAAATCCCCCAATACCACTATCGGCAGTTTTTGCCTCACTGCCACATGACGGACGCATTACAAACCTAGGATGGGCCCATCTGCTTGATGAGGCCTGACCATGAACCACGCAATCGCAACTGCCCCAACCAACCCCGGCGTGCCGATGAAAGTGCGCGGCGTGCAAAAACGCTTTGGCGCGTTTACCGCGTTGGATGGCGTTTCGCTCGATGTCGCGGCCGGTGAGCTGGTGTGTCTGTTAGGCCCTTCAGGCTGCGGCAAAACGACGTTGCTGCGGTGCATCGCGGGCCTTGAGCAGCAAGACAGCGGCGAGTTGTACCTGGGCGACCGCGACGTTTCCCACTTGGCGCCTCAGGCTCGGGACTACGGCATTCTGTTTCAGTCCTACGCGCTATTTCCTAATCTCACCGTCGAAGCGAACATTGCCTATGGCCTCGCCGGCAGCGGTCGCGATGAAGTGCGCAAGCGTGTCGGCCAGATGCTCGAACTGGTCGGCCTGACTGGCAGTGAAAAAAAATACCCCGGTCAATTGTCGGGTGGTCAGCAGCAACGCGTTGCGCTGGCTCGGGCATTAGCGCCAGCGCCTTCCTTGTTGTTGCTCGATGAGCCGATGTCAGCGCTGGACGCCAGGGTTCGTGAGCATCTGTGCACTGAGTTGCGTCAATTGCAGCGCAACCTTGGCGTCACCACGCTGATGGTCACGCACAATCAGGACGAGGCCATGTTGATGGCCGACCGCATCGCCGTGATGCACAACGGCAAGGTCGAGCAATACGCCACGCCTCAGGAAATCTATGACCGCCCGGCGACCCCGTTTGTGGCGGAGTTTGTCGGTCAGGGCAACTGGCTGCCATTCCGCCGCAGCAGCGACAGCCATGCACAGGTTGGCGGGATGAATATGCGCTTGGCCGACGGCAGCGCAAAAACAGCATCGGGCCGGTTGTTCTGCCGCCCCGAAACCATCAGCGTCAACCCGACGGTGCATGAAGAAAACCTGTTCCCGGCCAAGGTTCGCGACATTACTTTTCTCGGCAACCGCTGCCGCATGAGCTTTGAACTCGACCAGTTGCCGGGCCATGCGTTGTTGGCCGAGTTGGCACCGCAAGACATGCCACGGCTCGGTGCACAACACATCATGGTCGCCTTGCCGCCGCGCAGCTTGCAGGTGTTTGCCTGATGAGCGCGAACATCGCGCTGCCGATACCGCACAAGCAGGTTCGGCAGACCTCCCGTGCCGAGATCGGCGACCGGGTGTTCGTGGTTGGCGGCAAAGTTCTGCTGCTGGTGTTGCTCGGCGTCGCGGTGTTGATGCCGCTGCTGGCGATCTTCTGGCGCGGGTTCAGTGACGAGGCGGGACAGGGCGGCGGTTTGGTGGCTGCCCGTGAATTGGTGACCAGTGCGAATTTCCATTGGCTGCTCGGCAACAGCCTGAAGGTTTCCCTCAGTGTTGCGGCAATCGTCGTACCGCTGGCCTACCTGTTTGCCTACGCCCTGCAACGCACATTGATCCCGGGCAAAGGCATATGGCGCGCAATTTCGTTGCTGCCACTGATGGCGCCATCGATGCTGCCGGGCATCGCATTGGTCTACCTGTTCGGCAATCAAGGCATGTTGCGCGGTCTACTCTCCGACAACATCTACGGCTTCTGGGGCATTGTGCTGGGCGAGGTCATCTACACCTTTCCCCACGCATTGATGATTCTGCTGTCGGCGCTGTCCCTGGCGGATGCGCGACTGTTCGATGCGGCCTCCAGCATGGGCGCCAGTCCTGCCAAAGCGTTTCGCAGCATCACGTGGCCGGCGACACGTCAGGCGGTATTCGCCGCGTTTTGCCTGGTATTTACCCTGACCATCACCGACTTCGGCGTGCCGGTGGTTGTCGGTGGCGACTATCAAGTGCTGGCGCTGGAAGCCTACAAAGCGGTGGTCGGCCAGCAACAATTCGGTCGCGGTGCATTGATCGGCATGGTGTTGCTGCTGCCGGCGCTGTTGAGTTTTGCGGTCGATGCCTGGCTGCGACGCCGTCAAGGCGACGCCATGAGCGGCCGGGCACAGGTCTTTACCCCGGCACCGTCGATACGCCGCGATCGTTGTTATCTGGCGATCGTGTTGTTGATTTGTGCGGTGTTGTTGCTGGTGTTCGGCATGGCGGTTTACTCCTCGCTGGTCAAATTCTGGCCGTACAACTTGTCGCTGTCGCTTAACCATTATCAATTTAATGACACGGCGGGCGGTGGCTGGCTGGCCTATGGCAACAGCGTGAAGATGGCGTTGTGCACCGCGTTGATCGGCAGCGTGCTGATCTTCACTGGCGCCTACCTGATGGAAAAAACCAAGGGCCAGCGCGGACTGAATCTGGCCTTGCGCATGCTCAGTTTCGTGCCGATGGCGGTGCCGGGTCTGGTGCTTGGTTTGGGTTACGTATTCTTTTTCAACCTCAACGGTAACCCGCTGCATGTGCTCTACGGGACCATGACCCTGTTGGTGGTGTGCACCATTGCTCACTATTTGACCACTGCGCAAATGACCGCGACCACTGCGCTGCGTCAACTCGACGCCGAATTTGAAGCCGCCGCGCTGTCGCTCAAGGCGCCGCTGTATCGGCATTACCTGCGCGTCACCGTGCCAATTTGCCTGCCGGCACTGCTGGACATCGTGCGCTATCTGTTCGTCTCGGCCATGACCACCGTCTCGGCGGCGATCTTCCTCTACAGCCCCGACACCATCCTTGCTGCGGTGGCGGTGCTGAACATGGACGACGCCGGCAACGTTGGCGGCGCGGCAGCGATGTCGACCCTGATTCTGTTCACCTCGGCGGGCGTCTCGCTGCTGCTGGCCTGGGCTTCGCGCGGTTTGTTACGCCGCTCCCAGGCCTGGCGGCAGACCGCGCCGGGCCACTGATAGCCATCCCGTAAACCTCAACTCAAAACAGGAAAAGATCATGTTCAAGCCACTGGCACTCGCCGCTGCTGTCCTCACCGCTTTCAGCCTGAACGCCTTCGCTGCGAAAATCGAGTTGACGGTGTACACCGCGCTCGAAGCCGAACAATTGAAGACTTACAAGGACGCCTTCGAAAAGGCTAATCCGGACGTCGAGATCAAGTGGGTGCGCGACTCCACCGGCATCATCACTGCCAAGCTGCTGGCCGAAAAGGCTCGTCCGCAAGCTGACGCCGTGTGGGGGCTGGCGGCGTCGAGCCTGGCGATTCTCGATCAACAAGGCATGCTGCAAAGCTATGCACCGAAAGACCTCGGCAAGATTGGCGCGAACTACCGCGACGCCGCCAACCCGCCAGCCTGGGTTGGTATGGACGTGTGGGCGGCGACCATTTGCTTCAACACCGTGGAGGCCGAGAAGCAGGGCCTGAGCAAACCGGTGAGCTGGCAAGACCTGACCAAGCCTGAATACAAAGGCAAGATCGTAATGCCTAACCCGGCTTCGTCCGGCACCGGTTTCCTCGACGTCAGCGCCTGGCTGCAAACCTTCGGCGAGAAGCAAGGCTGGCAGTACATGGACGAATTGCACCAGAACATCGGCCAGTACGTTCACTCAGGTTCCAAGCCTTGCAAACTGGCGGCCTCGGGCGAATTCCCGATTGGTATTTCCTTTGAATACCCAGCGGTTCAGTTGAAGCGCCAAGGGGCACCGCTGGACATCATCCTGCCAAAAGAAGGCCTGGGCTGGGAGATCGAAGCGACCGCTGTGATCAAAGGCACTTCGCATGAAGAGGCCGCCAAGAAACTGGCCGATTTTTCGGCGAGCCCGGCCGCGATGGAGCTTTATAAAGAAAACTTCGCAGTGCTGGCCCAACCGGGTATCGCCAAGCCGCAGACCGAATTGCCGGCGGATTACGAACAGCGTTTGATCAAGAATGACTTTGCCTGGGCATCGAAGAACCGTGACGAAATCCTGACCGAATGGCGCAGGCGCTATGACGGCAAGTCCGAGAAAGTGGTCGCCAAGTAAATCTTCATAGGCTGACAGGGACCCATCGCGAGCAGGCTCGCTCCCAGATGGGAATGCAATCCAACTGTGAGAGCCCCGCGAGCGGCTCGCTTCCACGGGGAATGCAATCCAACTGTGGGAGCCCGCGAGCGGCTCGCTCCCAGATGGGAATGCAATCCAACTATGAGAGCCCCGCGAGCGGCTCGCTTCCACGGGGAATGCAATCCAACTGTGGGAGCCCCGCGAGCGGCTCGCTTCCGCAGGGGAATGCAATCCAACTGTGAGAGCCCCGCGAGCGGCTCGCTTCCGCAGGGGAATGCAATCCAACTGTGAGAGCCCCGCGAGCGACTCGCTTCCACGGGGAATGCGATCCAACTGTGGGAGCCCCGCGAGCGGCTCGCTTCCACAGGGGAATGCGATCCATTGTGGGAGCGAGCCTGCTCGCGATGGCGGTCTGTCATTCAGGACAAATTTTAATGACATCACACAACGACATGCTGATCGTCGGCGCTGGCATTCTCGGTTTGTCGCACGCTTACGCGGCGGCCAAACGCGGTCTTAAGGTCACTGTTTTCGAACGCAGCGCCACACCGCTGGGTGCTTCGGTGCGCAACTTCGGCCAAGCGCTCGTTACCGGCCAACCTCCGGGCCCAATGCTTGAACTGGCCAAGGCCAGCCGTGAAATCTGGGGCGACTGGGCACAACGGGCGGGCGTGCAACTCAAGCGCAACGGTTCGTACCTGTTCGCCCGCAACGAAGCCGAAGAACATCTGCTGGAAGCGTTCTGCGCCGGACGTGCAGTGGAACACGGTTACCGTGTCGAGCTGCTGCGCGGGGCTGCATTAAGCGCGTTATACGCCGGCCAGTTCAGTCATCACCGTGCCGCGTTGCACGGCTTGGACGACCAGCAATTGTATTCCCGTGAAGCTATTCCGGCGCTGATCAACTATCTGCAGCGGGATTTAGGCGTGCAGTTTCATTTCTCGACCCTAGTGCGCGACATCGAACCCGGTCTTTTGCACAGTACCGCTGGCACCTTCAGCGCCGAACAGATCATCGTTTGCTCCGGGCACGATTATCAGACCTTGTTGGCCGAACAAATCGGCGCACTCGATCCGCAAATCTGTCGATTGCAAATGCTCCGCGCCCGGCCACAGATCAACCTCAACCTGCAACACGCCTTGCTCACGGGATTGAGTTGTGTGCACTACGGCGCATTTGCCGATCTGCCGGAAGCGGCGGCGGTGCAAGCGCAGATCCTGCGCGAAGAGCCGCATCTGCACGAAAACGGCATCCATTTGTTGATGAGCCCGACGCCTTATGGCGAGTTGATCATCGGTGATTCGCACCATTACGGCAGCGATCCATCACCGTTCAACGCCGAGCAAGTGGACGACTGGATGATCGAGCTGGCCGAGCAGACGTTGGGCTGCAAGGTGCAAGTGGTGGAGCGCTGGCAAGGGGTCTATGGTTCACGGGGGCCGGGACCTTTCTCGTTCCTGCAACCAATGCCAGGCGTGAGTGTGGCGCTGATGCATACGGGGGTTGGCATGAGCGTCGGGCCGGCGATGGCCGAACGCAATGTCGCATCGTTGATGGGAGAGCTTTGATGGAACGCACTGCGCAAGTGATCGACGAAGTTTTTGGTTTGTACGAACGTTTTGGCGCCAGCGATTACATCGGCGAGCCGGTGTCGCAAATCGAGCACATGTCCCAGGCCGCCGAACGGGCGATGGCTGAAGGCTTCGACGATGAAGTGGTGCTGGCGGCGTTTTTCCATGACATCGGCCATATCTGTGCCGTCGACACCGCCGAGAACATGGGGGGCTTCGGCGTGGTCAGTCATGAACGTTTAGGCGCTGATTACTTACGCCGCGCAGGCTTTAGTGAGCGCATGGCGCGGTTGGTCGAGTATCACGTGCAGGCCAAGCGTTACCTGACGCTTAAAGAGCCTGGGTACTACGAACGCTTGAGTGAGGCCAGCCGCCGCACGCTGGAATATCAGGGCGGCGTGATGACTGAGGCCTAGGCTTACACCTTCGAGCAAGACCCGTTGTGTGCCGTCAGTTTGCGCATGCGCCAGTGGGATGAGCAGGCGAAGGAAATGCGTGTGCCAGTGATTGATCTTGCGGTATTGAAGGAAAAAGCGATGCGCCTGTTGGCGGCTTAGCACAGTAATACCGAGGTGCTGCCTTCGCGAGCAAGCCCGCTCCCACAGAGGCATGCATTCCAAATGTGGGAGCAAGCCCACTCCCACAGAGGCATGCATTCCAAATGTGGGAGCGGGCTTGCTCGCGAAGGGGCCCGTAAGGCTTACAACTGCTGCGCCAGCACCTCAACCTGTTCTTGGCGCTCGGTCTGATTCAGCTTGGGGTGCGCATTGAGCGACGACCATTGTGGATGTGCTCGCGCCTTGTTCAGCGCCTCGGGTAGTTTTCCTTCGCGCCAGGTTTTGTCCTGGGGCGTGGCCACTTGAACGCTGTCCATTGCCGCGTGGCCACGTCGGTCGAGTGCTTGCACCAGTTGCCGTTGACGCAACGCCAGCAACCGCAGCACGCTGTCATCGACCGTCAATTCGCGCTGCCCTTTGATCTTGCCCATTAAGCGGCTGCCGTAGCTGCGCGCAGTTTGCAGCGCACCACCGGCAATCGCTCCGGCCAATGCGGCCGCACCCAACGTCAGTCCGCCGACCAGCAGATCCACGCCAGCCCCGGCCGCCGCGCCTGCCGCAATGCCGCTTCCAACGCGAACGCCCAGTTGTTTCAGCGTTTCGGGGTTGAACAAGTCATCGCCCCAGCGGCCATCAAGCAGCGGCAAATCCGTGGTCGCAGCGTCGTGAGGGCGAAAAGCGTAGAGCTTCAGCAGCGCCTCGACGCAGCGCTGTTCGCGTTGGCGCACGGCTTTGCGCAACTCACTGATAGCCTGCTGTTCCTGCTCGGCATTACTGGCCACGCTACGGCGGCAAGCGGCGCAGTCGATCAATAATTCGGCAATCAGTCGTGCGGCACTCTGCTGGCGAGCCAGGCGCTGGGCCTGCTGATCGGCGATCAACCGTTCCAGTTGCTCGCGAGAGTTTTCCAACAGTAAGGCGAGGCTTTCATAGAGCCGGCGTTCGCCATCCTCCGGCGGCGCGACGCTGTCGAAGCGCACCAAGGCGTGCAAGCCCAATCGCGCCAATGCTTCGCGCCAATCCGGTTCACGATGGTGGGCGCTGCTGACAAAATTCAGCACCGGCAACAGCGGTTTACCGCAACTGGCCAGCACTTGCAGTTCATCCCGGTACTTGGCGAGCACCGGCTCGCGCGCATCGATCACGTACAGGCCAGCGTCGGAGCTGAGCAGTTGCCGCAGCACTTTGGCTTCCTGTTCGAAGCGTTGCCGCGCTTCACTGCCTTCAAGAAAACGCGTCAGTCGAGCGGGGCCGTCGAGTCGTTCGCCCGGTCGCTCCAAACGCTCCAGGTAGTCGAGCAGCGCGATGGCATCTTCAAGACCAGGCGTGTCGTAGAGTTCGAGCAGGGCCTCGCCATCCACCGACAGCCGAGCACCTTCGACATGCCGGGTGGTGCTGGGCCGATGCGAGACCTCGCCGAAACCTACGTCACGGGTGAGGGTGCGCAGCAACGAAGTTTTACCGACGTTGGTGTGCCCGACGACTGCCAGTTTCAAGGGTTTAGTCATGACCGGTCTCCAGCCAATTCAACGGCGCACAATCGGCGAACGGCAGGTTCAACTGTTGCAGCGCTGCGTGCCAGTCGCCCAAACGCTCGGCGTCCAGCGCTTCGCCGGGCGGTGCTTGCAGCAACCAGACGCGGGTGGCGCTGGCATTGCGCGCCAGTTCGGCGATCAACGCCAGGCTACCGCGATCCGGTGAACGCCGTGGATCACAGGCGATGGCCAAGCGTGCGGGTGGAAAGCGGCTCAGTTGTTCAAGGAGTTTGTGCCGTGATTCACGACTGTCGAGGATGCCGGCGTTGCTTACATTTTTCGGCAGCTGCGGTGGCCACGGACGTTGATCGTCAAGCTCGATGGCAACCAGCAGCGCGCCATCACTTTGCAGATTACTGGCAGCGCTTTGCACCTGATGCAGCT
This sequence comes from Gordonia sp. IEGM753, assembly GCF_050321825.1. Taxonomy (NCBI): domain Bacteria; kingdom Bacillati; phylum Actinomycetota; class Actinomycetes; order Mycobacteriales; family Gordoniaceae; genus Gordonia; species Gordonia sp. IEGM753. The sequence continues at coordinate 454,155 of NZ_JBNQGB010000003.1, forward strand.
GTTCTGGCGCCGCATCGCTGATGCCCAGGCGTTCGCTGGTCGGCATCAACTGTTCTCTGAGGTGCGCGTAACCTGGCAGGTTCACATCCAGCTGCAATGTGGCGCGACCGAGTTTCCAGCGCCACAGGCAAAACAGCGCCAACAGCAAGCGCGGGAGCACGCCATAAACCACCAGCACGCCAACCAGCCAGGTCGCCCAGGCCTGACGAGCGCTTTCGATGTTCAGCGCGGTATCGCCACTGGCGCGGATCATCTCCACCGTGGGCACATTGAAACCCAGTAGTGCCGGCAACGTGCCGAGGATTCGGGTCATGGCCACAAAAGTGTCGGCACTGAGCAGGGTGGTTTCCCAGATGAAGCCGTAACGCCGTGTCGCCATCAACGTCAGCAGAATCACCAAAGCGCTGAGCATCGCCAGTAACCACAGGCTGTTGACCAGCGCGCCGATGGCCCAGCGATTGAGTTTTTTGCGCTGCAACAACAGCAGCAGTGCCGGCGCCAGTTGCGCTGCTTTGGCATCACGCGCGAATTTTTCGCTCAGCCACAACCACAATCGCCCAAGCGTGGCACCGTGTTCGCCGGCAAACACCAGGCCCAGCGCCCAACTCAGCAACAGCAGCAGGTTCAGCCCGAGCAAACTGCCCAAGGCCCAGAAGACATTGACCGGCGTTTGCCCGTCGCCGAGTGCGGCGAACCCCAGGCCAGCGCCGCTGACGACTGCCAATACCGCCATCACGATCAACGCCAGGCGTGCGCCTTGCAGCCAGTGTTTAAGTGCTTGGGTCAGGCCATCGCGCTCGGCAAGCCACAACGCCCGACGTTGAACGCGTGCCGGCAGATCGCCGCCCGTGCTGCGGGCGACTCGGTTGGCTTCGACGTCATCCAGCGGGCCTGCGTGTTCTTCTCGCAGGCGGATGGTTTCTGTCAGCCAGAGGTCATTCAGTTCAGTCACGCGGCATCCCGTCGCTCAATTGAGCCGTGAGCATAACCGCTGTGGCGCTTGTCGGGGGGGCTACGTTGCGAGAAGCCGAGGCTCTGGTATCCTCGCCGACATGACTAAATCACTCCCTCTCAGCCTGATCGCGGCCCTCGGTGAAAACCGTGTGATCGGCGTCGACAACAGCATGCCCTGGCACTTGCCGGGGGATTTCAAATACTTCAAGGCAACCACGCTCGGCAAGCCGATCATCATGGGGCGCAAGACCTGGGATTCGCTCGGTCGCCCATTGCCGGGCCGGCTGAACATAGTGGTCAGTCGCCAGGCGGATCTGACGCTGGAAGGCGCAGAGGTTTATCCCTCGCTTGCAGCTGCCGTGGATAGGGCGCAGGAATGGGCGAGCGAGCAGGGCGCCGATGAGCTGATGTTGATTGGCGGCGCGCAGCTGTATGCACAAGGACTTGCGCAAGCCGATCGCTTGTACCTGACGCGCGTGGCGTTGAGCCCTGAGGGCGATGCGTGGTTTCCGGAATTTGATCTGGGCCAGTGGAAACTGGTTTCCAACACCCAGAATCCACCTGAAGGCGACAAGCCGGCGTACAACTTCGAAGTCTGGGAAAAAGCTTAAAAGCTTCGCCAGCAGGCTGGCTCCCACAGGGATTTTGGGTGTTCACACAATCTGTGTTTCACCTAAAGATCCCACAGGGATTTTGGGTGTTCACACAATCTGTGTTTCACCTCAAACCCACTGTGGGAGCCAGCCTGCTGCCGATGAGGCCAGATCAGACGCTAAAGAATTTAAGCCTGAGCCAACTGCGCATGCTCATCGGCATCCAGCAGCGCCTTATCGGTCTGCTGCATGATCTGGCTGGTCACTGCACCTGCGGCAATCGAGCCGCTCACGTTCAATGCTGTGCGGCCCATGTCAATCAGCGGCTCAACCGAAATCAGCAACGCCACCAGTGACACCGGCAAACCCATCGCGGGCAGCACGATCAGCGCAGCAAACGTCGCCCCACCGCCAACGCCCGCCACGCCGGCCGAACTCAGCGTGACAATCGCCACCAGCGTCGCAATCCACAGCGGGTCCAACGGGTTAATGCCCACGGTTGGCGCAACCATCACCGCCAACATGGCCGGGTACAAACCGGCACAGCCGTTCTGGCCAATAGTGGCGCCAAACGAGGCGGCGAAACTGGCGATGGACTGCGGAATACCCAAGCGGCTGGTTTGCGCTTCGATGCTCAGCGGAATCGTCGCAGCGCTCGAACGGCTGGTGAAGGCAAACGTCAGCACCGGCCAGATCTTGCGGAAGAAGCGCAGCGGGTTGATCCCGGCCGCCGACACCAGCACGCCATGCACCATAAACATCAGGCCCAGGCCGATGTACGAAACCACCACGAAACTGCCGAGTTTGATGATGTCTTGCAGGTTGGAGCCGGCAACCACTTTGGTCATCAGCGCCAATACGCCGTAAGGGGTCAGCTTCATGATCAGGCGCACCAGGCGCATCACCCAGGCTTGCAGGGTGTCGATGGCGTTGATCACTTTTTGACCTTTTTCGACGTCATCTTTCAGCAACTGCAGCGCCGCAACCCCGAGGAATGCCGCAAAAATAACCACGCTGATGATCGACGTCGGCTTGGCCCGAGCCAGGTCTGCGAACGGGTTTTGCGGGATGAACGACAGCAACAGCTGCGGCACATTCAGGTCCGCTACCTTGCCGGCGTAATCGGTCTGGATCGTTTGCAGGCGCGCCATTTCCTGCGTGCCGGCCACCAGGCCTTCAGCGGTCAGGCCGAACAGGTTGGTCAAGCCGATACCGATCAACGCCGCGATCGCCGTGGTGAACAGCAGCGTACCAATGGTCAGGAAGCTGATCTTGCCCAGCGACGAGGCGTTGTGCAGTCGCGCCACAGCACTGAGGATCGAGGCAAACACCAGCGGGATAACGATCATTTGCAGCAACTGCACGTAACCATTGCCCACCAGGTCGAACCAACTGATCGAAGCTTTCAACACCGGATTGCCGGCGCCATAGATCGCGTGCAGGGCAACGCCGAATGCCACGCCAAGGACCAATGCCAGCAGCACTTTCTTGGCCAGGCTCCATGTGGTGTGACCGGTTTGCGCCAGCGCCACGAGCAAGGCGATAAACACCAGCAGATTGAGGATCAGCGGCAGATTCATAAAAACTCCGATAAGACTTGTGCCAGCCACATTCTGGGGTGACTGCGAACCGGCAAGCCTAACAGCTTGATATCTAATGAATTAATACCAAAAAATGAGGATGACTGTCGTTTTTGGAATAAGCCGGCGTCGCTGACGGGGATGCAGTTGACGCAATGGGTACGTTAACCGTCGCTGACAGACGAGGACTGTCACACTAATTTGTTAGCGTCGATGTCTTTGAATCAGGGAGAACTACCGATGAAGTTCGCACCGAAATTTTTGGCTGCCGCCGTAGCGTTAAGTTTGGGCCTGGGACTTACCGGCCAGGTGTTCGCAACGGATTTGAAGCACTGGCCAGCCGATCAGGCCAAGGCACTGGACGCGATGATCGCTGCCAATGCCAACAAAGGTAACTTTGCGGTGTTCGACATGGACAACACCAGTTACCGCTACGACCTCGAAGAGTCCTTGTTGCCGTTCATGGAGAACAAGGGCCTGATCACCCGCGAGACGCTCGACCCCTCCCTGAAACTGATCCCGTTCAAAGACACCGCCGACCACAAGGAAAGCCTGTTCAGTTACTACTATCGACTCTGCGAAATCGACGACATGGTTTGCTATCCGTGGGTTGCGCAGGTGTTTTCCGGCTTCACCCTCAAAGAGCTCAAGGGCTACGTTGACGAGTTGATGGCTTCCGGCAAACCGGTGCCGAGCACTTATTACGATGGCGATGAGGTCAAGACCATCGATGTTCCGCCGCCAAAAGTCTTCACCGGCCAGGCCGAGCTGTACAACAAGCTGATGGAGAACGGCATCGAGGTCTACGTCATGACCGCCGCCTCTGAAGAACTGGTGCGCATGGTCGCTGCCGATCCAAAGTATGGCTACAACGTCAAACCGCAAAACGTGATCGGCGTGACCACGCTGCTGAAAGATCGCAAGACCGGCGAGCTGACGACCGCGCGCAAGCAGATCACCGCTGGTAAGTATGACGAGAAGGCTAACCTGGACCTCGAACTGACCCCGTACTTGTGGACCCCGGCCACCTGGATGGCCGGCAAACAGGCCGCGATCCTGACCTACATTGATGAATGGAAAAAACCGGTTCTGGTCGGCGGCGATACCCCGACCAGCGACGGTTACATGCTGTTCCACAGCGTCGACGTGGCCAAGGGTGGCATTCATTTGTGGGTCAATCGCAAAGACAAATACATGACCCAGCTCAACGGCATGATGGCCAAACACGCCGCGGCCCAGGCCAAGGAAGGGTTGCCGGTAACCGCAGACAAGAACTGGGTGATCGTCAAGCCTGAAGAGATTCAGTAAGAGCGAGGTGCTGCCATCGCGAGCAGGCTCACTCCCACAAAGGTTTCCGGTGAACCACAGATTATGTGAACACCAAAGATCCCTGTGGGAGCGGGCTTGTTCGCGAAGAGGCCGAAACATTCGAGAATGATACTGACTGGCCCACCGCTTTCGCGAGCAAGCCCGCTCCCACAGTTTGATCTGTGTTGTTCACTAATCTTGTGTTCACAACAAATCCCCTGTGGGAGCCAGCCTGCTGGCGATGAGGCCGAAACATTCGAGAATGATGCTGACCGGCCCACCGCTTTCGCGAGCAGGCTCACTCCCACAGTTTGATCTGTGTTGTTCACTAATCTTGTGTTCTCAGCAACTCTCCTGTGGGAGCCAGCCTGCTGGCGATGAGGCCGAAACATTCGAGAATGATGCTGACTGGCCCACCGCTTTCGCGAGCAAGCCCGCTCTCACAGTTTGATCTGTGTTGTTCACTAATCTTGTGTTCACAACAAATCCCCTGTGGGAGCCAGCTTGCTGGCGATGAGGCCGAAACATTCGAGAATGATGCTGACTGGCCCATCGCTTTCGCGAGCAGGCTCGCTCCCACAGTTTGATCTGTGTTGATCACTAATCTTGTGTTCACAACAAATCCCCTGTGGGAGCCAGCCTGCTGGCGAAGAGGCCGAAACATTCGAGAATGATGCTGACCGGCCCACCGCTTTCGCGAGCAGGCTCGCTCCCACAGTTTGATCTGTGTTGTTCACCAATCTTGTGTTCACAACAAATCCCCTGTGGGGGCCAGCCTGCTGGCGATGAGGCCGAAACATTCGAGAATGATGCTGACTGGCCCACCGCTTTCGCGAGCAGGCTCACTCCCACAGTTTGATCTGTGTTGTTCACTAATCTTGTGTTCACAACAAATCCCCTGTGGGGGCCAGCCTGCTGGCGATGAGGCCATGGGGCGAAATGGAAGAATCTGTTTAAAAAACATCTCCAGATACTCTCGCAGGCTACACATTCTTGCGTAGCGGACTACGCGTGCTTCAGAATCCGCCGGCTTGTGCGCCTTGCTCCTGGGACTTACCGTTTACCTGTCGCTGAATATCAGTGATCGGGTTTGGTAGCCTGGGTGTGTAGGGTGCAATGCATCATCATTTGCAGCGTTTTTTCGTCTCTGCTTTTTATGGTGGTCATGCACAGGGCGCTTTCGGGCGCGCCGGTTTCCTTACACCCCGGTCTACCAACCTGCGCATGGCCGCCACCCTTCGTTTGGTAGCGAGGGTGATGGCTCCTTGTCTTATGGTGTAAGGAGATTCATCAATGAAAAAAATCACCCCCGATCCCCCAGAACCCGACAACCTGTCCGCCCGCGTCAACGCCACTCCGCGCAAGCCCAGCAGGATGTTCATGATCACCCCCGGTATCGACACCGAAAGCCTCTTGGCCCACGCCTGTGAATCCCTGGCGTCGGCGAATGTCATGGCCAGCGATTTCGCCGCACAGCTGGAAGGCACGCAACGCAGCACGATGCTGGCGATTGCGCAGATCATCACGATGGGCGAGCTGGCGGTCAATCAGGCGCTGGATAACCTCGATCCGCAAAACTAACTTGTGGGAGCGGGCTTGCTCGCGAAGAGGCCGTCACATCCGATGACGATGTCGACTGACCCACCGCTTTCGCGAGCAGGCTCGCTCCCACAGTTTGATCTGTGTTGTTCACTGATCTTGTGTTCACAACAAATCCCCTGTGGGAGCCAGCCTGCTGGCGATGAGGCCGAAACATTCGAGAATGATGCTGACTGACCCACGGCTTTCGCGAGCAAGCTTGCTCCCACAGTTCGATCTGTGCTGCACACCAATATTGTGTTCACAGCAGATCCCACTGGTTGCTGAAGTGAACGCAAAAAAATGCCCCGCACTTGGCGGGGCATTTTTTTGTTCAACGGTTAAGCATCACAGCCCGTCGAGCATTGCCTTGTTACGCACAGCCCCTTTGTCGGCGCTGGTTGCCAGCAGGGCGTAGGCTTTCAGTGCCGTGGTCACCTTGCGCGGACGTTTTTCCACAGGCTTCCAGCCTTTCTGGTCCTGCTCGGCACGGCGTGCATTCATTTCTTCATCGCTGATCAACAGGTTGATCGAGCGGTTCGGAATGTCGATCAGCACTTTGTCGCCGTCCTGTACCAGACCAATCGCGCCGCCCGCAGCCGCTTCCGGCGAAGCGTGGCCGATGGACAAGCCCGAAGTACCGCCAGAGAAGCGTCCATCGGTGAGCAGGGCGCAAGCTTTGCCCAAGCCTTTGGATTTCAGGTAGGACGTCGGGTACAGCATTTCCTGCATGCCCGGGCCACCTTTCGGGCCTTCGTAACGAATGATCACGATGTCGCCGGCCTTCACTTCGTCAGCGAGGATGCCGCGCACGGCGCTGTCCTGGCTTTCAAAGATTTTCGCGTTGCCTTCAAACACGTGGATCGACTCGTCGACGCCCGCCGTTTTCACCACACAGCCGTCGATCGCGATGTTGCCATACAGAACGGCCAAGCCACCTTCTTGCGAATAAGCGTGCTCGACACTGCGGATGCAACCGTTTTCACGGTCGTCGTCGAGGGTTTCCCAACGGGTCGACTGGCTGAACGCGGTTTGCGTCGGGATACCCGCAGGGCCGGCCTTGAAGAAGTGATGTACGGCTTCATCGGTGGTCTGGGTGATGTCCCACTTGGCGATGCCTTCGGCCATGGTCTTGCTGTGCACGGTCGGCAGCTCGGTGTGCAGCAGGCCGCCACGGGCCAGTGAACCGAGGATGCTGAAGATGCCACCGGCACGGTGCACGTCTTCCATGTGGTACTTCTGGATGTTCGGCGCAACTTTGCACAGTTGCGGCACGTGACGGGACAGACGGTCGATGTCGCGCAGGTCGAAATCGATCTCGGCTTCCTGGGCAGCGGCCAGCAAGTGCAGGATGGTGTTGGTGGAACCGCCCATGGCGATGTCCAGTGTCATGGCGTTTTCGAACGCCTTGAAGTTGGCGATGTTGCGCGGCAACACCGACTCATCGTTGTCGGTGTAGTAACGCTTGCACAGCTCGACGATGGTGCGCCCGGCCTGCAGGAACAGCTGTTCGCGGTCGCTGTGGGTGGCCAGGGTCGAACCGTTGCCCGGCAAGGCCAGGCCCAGCGCTTCAACCAGGCAGTTCATCGAGTTGGCGGTAAACATGCCGGAGCACGAACCGCACGTCGGGCAAGCACTGCGCTCGTATTCAGCGACTTTCTCGTCAGAAGCGCTGGCGTCGGCGGCGATCACCATGGCGTCGACCAGGTCGAGACCGTGGGACGCGAGTTTGGTCTTGCCGGCTTCCATCGGGCCGCCGGAAACGAAGATCACTGGAATGTTCAGGCGCAACGACGCCATCAACATGCCCGGTGTGATCTTGTCGCAGTTCGAGATGCAGACGATGGCGTCGGCGCAGTGGGCGTTGACCATGTACTCGACGGAGTCGGCGATGATCTCGCGGCTCGGCAGCGAATACAGCATGCCGTCGTGGCCCATGGCGATGCCGTCATCGACGGCGATGGTGTTGAATTCCTTGGCAACACCGCCAGCGCGTTCGATTTCGCGGGCGACCAGTTGGCCCAGGTCCTTGAGGTGAACGTGGCCCGGTACGAACTGGGTGAACGAGTTGGCAATGGCGATGATCGGCTTTTTAAAGTCGTCATCTTTCATCCCCGTTGCGCGCCACAATGCGCGGGCACCGGCCATGTTGCGGCCGTGGGTGGATGTTTTCGAGCGATAATCAGGCATGAAGCACTCCGGGCGGCTAATCAGGTATCAAAAGGGAAGTGAGCTTCTATTGACGTCTGGAACACTCAGAAATAGCCGTGTGTCCGGAAGTTGCCGATAACTTTGCGGGATCACCGCGCGCTTCAGCTTGAGCTCATAAACCCGCCGGGGGATGACTGGCGATGAATACGGCCGATTCTACACCGCTGGCGGCTGGAGGGAATGCCGGAAATCGGGGATTAGGGATGAAGTAGATGGTTCGCACCCGGCAGTGCGAACCATCAGCGTAGCGTTCAGCAAGCCTTAGCTGTTCGGCAGCAACCGGCAAGTAATGCTCTTGATGTAACGCGTTTCAGCAATGGCCGGGTGAACCGGGTGATCCGGGCCTTGGCCGCCGCGTTCCAGCATCTGGATGTTGCGGTCCAGGTGACGGGCGCTGGTCAGCAGGATGTTCTGCAGGTCGTCTTCGGGCAGGTGCATCGAGCACGAAGCGCTGATCAGGATGCCGTCCTTGCTGAGCAGGCGCATGGCTTGTTCGTTCAGGCGGCGGTAGGCGCCTTCACCGTTTTTCATGTCTTTTTTGCGTTTGATGAACGCAGGCGGGTCGGCCACGATCACGTCGAAACGTTCTTCACTGGCTTTCAGTTCTTTCAGGGCTTCGAAGACGTCGCCTTCGATGCAGGTCATTTTTTCAGCGAAACCGTTCAGTGCGGCGTTGCGCTCCACGCCGTCGAGGGCGAAGGCCGAGGCATCGACGCAAAACACTTCACTGGCGCCGAAAGCCGCTGCTTGAACGCCCCAGCCGCCGATGTAGCTGTACAGGTCGAGAACGCGCTTGCCTTTGGCGTAAGGGGCCAGGCGTGCGCGGTTCATGCGGTGGTCGTAGAACCAGCCGGTTTTCTGACCCTGGATGACCGGGGCTTCGAATTTCACGCCGTTCTCTTCCAGGGCGACCCACTCCGGCACCAGGCCGAACACGGTTTCGACGTAGCGGTTGAGGCCTTCGGCGTCACGCGCAGCGGAATCGTTCTTGAACAGAATGCCGCTTGGCTTGAGCACTTGAGTCAACGCCGCGATCACGTCTTCTTTGTGCGCTTCCATGGTTGCCGAGGCGATTTGCACCACCAGAATGTCGCCGAAACGGTCGACGACCAAACCTGGCAGCAAGTCGGAATCGCCGTAAACCAGGCGGTAGAACGGCTTGTCGAACAGACGGTCGCGCAAGGACAGGGCCACGTTCAGGCGATGCACCAGCAGCGATTTGTCTAGTGGCAATTTAATGTCGCGCGACAACAGGCGAGCGCAGATCAGGTTGTTGGGGCTCATGGCCACGATGCCCAGCGGTTTGCCGCCAGCCGCTTCGAGGATCGCCTGATCACCGGCCTTGAAGCCATGCAATGGCGTTGCAGCGACATCGATTTCGTTGCTGTAGACCCACAAGTGGCCGTTTCGCAGGCGACGGTCGGCGTTGGCTTTGAGGCGCAGGCTAGGCAGGGACATGACGTCGCTCCGGAAAAAAGAGCGGGAGTATAGCGTGTTGATGACGATGGATGGCCGGTGAGTGACATGTGGTGAGGGGATTATCGCGGTCGCAGGAGGCCAGTAATCTTGGGGCGGCTTCGCTGCCAACGGGGATCAATCCCCTCACCATGCAAGGTCGGGTCAGTCAGACAACGCACTGATGAGTTCGCGATTGAACGCCGGGATGTCATCGGGTTGGCGGCTGCTGATCAATTTGCCGTCAGTGACCACTTCCTTGTCCACCCAATTGACGCCGGCATTCTCCAGGTCGTCCTTGAGGGTTTTGTAACTGGTCATGGTCTTGCCCCTGACCAGGCCTGCGGACACCAGCAACCAGCCGCCATGGCAGATCACCGCAATCGGTTTGCCGGCCGAGGTTCCGGTTTTGACCAGGTGTTGCGCGTCCAGATCAATTCGAATGGTGTCGGAATTTTGCACCCCGCCCGGCAAGACCACTGCGTCGTACTGTTCGATGCTGGCCGCTTTGAACGTCTGATCGACGTTGAAATCATCCGCCGGTTTATCGTGATTCCAGCCTTTGACCTGGCCTTCCTTGTCGGAAAGGATCTCGACCGTGGCGCCGGCTTGCTCCAGTGCTTGTTTGGGCCCGGTCAATTCGACCTGTTCGAAACCATCTGTTACTAAAATTGCGACGCGCTTGCCATTCAACGACTGGGACATGACGACAACTCCTGGCTCGGTAAGTGTTTGCCCGTGGGCATTACAGAGTCCGAAGCCCTGGCCTGGATGAAAGTTCCGGCGATATGCCAGCTGGTGTGTCGGATCCAAGTTCATAAAGGTTAGAATCGGCGCCTGACTCAGAGCGTGAACTTATGTCCCCAGAGCTGACCACCGAACAAATTCAACAGTCCCTGCAAGGCATCAGCGTGCCGGCCCAGCCGCAGATCATGGTGGATTTGCAGATGGAGCAGTACATGCCCGACCCGGATCTGGAGGTGATTGCCAAGCTGATCTCCCAAGACCCGGGGCTTTCCGGCTCATTGCTGAAAATCGTCAATTCGCCGTATTACGGGCTGACAAACAAGATCACTTCGATTCAGCGCGCGGTGAACCTGTTGGGCAGTCGTTCGATCATCAACCTGATCAACGCGCAGTCGATCAAGGGCGAGATGAATGACGACACCATCGTCACCCTGAACCGTTTCTGGGACACCGCGCAGGACGTGGCAATGACTTGCCTGACGCTGGCCAAGCGTATCGGCGGTCAGGCGGGCGATGAAGCGTACGCGTTGGGCCTGTTCCACGACTGTGGCGTGCCGCTGATGCTTCAGCGCTTCCCCAACTACATGTCTGTGCTGGAGGAGGCCTATGCCAACGCCAGCGCCGAGTGCCGGGTGGTCGATACCGAGAACCGTGCGTTTAACACCAACCATGCCGTGGTCGGTTACTACACCGCCAAATCCTGGCGCCTGCCGGAGCACGTGAGTACCGCGATTGCCAATCACCACAATGCGCTGGCGATCTTCAGCGACGAGTCTTCGCGTAACGCCCAACTGAAAAACCTGCTGGCAATCCTGAAAATGGCCGAGCACATCTGTGCGTCTTACCGTGTGCTGGGCAACCAGACCGAAGACTACGAATGGAACAGCATCGGGCATTTGGTGCTCGATTATGTCGGTCTTTCGGACTACGACTTCGAGACCCTCAAACAAACGATTCGCGACCTCGGCACTCATCGCTGAGTGCCTCACAGCCTGATTCGAGAGCACCATGCCTGAACTGCCAGAAGTCGAAACCACCCGCCGCGGAATTGCACCGCACCTGGAAGGACAGCGCGTCAGTCGGGTGATCGTGCGTGATCGCCGCTTGCGCTGGCCGATTCCGGAAGACCTGGATGTGCGGCTGTCCGGCCAGCGTATCGTGCTGGTCGAACGTCGTGCCAAATACCTGCTGATCAATGCCGAAGTCGGCACGTTGATCAGCCATTTGGGCATGTCCGGCAACCTGCGCCTCGTGGAAGTCGGCATGCCGGCAGCCAAGCATGAACATGTGGACATCGAACTCGAGTCGGGTCTGGCACTGCGCTACACCGACCCACGCCGCTTTGGTGCGATGCTCTGGAGCCTCGACCCGCTGAATCACGAGCTGCTGATTCGCCTGGGGCCGGAGCCCTTGACCGATCTGTTTGACGGCGATCGGCTATTCCAGCTTTCACGTTCTCGCTCGATGGCGGTCAAGCCGTTCATCATGGACAACGCTGTGGTGGTAGGAGTTGGCAATATCTATGCAACCGAGGCGCTGTTTGCTGCCGGGATCGACCCGCGCCGGGAGGCCAAAAGCATCTCCCGAGCGCGTTATTTGAAATTGGCAATCGAGATCAAGCGCATCCTCGCCCACGCCATCGAACGTGGCGGCACCACGCTGCGCGATTTCATTGGCGGCGATGGTCAGCCGGGGTATTTCCAGCAGGAACTTTTTGTTTACGGGCGCGGCGGTGAGCAGTGCAAAGTCTGCGGTACCGAGTTGCGAGACGTGAAACTGGGTCAGCGCGCCAGCGTCTTTTGCCCTCGCTGTCAGAGCTGATAGCGCCTACGGTCTATAGTCAGTAATCACTGCCTAGCCGAAGGACCGTGCCATGAACCTGTTTAAAACCCTTGTCGTTGCGTTGCTGCTGAGCATTGGTGTGCCAGCATTGGCGGAAAACAGCGGCAGCGGCGACCCGCGCTACACCATTCAAAATCCACCGGCGTACGCCATGATCGGCGATCTGTTGATTGCCCGACCCTTGCTGGTCGTGGCAACGGTCATCGGTGCGGGAGCATTTGTGGTGTCGTTGCCGTTTACCGCGTTGGGCGGCGGTATTGGCGATGCGGGACAGGCGTTGGTGGTCGACCCGGCGAAGGCTGCGTTCGTGCGATGCCTTGGGTGTATTGGGGAGGGGTTTGAACAGCGGGAATAAGTCAGCCGGATTTTCTGGTTTGGCTGATGGCTTTATCGCCAGCAGGCTGGCTCCCACATTGGATCTGAACTGTTCACAAACCTAATGCGGGACCAGCCTGCTGGCGATAAAGCGCGAATAAGCGCCACACAACTTCAGGCTCAAGCCTTACCGGTAATCACCCGGTACTTCTCCATCAACTGTTCTTCAGTCTCCGGATGCGCTTCATCCAGCGGAATGCAATCCACTGGGCACACTTGTTGGCACTGCGGTTCATCGTAGTGGCCGACACACTGTGTGCACAGGTTCGGGTCGATGACGTAGATCTCTTCGCCTTGTGAAATAGCGGCGTTCGGGCACTCGGGTTCGCAGACATCGCAATTAATGCAATCGTCGGTGATGATCAGGGACATGCTAACTCCAGCCGGGGCGCGAGGCCCGGGCGCAATAAACCAATGCGCGCAATTGTGCCGCATTGGCGCTGTAGGAGCCAGCTTACTGGCGATGGACGAGAGAGCGCCGCGTTTATTTCAGGCAGCTCTCGTTACCGTTAACGTCCATCTCCAGCGATCGAGCGTCGATTGGCCGCGCCTACAGTTGGGTCTTACTTCTTGAAGCGTTCGGTCAGGGCGTCCGCCACCGCAGGGTGCACGAACTTGGTGATATCGCCGCCCAAAGCCGCGATTTCTCGGACCAGTGTCGAAGAAATAAACGAATAACGTTCGGAGGGCGTCAGAAACAGGCTCTCCACATCCGGCGCCAACTGGCGGTTCATGTTAGCCAGCTGAAACTCGTATTCGAAGTCTGATACCGCGCGCAAACCACGCAGGAAGACGTTGGCGTTCTTCTCTTTGGCAAAATGCGCCAGCAGCGTCGAGAAGCCGACGACTTCAACGTTTGGCAGATGTTTAGTGACCTCGCGGGCCAGCTCTACACGCTGTTCCAAAGGGAATAGCGGGTTTTTTTTCGGGCTGGCAGCGACGGCGATGATCACGTGATCGAACAGGCGCGAGGCGCGTTCGACCAGATCGCCATGGCCCTTGGTAATAGGGTCGAAGGTACCTGGGTACAACACTCGGTTCATCGCGTCGTCCTGGCGGGAGTCCGTTGGGGAGTCGGATGGTATCGCAGCCTTCCCGGTCGGCCAAGTCGCCTGTTGGGTAAGAAAGCACTATAGACGATAGGAATATCCTTCGTTTTCACGGGTTTTTTAAACGATCGGCCAGCGCCGTCGCCAGTTGTGCGGTCAGCCCATAGACCGATAACTGCGGGTTTGCCCCAATGCTGGTAGGGAATAACGAGCCGTCGTGGATCGACAGATTACTGATCTGATGATGGCGTCCCCAACTGTCGGTGACTGCATTTTTCGGGTCTTCGCCCATTGCACAACCGCCCATGACATGCGCGCTGCCAAGGCGCGTTCGATACAACTCAAGGCTCAAACCATCAATCAGCGTGCGCGCTTCGGCGATGGTTTTCACGTAACGAGCGTCCGCGTGCATCGGCATCACAGCGTTGGCGCCACCGGCGAACTGGATCTCGGCCATGCTGTGGAAGGCCCGGCGCAAACCGTCCCAGGCATAGGGCGAAACCTGATAGTCGAGCACCGGCGTGTTATCCCCGCGCAGTTCTACATTGCCACCGGGACTGTCTGGGTGAAAACCGTCGCGCAGTAACGCAAGCATGGCGTGGGTGTTTGGCAGATTCTGCATGTGCCGGGCGTTTTCCTGGCCGAAGCCGCCCAGCAGCGTCGCGGCCAACGCGGGTTGCAGCGGTGGTACTTCGAGTTTGTAGGACATCTTGCCAGTGGTGCCGTCCTGCCATTGGAAGTGGTCGGAATAGATCGACTGCGGTGCCCCATAAAACGGGTTGATCACCTCGTCGAACAGCCCGGCGGACATGTTGACCAAGTGCAGGAAGGTGCGTTTGCCCAGTCGCTTGTGCGGGTCTGGTGCGTCAGAGCGCAGCAGCAACGCCGGACTGTTTATGCCGCCGCCCGCTAGCACGTAATGCCGTGCCTTGACCGTGATGGTATAGCCGGTGGGCGCGACGCAGCGTTCATCCATCGCCACGCATTGCAGGCCTGTGATCTTGCCGTCCTTGATCGAAAGATTTTCGGCTCGGGCCAGGTACAGCAACTCGCCACCTTTTTCCAGAGTCGCCGGAATGGTCGTCACCATCATCGATTGCTTGGCGTTGGTCGGGCAGCCCATGCCGCAATAGCCGAGGTTCCAGCAGCCGCGCACGTTGCGCGGGATCACATGCCAGGCGTAACCCAGACGCTCACAACCCTTGCGGATAACATCGTTGTTGGCGTTCGGTGGGATCAGCCAGGGCGCAACGCCGAGACGTTGCTCCATTTTTTCGAACCATGGCGCCATTTCGGCAGGGCTGTGACCTTTGACGTTGTGCTCGGTGGCCCAGTGTTCAAGGGTTGGATCGGGGGTGCGAAAACTCGATGTCCAGTTGATCAACGTGGTACCACCCACCGCTCGGCCTTGAAGGATGGTGATCGCCCCGTCCTTGCTCATGCGGCCAATACCTTCCTGATACAGGCTGCTGTAGGCCTGGTCTTCAAGCATCTTGAAGTCGCTGCTGGTCTTGAGCGGGCCTTCTTCTATCAGCAAAACCTTGTAGCCGGCAGCGCTGAGAATTTCGGCGGTGGTACCACCACCGGCGCCGCTGCCGATGATCGCGACGTCCGCTTCCAGTGTCAGGTCTTGGGTCAATTGCGCGCCGTTGTAGGTTTTCCAGCCACGGGCCAAGCCTTCACGGAACGGATCAGGTACAGGCATTTTCAGGTCTCTTCTTATTGTTGATTCGCAGGTGAGGCGGCTTGCGCATTCGCGGGCAAGCCACGCTCCCAGAGGATTTGCGTCGCTCACAAAAGGTTGGTCCACCTCAAACCCTTGTGGGAGCGCGGCTTGCCCGCGAAGGGCGCGACACGGTCTTAAACAGTAGGCGGCCCGGGATACCCGCAATGTGCCCATGATTCCTTGCGGCTGTACCAAGCCATCATCACCAACTGCAGCAACGAGCTATGGCCCATGCGCAGCAAACTCAACGAGCTGTTTTCCCAGCGCTGCAGAAAGTGCCGAATATCGTCGGCGCTGGCGTTTTCCCAGCTGCCCCAGATTCCGGTAAGCGGCCCGCGCGTCACGGTCATTGCCTGCACGTCGAACAGTTGCTGCGTGAGCTTGAGCATTGACGGTGACAGGTGATTCAACCCGTTATCCAGGGACTTGAGGGTGGCATCGATTGCGCTGGGCATGTGCTCGACAGTCACCGCGCCCTCCAGCATCACCGGCACCAGGGCCCGCAAAAACAACAGGTCGGCGCTGCGCAGAATTGCAAAACCATTGGCCGGGACACTCGACGAGCAACCGCTGAGGCTGGCGGTCACACCGGCCGTGGCCAGAAAAGCGCTGGCGCCGAGGCTGAATTTAAGCAGGCCGCGCCGTGACAGCGCGGGTGTATCAGACAGGCTGGGGTTCATTATTGTTATTACCCGACGCGGACCATCGTTAGCGAATAAACAGCTTCTGAATCAGTTTCTGAATCGATTTGCCGTACGGTGGATAAATCAATTTTGCGGCGTTGAAGCGCTGTTTAATCAACACGCCCTTGGCCTTGCTGAAGGTCAGGAAGCCTTCATGGCCATGGTAATGGCCCATGCCCGACGCCCCGATCCCACCAAACGGCATGTCGTCCTGCGCCACGTGCAGCAACGTGTCGTTGAGGCAGACGCCACCGGAATGGGTTTCGTGAAGCACTCGGTTTTGTTCGCGTTTGTCGTAGCCGAAGTAATACAGCGCCAGCGGACGGGGCCGTTGGTTGATGTAGGCAAACGCCTCATCCAGATCGGTGTAAGGGACGATTGGCAGCAACGGGCCGAAGATCTCGTCCTGCATCACGGTCATGTCGTCGCTGACATTCAGCAGCAAGCTGTGCGCCATGCGCCGGCCCTGGCCTTGCTCGAATAGCGGAATCAGCAGTGCGCCCTTGCTGGTGGCGTCGCTGATGTAGCCGCTGAGTCGTGCCAATTGACGGTCATTGATTATGGCGGTGTAGTCCGGGTTGTCGGCCAGCGTCGGAAAAAAACCGCGAACTGCCTGGCGGTAAGCTTCGACGAAAGCACCCACGCGGTTTTCAGGCACCAGCACGTAGTCCGGCGCCACACAGGTTTGCCCGGCGTTGAGTGTTTTGCCGAACGCGATGCGCTCAGCCGCGTCCTTCAGCGGTACATCGTGGGAAACGATGGCCGGCGACTTGCCACCCAGTTCAAGCGTCACCGGCGTCAGGTTCTCGGCAGCGGCGCGCATGACGTGTTTGCCAATGCTGGTGGCACCGGTGAACAACAAATGATCGAACCGCAGGCGGGAAAATGCTACGCCGATGTCAGCTTCACCCAGCACGACGCACACCAGGTCTTCAGGGAAGATGCGGGCCAACAGTTCTTTCAGCAGCAGGCCGGTCGCGGGGGTGGACTCGCTGAGTTTAAGCATGACCCGGTTGCCCGCCGACAACGCGCCCACCAGCGGCCCGATGGCCAGGTACAGCGGATAATTCCAGGGCACGATCACGCCGACTACGCCCAGCGGCTGGTAAACCACTTTGGCCGACGCCGGTTGAAAAGCAACGCCTACTTTGCGCCTCGAGGCTTTCATCCAGCCTTTAAGGTGCTGGCTGGCGTAGTGAATGCCATGCAGGCTGGGCATCAGTTCGGCGAGCAAGGTTTCATCCGCGCTGCGGTGGCTGAAGTCCTGGCTGATCGCCGCTATCAGCGCCTGACGCTCGTTGCTCAACAGATCTCGCAGCGCCTTTAGCCATTGCAAGCGTTGGGCTGCCGGCGGCATGGGGTTCGCCGCGTAAGCTGCGCGCTGAGCGTTAAACAGCGTTAGCACTTCATCCAAAGGCTGCTGCAGGTTCTGCAGGTAGGCAATGTCAGCAGTCATGGTCGGCTCCGGTTTTAGTGTTATGAAGCTTTTTTAGAGTCTATGCTCTAAAAAGTCAAATGACATCCTGACGTCGCTTTGTTTTATCCACCTGACGATAGGTCGTAAGATGCCCCTCATCGCACTCTGAATTAAAGCTCAAGCCATGGCCCCTCGGATAAAAACCAGCGAGCGCATCGTCCAGAACAGCCTGGAGCTGTTCAATCAACAGGGCGAGCGCAGCATCAGCACCAACCATATTGCGGCCCATATGGAGATTTCTCCGGGCAACCTGTACTACCACTTCCCCAATAAGCAGGCGATTATCGCCGTGCTGTTCAGTGAGTACGAAAGCCTGGTGGACAGCTTTTTGCGCCCACCTCAAGGGCGCGCGGCCACCGTGGAAGACAAGCGTTTCTATCTGCAGGAGCTGCTGGCGGCGATGTGGCGCTATCGGTTTTTACACCGTGATCTTGAGCATCTGCTCGACAGCGATCCCGAACTGGCTGCCCGCTACCGGCGTTTTTCGCAACGCTGCCTTATTTATGGCACTCACATCTACGCCGGTTTCGTGGAGGCCGGCATTCTGTCCATGGACAAGGTGCAAATCGAATCCCTGACCCTGAATGCCTGGATCATCCTCACGTCCTGGGTACGGTTTTTGTGCACCACACGGGAAAACTCCAATCACTTGAGCGAACAGGCCATCAAACGTGGCATTTACCAAGTGCTGGTGCTTGAAGCCGGATTTGTCACGGATCAGGCGCGCGACGCGGTAAATGCGCTGTATGAAGAGTTTTACGTGCCGCTGGTCCAGGCTCTGGAAGAAGTACATTAGGATCAAACATCGCTTTAATCACAGGAGCCCGTCATGCCCATTGCGCAACTGATCAGCCCGCAAGCGTTAGACCTTAAAAAGGACACGCCGGGGTTGGTGATTCTGGATTGTCGTTTTGCCCTCGAAGACCCGGATTACGGGCAGCGTAGCTATGCCGAGGGGCATATTGCCGGGTCGGTTTTTGCCGATCTGGAGCGTGATCTAAGCGCGCGGGCGGTGAAGGGTGTGACCGGTCGTCATCCACTGCCGGAACCAGAAGCACTGATCGAGCGGCTGAAAACCTGGGGCATCAATGCCGACAGTGAAGTTGTTTTGTACGACGACGGCCCTGGCGCCTTCGCAGCGAGAGCCTGGTGGTTACTGGCCTGGCTGGGCAAGCGTGACGGCGTGTTCATCCTCGATGGCGGCCTCAAGGCTTGGCACGCCGCCGGATTGCCGCTGAGTCTGGATGCGTGCACCCTCAAGCCAGGCACCTTCAGCGGCACGCCAGACAACACGCTGCTGTTGAGCGCAGACCAACTTCAGCAACGTCTGGGCCAGCCCGCGCTGACATTGCTTGATGCGCGCGGTTTGCCACGCTTCAAGGGTGAAGTTGAGCCTATCGATCCGGTCGCCGGGCATATTCCTGGCGCGCAGTGCGCAGCGTTTACTGACAACCTTGGCAGTGACGGGCGTTTTCTACCGGCTGATCAGCTCAAGCAGCGTTTCGCCGAGAAAATAGGCGCTCGGTCCCCGGATGATTTGGTGGCTTACTGCGGGTCCGGCGTGACGGCGTGCCATAACCTGTTCGCGTTGTGCCTGGCGGGTTATCCATTGGGGGCGTTGTATGCCGGCTCGTGGAGCGAGTGGATCAACGACCCGGCACGAGGCGTCGCCAAGGGCGAAGAATCCCCAATCCCCTAGCTGGCTTGCCAGCGATGGCGGGTCAGTCACATTGATGTCGATTGATACTCCATCGCCTGCAAGTCAGCGCCCGCATCGGTTCATTGCCTGAGCGATTGCCGGGCGCTGCGATAAGCGCCCGGACCCACCCCGTAAGCCTGTTTGAACTGCCGACTCAGATGACTCTGGTCGGCAAATCCCAACTGCGTCGCCACTTCCAGTGGCAAACAACCATTCTGTAGCAGTGCCCGGGCCTGTGCGATGCGTTGCTGCATCAGCCAGGTATGCGGCGGCATGCCCGTCGCGCGGCGGAATACCCTGGCGAAGTGGAACGGTGACAGGTTGACCGCTGCCGCCAGATCTTCCAGCGACGGCGGCGCCGCCAATTGCGCGTGCAGCAAGTCCTTGGCCATGATCACGGCTCGATGCTCCTTGCCGGGTTTGCCGGCAATCGGCACCGCTGCATGACGTTGCAGCAGCGACAGCATCATTTCTCGCCAAACCGTCTGTTGTTGCAGCGCGGTAGCAGGGCTTTCCAGCAAACGATGCAGTTGGCAGAAACCCTTCACCAGATCCGGGTCGCGGTACAACGTGGCGCCAAATGTCGGCAGCGTGTTGGTCGGCAACTCCAGTTCTGCCAGCAGCGAGACAATCTGATCGCTGTCGGGATAAAACGCCCGGTATAACCAACCGTCCTCCGTGCCCTTATGACCGGTGTGCAGTTCGTGGGGGTTGATCAGCACCAGCGTGCCGCTGCCCGCCAGGTGTTCGGCGCCGCGATAACGGTAACGCTGTGCACCGGCCATGATCATGCCGATCACATAGCCGTCGTGCACATGAGGCGCAAAGCGGTGCTCGATGTAGCGCGCCGACAACAGTTCGACCCCAGCCAATGGTGCCGTTTGCCAGAAACGAATCGACTCGCCGTGATCGGTGTTCATCGGCCTATCCGCGACCCACAGCGGCCAGCCAATGCGGAATACGCCGTTCCAGGTAATAACCCGGCTGCTTGAAGGAGCCATCGACGAAGCCGACGTGCCCACCTTTTGGCTGCAATTCGAATTCGGTGGTGGCAGACAGTTCTTCGGCATCGGGCAGGCTGTGAGGAAACACGAACGGGTCATCAGCCGCTTGAATGATCAAGGTCCTGGTGCGGATTTCACCGAGGAAGTAGCGGCTGGAAGCGCGGCGATAGTAATCCTCGGCATCGGTAAAACCATGCAGCGGGGCCGTCACCCGCCCATCGAAATCCCAAAACGTACGCATGTTTTCCAGCGAGCCCAACGCTGCCAGCTCAGCCAGGCCATCCTCGCGCCCGTCATGCTGGAACTGCCGTTGCTTGTTCTTGATGTAGCCCACCATTTCGCGCATGAAGTGCGCCTGATAGACCTTGGAAAAACCCTGGCCGATACGGTCTGCACATTGATCCAGACGAAACGGCACCGACACCGCTACGGCGCCGAGTACGCCGCTGTCACTGCCGGTTTCGCCCAGATGCTTCAGCAGGACGTTACCGCCCAGCGAGTATCCGACTGCATACAATGGCGCCAACGGCCGTTTTGCCCGCAAGTGTCTGATGGCTTCTGCCAGGTCTTCGCTGGCGCCCGAATGGTAGCTGCGGGGTAGCAAGTTGGGCTCGCCGGAGCAGCCGCGCCAGTTCAGCGCGACGCTGGCCCAGCCTTGGGTGCCCAGCACTTTTTGCAAACCGGCTACATAAGGTGAATTCGAAGAACCCGTCAGCCCGTGCAACACCAATACTAACGGTGCATCAGCGCTGTGCGGGCCGTGCCAATCCAGATCAAGGAAGTCGCCATCGTCGAGCCACAAGCGTTCGCGCTCGCGTTCGATGTGCGTGGTTTTGCGCCACAGCGGGCCCCACAAGGTTTGCAGGTGCGGGTTGCCTAGGCCGAAGGCGGGGGTAAAACGTTCAGACGGTGAGGGCACGATTGTTCTCGATGCAGCGGTGCGGGCCTCGTTCGAGGCGCGCACCTTTTTCAGGCCGGTCGATTAACCGGCGATCTCTGCCATACGTTGCCACAAGGCGTAGTAGACCCGCCCGGATTTCTGCTCGCGGTGCAGACGCCAGCCGCCCGGCAAACCAAGGCTGGACGGTGCATTTTCGCTTTCAGTGTAGATCCAGGCTTCGTCAGCCAGCCATTGGCGCTCTTCAAGCAGCGTGCAAACGGTCGGTAACAGGTTCTGGTTGAACGGCGGGTCGAGGAACACCACGTCGTAGGCCGTGGCTGCCTGGGTTTCCAGGTAGCGCAACGCATCGGCCGTCTGAATCTGGCCGGTGGTGCAGCGCAGCGTGCCCAAGTGCTCCTTGATGCTGGAAACCGCAATATTGCTGGCGTCTAGCGCCTGGCCCATCGCGGCGCCACGCGACAGCGCTTCCAGAAACAGCGCGCCGCTGCCAGCGAACGGGTCCAGCACCTTGGCCCCGGCAATGTACGGTGCGAGCCAGTTGAACAGGGTTTCACGTACCCGGTCAGGCGTCGGGCGCAGGCCCGGCGCATCGGGGAAACTCAGCTTGCGGCTGCCCCATTCGCCGCCAATGATGCGCAGTTGGTTCACGCCGTTATGCACGTTGTGAACAGGTTTTTTTGGACGAGTAGCCATTAATGCTCCGGAACCCCGAGCGGCTGCTCGGCAGGTTTATCAGATGGGGCCGGTAACGGCTTTTGCGGCACGGTCGGGCCAGCGCTGACGATGACCATTTTGTCCGTGCTCAGGTGTTTGTTCATTGCAGTTTTGACCTGTTCGACGGTCAGGCTCTGGGACTGCTGCATGAAGTCTTCCAGGTAGCTGAGCGGCAAGTTGTAGAACCCCATCGCGCCGAGCTGACCAACGATGTCGGCGTTGCTGGCCGTGGACAGCGGGAAGCTGCCGGCCAGTTCACGCTTGGCGTCGTCGAGTTCTTTCTCGGTCGGGCCGGTTTTAAGATAGTCGGCGAGTACGTCCTGTACCAGTTTGAGAGTGCCTTCGCTCATCTCGGCACGGGTTTGCAGGTTGATCATGAACGGGCCGCGTGCTTGCATCGGGGTGAAGCCCGAATACACGCCATAGGCCAGGCCACGTTTCTCGCGCACTTCACTCATCAAACGGGTGCCGAAACCGCCACCGCCGAGAATCTGGTTGCCCATCGACAAGGCTGCATAGTCCGGATCGTCACGGTCGATGCCCAGTTGCGCGAGCATCAGGTTGGTCTGCTTGGACGGAAACTCGATATGGCTGACGCTGGCCTTGGGTTCGACCGGTTGCGGGATTTTTGCCAGCGCCGGACCTTTCGGCAGTGCGCTCGACACTTGCGCGGCAATCGCTTCGGCTTCAGCGCGAGACAAGTCGCCCACCAGTGCGATCACTACGTTGCCCGACGCATAGGCTTTTTGATGGAACTCACGCAGTTGCTCCAGGGTAATGGCTGGAACCGTTTTGGCCGTGCCATCGCTTGAGTGTGCGTAAGGGTGGTCGCCGTACAGACGGTTCATCAGCTCCAGGCTGGCGAGTTTGCCGGGGTTTTGCTTCTGGTATTCGAAGCCTGCGAGCATCTGGTTCTTGATGCGGGCAAAGGAGTCGGCAGGGAAGGTCGGTTTGCCGACGACTTCAGAGAACAACTTCAGGGCGGGTTCACGCTTGTCGGCAGCGCTCAGGCTACGCAACGACACAAGCGCCATGTCCTTATAGGCGCCGTTACCGAAATCGGCGCCCAGGCCTTCAAAACCTTGAGCAATGGCGCCGACATCTTTGCCTGCGACGCCTTCGTTGAGCATCGCATTGGTCAATACTGCCAGGCCTGGAGCGTCGCCGTCCTGGCTGCTGCCGGCGGCGAAGATCAGCCGCATGTCGAACATCGGCAACTCGCGAGCCTCGACGAACAGAACCTTGGCGCCTTCAGCGGTTTGCCAGGTTTGTACATTCAGCGAGCGGTTGCTGGGGGCCTTGCCGTCGAGTTCGGCCAGCGACTGCAGTTTGTTGCTGGATTGGGCTTTGTCCAGGGCTTCACTGGCGTTCGAGTTGTCAGATTGAAACAGGTAGACACCGGTAGCGCCGATCAATGCGACAACGATCAGGCCAATCAGGGCCAGACGTGGTTTTTTACGCTCACTCATGAGTCGTCTCCAGTGGCAGGACATGGGCGACGCTGAGACGCTCGCGGGTGAAATACAGCGTGGCGGCTTTCTGAATGTCTTGCGGGGTCACGCTTTCGAGGTCGGCCAGTTCGGTGTCCATCAGCTTCCACGACAAGCCAACCGTTTCCAGTTGACCAATGGCCGTCGCCTGGCTGGTGATCGAATCACGTTCGTAGACCAGGCCTGCAATCACCTGCGCACGCACGCGCTCCAGTTCTTCAGCGGACGGCGCGGTGGTTTTCAACTGATCGAGCAGCTTCCACAAACCGGCCTCGGTTTGCGCCAGGGTGACGTTTTTCTGGGTGTTCGGTGTAGCGGACAACGTGAACAGGCTGTCGCCACGGGTGTAGGCGTCGTAACTCGACGAGCCCCCGGACACCAGCTCTTCACCGCGCTCCAGTTGCGTCGGGATACGTGCGCTATAGCCGCCATCGAGCAGGGCTGAAATCAGGCGCAGCGCATTCACCGAGCGCTTGTCTTCGGCAGTGGCGATGCTCGGCACGTTGAAGCCCAGCATCAGGCTCGGCAATTGAGTCTGCACGTGCAACGTAATCAAGCGTTCGCCGGGCTCGGCCAGCTCCAGCGGGATTTTCGACGGTGGTACATCACGTTTGGCAATGGGCCCGAAGTAGCGCTGAGCCAGGGTTTTCACCTCGTCCGGCGTCACATCGCCAACCACTACCAGTGTGGCGTTGTTCGGCACATACCAGGACTGGTACCAGTGGCGCAGTTCCTCGACTTTCATGCGGTCCAGATCTGCCATCCAGCCGATGGTTGGCGTGTGATAACCGCTGGCCGGGTACGCCATCGCCTTGAAACGCTCGTAGGCCTTGGACATCGGCTTGTCGTCGGTGCGCAACCGGCGTTCTTCTTTAATTACTTCAATTTCACGGGCGAACTCGTCGGCTGGCAAACGCAGGCTGGCCATGCGATCGGCTTCGAGCTCGAACGCTACACCGAGCCGGTCACGGGCCAGCACTTGGTAATAAGCGGTGAAGTCATCACTGGTGAACGCGTTTTCTTCAGCGCCCAGGTCACGCAGAATCAACGACGCTTCGCCCGGGCCGACTTTTTCGCTGCCCTTGAACATCATGTGTTCGAGTGCGTGGGACAAACCGGTTTGCCCCGGTGTCTCGTAACTGGAGCCGACCTTGTACCAAATCTGCGAAACCACCACTGGCGCACGATGGTCTTCGCGCACAACAACCTTGAGGCCATTGTCCAGGGTGAATTCGTGGGTGGGTTGAGGGTCGGCAGCCAAAGCTGAAAGTGGCAGGCAAACTGTGCTGAGCAGCAGGCCTGCAGCGCGGCGGGCTAGAGCATTCATTCGTTTTTAAACCTTTGGGGCTGCCCGCTTGTTCTTAGCGTCAGCGGGCGAGAGGGTGCTAGGATACTGATCCGTTTTACTGGCGGCCACGCCTATCAGGCCTTTAATGGGTCAGCAGGTTGTTTGGGTTTGCGTCTGAAGCTTTGAGTTTGTCAGCTAAACTCAGCGTTTTCGCCGACGATGCCGTTGCAGTCCTTCGTATTAGTCGACCTTTGAGGCGCTGTTTGCGCCTCAACAAAATGTTGCGCGTGAACAAGCTCGATGAATCGCAGTCTGTTCTGCATTGAATATTTATTTGCCGGGGCGCCCTTTGGCGCGTCGCTACCGTGAGATAGCCGTCCTCCATGTTTGGTTCCAACGACGACAAGAAGACCCCAGCTGCGGCTGGCGAGAAGAAAGGCCTGTTCGGATGGCTGCGCAAAAAGCCGCAGGAAACCGCCGTCGAACAGCCACAGCCACTCCCAGAGCCAACGCCTGCGCCGACAATAGAAGAAGAGCCAGCGCCGATTGTCCTGCTGAATGCCGAACCGGTGCTGCAACCGGTGGCCGAGGCTGAACCCGAAGTCGAACTGCCGCTGGCGCCCGCCGCCGAACCGTGGCTTACGCTTCCGGTAGCGGAAGAGCCAGTGGCCCTGGTCGAAGACGCGTTGGCGCCGCACATTACGCCGCCGATTCCCGCTCCCGTTGCATTGGCGCCTGAGCCTGAGCCTGAGCCTGCGCTCGAGCGTGAGCCGGTGGCTGTTGCTGCACCCGCGCCGGCGGTCGTTGCAGAACCTGAGATGCCCGCGCGTGAAGTGCCCGTTACCCCGGTCGTTCTGACTCCGGAGCCTGTTGCAGTTGTCGAGCCCGCCGAAGTCCCGGCCGAGCCTGTGCGCACCGAGGAAACCAAGGCCGGTTTCTTCGCCCGTCTCAAGCAAGGCCTGTCCAAGACCAGCGCCAGTATCGGCGAAGGCATGGCCAGCCTGTTCCTGGGCAAGAAAATCATCGATGACGAACTGCTCGACGACATCGAAACCCGTCTGCTGACCGCCGATGTTGGCGTTGAGGCGACTTCGGTGATCATCCAGCGCTTGACCCAGAAGGTTGCGCGCAAAGAGCTGGCCGATGCCGATGCACTGTACAAATCCCTTCAAGCTGAATTGGCGGCGATGCTCAAGCCTGTCGAGCAGCCGCTGAAAATCAGTTTGCAAAACAAGCCGTTTGTGATCCTGGTGGTGGGCGTCAACGGCGCCGGCAAGACCACCACCATCGGCAAATTGGCGAAGAAGCTGCAGCTGGAAGGCAAAAAAGTCATGCTCGCGGCTGGCGACACCTTCCGCGCCGCAGCGGTCGAGCAATTGCAGGTGTGGGGCGAGCGCAACAAGATCCCGGTCATCGCCCAGCACACCGGCGCCGACTCTGCCTCGGTTATCTTCGATGCGGTGCAGGCCGCCAAGGCGCGCGGTATCGATGTGTTGATCGCCGATACCGCCGGTCGCCTGCACACCAAAGACAATTTGATGGAAGAGCTGAAGAAGGTTCGCCGCGTCATCAGCAAACTGGACGCCGATGCGCCACACGAAGTGCTGTTGGTGCTTGACGCAGGTACCGGACAGAACGCCATCAACCAGGCCAAGCAATTCAACCAGACCGTGCAATTGACCGGCCTGGCGCTGACCAAACTCGATGGCACGGCCAAGGGCGGCGTGATTTTTGCGCTGGCCAAACAGTTTGGCCTGCCGATTCGCTATATCGGCGTCGGTGAAGGCATCGATGATTTGCGCACTTTTGAAGCAGAACCCTTTGTCCAGGCATTGTTTGCCGAACGGGAGCGTTCATGATTCGTTTCGAGCAGGTCGGTAAGCGCTACCCGAACGGTCACGTCGGCTTGCATGAGCTGAGCTTTCGAGTCCGTCGCGGTGAGTTTCTGTTTGTGACCGGCCACTCCGGCGCCGGTAAAAGTACCTTGCTGCGCCTGTTGCTGGCGATGGAGCGTCCAACCACTGGCAAATTACTGTTGGCGGGCCAGGACCTTGGCACCATCAGCAATGCGCAAATTCCTTACCTGCGCCGGCAGATCGGCGTGGTGTTCCAGAATCACCAGTTGCTGTTTGATCGCACGGTGTTCAACAACGTCGCGCTGCCGCTGCAGATTCTGGGCTTGTCCAAACCCGAGATCGCCAAGCGTGTGGATTCGGCGCTGGAGCGCGTGGCGCTCTCGGACAAGACCGATCTGTACCCTGGCGACCTGTCCACCGGCCAGCAACAGCGTGTAGGTATTGCTCGCGCCATCGTCCATCGCCCGGCCTTGCTGCTGGCGGACGAACCGACCGGTAACCTCGACCCGCGACTGGCGGCAGAGATCATGGGCGTGTTCGAAGACATCAACCGTTTGGGCACCAGCGTGCTGATCGCCAGTCACGACCTGGCCTTGATCGCCCGCATGCGTCATCGCATGCTGACCCTGCAACGCGGTCGATTGATCGGTGACGGGGAGGCCGGCGTATGAGTGCAACGCGCAGCCCCAAGGTTTCCGAGCGCGTGGCGCCGAAGGCCGCTGACCCACAACAAAAGAAGAAAAAACGCGACGAGGACGACGGTCCGGACTTCGCCACGCTGTTTCGCGCCTGGATTGAAAGCCATCGCGCCAGTCTGATGGACAGCTTGCGCCGCTTGGGCAAGCAGCCAATCGGTAGCTTTTTCACCTGCATGGTGATGGCGGTGGCGCTGAGCTTGCCAATGGGCCTGTCACTTTTGCTGAGTAACGTGGAACGACTCGGCGGCTCGTGGCAGCGTGCGGCGCAGATTTCGTTGTACCTGCAGCTTGAGGCCAGCCCGGCTGAGGGTGAGGCGCTGCGCGAGCAGATCAAAGGCATGCCGGGTGTCGCTGATGCGGAGTATGTCGGCCGTGATCAAGCGCTTGAAGAGTTTCAGCAGCAGTCTGGCCTGGGCGATGCGCTCAAGGAACTGCCGGAAAATCCGCTGCCGGGCGTGGTTTTGGTGACGCCGAACGAAGTCGACAAACCCGCTCTTGAAGCATTGAGACAAAAACTTTCCGAGCTGCCGAAGGTACAACAAGCGCAGCTTGATCTAGTGTGGGTCGAGCGTTTGGCGGCCATTCTCAAGCTGGGCGACCGATTTGTGTTCGGCCTGACGGTGCTTTTGGTTTCTGCATTACTTTTGGTGATAGGCAATACCATTCGTCTTCATATTGAAAACCGCCGCACAGAGATAGAAGTGATTAAACTCGTGGGCGGCACTGACAGTTATGTGCGCAGGCCTTTTTTGTACATGGGCGCGCTGTATGGCTTCGGTGCAGGGATTCTTTCCTGGGGTTTGTTGGCGTTTGGCCTGAATTGGTTGAACGAGGCAGTGGTTGGACTGGCCGGTTTGTACGGCAGTAATTTTGCGCTGGCAGGAGTGCCAGTTGCCGACGGTCTGTCTCTCTTGCTTGGCGCGGTGCTGTTGGGGTATATCGGTGCATGGATTGCAGTCGCACGCCACCTTAGGGAGCTTGCGCCCAAGTAATATCATTTTGCTCGTATTGACCTTTCAGCGTTTATGGGAACTTGTTCTTCGGTTTTCGGTCAATTTTCGCAGTGCTGAACTGCACGAGTTTTGTAAGACGGAGGTTTTGAATGACCAATTCTTTGCAACCTGCATATGCTCTGGTCCCGGGTGCGAACCTGGAGGCTTATGTGCACACCGTGAACAGCATTCCATTGCTGACGCCGGAGCAGGAGCGTGAACTGGCCGAGAGTCTCTACTATGAGCAGGATTTGGGGGCGGCTCGGCAGATGGTGCTCGCCCACCTGCGTTTTGTTGTACATATTGCCCGTAGCTATTCCGGTTACGGCCTGGCTCAGGCTGACCTGATCCAGGAAGGCAACGTCGGCCTGATGAAGGCCGTGAAGCGCTTTAACCCGGAAATGGGTGTGCGTCTGGTTTCGTTCGCCGTGCACTGGATCAAGGCGGAAATTCACGAGTTCATCCTGCGCAACTGGCGCATTGTGAAAGTCGCGACCACCAAGGCCCAGCGCAAGCTGTTCTTCAACCTGCGCAGCCAGAAGAAACGTCTGGCGTGGCTGAACAACGAGGAAGTCCACCGCGTGGCGGAAAGCCTCGGCGTAGAGCCGCGGGAAGTGCGTGAGATGGAAAGTCGCCTGACCGGCCATGACATGGCCTTCGACCCGGCCGCTGAAGCGGACGACGACAGCGCTTTCCAATCGCCGGCCAACTATCTGGAAGACCACCGGTACGACCCGGCCCGTCAACTGGAAGATGCCGACTGGAGCGACAACTCCAACCACAACCTGCACGAAGCGCTGGAAGTGCTGGACGACCGTAGCCGGGACATTCTTTATCAGCGCTGGTTGGCTGAAGAGAAAGCCACGCTGCATGACCTGGCTCAGAAGTACAACGTGTCGGCCGAGCGTATTCGTCAGCTCGAAAAGAGCGCGATGAACAAGCTCAAGTTGTCGATCGCCGCATAACCTGCGCACCGGCAATAAAAAACGCCCCGATCAGTGATGATCGGGGCGTTTTTGTTTCTGTGCCCAACACATTACCCCTGTGGGAGATTCTATGTTTGGGGGGAACCCCCAACCATAGAATTTGGTTTGTATTCGCTTTGATTTTTCATCAAGGCAAACAGTACCCGAGCCAGTTTTCTGGCAAGGATTACGAGTGCTTCAGTCCCTTTCAGGCCTCGTGCCAAATAGCTCTGATAGTAAGGTTTCCAGGTCGCAGAGCGACTGGCGGCCATCGCGCTGTTATGAAACAGACGCCGAAACTCCGAGTCACCTCGTTTGGACAAGTAACGTCGCTGGTCTTTCTTGCCTGATTGCCTGACCCGTGGATCCATCCCCAAGAAGGCGATGTAGCCGTCGCTGTCAGAAAATTCGCCACGCATGAAGGCGGTTACCGCCGCGGTGGCGGTCAAGACACCTACACCCTCAACGGCTTGGCAACGTTTTACCTGCGCGTCCATGCCGGCTTCACTGACGATCTTCTTCAAGAGCGCCTGGATGTCTTTTTCAGTCTGCTCAATATTGGCCAGATACGCCGACAGCGCCTCTTTGAGCAGGGGTTCATCCTTCCAGCTTTGCTTAAGTGCGACGCGATGCTGAACGAGCTCGGCCCTGCGCCGCAGTACGCTTTTGAGTTGTGTGTAAGCCTTGGGCGGTGGGTTCCAGATGCGTAACCGGTCAGATTCCTTGCTGAGGTAGCGTGCCAGCAGCACCGCGTCCAAAGCATCTGTTTTAGCTCGAATACCTATTCCATCGCGATAGCGGTTGAGTCGAGAGCCATCAATAACGTAAACGTCATGCCCCATTTCATGGGCTATTTCCGTTGTGTCGAGATGGTAAGTGTTGGTCGCCTCAAGCGCGATGGCGCTGTTTGCAGGCAGCTTCTTTAACCACTGTTTGAGAGCTGAGCGCTCGTTTTTGACGACCTGCGTTTTCTGTAGATCGGTTCGATAGACCACGATTTCGTCCTTGGCGACATCAACACCAACGACCACCTGCGAATTCGAGATTGTCATGGCCCGTCCTCCGAGCTACGGTTTAAAGGCTTGTCGGGGTTCACCGTTGCGCTGGCTTGCTTCTATCGTCGGTCCGAGCCGATGCATTCCTTATCGGCGCATTAGGTGAAGGGGTGGGACGATGTCTCCCACAGTCTGTACTGGTCAGAGTCAGAAGCGAGGCTTTAGTCCCACCCACCCCTTCAAGTCTAAACATACAAGCGGGCTTGCTCGCGAATGCAGAGTATCAGTCAACATCATTGCTGAATGACACACCGCATTCGCGAGCAAGCCCGCTCCCACAGGGGATTTGTGGTGTTACTGAGCCCACGGCGCTCGCCGTGAATCGTTCAGCCCCAGCAAATAGCTGTCGCCGCCCAGTTGACTCATTTGCTGCCGAATCCACCCGGCTCGCCGTGCAACATAGTTAGTGGGATGACTTGCGCTCCACACTCGCGGATTGGGCAGTACGGCCGCCAGCAAACTTGCCTGCTGCCTGGACAACGACTTGGCGCTCACACCAAAGTGATGTCGGGCAGCCGCTTCTGCGCCAAACACACCGTCATCCCATTCCACGCTATTAAGGTACACCTCAAGAATGCGCTGCTTGGGCCAGAACACCTCGATCAGGCCGGTAAACCACGCTTCCAGCCCTTTGCGCAGCCAACTGCGTCCCGACCACAGAAACAGGTTTTTCGAGACTTGCTGGCTGAGCGTGCTGGCGCCACGAATCGAACCGCCCAGCTCATTGTGGGCCAGCGCTGCCTGGATGGCGCCGAAGTCGAAGCCCCAGTGCTCCGGGAATTTTTGATCTTCGCCAGCAATGACCGCGACTTTCAGATCATCGGAAATCTGGTCCCAGGGTTTCCAGGTGCGTTGCAGGTCAATGGGCTCGCCGTCGAACCAGGATTCGACCTTGCGCTCGACCATCAGCGCCGTTCCCGGCGGCGGTACCACCCGAAAAATCAGCACCAGCACTACGCTGCCGCCCGCGAACCACAGCAGGGCTTTGGTGAAACGTCGAAAAATTAAACGCAGCATAGAGATGGCTTGGCCGAACCCGTTGAGCGGGCCATTATACAGACCCTGTTGATCGAGTCTGACTGGAGTTCTTCATGCTGCGTGGCTTTCTGATGCTGGCCGCTTTTTTCGGCTTCACCGGCGTTGCCCTTGGCGCGTTCGCCGCTCACGGCCTGAAAAACCGTTTGACCCCCGAATACCTGGCGATTTTCCACACAGGCGTGACCTACCAACTGGTGCACACGCTCGCTTTGCTGGGTGTCGCATTGCTGGCGGCGCACATTCCGGGGCGCCTGGTTACGTGGGCGGGTGTTTCCTTTGCGATCGGCATCCTGCTGTTCTCCGGCAGCTTGTATCTGCTGACGATTACTGGTGTCAGCAAGCTTGGGATCATCACTCCCTTCGGCGGCCTGGCGTTTCTTGCAGGCTGGATTTGCCTCGGACTAGCCGCTTGGCGCCTGCCACTGACTGCGTGATGCTTGTTGCTGACCTTTAGGTCACGATCGGGCTAGAATGCCAGCCCCTAAAAATGATGGCGGCATTCGGCATGCGCATTCAGTTGAACGGCGAATCCCTTGAACTGCCCGACGGCGAAACCGTCGCGGACCTGATCACCCGTCTGGACCTGACCGGACGCCGGGTGGCGGTCGAACTCAATCTGGATATCGTCCCGCGCAGCCAACATCAGCAAACCACGCTGAACGACGGCGATAACGTCGAAGTGGTGCACGCCATCGGCGGCGGCTAGTCGCCCGGCCCGCAAGGGCACAGAATTATTATGCAAGAACCTCACCCCAACAGAGGATTTCCCATGAGCATCGTTCGTAGCGACAAGCCTTTCGTCCTGGCCGGTCGTACCTTCCAGTCGCGTTTGCTGGTCGGCACCGGCAAGTACAAGGACATGGATGAAACCCGCCTGGCCATCGAAGCGTCGGGTGCCGAGATCGTCACCTTTGCGGTACGGCGCACCAACCTCGGCCAGAACCCGGGCGAACCGAACCTGCTCGAAGTCCTGTCGCCGGATCGCTACACGTTCCTGCCTAACACCGCGGGTTGCTACGATGCCATCGAAGCCGTGCGCACCTGCCGACTGGCCCGTGAGCTGCTCGATGGCCACAACTTGGTGAAGCTGGAAGTGCTGGCGGACCAGAAAACCCTGTTCCCCAACGTGATCGAAACCCTCAAGGCCGCCGAAGTGTTGGTCAAGGAAGGCTTCGACGTGATGGTCTACACCAGCGACGACCCGATCATCGCCCGTCAACTGGCGGAAATCGGCTGCATCGCGGTCATGCCGCTGGCCGGTCTGATCGGCTCGGGCCTAGGGATCTGCAATCCGTACAACCTGCAGATCATCCTTGAAGAAGCAAAAATTCCTGTGCTGGTGGATGCCGGTGTCGGTACTGCTTCCGACGCAACCATCGCCATGGAACTGGGCTGCGAAGCGGTGCTGATGAACTCGGCCATCGCCAACGCCCAGCAGCCAATCATGATGGCTGAAGCCATGAAGCACGCCATCGTGGCGGGCCGCTTGGCCTACCTCGCCGGCCGCATGCCGAAAAAACTCTATGCCAGCGCCTCTTCGCCGCTGGATGGTCTGATCAAGTAAGAGCCATTGATGACTGAATCAAACGACACGCCAATCCAGACGGAAGAAGGCGACGAACGCCAACATCGCCGCATCAAGAGTTTTGTGATGCGCGCCGGTCGCATGACCGAAGGCCAGCAAAAAGGCCTGGACCAGGGCACTCCACTGTTCGTGCTGCCATTGGCCGATGCGCCGGTGGACTTCGACCAAGTATTTGGCCGCTCGGCACCGCGTTCGCTGGAAATCGGTTTCGGCATGGGTCATTCGCTGCTGGAAATGGCCGCAGCCTCGCCGGATCAGGATTTTATTGGCGTGGAAGTGCACCGGCCAGGTGTCGGCGCGTTGCTCAATGGCGTGCTGACTCAAGGCCTGACCAACCTGCGCGTTTACGATTGCGATGCGATTGAAGTGCTCAACCGGTGCGTGGCTGACAACAGCCTTGATCGCCTGATGCTGTTTTTCCCGGACCCTTGGCACAAGAGTCGTCACCACAAGCGCCGTATCGTTCAGGCCTCGTTTGCTGAATTGGTGCGCAGCAAGTTGAAAGTCGGCGGTGTACTGCACATGGCCACCGATTGGGAACCGTACGCCGAGTACATGCTGGAAGTGATGAACGTCGCCCCGGGTTATCGCAATTTGGCCGATGACGGCAAATGCGTACCGCGCCCAACCGAGCGTCCTGTCACCAAGTTCGAACGCCGTGGCGAACGCCTCGGGCATGGCGTGTGGGATTTGAAATTCGAAAAACAGTCCTGAACCCTACGCAATACCCAATGTGGGAGATTCTATGGTTGGGGGTTCCCCCCAAACATAGAATCTCCCACATTTGTTTTGCGGTGTTTTCGAGGTTCAGCGGCGGTCGGCAACTACGCCGATCAACACCAGCACCACCAACAATACCGGTGCCAGACTGTAGTTGTTGAACTGGCTCAACCCGCGAATGATCCACGGTGTCGCATAGATCAGCGCGACGCCGCTGCCGACCATGCACACCAACGCCATCAGCGGGACACGCAACGCGCCGGCAATGCTGCCCAGGCGTTGGTCGACCCAGCCCTTGATGTCGGCCCCGAACAGCACCAGCAAACAGCCTACCAGTGCCAGTGAGATTTCCGACAGGTTGCTGCGGCTCCAGCGGGACACGGTGGCGAGCAGGTCGAGTATCAGATCCATTGGTTTTCCTTAGGCTGAGATCAGCTCAGAAATTTCTGCAGCAAGTCATTGAGAAACAGTTGCCCGCGCATCGTGGCCGCCAGACGTGACGGTTCGACCTGCAACAAGCCACTTTGTTCTGCTTCGAGACGGCCTTCGGCAAGGCTTTCCAGCGACAGCCCGGTGCGCTCCGGATACAGCCGCGAATCTACGCCTTCGGTCAGGCGCAAAGCGTTCATCAAAAACTCAAACGGCAACTCATCATTGGTTAGCGCCTTCTCGCCGGCCTGAAAGCTTTTGTCCGGATTAAGGTAGTCCTTCGGCAGGCGCGTCTTCCAGGTGCGCACAATGCGCCCGTCGGGATGGCTGAGCTTGCCATGAGCACCGGCGCCGATACCGATGAAGTCGCCGAAACTCCAGTAGTTCAGGTTATGCCGCGCCGGGCGGCCTGGCTGCGCATAGGCCGAGACCTCGTATTGCGCGTAACCGTGTTCGGCCAGCAGCGCTTGCCCTGCCTCCTGAATGTCCCACAACGTGTCGTCTTCCGGCAGCACAGGCGGTTGGTTCCAGAACACCGTGTTCGGTTCCAGCGTTAATTGATACCAGGACACATGCGTTGGCTTGAGGGCGATGGCCTGGCGCAAGTCACTCAGGGCATCGTCCAGCGACTGATCGGGCAAACCGTGCATCAAGTCCAGGTTGAAGTTATCGAACCCGGCCTTTCGCGCCATCCCGGCGGCACGTACCGCTTCGTCACCATTGTGGATTCGGCCCAGCGCCTTGAGTTTTTCTTCCTGAAAACTCTGGATGCCGATCGACAGGCGATTGATGCCCAGCGCGCGATAGGCGACGAACTTCTCCTGCTCGAAGGTTCCCGGATTGGCTTCTAGGGTGATCTCGATGTCGCTGGCAAACGGGATGCGCTGCTCGACACCTTTGAGTAAACGGCCCAAGGCCTCGGCGCTGAACAGGCTCGGCGTGCCTCCGCCAAAGAAGATCGAACTCAATTGCCGGCCGTAAACCGCGTGCAAGTCCTGATCGAGGTCAGCCAGCAACGCGTCGACGTACTCCTGCTCCGGCAGCACGGCGCTTGCCGTGTGGGAGTTGAAGTCGCAATAAGGGCATTTGCGTACACACCATGGAATATGGATGTACAGCGCCAACGGCGGCAGCACTGGCAATGCGGCCCGTGGCGATTGTGCGGCGCCGCCGAAAATCAGCGGCGACGCGGATGAGTCGTGGGTCATTTCAGGCCCAAACGCTGGCGCAGCAGATCCATTGCACGGGCGCGGTGACTGATGAGGTTCTTTTCGCTCGGGCTCAGTTCTGCGCTGGAGCAGTCGCGCTCCGGCACCCAGAACAGCGGATCGTAGCCAAAACCGTGCTCGCCACTGGCGGCCGGCAGGATGCGCC
Source organism: Gordonia sp. IEGM753 (assembly GCF_050321825.1). Taxonomy (NCBI): domain Bacteria; kingdom Bacillati; phylum Actinomycetota; class Actinomycetes; order Mycobacteriales; family Gordoniaceae; genus Gordonia; species Gordonia sp. IEGM753. The sequence goes on from NZ_JBNQGB010000003.1 coordinate 489,541, forward strand.
CGTGCCACAAACCCTCACAGAGAATGGGCAGCGGATCGTCGGCGTGACGCACCAGCGCCAATACGCACACAAACTGCGCGCCACGTTCGGCCTCCGGTACTTCTTTCAAGGCGTCGAGCAATTTGGCGTTATTCGCCGCGTCGCCCTTGCCGTCGGCATAACGAGCCGAGTAGATACCCGGCGCGCCGCCGAGGAAATCCACCGCCAGCCCGGAGTCATCCGCCAGCGCTGGCAGGCCGGAAATACGTGCCGCATTGCGGGCCTTGAGGATGGCGTTCTCGACAAACGACAAACCGGTTTCTTCGGGCTCGACGCTGCTGAACTCGCCGATCGAGCGCAGTTGCACCGACTCGCCGAGCATGGCCTGGAGTTCCTTGAGTTTGCCGGCGTTATGGCTGGCCAGTACGAGTTGCGTGAAGTTGATCATTCGCCGGGGAAAAGCTCTTGGTTGAAATTGATGGTGTTGATCTTGTCGCCTGTCTGCACCTTGATTTCAAAGGTACGGGTTTCCTGCTGATCTACCGGGTACTGCGCAATGTAATACACCGCGCCTTGTTCGGTGATCTGGCGGAAATTCAACGGTACGGATTTGCTGGTCAGGTCTTTGACCGAACCGCTTACCTGAGCCATCAGCGGCTGGCCACCCTTGATCACTGACACGTTGATCACGCCTTGATTCTTGCTGCGGATCAGCTCGGCTGCCTTGGCAATGTCCGGTGTCAGGTAAGTCGAATTGAACGTGTTGTAGTGCACCGTCACGTCGCCGAAGGTTTCCTGGCGCTCACCTTTGATGACGTCGGCCGCCATGGCCGTGAAGCTCAGGCAGGTAGAAAGTAATAATAGCGCTAGACGACCCATGATCGTTCTCCTTGGAATGTCGTGGTTCACACCGCGATCTTGTGATCCTGCAGCCCTGGGCTGCTGACGCGGTAAATGCCGATCTCACCTAATAGATTAGGCCATAGCTTACTGGCCCACCCGTGCCGGTGCTGTTGATCCACGGCAAGTCGATCGATGACCTTGGCTTCACGCCCACGGCAGAGCGCTTCGAAGTCTTCGAAGGTGCAGAAGTGAATGTTCGGTGTGTTGTACCAGGTGTAGGGCAGAAACTCGGACACCGGCATCCGGCCCTTGCTCGCCAGGTACCAGCGGCAGCGCCAGTGACCGAAGTTGGGGAAGGTGATGATGCATTGGCGACCGACCCGCAGCATTTCGTCGAGGATCTTGTCCGGGTAATGTACGGCTTGCAGTGCCTGGGTCATGACCACCACATCGAAGCTGTTGCTGGCAAAGTTACCCAGGCCTTTGTCCAGATCCTGCTCGATGACGTTGATGCCCTTGGCCACGCACTCGGCAATGTTGTCCGGGTCGTTTTCCAGGCCGTAGCCGGTCACTTGCTTGTTGTCGCGCAGCCAGGTCAGCAATTCGCCATCGCCGCAACCAAGGTCGAGTACGCGGCTGCCGGCGGGTATCCATTCCTGGATGATTTCCAGATCAGCTCTCATGGCTTTCTCACAACGTAATTCGGTTCATGTAGTTGCTGAACGCCTGCAAATACCGCGGAATCGGAATCAGGAAGGCGTCATGGCCTTGCGGAGCATCGATCTCGAGGTAGCAAACGTCTTTCTTGGCCGCCATCAGTGCGTCTACCAGTTCCCGCGAGCGGGCCGGCGAGAAGCGCCAGTCGGTGGTAAAGGACATCACACAGAACTTGGCCTGGGCGTTGGCGAAGGTTTTTGCCAGGTCATCGTCGAAGTTCGCTGCCGGGTCGAAGTAATCCAGCGCCTTGGTCATCAACAGATACGTGTTGGCGTCGAAACGGCCGGAGAACTCTTCACCCTGATAACGCAGGTAGCTTTCGACCTGGAACTCGACACTGTGGAAGTCGTAGTTGAGCTTTTCGCTCTTCAGGCCGCGACCGAATTTCTCGCCCATCGAATCGTCGGACAGGTAGGTAATGTGTCCCACCATCCGCGCCAGCATCAGCCCACGTTTGGGGATGACACCCGCTTCCTGGAACGAGCCGCCGTGGAACTCGGGGTCGGTGAGGATTGCCTGGCGCGCGACTTCGTTGAAGGCGATGTTCTGCGCCGACAGCTTGGGCGCCGAGGCGATGGCCAGGCAATGGCGGATGCGCTCGGGGTACGTGATGCTCCATTGCATGGCCTGCATGCCGCCAAGGCTGCCGCCAATCACGGCCGCCCATTGGCCGATGCCGAGCAGGTCGGCCAAGCGCGCCTGACTGTGCACCCAGTCTTCCACGGTCAACACCGGAAAATCGGCGCCGAAGGGCTTGCCGGTTTCCGGGTTGATGCTGCTTGGACCTGTGGAGCCATTGCAGCCGCCGAGATTGTTCAGGCTGACCACGAAGAATTTGCGAGTGTCGATCGGTTTGCCGGGGCCGATGCAGCTGTCCCACCAACCCGGTTTTCGGTCTTCGGGGCTATGGAAACCGGCCGCGTGATGGTGGCCCGACAAGGCATGGCAAATCAGCACGGCGTTGCTCGCCGCGGCGTTCAACGTGCCATAGGTTTCGTAGATCAGGTCATAAGCTGGAAGCGAACGGCCGCAGGCCAAGGCCAGGGGCTCGCTGAAGTGCGCCACTTGCGGCGTCACCAAACCAACAGAATCGGCGGGAAAGGCAGTTGGCATCGACCCTGCTCTCGTTGAAATGAGGCGTAAGTCTAAAGACCGGTGGGGTTAGCGGCAAGCAAAGGGCCCAGCTGATTTCATTCGGTCAGACCCAGGTGCGCCATTCGCGAGCAAGCCTGCTCCCACAGGAAACTGCATTCCAAATGTGGGAGCGCCATTGCTCGCGAAGAACGATGACTCGGTCACCCCGATCAGATCAGGCCGAGCAGACCTTGTGGCATGAACGCGAAGTACGCCAGTCGCGGAATCAGCCAGCTCTGCAGCAGCTGAATCACGATAAACGCGAAGATCGGGGAAATGTCGAGACCCCCCAGATTAGGAATGATCCGGCGAAACGGGGCGAGAACCGGTTCAGTAATCTGAGCCACCAGTTCGGCGCCTGGATTGTGGCTGCCCGGGGCGACCCAGGACAAAATCACGCTGATGATCATGGCGTAGAACAGGATGTTCAAAAACAGCGAGAACAGTGCGATCAGTGCCCAAGGAATCAACAGCACCCAGTCGACCATGAAGCCTTTGAGCGTCAGGATCACTGCGATCAGCAGCATCTGCACGATCAACGCCAATACCAGCGACGACATGTCCAGCCCGAACATGCTCGGGATAACCCGGCGCAGCGGTTTGAGCAGCGGTTGAGTGGCCTTCACGATGAATTGGCACAGCGGGTTGTAAAAGTTCGCCCTGACCAGTTGCAGGATGAAGCGCAACAGCACGATCAGCAGGTACAGGCTGCCCAGGGTTTTAATGATGAAAATGGCAGCGTCGTTGAGTCCGAGCATCATTTATTCCTTTGTAAGAGCTGATTAGCGACCGAGTTGCTCAGCCATCTCGGCTGAACGGTGCGCGGCGGCGCCGAGTGCTTTTTCTACCAGGGCTTCGAAACCGTCAGCCTGGAACGATTTGATTGCAGCTTCCGTGGTGCCGGCAGGCGAGGTTACGCGACGACGCAGTTCGGCGGCGTCCACGTCACTGGCAACAGCCATGTGCGCTGCGCCCAGTGCAGTTTGTACCGTCAATTGTGCTGCAACATCTGCAGGCAGGCCGAGCTTCACGCCTGCTGCGGTCATCGCTTCAATCAGCAGGAAAAAGTAGGCCGGGCCCGAGCCGGACACGGCGGTGACCGCGTCCAGTTGCTGTTCTTCATTCAGCCACAAGGCAATGCCCACAGCCGACAGCAACTCTTCGGCTTGCTGGCGTTGCTGTTCGGTGACGTGTGCCGTGGCAAACAAACCGCTCACGCCCTGGCGCAGCAGCGCTGGCGTATTGGGCATGCAGCGCACGATTGGCTGGGCGCCGAGCCAGTTGTTCATGCTGGCGCAGGTGATGCCGGCAGCAATCGAAACCACCAGTTGATTCGGTGCAAGGCTTGGGCGGATGGCTTCGCACACGGCTTTCATGGCCTGCGGCTTGACCGCCAATACCACGACGTCAGCGCCTTGAATGGCGTCTGCGTTGTCGGTGAACACTTCGATGCCGTGTTCTGCGGCGACCTTGGCGCGAGTGTCGCTCCCCGGATCGCTGGCGCGGATCTGTTCAGCGTCCAGGCCTTTGGCGCGCAAGCCGCCGATCAGGCTGGCAGCCATGTTGCCGGCACCGATAAAGGCAATACGGGTTTTGCTCATGTCAGTTCCTTATAAAGTGATGCGCAGCCATGGTTCAAGGCTGCGTGCCGTAGTCGCGGGCGCCGAACAGGGCCGTACCAATGCGGACCCAGGTTGCGCCCATGGCGATGGCCGACTCTAGGTCGTGGCTCATGCCCATGGAAAGTGTATCGAGCGGCAGATCAAGGCTGTTTTGCAGATGTTGCACGGCAGCAAAAGCGGCGTCCTGCGCGGCGCGATCTTCAGTCGGCTCGGGAATCGCCATCAGCCCGCGCAAGTTGATGCGCGGCAACCGGCTGATTGCGCTGGCCAGGGCCGGCAGATCGGCCGGGGTGCAACCGGACTTGCTGGCTTCACCACTGACATTGACCTGGATGCAGATGTTGAGGGGCGGTAAGTCGGCAGGGCGTTGTTCGGACAGGCGTTGTGCGATTTTCAAACGATCCACGGAGTGCACCCAAGCAAAGTGCTCGGCGATAGCGCGAGTCTTATTCGATTGAATGGGGCCGATGAAGTGCCAGATCAAGGGCAGGTCGGCCAATTCGAGCTGTTTGCCCAGGGCTTCCTGCAAGTAGTTCTCGCCAAAGTTGTGCAGCCCGGCGGCATACGCTTCACGCAGGGCTTCGGCGGGTTTGGTTTTGCTCACGGCCAATAGTTGAACGCTGTGTTCGTCGCGCTGAGCGGCGAGGGCAGCGGCACGGATGCGTGAGCTAACCAAGGCAATGTTGTCTGCTATCGTGGACATCAAGAGGCGCCAGCGGTCTGAGGGTTGGCGGCATTCTACTGGAATTGAGGAGTGCTATGGATATCACTGAGCTGCTGGCGTTTAGCGCGAAACAAGGCGCTTCCGACTTGCACCTGTCTGCAGGGCTGCCACCGATGATTCGTGTCGATGGCGACGTGCGACGTATCAATCTGCCCGCTTTGGACCACAGGCAGGTTCAGGAGCTGATCTACGCCATCATGAATGACACCCAGCGGGTGGATTTCGAGAAACATCTCGAAACCGACTTTTCGTTCGATGTGCCCGGTGTGGCACGTTTTCGGGTAAACGCTTTTAACCAGAATCGCGGTGCTGGCGCGGTGTTTCGGACCATTCCATCGAAGGTCCTGAGCATGGACGACCTGGGTATGGGCGACGTATTTCGCAAAATTACCGAGTCGCCGCGCGGACTGGTATTGGTGACTGGCCCGACCGGCTCCGGCAAGTCCACCACGCTGGCGGCGATGATCGATTACCTGAATAACCATCGCCACCACCACATCCTTACCATCGAGGACCCGATCGAGTTCGTCCACGAGTCGCGCAAATGCCTGATCAACCAGCGTGAAGTGCATCGCGATACACGCAGCTTTGCCACGGCATTGCGCTCGGCGCTGCGTGAAGACCCGGATGTGATTCTGGTGGGTGAGATGCGCGACCTGGAGACTATTCGCCTGGCACTGACCGCGGCCGAAACAGGTCACTTGGTGTTTGGCACGTTGCACACCACCTCGGCGGCGAAAACCATTGACCGGGTCGTGGACGTGTTTCCTGGCGATGAGAAATCGATGGTGCGCTCGATGCTGTCCGAGTCGTTGCTGGCCGTGGTGTCGCAGACGTTGGTGAAGAAGATAGGTGGCGGGCGGATTGCCGCGCACGAAATCATGCTGGGAACGTCGGCGATCCGTAACTTGATCCGCGAAGACAAGGTGGCGCAGATGTACTCGTCGATTCAGACCGGCGGGAATCTGGGAATGCAAACGCTGGATATGTGCTTGAAGGAATTGGTGAGCAAAGGGCTGATCAGCCGCGATCATGCGCGAGAGAAAGCGCGATCGCCGGACAGTTTCTGAGCGCAGATGCGTAGCGTATTCAAGAGCGCTATCGCGAGCAGGCTCGCTCCCACATGGACTGCATCAATGCTGTGGGAGATGCGTCGCTTTTAAGGACGCCATCGCGAGCAGGCTCGCTCCCACATGGACTGCATCAATCCTGTGGGAGCGAGCCTGCTCGCGATGAGGGCATCAAATTCGAAGCAGATTTTGGAAGAGGATCAGCGCTGTACGACGCGCAGCTGATTAGGCTCTTTTGGCAGAACCCGCTTGGCAACCACGTAGTGGCTTTCCCAATACGGTTTCTTCAAGGTATCAATGGTCACCGACTTGCCACGACGCGGTGCGTGGATAAAGCGGTCGTTGCCCAGGTAGATGGCAACATGATTAACCTGACGGCTCTTGATGTTGAAGAAAATCAGGTCGCCCGGCTTCAAATCCTTGCGATCGACTTTCTGGCCATGACCGCTGGCCATGGCATTCGAGGTGCGCGGCAGGTCGAACGTCGCGTCATTAAACGCGTATTTCACCAGGCCACTGCAATCGAACCCTTTACTTGGGCTGCTGCCGCCCCAACGGTAAGGAGTACCCAAGACGTTTACTGCGCGGCTCAACACGTTGCTGCTTTCCTTGGTCGCCATCGGCGGTACAAGTTTGCTGTTGGCTTTGCTCAGGTGAGTGGTTTTTTTGGTAGTGGCTTTGTTTTTGCTGACAGGAGCAGAAACATGGGATTTCGGGGTGTAACCATTAACATTAGGAAGACGTTGCTCACGATTGGTGGCGTGGGCGGCCAGTGGCATCAAAAGGCAAATGGTTAGCCATGTCTTGAAAAATGGACGCATTAGGCAAGGCTCATAATTAGTTAGCGCGCAACTTTATAACAGCTTTTTTGTCCCTTCCGAGGCCGTTGGTCGATTCAACCTGGAGGTCAACGGAACCAAACAAGCGGCAAATGGACGCAATTGTCGGACAGAACTCAGGTGGTATAAGGCTTTGACGGGACACAAGGTAACATTTGCCATACGTCGGGCACCCGTAAAAAAGTCACAAAGAATCCAAGAATATTTATCTATCGTGTGAATCGAGGTCATCCATGAACACCTATCAGCAGCCCGTTCTGCAGCAAGACACTCACAGCAAGGTGATCGGGTACCTGCTGTGGATTTTTGGCTTTACCGGCGCTCATCGTTTCTATTACGGGAAGCCAATCACCGGGACGATCTGGTTTTTCACCTTCGGTTTGTTGGGTATTGGCTGGTTGATCGACCTGTTTTTGATCCCGGCGATGGATCGTGAAGCCGACCTGCGGTTTACCGCCGGGCCTATCGAATACAACGTGGCGTGGATTCTTCTGACGTTTCTTGGGGTATTCGGCGTGCACCGCATGTATCAGGGGAAATGGATCAGCGGATTGCTGTACCTGTTGACGGGCGGATTGTTCTTTGTAGGCGTGCTGTATGACTTCTGGACGCTGAATGACCAGGTTTCGGTGCGTAACGCCCAGAACCGCGGCACATTCGGATAAGTTATCGCGAGCAGGCTCACTCCCACACAGGATCTGTGCACAACACAAATCCCCTGTGGGAGCGAGCCTGCTCGCGATGGGGCCAACCCGATATCAAGCCTGGTGGCTGATCCGCCCATCCACCAGCGTGTAACGAACAACGCCCGGCAAGGTGTGCCCAATGAACGGGCAATTCTCACCCTTGGACAGCCAAGTTTCACCGGCCACGGTTGAAGCCGCAGGATCAAACAGCGCGATATCCGCTGCACCACCCACCGCCAGTTTCCCGGCCGGCAAGCGCAATGCCTGCGCAGGCCCGGCACTCAGGCGTGCCAGCAGCGTCGGTAGATCCAGCAAGCCATCCTCCACCAATGTCATCGCCAGCGGCAGCAGCAGTTCTACGCTGCTGATGCCCGGCTCTGTTGCGCCGAACGGTGCCAGTTTGGCATCGCGCTCATGCGGTTGGTGATGGCTGGAAATAGCCGACACCACACCTGACTTGACTGCTTCGCGCAGGCCATCGCGGTCGGCGCGTGTGCGTAGCGGCGGCTGGACATGATAGAGGCTGCTGAAATCGATCAGTGCTTCGTCGGTCAGGATCAACTGGTACAGCGCCACGTCAGCCGTCACCGGTAACCCGCGTGCTTGTGCCTGAGCGATCAGCGCCACGCCGCGTGCACTGGTGAGCTGGCTGAAGTGGGCACGGACGCCGCTTTGCTCGACCAACAGCAGATCCCGCGCCAAGGCTACGGTTTCGGCGGTTTCCGGAATGCCCGGAAGACCGAGAAAACTGGCAGTCGGGCCATCGTGGGCCAAGCCACCTTCGGCCAGATCATGGTCCTGGGAGTGGAAAATCACCGTCAGGTCGAAGGTCGCCGCATATTCCAGCGCCCGGCACAGCGTGCGAGTGTTGCGAAAGCTCTCCAGGCCATTGCCGAACGCCACGCAGCCTGCATCGCGCAATGCCACCAGTTCGGCCAACTGCTCGCCTTCGAGGCCTTTGCTGAGGGCGCCAATCGGGAAGACTTTGGTGTTGCCGGCTTCGCGAGCGCGGTCGAGGATCAATTCAGTGACCGCCGAGGTGTCGAGCACCGGTTTGGTGTGCGGCGGGCAGCACAGACTGGTCACGCCACCGGCGGCCGCGGCGCGGGTTTCGCTGACGATCGAGCCTTTGCGGCTGTAACCCGGCTCGCGCAGGGCGACGTTCAGGTCAACCAAGCCTGGAGCGGCCACCAGCCCCTGTGCGTCGATTGTCTCAAGCGCAACGAACCCGGCAGGTGCAGCGCCAATGGCGACGATTTTGCAGGCTTCAACGTGGATGTCGGTCACTTGGTCCAGGCCGCTGACCGGGTCAATTACGCGGGCACCGAGAATGCTGAGCTTCACTGGGCGTTCTCCTGCTCGAATTGGCGTTGGGCGGTTTGTCCACTCATGGCCATGGACAGTACGGCCATGCGGATCGCAATGCCGTAGGTCACCTGATTGAGAATGACCGAGTGCGGACCGTCAGCCACAGCCGACTCGATTTCTACGCCACGGTTGATCGGGCCCGGGTGCATGACGATGCAATCCGGTTTGGCGCCGGCCAGGCGCGTGGTGGTCAGGCCAAACAGGCGGTAGAACTCACCTTCACTCGGCAACAGGCCACCGGCCATGCGTTCACGCTGCAGGCGCAGCATGATCACCACGTCGACGTCTTTCAGGCCTTCGGTCATGTCGGTGTAGACCTTCACTCCGTATTGCTCGATGCCGATCGGCAGCAGGGTTTTCGGCGCGATCACGCGGATGTCCGGGCAGCCCAGGGTTTTCAGCGCCAGCATGTTCGAGCGCGCCACCCGTGAGTGCAGGATATCGCCGACGATGGCCACCGAAAGGTTTTCGAAGCCACCCTTGTGCCGACGGATCGTCAGCATGTCGAGCATGCCTTGGGTTGGGTGTGCATGACGGCCATCGCCGCCGTTGATGATCGCCACTTGCGGGCAAACATGTTCGGCGATGAAGTGCGCGGCGCCGGAATCACCGTGGCGCACGACGAACATGTCGGCGGCCATCGCCTCCAGGTTACGCAGCGTATCGAGCAGGGTTTCGCCCTTGCTCGCCGACGAAGTCGACACGTTCAGCGTGATCACGTCTGCTGAAAGGCGCTGAGCTGCCAGTTCAAACGTGGTGCGGGTGCGGGTGGAGTTCTCGAAAAATACGTTGCACACGGTTTTGCCGCGCAGCAGCGGGACCTTCTTGACCGCCCGGGCGCCGACTTCGAGGAACGAATCGGCGGTGTCGAGGATTTCCGTCAGCAACTCACGGCGCAACCCGTCGAGCGAGAGGAAGTGGCGCAACTGGCCCTGGTCATTGAGCTGCAGCGGGCGCTTGGTTTCTAGAGGCGTCATCGCGAGGGGGACTCTCAATAGGGCGAATTAAAGGGTGAAGTCTTGCAGTTCAAGCACCAGCGGCGATGGTCCGGACAGCTTCACTCGTTCGTGGGCCGCCAGCGACAACGTAGCGCCCACCACATTCGGGCGTATCGGCAGCTCACCGGCGTCCAGGTCCAGCAGGCAGACCAATGTCACACTGGCCGGGCGACCGTAGTCGAAGAGTTCGTTCATGGCGGCGCGGATGGTCCGGCCGCTCATCAGCACATCGTCGATCAGCACCAGGTGCTGGCCTTCGATCTCGAAGGGCAGGGCCGAGGGGCGGACTTGCGGGTGCAGGCCGTTTTGACTGAAATCGTCGCGGTAGAAGGAGACATCGAGGATGCCGAGCGGCGAGTCGCTGCCCAGTTCTTCGAGCAGTGCTTGCGCTACCCAGACGCCACCGGTACGAATGCCGATATAACGCGGTTCGCTGATGCCACGGTGTTCCAGGTGTGCCTTGAGACGGATCGCCATCTGGCTGATCAGTTCGGCGGGATTTGGCAGGCTCATGGTTGCTCCTTCTTGGGCCCGAGCCGGGTACTGCTTGAAGAGTGGCTCGGGGTGTAGCTAAGAGAGACGCTTTAACGGCTCGTCAGGATTCGAATAGTGCGCTGTTTTCGTCGAGCCAGCCTTGCAGCAACAGGGCGGCGGCGATGGCGTCGACCGGGTTATCGCGGTAACTGCCCTTTTGCCCGCCACGATCACGTCGTTCGCCCTTGGCTTCGAAGGTCGTCAGGCGTTCATCGTGGGTATAGAAGGGCAGGTTGTAACGGCCATTCAGGCGGCGGGCGAATTTTTCGGCGCGCAGGCACATGTCGCTGGGCGTGCCGTCCATGTTCAACGGCAAGCCGACCACGACGGCGTCGGGTTTCCACTCTTTGATCAGCGCTTCGACCTGATTCCAGTCGGGAATACCGTTTTGCGCCTTCAAGGTGCACAGTTCGCGCGCCTGACCGGTAATCACTTGGCCGACCGCAACGCCGATCTGTTTGGTGCCGTAGTCAAAACCCAGAATCAACCGCAGGGCCATCAGGCGTGTCCTGCCTGGCTGGTCAGCAGGCTCAGGTTGACGCCGAGGTGCTTGGCGGCTGCATCCAGGCGCAGTTCGCTGCTGGTGTTGAACAGGATGTCGGCGTCGAACGGGCAGGTCAGCCAGGCGTTGTCGGACAGTTCGGCCTCAAGCTGCCCGGCCTCCCAGCCGGCGTAACCGAGGGCGATCAGGCTTTTTTCCGGGCCAACGCCGTCGGCAATTGCAAAGAGCACATCTTGCGAGGTGGACAATGACAAGTCGCCTTCCAGATCGACGGTCGCCTGGAATGTCTTGCCCGAAGGGTGCAGGACAAAACCGCGATCAGTCTGCACCGGCCCGCCAATGAAAATCGGCACGTGCTGGCAGAGTACTGGCGGTTCGATATCAGGGCGCAGTTGCTCGAGGATATCGGCCAGGTTCAGCTCTTGCGGGCGATTGACCACCAGCCCCATGGCACCATTGGCCGTGTGCTCGACGATATAGGTCAAGGTGTGCGCAAAGTTCGGGTCGGCCATGTGCGGCATGGCGATCAGGAATTGATGCTTGAGGTAGCTGGGGCTGACGTTTTTCATGAGCGCTAGTGTGGCGTTGGAGGGGCGAACTGACAAGCTGGGGATGCCGCAATTTGGCAGCCAGCACTGAACAAATGTTGGCGCGGGCTTGTGTGGCGAGGGGATTTATCGGAATGCCGCACCACCCCGTTGCGCCGCGAAGCGACCCCAAGGCTGCGCCCCGCTGTGTCGGGCACACCGCATGCGACGGTTTTACGACTGCTGCGCAGCCGAACGGGGATAAATCCCCTCGCCACAGTTTTCCCGGCCTAGGGATTTGTGGTGGTCAATTACTCGAGAGCTTGTCCCCGCGCGCAAACTTCCACGTGCGGATGATTTCCAGTCGATCGATGTCCGACAAGTCACCGGTAAACGGTGAAAAAGGTGCTGCCAGGCGCACAATGCGCTGCGCTGCTTGATCCAGCAGGGGCTGGCCGGACGATTCCAGCACTAGCACTTCATACAGCGAGCCGTCGCGGTTGATCGATACCATCAAGCGCAAATTGCCGTAAATCTGCTTGCGTCGGGCCTCTTCGGGGTAATTGAGGTTGCCGATGCGCTCGACTTTCTTGCGCCATTCATCCTTATACCAAGCCCCTTTGTCGCGCATGGTCGACGCGGCGCTCAGGCGATGGATGCGCGGGCGCTTGGCGTATAGCTGTTGTTCCTTGGCCAGTTCGGCTTCAAGGCTGGCGATGTCGCTGGACAGCTGTGAGCTATCGAACGTTGGCGCCGCCACCTCGGGTTTGGCCTGAGGTTTGGCTTCTTCATTCTTGGCGGGTGCTTTTTTCGGCTTCGGTGCAATGGTTGTTACGGCAGCCTTTGGCGCCGCTTGCTGCACTTCCGGTTTGGCTGAAGGCGGTGGGATGACCTTCTGCACTTTTGTGTCCTGGAACGGCGCGACCTCGGTGGTCTTGGGAATTGCCTTTTTATCCAGGGTGCCGCTGCCTTCCTGATTTTCCTGGGCCAGGAAATCAGCTTTCGCTGGTTTCTTTTCACTTTTGAAAGTGGCGAGGGTGATTTCCAGGGTTCTGCTGATCTGCTGGGGCTCAACCATGGTAAAGCCCACGCCCAGCAGCAGCGCCAAGTGGATCAGCGCCGCGATGAACAGGGTAAATCCGAGGCGATCGGCCGGGCGCACGCCACGGTGGGCGAGTTCGGAGGGCAGATCGGACGGGAGCGTCATGACAGAAAAACCAACATCGCGTTTTTACAAGCCCGGCATGATAACGCAATGTTGGTTTTTAGCTTCACGCTACACGCTTCAAGCGACAGGCTGTACGCGCGCGCTTCAAACGGTCGGCTTGGCGCTTGCAACTTGCAGCTTCTTCTCGATGGCATCCATCAACAGGCCGCCGATGTCGGTGCCGAACGCGTTATCAATCTCGCGAATGCAGGTCGGGCTGGTGACGTTGATTTCGGTCAAGTGCTCACCAATTACGTCCAGGCCCACGAACAGCAAGCCTTTTTCACGCAGGGTCGGGCCGACTTGAGCGGCAATCCAGCGATCTTTATCGGTTAACGGACGAGCTTCGCCACGACCGCCGGCCGCCAGGTTGCCACGGGTTTCGCCTGCGGCAGGAATTCGCGCCAGGCAGTAATCCACAGGCTCGCCGTCGATCATCAGGATGCGCTTGTCGCCATCGACGATGGCCGGCAAGTAACCCTGGATCATGATCTGCTGCTTGCCGTGCAGCGTCAGGGTTTCGAGGATCACCGACAGGTTAGGGTGGCCGGCGGTGTGACGGAAGATTGAAGAGCCGCCCATGCCGTCCAGCGGCTTGAGGATTACATCGCCATGATGGTCGGCGAATTCACGCAATACGTCCGGGCGACGGCTGACGATGGTCGGCGGCGTGCACTGCGGAAACAGCGTGGCGAACAGTTTTTCGTTGCAGTCACGCAGGCTCTGCGGTTTGTTGACCACCAATACGCCGGCGCGCTCGGCTTGTTCGAGCAAATACGTGGAGTACACGAATTCCATGTCGAACGGCGGATCTTTGCGCATCAGGATCACGTCCAGATCGCTCAGCAGCGCGTCGGTTTCGGCTTCCAGCTCAAACCATTTTTCCGGGTTGGCGAAGACCTTCAGCGGCCGCATCCGGGCCCGGGCTTCCCCTTCGGCCTGGTACAAATCGCTCTGTTCCATATAGAACAGTTCCCAGCCGCGCTTCTGTGCGGCCAGCAACATGGCCAGCGAGCTGTCCTTTTTATAGGAAATGCCAGCAATAGGATCCATGACAATCCCGACGCGAACGCTCATGGGTAACTCCTCTGAAAATTAGATGAGGCCTGGTGTCGATCCCGTAAAAGATCAGTCCAAAGAGCCGTATAAAAGTGGCGTCAGAGTGGCGCTGAGTGTGTTCCCGGTCAAGGAAAAACCACTGCGAAGGTGCCCCGATAGATTGGATTTGGAGACTGTGCTAAAAAGGCTGCCATGTCGTGCTGGCCCTTGAGCATCAAGGGTTTCGGGCCCCGGAAAACCGGAAACGGACAAATTGATTCGCAAAGGCGACGGTAGAGCAACTATGGAACAGCATTCCAGCGCCTTGAAGGTCATGGTGATCGACGACTCGAAAACAATTCGTCGCACCGCCGAAACGCTGTTGAAGAACGTGGGGTGTGACGTCATAACCGCCATCGATGGTTTCGATGCGCTGGCCAAGATTGCCGATAATCATCCCGGCATCATCTTTGTCGACATCATGATGCCGCGACTGGATGGCTATCAGACCTGCGCTTTAATCAAGAACAACAGTGCGTTCAAGTCCACGCCGGTGATTATGCTGTCGTCCAAGGACGGGCTGTTCGACAAGGCCAAGGGACGCATCGTTGGTTCCGATCAGTTTTTGACCAAGCCTTTCAGCAAGGAAGAACTACTGAACGCGATCCAGGCCCATGTTCCGGGCTTCGCCGCCGTTTTGCCGCAATAGGAAACGCACAGTGATGCTCGGCCAGCGGGCCCGGCGTCGACAAGAATGGGGAAGACCATGGCACGTATTCTGATCGTCGATGATTCGCCGACTGAAATGTACAAACTGACCGGCATGCTGGAAAAGCACGGTCATGAAGTGTTGAAAGCCGAAAACGGCGCGGATGGCGTGGCCCTGGCCCGTCAGGAAAAACCCGATGCAGTGCTGATGGACATCGTCATGCCCGGCCTCAACGGTTTCCAAGCGACCCGTCAGCTGACCAAAGACCCGGAAACAGGGCATATCCCGGTGATTATCATCACCACCAAGGATCAGGAAACCGACAAGGTCTGGGGCACACGCCAAGGCGCCAAGGATTACCTGACCAAGCCTGTAGACGAAGAAACCCTGATCAAAACCCTGAACAACGTGCTGGCCGGTTGATCGTGCGGCCATGAGCGAGTCGCTGACTGCCTTCGAGCTGCTGCTGCAGATCGACCAGCGCTGTCGTTTGCTGGCCGCGGATTTGCCGTCCCAGCCAACCCGGCAAGACAGTTGGAGCGGCATTGGTTTTCGTTTGGGCGAAGAGTGGTATGTCGCGCCCATGGGCGAAGTCAGCGAAGTCCTGCATGAACCGCGCTTCACTCAACTGCCGGGTGTGAAGACGTGGGTCAAGGGTGTGGCCAACTTGCGTGGGCGGCTGTTGCCAATCATGGATTTGAGCGGCTTCTTTGGCCACGAACTGTCGGCGGTCCGCAAGCAGCGGCGGGTGTTGGTGGTGGAGCATCGCGAGGTGTTCGCCGGGCTGATAGTGGATGAAGTCGCAGGCTTGCAGCACTTTGCCCAGGACAGCCTTGCACCGACGACAACCCTGGCTGGCCCGGTCGCTGCCTTCATCAAAGGCCGGTTTCAGCGCGAGCGAAACTGGCAGGTGTTCAGCCCGTATGCGCTGGTGCAATCGCAGGGCTTTATGAGTGTCGCGGTGTGACGGCTGGCCCAACACTCATCCAATGTGGGAGCGGGCTTGCTCGCGAAGGCGTCGTGCAGGTCACACCTCAATGTTGAATGAATGACCGCTTTCGCGAGCAAACCCGCTGCCGCAGGGGATGTTTGGCGGGTTCTAAAGGTTGGTTAACAGGCGAGGACCGATGATAAAAGCAAAAGCAGGCAAGCCAATGGAAGGGTCGCGCAGCCGTTCGCAGATCATCGTGCTGTTCATCGCGCTGATTGTTTTCATCATGCTGCTGTTCGCCAACTTCGCTTACCTCAACACTCAGGCCACTTACGACAAACAGTACATCGGCCATGCCGGTGAACTGCGCGTGCTGTCCCAGCGTATCGCCAAAAACGCCACTGAAGCCGCCGCCGGCAAAGCTGCCGCGTTCAAATTGCTCAGCGATGCGCGCAATGACTTTGCCCAGCGTTGGAGTTACCTGAAAAAGGGTGACCCGGCCACGGGCCTGCCACCTGCGCCGGCTACCGTGCGCCCGGAAATGCGCGCCGTTCAGCTCGATTGGGAACGGTTGCTGAAAAATACCGACGCCATTCTTTCCAGCGAACAAACCGTGTTGTCGCTGCACCAGGTTGCCGCGACCCTCGCCGAAACCGTGCCGCAGTTGCAGGTCGAGTACGAAAAGGTTGTCGAGATACTGCTGCAACGCGGCGCACCGGCGGCTCAGGTGGCGATGGCTCAGCGGCAATCGCTGCTCGCCGAACGTATTTTGGGCGCGGTCAATACCGTGTTGTCCGGCGATGAAAGTTCGCAGCAGGCCGCCGATGCTTTTGGGCGTGATGCCGCACGCTTTGGTCAGGTGCTTAATGGCATGTTGCAGGGCAATACGACGCTGCGCGTAAGCCAGGTGGAGGACCGCGACGCACGGGCACGGCTGACCGAGATTTCGGAGCTGTTCGAATTCGTCTCCGGCTCGGTGGATGAAATCCTTGAAACCTCGCCAGAGTTGTTCAAGGTTCGCGAGTCGGCGACTAACATTTTCACACTGTCGCAAACCCTGCTCGATGAAGCCTCGCATTTGGCCACCGGTTTCGAAAACCTCGCCGGTGGGCGTACCACCGATACCATTGGCGGCTACGTGCTGGGTTTGTTGGCATTGGCGTCGATCATCCTGATCGGCTTGGTCATGGTGCGCGAAACCAATCGCCAATTGCGTGAAACGGCGGAGAAGAATGAGCGCAACCAGAATGCGATCATGCGTCTGCTCGACGAAATTGAAGACCTGGCCGATGGTGATCTGACCGTGACCGCCTCGGTCACCGAGGACTTCACCGGGACCATTGCCGATTCCATCAACTATTCCGTAGACCAACTGCGCGATCTGGTGGCGACCATCAACCTCACCGCAGGCCAAGTGGCTGCTGCCGTCCAGGAAACCCAAGCCACCGCCATGCACCTGGCGCAGGCGTCCGAACATCAGGCGCAACAGATCAGCGAAGCCTCGACTGCGATCAACGAAATGGCACAGTCCATTGATCAGGTTTCGGCCAATGCGGCCGAGTCTTCGGCGGTTGCCGAGCGTTCGGTAGAGATCGCCAACAAGGGCAACGAAGTGGTGCACAACACCATCCATGGCATGGACAACATTCGCGAGCAAATCCAGGACACTGCCAAACGCATCAAGCGCCTGGGTGAGTCGTCTCAGGAAATTGGCGACATTGTCAGCCTGATCGACGATATTGCCGACCAAACCAATATTCTCGCGCTCAACGCTGCTATTCAGGCCTCGATGGCCGGTGATGCGGGACGCGGGTTCGCGGTGGTCGCTGACGAAGTGCAGCGGCTTGCCGAGCGCTCGTCTGCCGCCACCCGACAAATCGAAACCCTGGTGCGGGCGATTCAGACCGACACCAACGAAGCCGTTATTTCCATGGAGCAAACCACCACCGAAGTGGTGCGCGGCGCGCGTCTGGCGCAGGATGCCGGAGTGGCCCTGGAAGAAATCGAAGGGGTGTCGAAGACGCTTGCCGCGCTCATCCAGAGCATTTCCAACGCGGCGCAGCAGCAAACGTCTTCGGCCGGGCAGATCTCGCTGACAATGAACGTCATTCAGCAGATCACCACGCAGACCTCGTCCGGTTCTACCGCCACCGCTGAAAGCATCGGCAACCTGACGAAAATGGCCAACCAGCTGCGGCGTTCGGTGTCTGGCTTCACGTTGCCGGCCGCAAAAGCGCAAGACTCTTGATTGGAGCGGGGACTGAAGTGGTTATGGGTGATCGGCACGACTATGTGGCCCTCGAATGGGTCAAGGGCGAGATTGCCGAAACGTTGAAAGTGGCGCATCAGGCAATCGAAAACCTGCTGGATGACCCACAAGCAACGCACGCGCTCAGCGAGTGCCTGTCGTGCATCCATCAGGTTCACGGCAGTTTGCAGATGGTCGAGTTCTACGGCGCCGCGCTGCTGGCCGAAGAAATGGAGCAACTGACCACGGCTTTGCAACACAACCGTGTGCAGCATCGTGATGAAGCGATCCATTTGTTGATGCAGGCCCTGGGGCAATTGCCGATCTACCTTGACCGGGTGCAGAGCGCCCGCCGTGATCTGCCGCTGGTGGTATTGCCGCTGATCAATGACCTGCGCAGTGCACGAGGCGAAAGTCTGTTGTCGGAAACCAGCCTGTTCAGTCCGCAACTGCCGGATTTGCCTGCACTGGATGAAGAAGCGCTGGCGCTGCTGGAACCCGCCGAATTGATGAATGTGCTGCGCAAGCTGCGGCAAATGCTGCAGATGGCACTGGTGGGTTTGCTGCGCGAGCAAGATGACGACACCCACCTTGGTTACCTGGCCAAGGTTTTTGCGCGTCTCGAAGGGATCTGTGGCGATGCGCCGTTGAGCCCTCTGTGGCAAGTCGCCTCGGCGCTGGTGGAAGGCATGCGCGGCGGTTCGATTGCTAACAGTCCGGCGTTGCGCAGCCTGTTCAAGGACGCCGACCAGGAACTCAAACGCCTGCTCGAGCAAGGTATGCTCGGGATCAATCAGCCGCCTCCGTCGGAGCTGCTCAAGAGTTTGCTGTTCTACATTGCCAAAGCCGAACACCCCACCGGGCAGATGCTGACCATGAAAGATCGCTATTCACTGGACGACGCCTTGCCTGACAGCGCAATGGTCGATGAAGAGCGTGCACGCCTGGCCGGTCCGGACCGCGACGCCATGCGCTCGGTGCTGGCGGCGTTGTGCGAAGAACTGGTGCGGGTGAAAGAGCGGCTGGACTTGTTTGTGCGCAGTGACCGCCAGCACACCTCTGATCTCGACAGCCTGTTGGCGCCCTTGCGGCAAATAGCCGACACCTTGGCAGTGCTCGGTTTCGGTCAGCCGCGCAAAGTCATCATCGATCAGTTGGCGGTAGTGCTGAGCCTCGCTCAGGGTCATCGCGAACCCAATGACGCAATCCTCATGGACGTCGCGGGCGCCTTGCTTTACGTCGAAGCGACGTTGGCCGGCATGGTCGGCACCGTGGAAACGCAGAGCCAGGAAGAAAGCCAACTGCCGACCACCGACCTGACGCAGATTCACCAGATCGTGATCAAGGAAGCGCGTATTTGCCTGCAGCAGGCCAAAGACATGATCATCGATTACATCGATGCCGACTGGGATCGCCAGCACTTGCAGCCATTACCGGCCCTGCTGACACAGGTTCGCGGTGCGCTGGCGATGATTCCGTTGAGCCGTGCGGCGAGCCTGATCGAGACGTGCAATCATTTCATCCGCGAGCATTTGCTGCTGGACCCGGACCAGCCCGACTGGCAGGAACTCGACAGCCTGGCCGATGTGATTGCCAGCCTTGAGTACTACCTGGAACGTCTCAGCGACGACCCTGAAGCGCCCGGCGAACAGTTGCTCGACATCGCCGAAAAAAGCCTGGCATCCCTTGGTTTTTTCCCCAGTGAACAGCAGGTGCCGGTGCTTGAGGATGTGCTGAGTCCGAGTGAAGCGCAGGACATGCAGCACATGCAGGCGCTGGACGATCCGGCAATCGTCCAGACCCTGGCCGATGTGCTGGCCAGCCCGGTGTCGGCGGTCAACCCGCCAGCGCAGAGCACGCCGGGTAGTCTGCTGCCGCCGCCCGCCGGCGAAGAGCCGGTGGACGATGAACTGCGCGAAGTCTTTCTGGAGGAGACCGACGAAGTCCTGCAGGTCCTCCATGAATGCCTGCCGTTGTGGGTGGCCGACCCCGAGAACATGCTGCACTTGAGTGAACTGCGCCGAGCCTTTCACACGCTCAAGGGCAGCGGCCGGATGGTTCGTGCCTTGGTGCTGGGCGAGTTGGCGTGGGCTGTGGAAAACCTGCTCAATCGCGTGCTGGAGCACAGCGTTGAGCCGGGGCTTGCAGTGCAACAATTGCTGGAAGATACCCTGAGCCTGTTGCCGGAACTGGTGACGGAATACGCGACCCATACCCAGCGCCAACGCAACGATGTCGACCAATTGGCGGCACGTGCGCATGCCTTGGCCAAGGGTGAAGCACCCTTGCTGGATGAGGACGTGCAGGATGTCGCAGCGCTCGACCCGCTGTTGCTGGAGATCTTTCGCAACGAAGCCGACACTCACTTGGCCAGCGTCAATCGTTTCCTCGATCAAGCTGCCGAGCATGTGCCCTTGCAGGCCAGCGATCAGTTGCAACGTGCGTTACACACCCTGAAGGGCAGCGCCTCGATGGCCGGTGTGTTGCCGATTGCCGAACTGGCGGCGCCGCTTGATCAGCTCGCCCGCGAATACAAGGCGCATTTGATCGCGCTGGACCTGGACGAAGTCGAATTGCTGTTGGAGGCCGAGGGTTTGTTTCGCCTGGGGCTGCGCCAACTCAAGTCCGATCCGTTGGCCGAGATTCCCGGCGCACCGGCCTTGATCCGCAAGACACAGGCGTTGCTGGCGGAGCGTCTGCAAACGTTGCTGAATACGTCCAGTACCGCGCTTCGCACCAAACGCGATCCGCAATTGATCAACAACTTTCTTGCCCAAGGCATGGACATCCTGCTCGACGCTGAAAGCCTGTTGCAGCGCTGGCAGCAACACCCCGGCGAGCGCCAGGAACTCAGTGCGCTATTGGATGAGTTGACCACCCTCGGTGAAGGCGCGCACCTGGCTGACCTGCATCCCGTGGATGAGTTGTGCGAAGCCTTGCTGGACCTTTATGGCGCGGTGGAAGAAAGCAGCCTGGCGGTCAGTGATCGCTTTTTCCACGAAGCGCAAAATGCACATGAAGCACTGATCAACATGTTCGACGAACTGGCCGCCGGCCAGGAAGTCAGCCCGCAGCCGGAGCGCGTTCGAGCGTTGCGCAGTTTGCTCGATGAGAGCCTTGATCCATCGGCAACCGGCCTGATTCGCAGTGATGGCAGCCGCACCCTGAGTATTCGCGAACTGGGCAGCGCGACGGCTGAGCTGGAACAGGCCTCGCCGGATGATGAAATCGTCTCGATCTTTCTCGAAGAGGCTGTGGATATTCTCGAAAGCGCTGGCCAAGCCTTGCAACGCTGGCTGAGTGATCCGGACAACGGCGCGCCGTTGTCGTCTCTGCAACGAGATTTGCACACCTTGAAGGGTGGTGCGCGGATGGCCGAGGTCGAGCCGGTCGGCGATCTGGCCCATGAACTGGAGAACCTGTACGAAGGTCTGGTGGACCGCCGTTACAGTCACAGCGAAGCGCTATCGAGTTTGCTGCAACAGAGCCATGACCGCTTGGCCGAGTTGCTCGAGCAGTTGCAAACGCACACACCGTTGGACGATCCGCGCGAGCTGATCGAAGCCATTCGCGACTTCCGTCAAGGCAGCAACAACGCCCCGGATGTCATGGAGGCAATGCCCGCCGAGGATTCAGCGGGCCACGATCCAGAGCTGTTGGATATCTTCCTCGAGGAAGGTTTCGACATCATCGAGAACTCCGGAGCGGCATTGGTCCGCTGGCAGTCCGAGCCGTCGAATCGCCAGGAAGTGGAAACCCTGTTGCGCGACTTGCACACCCTCAAGGGTGGCGCCCGGATGGTTGAAATCGCCCCGATTGGCGACCTTGCCCATGAGCTGGAATTTCTTTACGAAGGCTTGTCTGCCGGGGTTCTACAACCGACGCCGGCCTTGTTCGGGCTGTTGCAGAGTAGCCATGACCGCTTGGCGCAGATGCTCGACGCGACCCGCGCCGGCCAGCCTTTGCCGCCGGCCGATCGATTGATCGACGAGATCCGCAATTTCAGCCACCCGGCCGTGCCTGAAGTACCTGCCGTGGTGCCTGCCGTACTCAAATCCGAGCCGCCGGCGCTATTGCCCGAGGCCGGTGCGGACATGGTCAAGGTCTCTGCGGAACTGCTTGACGATCTGGTTAACCTGGCGGGAGAAACGTCGATTTTTCGTGGGCGTATCGAGCAACAGGTGAATGACGCACAGGTCGCGCTGAACGAGATGGAGACCACCATCGAGCGCATGCGCGACCAGTTACGCCGGCTCGATACCGAAACCCAAGGGCGGATTCTCAGCCGGCAGCAAGTCGACGCCGAGCGGTTGGGCTACGAAGAATTCGATCCGCTGGAAATGGACCGTCATTCGCAGTTGCAACAGCTGTCGCGGGCGCTGTTCGAGTCGGCTTCCGACTTGCTCGACCTCAAGGAAACCCTGGACCGGCGCAGTCATGACGCGCAAAACCTGCTGCAACAGCAGGGCCGCATCAACACCGAGTTACAAGAAGGGTTGATGCGTACGCGCATGGTGCCGTTCGAGCGAATGCTCCCGCGGCTTAAACGTATCGTCCGTCAGGTATCCAGCGAACTGGGCAAGGACGTGGAGTTCGTGGTTGGCAATGCGGAAGGCGAAATGGACCGCAACGTGCTCGAACGCATGGCGGCGCCGTTGGAACACATGCTGCGCAATGCCGTGGATCATGGCCTGGAATCCGCCGAAGTACGCCTGGCAGCAGGGAAACCGGCGCAGGGCAAGATTACGCTCGACCTGTCGCGAGAGGGCGGCGACATCATTTTCGACATCCGTGACGATGGCGCGGGCGTGCCGCTGGACGCGGTGCGGCGTAAGGCAATCAAGCGCGGCTTGCTGGCCCAGGACAGCGACATCAGCGACCGCGACGTGCTGCAATTCATTCTGCAGCCAGGGTTTTCCACCGCCGAAAAAATCACCCAGATTTCTGGCCGTGGCGTCGGCATGGACGTGGTCCATGAAGAGGTCCGACAGTTAGGCGGCAGCATGAGCATCGACTCGATACCGGGGCAGGGCGTGCACTTCCGGATACGCCTGCCGTTTACCGTGTCGGTCAACCGCGCGCTGATGGTGCAATGCGTTGACGATCAATACGCGATCCCGCTGAACACCATTGACGGCATCGTGCGTGTCTTGCCCAACGAACTCGAAGGGCATTACCGGCTCGATCCGCCGACTTACAAATACGCCGGGCAACATTACGAACTGTGTTACCTCGGCGAACTGCTGAAAACCACGACTCGCCCGAAACTGTTGGGCCAGAGCTTGCCGCTTCCCGTGCTGCTGGTGCAGTGCAACGAGCGCCACATCGCGGTGCAGGTCGATGCCACGGCTGGTACCCGCGAAATCGTGGTGAAAAGCCTCGGCCCGCAATTTGCGGCGGTGCAGGGCTTGTCCGGCGCAACGATCCTTGGGGATGGGCGCGTGGTGCTGATTCTGGATTTGCTGGCGCCGATCCGCGCCCTGCAGGCGCATGTGCCGCAATGCAGCTCGACCCAGGATGTTGAGGTCGAGCCGCATAAGCCGTTGCTGGTGATGGTGGTCGACGATTCGGTCACCGTGCGCAAGGTCACCAGCCGTCTGCTGGAACGCCACGGTATGAGTGTGCTGACCGCCAAGGACGGCGTCGACGCCATGTTGTTGCTCGAAGAACACATGCCTGACGTGATGCTGCTGGACATCGAAATGCCGCGCATGGACGGTTTTGAAGTCGCGACGCAAGTGCGCAACGATCAGCGCTTGCAGCATCTGCCGATCATCATGATTACTTCGCGCACCGGGCAGAAACACCGCGACCGGGCGATGGCCATCGGCGTCAACGACTACCTTGGCAAGCCTTACCAGGAGTCGGTGTTGCTGGCGAGCATTGCCTTGTGGAGCAAAACCCATGCTTGATGACCGTTTTTTCCAGCGCACCAACACCCTCACCGGGTTGCTGTTGCCCTTGGCCGACCGCAACCTGATCTTGCCCAACGTTGCTGTCGCCGAACTGATTGCCTATCAGCCGGCAGCGTTCGATCTGGATACACCGCCGTGGTACCTCGGCCTGGTGCAGTGGCGCGAGCGGCAGATTCCATTGCTGAGTTTTGAATCAGCCTGCGGCGACAAAACAGTCATCGGCGAGCGGGCCCGAATTGTGATTCTCAATGCGCTGGGAGGCCGGCCGGAACTGAAGTTCATTGCGTTGCTGGTCCAAGGCATCCCGCGCTCTTACAAGCTCGACAGTCAGTTGAGCTACGTCGATGTGCCGTTGTGTTCGCTGGAACGGGCGGCCGTGCAAGTCGGCGAGCAAGTGGCCAAAGTCCCGGATTTGCTGGCGCTGGAGGAGTTGTTGGTGAATGCCGGTTTGGTCGGCTGATCCTGACTTTACGGTGACTTCACTGGCTCCTTGTGAACAAGTCGCACCGCCGCTCTCACAGGGGCAACGTATTCCAATGTGGGAGCGAGCCTGCTCGCGAAGACGTCGGCACTGGCAACCATTACCCTAACCGTAACAATCCATCGCGCTGCTTGATTGATGCTCCCTCCCAACACTCCTAAGGTGACCCTCACGAAAGCGAACCCGTGGAGTGGTCATGACAACAACAATAACCCCCGACTCGCGATGGACGCGGCGGCGCAGCGAAAAGCAGCGGCGTCTCGGGTTGGTCAAACATCTGGCTGACGGTGTGGTGTTGCCCACCGATAACATCGTTGCTGCGCTTGAGGCGTTGATCCTGCCGGGCGACCGGGTGGTGCTGGAAGGCAACAACCAAAAACAGGCGGATTTCCTTTCCCGCTCGCTGGCGAAGGCTGATCCCGCGAGGTTGCATGACCTGCACATGATCATGCCCAGCGTCGGTCGTTCCGAGCATTTGGACCTGTTTGAACGGGGCATCGCACGCAAGCTCGATTTCTCGTTTGCCGGCACCCAAAGCCTGCGCATCAGTCAGTTGCTGGAAGACGGGCTGCTGGAAATCGGCGCCATTCATACCTACATCGAGCTCTATGCACGGCTGGTAGTCGACCTGATTCCCAACGTCGTGTTGTCGGCCGGGTTCATGGCCGACCGTGCGGGCAACATCTACACCGGCCCCAGCACCGAAGACACCCCCGCATTGATTGAACCGGCGGCCTTTAGCGACGGCATCGTCATTGTCCAGGTCAATCAATTGGTGGACGACGTCACCGACCTGCCGCGCGTCGATATCCCGGCCTCGTGGGTCGACTTCGTGGTGGTGGCCGACAAGCCGTTCTACATCGAACCGCTGTTTACCCGCGACCCACGGCACATCAAGCCTGTGCATGTGTTGATGGCGATGATGGCGATCCGAGGGATCTACGAAAAACATAACGTGCAGTCCCTGAACCACGGCATCGGTTTCAATACCGCTGCCATCGAATTGATCCTGCCGACCTACGGTGAATCCCTTGGCCTGAAAGGCAAGATTTGCCGTAACTGGACGCTCAACCCACACCCGACATTGATTCCCGCCATCGAAAGCGGTTGGGTCGAGAGCGTGCATTGTTTCGGCACCGAGCTGGGGATGGAAAACTACATCGCGGCGCGCCCGGATGTGTTTTTTACCGGCCGTGACGGCTCGCTGCGTTCCAACCGGATGTTCTGCCAACTGGCCGGGCAATACGCGGTGGACCTGTTCATCGGCGCGACGCTGCAGGTCGACGGCGACGGCCATTCTTCGACCGTGACACGCGGACGCCTTGCCGGTTTTGGCGGCGCGCCGAACATGGGGCACGACCCGCGCGGCCGTCGTCATGGCACGCCAGCGTGGCTCGACATGCGCCACGACGATGCGCCGGAGGCTTTGCTCGAACGCGGCAAAAAACTGGTGGTGCAAATGGTCGAGACCTTTCAGGAGGGCGGTAAACCGACCTTCGTTGAAACCCTCGACGCGGTCGAAGTGGCCAGGAAAAGCGGCATGCCGTTGGCACCGATCATGATTTACGGCGACGACGTCACCCACTTGCTGACCGAAGAAGGCATTGCCTACTTGTACAAGGCGCGTTCGCTGGAAGAGCGCCAGGCGATGATCGCTGCCGTTGCCGGAGTTACCGCAATCGGCTTGCGTCACAACCCCAAAGACACCGCGCGTATGCGCCGCGAAGGCTTGATTGCCTTGCCCGAAGACCTCGGCATTCGCCGCACCGACGCCACGCGCGAATTGCTCGCGGCTAAAAGTGTGGCGGACCTGGTGGAGTGGTCCGGCGGCCTCTACAACCCGCCCGCCAAGTTCAGGAGCTGGTAATGCATGCCTTTAACCTGCAACCGAAAACACTGTCGCTGGCCGAGCGGCTGGCAGACCTGGCGGTGGACGCGCTGATCGACGAGGCAGACCTGTCGCCGAAACCGGCGCTGGTCGACCGTCGTGGTAACGGTGCTCACACTGATCTGCACCTGGGGCTGATGCATGCTTCGGCACTGTCGCTGTGGCCGGCATTCAAGGAAATGGCGGACGCCGCCCTCCAGTTCGGCGAGGTTGGTGTGCCGCTGCGTGAAGCCATCGGGCGCGTGGGGCGCGAGGGCGAGCAAGCGATGCTGGTGACCACCAGTGGCGTGAACACCCATCGCGGGGCGATATGGGCCTTGGGTTTGCTGGTCGCTGCGGCGGCGCTCGAACCTCAATCCAATGCCGCCAGCGCCGTCACACTGCGGGCCGCGCGCCTGGCATTACTCGACGATCGTCATGCGCCGCGTCCTCTGAGCCACGGTGCGCAAGTCGCTCAGCGTTATGGCGCGCGCGGTGCCCGTGAAGAAGCGCAGCTGGGTTTCCCGGCCGTGATCCAGCGTGCATTGCCGCAACTCAAACGCAGCCGCGCCGCCGGTCATGGCGAACAGAACGCGCGGCTGGATGCCTTGCTGGCAATCATGACCCGACTGGCGGACACCTGCGTGCTGTACCGCGCCGGCGAAAACGGCCTGCACACCATGCAACGTGGCGCACAAGCGGTGCTGGACGCGGGTGGCAGTGCCAGCCTGGCCGGACGTCGCCGTTTGCATGAGCTGGACCAACAATTAATTGCGTTGAATGCCTCGCCCGGTGGCGCTGCCGACTTGCTCGCAGCGTGCCTGTTCATTGACCGGATCGAGTCTGGCGACGGTGTCTCCCAAGGAGCTTTTTGATGGAAACCTTATCCTTTGAATTCCCCGCCGGGCAGCCGCCGCGCGGTCGCACCTTGGTGGGATGTGTAGGCTCGGGCGATCTGGAAGTGCTGATCGAACCGGGTCTGGCCGGCAAGTTGACCATCACTGTGCAGACCTCGGTGAATGGCGCCGAACAGCGTTGGCAGCATTTGTTTGCGCGCATGTTCGACGGCCAGACACCGCCGGCCTTGATCATTGATATCCACGATTTCGGCGCGACACCTGGCGTGGTTCGCTTGCGTCTGGAACAAGGCTTTGAGGAGATTGGCCATGAGTAACACCGCGCAACTCCTCAACACTCATAGCTTCGTCGAACTCGGCGCCAGGCAACGTGCAAAAGCCTTGCTCGACCCGGGCACTTTTCGCGAACTGCTCGACCCGTTTCAACGCGTCATGTCGCCATGGCTGTCGCGCCAGGGCGTGGTGCCACAAGCGGACGATGGCGTGATCATTGCCAAGGGCAGCGTCGGTGGTTTGCCGGTGGTGATCGCCGCTATCGAAGGTGCATTTCAGGGTGGCAGCCTCGGCGAAGTCGGCGGAGCGAAGATTGCCGGTGCGCTGGAACTCGCCGCCGAAGACAACCGCAACGGCGTTCCAACCTGCGCTGTGTTGCTGCTGGAAACCGGTGGTGTGCGGTTGCAGGAGGCCAACCTCGGGTTGGCCGCCATTGCCGACATTCATGCCGCCATTATCGATTTGCAGCAGTACCAGCCAGTGGTTGGCGTGGTGGCGGGAAGCGTTGGCTGTTTTGGTGGAATGTCGATTGCGGCGGGGCTGTGCAGTTATTTGCTGGTGACCCGCGAAGCACGGCTGGGGCTGAACGGTCCGCAGGTTATCGAACAGGAAGCGGGGATTGAAGAATACGACTCTCGCGACCGGCCGTTCATCTGGAGCCTGACTGGCGGCGAGCAGCGTTTCGCCAGTGGTCTGGCGGACCGCTATGTCGCCGATGACGTGGCGCAGATCCAGCAGCAGGTGCGCGAATTACTCCAGCAGGGGTTGCCGAAACAACAACGCAGCGCTCAGGCCGAACTGTTCCTTGCCCGGTTGGCCAGCCTGGACGCCGAGCCGCAAATCGAACCGGCAACGGTTCGCGATCTGTATCAAGGAGAGCGCTCATGAGTTCGTATTCCCTGAGAGGTTTGAACTGGTTCAACGCCCTGAGCGCGGACGCGAAAGCAGTGACAGGGTTGCCGGCCTCGCTAAAGGTTGCCGACGGTGTACTGGGTGATCAACCCGTACGATTTATCGCCGTGGTGGCCGATGCGGACAATCGTTTCGTGCGCGCGCGCAACGGCGAGGTGGGTTTGCTCGAAGGCTGGGGCTTGGCCAAGGCTGTGGATGAAGTCATCACCGCTGATGCGGATAAGCCGTACAAGCGCGCCTTGATCGCCATCGTCGACGTGCCGAGCCAGGCCTATGGCCGACGCGAAGAAGCACTTGGCATTCATCAGGCACTGGCCGCAGCGGCAAGCAGTTATGCCCGCGCCCGGTTGGCTGGCCACGCGGTCATCGGTTTGCTGGTGGGCAAGGCGATGTCCGGTGCGTTCCTGGCCCACGGTTACCAGGCCAATCGCCTGATCGCGTTGCGCGACCCGGGTGTGATGGTGCATGCGATGGGCAAGGCTTCGGCGGCGCGTGTGACGTTGCGCAGCGTCGAAGAACTGGAAGCGCTGGCCGCGAGTGTGCCGCCGATGGCGTATGACATCGACAGCTATGCGAGTCTGGGTTTGCTTTGGGAAACCTTGTCGGTGCAGCAGATTGAACAGCCGACGGCGTCGGACCTGGCCCGCGTCGCAGAATGCTTGAGTCTTGCGATAGACGATGTGGCGGCGACGGGGCGGGATCTGAGCAGCCGTTTGGGCGCGAGCAATCGCGCGGCATCCAGCAAGGTTCGGCAACTGCTGAGAGAGCAGTGGTGAGCACGTTTCTCGCGCATGACCTGCTCTGGGGGATGACACCGCAGCAGTTGCCTGTGGATGCACCTGCCTGGGCGTTCGAGTCGATCAGCGCGGGACAGCCAGTGGTGGTGCGCCGAGCCTTAAGTGCGCCAGGCCAAATCGCGGTGGGCGTTCGCGGGCGTTTGCGCGAGCAGCGCTTGGCAGCCTCGATGGCCGTGACAGCGATCACGCGCCGAGTACGGCCAGAAGATCTATGTGATGCCGTGATTGATCGCGACTTGGCGGCTGTGCGTGCTCTGGATCAATTGCGGACGATGCTTGATCGCAGCGGGCGTGTATGGGGCATCAGCGGCAGTGCCGGGTTTGAGTTGGCCAGCGGTGTACAGGCGTTACACGAGGGCAGCGATCTGGACTTGATCTTGCGCACACCGCAACCGCTTGCGCGTGAGGAGGCTCGCGAACTGCTGGAGATTTTTGATTGCGCTGCGTGTCGGGTGGACATGCAATTGCAGACACCATTTGGCGCGGTGGCCCTGCGCGAATGGGCCAGTTCTTCACACCGTGTGATGCTGAAAAACGTCCGTGAAGCCTGCCTGGTCATTGATCCATGGAACCCACGCGAGCACGCGGCGTGAGCAGTTTGCTGGTGTTTCCAGGCCAAGGTGCGCAGCAGCCGGGCATGCTCCATCGCTTGCCGCGCGAGGCGGTGGTTGAAGCCAGTGACGTGCTCGGTGAAGACGTGCTGTTGCTTGATAGCGCCGAAGCACTGAAGTCGACAAGGGCGGTTCAGCTTTGCCTGCTGATCGCCGGCGTCGCCGCGTCGCGTCAGTTGGCAATGGCGCCCGATTACGTCGCCGGACTGTCTATCGGCGCTTATCCGGCAGCCGTGGTTGCAGGTGCGCTGACCTTCGGGGATGCGCTGCATCTGGTCAGCCTGCGGGGTGAATTGATGCAGCGGGCGTATCCGCAGGGTTACGGCATGACGGCCATCATCGGGCTGGAACTGGCCACGGTGGACGATTTGCTGGCGCAGGTGCACAGCAGCGATACGCCGGTTTACCTGGCCAATATCAACGCCGACAACCAGGTGGTCATTGCCGGCAGCGATGCGGCGATGAACGCCGTTGCCGAACTGGCAAAAAGCCGTGGCGCCGGGCTGGCCAAGCGTCTGGCTGTCAGCGTGCCGTCACACTGTCGGTTGCTGGAGGAACCCGCTAGAACCTTGGCCGAAGCCTTCGCCAACGTGCCACTGAAAACCCCGGCCATTGGCTATTTGAGCGGCAGCCGAGCGCGGCCCATCAGTGACATTGAAGCCTTGCGTGATGACCTGGCCTTCAACATGTGTCGCGTGGTGGATTGGCGCGGCACCGTGCAAAGCGCCTACGAGCGAGGCGTACGGCTACAGATCGAACTGCCGCCCGGTACGGTGTTGACCGGGCTGGCGCGCCGGGTGTTCGAGCAAGGCACCGTGATTGCGTTCGACGGTGCTCGGCTCGACACCTTGCAAGCGCTGTTGCGTGAGGAGGGAAGCCGCCAACTCTAGACCAGTGACTCAGGCTTCGAACAACAAAAACAACATTCAACGATGCACTTTGAGGACTACAACAATGATTATTTACGGTGTGGCGCTCTTGGCGATTTGTACGCTGGCAGGGGTGATCATGGGTGACGCACTCGGTGTATTGCTGGGGGTGAAATCCAACGTTGGTGGTGTCGGGATCGCGATGATCCTGCTGATCTGCGCGCGATTGTGGATGCAAAAACGCGGCGGCATGACCAAGGACTGCGAAATGGGTGTCGGCTTCTGGGGCGCCATGTACATTCCAGTGGTGGTTGCGATGGCTGCGCAGCAAAACGTCGTCACTGCATTGCATGGCGGCCCGGTTGCTGTGCTGGCAGCTATCGGTTCGGTGGTGCTTTGCGGGTGCACTATTGCCCTGATCAGCCGCACTCATAAAGGCGAGCCGCTGCCCGACGAACCGGTGATAGTCGCCCCGGTCGGCAATCCTGTAGGAGGCCGCTGATATGTGGGAACTCATTGATAAGGGGCTTACCAATAACGGACTGGTCACAGCGTTTGCCTTTGTTGGCGTGATCATGTGGGTGTCGGTAGTCATCTCCAAGCGGCTGACGTTCGGCCGGATTCACGGTTCGGCGATTGCGATTGTCATCGGGCTGGTTCTGGCCTGGGTCGGCGGCACCATGACAGGCGGCCAAAAAGGCCTGGCAGACCTGACGCTGTTTTCCGGTATTGGTTTGATGGGCGGCGCCATGTTGCGTGATTTCGCCATCGTTGCCACAGCGTTCGAAGTGCAAGCCACCGAAGCGAAAAAGGCTGGTTTGATTGGTGTCATTGCATTGCTGCTGGGCACCATTTTGCCGTTCATTGTCGGCGCGAGCATTGCTTGGGCTTTTGGCTACCGAGATGCGGTCAGCATGACCACCATTGGCGCGGGGGCTGTGACGTATATCGTCGGGCCGGTGACGGGCGCGGCCATTGGTGCAAGTTCGGACGTGATGGCGCTGTCGATTGCGACCGGGTTGATCAAGGCGATTCTGGTGATGGTCGGTACGCCGATGGCGGCGAAGTGGATGGGGTTGGATAACCCGCGTTCAGCGATGGTGTTTGGCGGTTTGGCTGGGACCGTGAGTGGTGTAACAGCGGGTCTGGCGGCAACCGATCGTCGTTTGGTGCCTTATGGCGCGTTGACGGCGACCTTTCACACGGGGCTTGGATGCTTGCTTGGGCCATCGTTGCTGTACTTCATTGTTCGCGCAATTGTCGGCTAATCCGCTGGATTATCACCGCATGTTCTGACGCCTTCGCGAGCAAGCCCGCTCCCACATTGGAATGTATTCTCCTGTGGGAGCGGGCTTGCTCGCGAAGGGCGCGACTCGGTCTCAAGCCTGGCGATTGGCGTACATCCGGCACTCCGCCAACAGCGCCAGCAAGTTCGGGTCGCGCTCCTTGGCTTTCAAGAACACCACACCAATGTGTTGCTGCAAGCGGTAACGCTCCTGCAAGGGAATCAGTTTCACCCGGTTCTCGTACACCGCTGCAATCCGCCCCGGCAGCAACGCATAACCGACGCCAGAACTGACCATGCTCAGCAGGGTAAAGATGTCGTTGACCTGCATCGCTACTTTCGGCTCGAACCCTGCCTGCTTGAACACTCGATTACCGTCCTGATGCGTGGCGAAGCCATGGGTGAGCGTAATGAACGTTTCGTCACGCACCTGCGAAAGGTCGACTTCAGCACACTGGGCGAACTTCGAATCGGCCGGCGTCGCCAAAAACATGTCATCGGAAAAAAGCGGGATTTGTGCGCAATCCGGGTCATTCACGCTGTCGTCCAGCGACACCAGGATCGCGTCGACTTCCATGTTCTTGAGCTTGTACAGCAGATCGAAATTGGAGCCCAGGATCAGGTCGATGTTGAGTTCGCTGCGACGTATTTTCAGGCCCATGATCAACTGCGGCACCGTTTTCACGGTCAATGAATACAGCGAGCCAAGCTTGAAGCGTTCGGCAGAAAAACCGGCAGCTTCGCGCGTAAGACGCACACTTTCGACCACGTCCTGAATCAGCTTCTGCGCGCGTTCCTCCAGCACATAGGCGCTTTCGAGCGGCGTCAGGTTGCGGCCTTCGTGTTTGAACAACGGGCAGCGCAGAGCGTTTTCCAGCGAGTGAATGGCGCGGTGCACGCTCACGTTACTGGTGTGTAGCTCGGCGGCGGCGCGGGCCAGATTGCCGGTGCGCATGAAGGCCAGGAACACCTCGAGTTTTTTCAGGGTCAACTCTTCGTCGATCAGCATGGGCCGCACTCTTATTGGAATGGCGTGATTGTGCACGCCTTGGCGCCCTTGTAGGCGTTCTGCGCTCGACAGCGTCTACAGTTTGCGCGATGTTGCAGTGAATTTTGAGGTGAGTAACGCATGTATCACGGTGAAAAGTTGAACGCCTGGACGCATTTGGTCGGGGCGGTTGCGGCGTGTGTCGGGGTGGTGTGGATGCTGGTGATTGCCAGCATGGACGGCAGCCCCTGGAAGATTGTCAGCGTAGCAATCTACGGTTTCACCTTGTTGGTGCTCTACAGCGCATCGACCGTTTACCACAGCGTACGCGGGCGCAAAAAAGAGATCATGCAGAAGGTTGATCACTTTTCGATCTACCTGCTGATTGCCGGCAGTTACACCCCGTTTTGCCTGGTCACGCTGCGCGGGCCGTGGGGCTGGACGTTGTTTGGAATTGTCTGGGGACTGGCGCTGATCGGCATCCTGCAAGAGATCAAGCCGCGCTCGGAGGCGCGGATTCTATCGATCGTGATTTACGCGGTGATGGGCTGGATCGTGCTGGTTGCGGTCAAACCCTTGTTAGCCGCGCTGGGCAGTACCGGTTTCGCCTGGCTGGCGTCCGGCGGGGTTTTGTACACCGTAGGGATTATCTTTTTTGCGCTGGATCATCGCTTGCGGCATGCACACGGGATCTGGCATTTGTTCGTGATCGCCGGGAGTCTGCTGCACTTTGTGGCGATCATGTTTTATGTTCTTTAGACCGAGTCGCGGCCAATCGCTGGCAGGCTGGCTCCCACAGGGGGACGCATTCAAAATGTGGGAGCGAGCCTGCTCGCGATAGCGCCCTAAAAGTCGCCCCATAACTGTTGGGCCACCGCCAATGCCACCACCGGCGCGGTTTCTGTGCGCAGCACCCGAGGACCGAGGCGAGCGGCATGGAAACCTGCTCCCTTGGCCTGATCAACCTCAGCCTCCGACAAACCGCCCTCCGGCCCGATCAAAAACGCCAGTGTTGCAGGCTTCGAATGGCTGACCAACGGTTCGGCCACCGGGTGCAGCACCAACTTCAACTCGGCTTCTGTCTGCTTCAGCCAATCGGCCAACAACAACGGTGGATGAATCACCGGCACCCGTGAACGTCCGCATTGCTCGCAAGCGCTGATGGCAACCTGGCGCCAGTGCAGCAGGCGTTTGTCGGCGCGCTCGTCTTTCAGCCGGACTTCGCAGCGGTCGCTGAAGATCGGGGTGATTTCGCTGACGCCCAGTTCCGTGGCTTTTTGAATCGCCCAATCCATCCGCTCGCCACGGGACAGGCCTTGGCCGAGATGGATCGCAAGCGACGACTCGACCTGGCCGGCGAAGCTTTCATCGATCTGCACCACGACGCGCTTCTTGCCGACGTCCACCAGGGTGGCGCGGAATTCATGGCCCGAGCCGTCGAACAACTGCAACGCGTCGCCCTCGGCCATGCGCAGCACGCGGCTGATGTAATGGGCCTGGGCTTCGGGCAACTCGTGCTCGCCAGTGCTTAAAGGAGCGTCGATAAAGAAGCGGGACAGTCTCATGCGAGGTCTCTACTGAATCTGTAAATTGGAACAATGCGCTTGTGGTTAGCTTTTGTGGCGAGGGGATTTATTCCTGTTGGACTGCTTAGCGGCCCTCAAAATGGGAGTGCTGCGCAGTCCAACGGGGATAAATCCCCTCGCCACAGGGAACTGAGTCCAGCTCTAGCCCGGATCGCGGAAGCCGGGATGGAAATCCTTCGGTACCGACACGCTGACGCTGTCGCGGGTGGCGATGTCGATGCCTTCGCTCGCCACTTCGGCCAGAAAGTCGATCTGCTCAGGCGTGATCACGTAAGGCGGCAGGAAATACACCACACTGCCCAACGGTCGCAGCAACGCACCGCGCTCCAACGCATGCTGGAATACCTTCAAGCCACGACGTTCCTGCCACGGATAGGCCTCTTTGGTGGCTTTGTCCTTGACCATCTCGATGGCCAATACCATGCCGGTCTGGCGCACTTCGGACACGTTCGGATGATCCACCAGGTGTGCCGTGGACGAGGCCATGCGTTGCGCCAAGGCCTTGTTGTTCTCGATAACGTTGTCTTCTTCGAAGATGTCCAGTGTCGCCAGTGCCGCCGCGCACGCCAGCGGATTGCCGGTGTAGCTGTGTGAGTGCAAGAAGGCGCGCAGCGTTGGGTAGTCGTCGTAGAACGCGTTATACACATCGTCCGTCGTCACGCAGGCCGCCAACGGCAAGTAGCCGCCGGTCAGCGCCTTGGACAGGCACAGGAAGTCTGGACGGATACCCGCCTGTTCGCAGGCAAACATGGTGCCGGTGCGGCCGAATCCGACGGCGATTTCGTCGTGGATCAAGTGCACGCCATAGCGATCACAGGCTTCGCGCAGCAGTTTGAGATACACCGGGTGATACATGCGCATGCCGCCGGCGCCCTGGATCAGCGGTTCGACAATGACCGCCGCCACGCTGTCATGGTGCTCGGCCAAGGTCTGTTCCATGGCGAGGAACATGTTGCGCGAATGTTCTTCCCAACTCATGCCTTCCGGGCGCAGGTAGCAATCGGGGCTCGGCACCTTGATGGTGTCCAGCAGCAATGCCTTGTAGGTTTCGGTGAACAGTGGCACGTCGCCCACCGACATCGCGGCCATGGTTTCGCCGTGGTAGCTGTTGGTCAGGGTGACAAAGCGTTTCTTGTTCGGCTGGCCGCGATTGAGCCAATAATGAAAGCTCATTTTCAGCGCGACTTCGATGCAGGACGATCCGTTATCGGCGTAGAAGCATCGTGTCAGGCCTTCTGGCGTCATCTTCACCAGTCGCTCGGACAACTCGATCACGGGTTGATGGCTGAAACCGGCCAGAATAACGTGCTCCAGTTGATCGACCTGATCCTTGATGCGTTGGTTGATGCGCGGGTTGGCGTGGCCAAATACGTTGACCCACCAGGAACTGACCGCGTCGAGATAGCGTTTGCCCTCGAAGTCTTCAAGCCACACGCCTTCGCCACGC
Organism: Gordonia sp. IEGM753; assembly: GCF_050321825.1. Taxonomy (NCBI): domain Bacteria; kingdom Bacillati; phylum Actinomycetota; class Actinomycetes; order Mycobacteriales; family Gordoniaceae; genus Gordonia; species Gordonia sp. IEGM753. The sequence continues at coordinate 525,105 of NZ_JBNQGB010000003.1, forward strand.
TTGATCGGAATCAGCGGCAGTTGTTCGTGGTCTTTCATCTGGGTGCAGGGATGCCACAACACCGCGAGATCGCGTTGCATCCACTGATTATTCAGGCCCATGTTCAGTCTCCTCGAGGCGGTCCGTGACGTGCACGGACATACAATCGCGCAAGCCTATGCAATGCATCGCGCCGGGACAACCCATTGTGTCGATTGAGCTACTTTGTGTAGGCCGATAGACGTCGCTGGCGGCCTTTTGATGGCTGACGTATTCTTCGCGGTTCTTTGGGTCGCTTGACTCGTAAAACTGCTGTTTCCTTGGGTATTTCCGGAGTTCGCTGAATGTCTGCTGGTTGGCTGCGCGCCTGTGCGCTGGTGATGTTAGGGCTGTTCAGCGTGTCTGCGCTGGCCAAGGATAAAACCGCGATCGTGATCGGCGGCGGGCTTGCGGGCCTGACGGCTGCTTATGAGCTGCAAAACAAAGGTTGGCAAGTCACGCTGCTGGAAGCCAAACCAAGCTTGGGTGGTCGCTCGGGCATGGCCACCAGTGAGTGGATCGGCAACGACAAGACCCAACCGGTTTTGAACCAGTACGTGTCCACCTTCAAACTGGGCACTACGCCAGCCCCTGAATTTGTGCGCACGCCGGGCTACCTGATCGACGGTGAGTATTTCAGTGCCGCCGACCTTGCGACCAAGCAGCCAGCGACCGCCGAAGCGCTCAAACGCTATGAAAAAACCCTGGACGATCTGGCGCGCTCGATTGACGACCCGCAGAACCCGGCCGCCAACAGCACGCTGTTCGCGCTGGACCAGATCAACGTGGCCAACTGGCTTGACCGTTTGAACCTGCCGGCCACCGCCCGCCAATTGGTCAACCAGCAGATCCGTAGCCGCTATGACGAGCCTTCGCGCCTGTCGCTGTTGTACTTCGCCCAGCAAAGCCGGGTTTACCGTGGCGTTTCCGACCGCGACTTGCGCGCGTCCCGCCTGATCGGCGGCAGCGCTGTATTGGCTCAAGCGTTCGTCAAGCAACTGAAAACCATCAAGACCAGCTCACCGGTGTCGGCGATTACCCAGGATAAGGACGGCGTGACCGTCAAAGTGGGCAGCGTTGGCTATTCGGCTGACTACGTGGTGCTGGCCGTGCCATTGCGCGCACTGAGCAAAATCCAGATGACCCCGGCGCTGGATGCCCAGCACATGGGTGCAATCAAGGGCACCAACTACGGTTGGCGCGACCAGATCATGCTGAAGTTCAAGACGCCCGTCTGGGAAAGCAAGGCGCGCATGTCCGGTGAAATCTACAGTAACGCCGGCCTGGGCATGTTGTGGATCGAGCCAGCCCTGAAGGGTGGCGCCAACGTTGTGATCAACCTGTCTGGCGACAACGCACGTGTGATGCAAGCGTTCGGCGACAAGCAGATGGTCGATCAAGTGCTGATTCGCCTGCATGCGTTTTATCCACAGGCACGCGGTTCGTTCACCGGTTATGAAATTCGCCGCTACAGCACCGACCCTTCCATGGGCGGCGCTTATCTGGCCTTCGGTCCTGGCCAGATCAGCAAATACTGGCGTCTGTGGGAACGACCGCTACAGCGCGTAGCGTTCGCTGGCGAACACACCGACACCTTGTACCCGGGCACATTGGAAGGTGCACTGCGCACCGGTCAGCGTGCAGCCAGCCAGGTTGAAGACCTGGCAGCGGGCAAGTCGTTTGAACCGGCCAAAGTGGTTCCGGCAGCAACGGCTGCGGCGGCTGGCGCGGTAGCGGCGAAGAAAGGTAACTTCTTCACCAATCTGTTCGGCGGTTCGGACGACAAACCGGAACCGGCCAAGGCACCCGCACCTGTGGCACCGGTCGCTCCGGCACCTGCTCCTGCGCCAGTCCCAACCCCTGCGCCAGTGCCGGTTGAAGCACCGAAGCCTGCGGCTCCGGTGAAAGCCGAGCCGGCCAAAAAAGCCCCGGCGAAGGCCCCGGTCAAGAAGCCGGCGGCCAAAACCGAAGCCAAAAAAGCGCCGGCAAAAGCGCCGGTCAAGAAAGTTGAACCGGCTAAGAAACCAGTCGCCAAACCGGCGGCACCCGCTCCGGCAGCGACGGATACCAAAGCGCAGTAAGCCTTTGGGTAATAAAAAAGCGCGGCTGATGCCGCGCTTTTTTTTGCTCATTTATCAAGCGTCCCGGTTGGGCCACCAGGTCCTACACGCCTCGGCGAAATATCAGATGCTTCCCACAAAAAACTCAGAACGTGCTGATAGATAGCGCATGGTCTTGAAATATATGCTCTTCAAAAACCTGGAGCGCATATGAAATTGCTAGTCGTAATCATTGTGTTGGTAGCGATTTCTGGTTGCGCAAATGGCCGCTTTTTCCCTGGTGGTTATGGCCATGAGCTGGCTTATCAGTGCGATATGAATCCGTACAGTCCCGATTGTCTGCAGCCGCCTCCGCGCTTTAAATGGCCTTAGGTGATCAATCGTCAGCGTGTTGAGGGTTCGATCTGACGCTGATCCGCCGCCAAAGGTGCGCCCACCCCTCCTTTGCCTTTAATCTTTCCTTAACCAGACTCTTTCAGACTCTTGATCGTATTTCTCGATATTTCAAAGCGAAATTTTCCGCTTTAATTCGATAGATAACTCGATAATCTTGATCGCAGTTCTTACAGGATCTGGGCATGCAGCTACGTAATTCTTCTTCGCGTTACGGTTGGGTCAGCATTTTCATGCACTGGGGCGTGGCGCTGGTGGTCGTCGGCTTGTTTGCCCTGGGTTTGTGGATGGTCGGTCTCGACTACTACAGCACGTGGCGCAAAGACGCACCTGACCTGCACAAGAGCATTGGCCTGGTGTTGTTCGCTGTGATGTTGCTGCGGGTGTTGTGGCGTTTTATCAGTCCGCCGCCGCCGACCTTGGCAAGCTACAGCCGCATGACACGTCTTGGCGCCAAAGTGGGCCATTTTTCGCTTTACCTCGGTTTGTTCGCTGTGATGATTGCCGGTTACCTGATTTCCACCGCAGACGGTGTCGGGATTCCGGTGTTTGGCCTGTTCGAAGTTCCTGCGCTGGTTTCCGGGCTACCGGACCAGGCAGATACCGCTGGTGTGATTCATCTGTACCTGGCATGGGCGGTGGTCATTTTTTCCGGCCTCCATGCGTTGGCAGCACTGAAGCACCATTTTATCGATCGCGATGTGACCCTTACTCGAATGCTGGGCCGCAAAGCTTGAAGTTCAACCTCGACTCCAAAGGAATAGAAAGCATGTTGAAAAAGACTCTCGCCGCTCTGGCAATTGGTTCTGCTCTGTTGTCTGCCGGTAGCGTGATGGCGGCTGAGTACACCGTCGACAAAGAAGGCCAGCACGCCTTCGTTGACTTCAAGATCAGCCACTTGGGTTACAGCTACATCACCGGTACGTTCAAGGACATCGACGGCAAGTTCAGCTTCGACGCTGCCAAGCCTGAAGACAGCAAAATCGAGTTCAACGTGCGTACCGCCAGCGTGTTTACCAACCACGCAGAACGTGACAAGCACATCGCCAGCAAAGACTTCCTGGACGTGGGCAAATACGCCGATGCCAAGTTCGTCTCCACCAGCGTCAAATCCACTGGCAAAAACGCCGATGGCAAAGAAACTGCAGACGTGACCGGCGACCTGACCCTGCATGGCGTCACCAAGCCAATCGTAGTCAAGGCTACTTTCCTGGGTGAAGGCAAGGATCCATGGGGCGGCTACCGTGCCGGCTTCGAAGGCACCACCAGCATCAAGCGTTCTGATTTCGGCAAGATGATGGACCTGGGTCCACAGTCCGACGCGGTCGAACTGTACATCTCGTTTGAAGGCGTGAAAGCGAAGTAACGTTCGCCGCTGAAACAAAAATGCCCCGGATCTCGCGATCCGGGGCATTTTTTATTGCAGCGATAAATCAGCGGTTGCGGGTCAGCAGTGCTGGTTTTTCACCACGAGGGCGACCTGGCAGTTGATCAAGTTGCTCTGGCGTCGGGAAACGATCTGTTTTCGACTCCTTGTGAATGATCTTCGGTGCCGGGCCGCGCGGGTTTTGCACGGCAGGTTCGGAGCGCGGCTGCTCGTCACGTGCTGGGCGACGGCTACGGCCTTCTTCCCGACGGGCTTGGCCGTCACGTGGAGCACCGTTGCGCGGGCCATTGCGCTTGGCAGGTGGAGTACCGGTGGTTGCGCCATCGCTGCTGCGCGGACCGCTTTGGCGACCCTGAGGTTTGCCGCCGTTGCGCGGAGCACCCGCGCCTGCGCCTGCTGCTGCGCCTTGTGCCGGAGCACCAGGACGACGACCACGGCCTTGCGCCGGTTTGGCTTGAGGAACGTAGTCGACGCGGTTACCGAAGTTATCGATATCGTCGTCCAGGAACTCGTCTGGAGCACGATCAGCGGCAGCACGTGGCGCCGGACGCTGTTGCTCACGTGCAGGCGTTCCTTCACGTGGCTTGTGTTCACGTGCCGGGCGATCGCCACGGCCAGTAGCCGCAGGTTTTTCCTTGCCGCCCTTGTCCTTGCCCTTGTCTTTACGACCGCCGCCACCACCGGTGCCGTTCGGGCCATCGCCGCGCGGGCCACGTGGGTTGCGCGGGTTACGCACGTCCGGACGCTCGCGCACTTCCGGCTTCTCGGCTTCTACAGCGCTCGAATCGAAGCCCATCAGGTCGCCGTCGGCGATTTTCTGCTTGGTCATGCGCTCGATGCTTTTCAGCAGTTTTTCTTCGTCTGGAGCAACCAGCGAGATCGCCTCGCCCGAACGACCGGCGCGGCCGGTACGACCGATACGGTGCACGTAGTCTTCGTCGACGTTTGGCAGTTCGAAGTTGACCACGTGTGGCAACTGGTCGATATCGAGGCCACGGGCCGCGATGTCGGTGGCAACCAGAATGCGCACTTCACCGGCCTTGAAGTCGGCCAGCGCTTTGGTGCGGGCGTTCTGGCTCTTGTTACCGTGGATAGCTACGGCGCTCAGGCCGTGTTTGTCCAGGTACTCGGCCAAGCGGTTGGCGCCGTGCTTGGTGCGGGTGAACACCAGGACCTGTTCCCAGGCGCCAGCGGTGATCAGGTGCGCAAGCAGCGAACGCTTGTGGCTGGCTGGCAGGCGGAACACACGCTGTTCGATACGCTCGACCGTGGTGTTCGGCGGCGTGACTTCGATGCGTTCCGGGTTGTGCAGCAACTTGCCGGCAAGGTCGGTGATGTCTTTGGAGAACGTTGCCGAGAACAGCAGGTTCTGACGCTTGCTCGGCAGGCGAGCCAAAACTTTCTTCACGTCATGGACAAAGCCCATGTCGAGCATGCGGTCGGCTTCGTCCAGCACGAGGATTTCCACGTGGGACAAATCGACGCTGCCTTGGCCGGCGAGGTCGAGCAGGCGGCCAGGGCAGGCGACCAACACGTCAACACCGCGGGACATGGCCTGAACCTGTGGGTTCATGCCGACGCCGCCGAAGATGCAGGCACTGACGAACTTCAGGTCACGGGCATAGACCTTGAAGCTCTCATGCACCTGTGCCGCGAGTTCGCGGGTAGGGGTCAGGACCAGTACGCGTGGTTGGCGCGGGCCGTGACGCTGGGATTTGTCCGGGTGACCGTTGGGGAACAACCGTTCCAGAATCGGAAGGGCGAAGCCGCCGGTTTTACCAGTACCTGTCTGCGCCGCGACCATCAGGTCGCGACCTTGCAACACGGCGGGAATAGCCCGCTGTTGCACCGGAGTAGGCTCGGTATAGCCCGCCGCCTCGATGGCACGGACTAAAGCCTCGGAGAGACCGAGGGAAGCAAAGGACATGAGTAATCCTGTTTTAGTTAGGGCTTGGCCCAATGGGAGTCTTGCCTGGCGCGAATGGCGTTTATGAAGAACGCAATCCCGTCCGGTCCTGCTGGGCCTCGAAGGCTCATCTGGAGTGCTCGCGCTGGCTGAAAGCTGCGCAGTAGCGGGTTCGAGATGCCTTTAACAAGTCCGAGCGTCCGGGCGTGAGCCTGGCGGGAAGGCCGGAGTATAACAGAGCAATCAGTGCGCGCCGCTTTCCTGCTGCTCAACGGTTTTACTACGTTCTGCGGTAACTTTGGAAGCTTGCACGTCGTTTATCGGTTCGGCGCCATAGCGGGCGCTCAGTTCAGCGTAGGCGGGCTCGCGCTTGAAGCGCTTCAACTCGGCGCCAAAGCGTTGCACCAATAAATCCATGCCGGCATTACGACGCACCGCCAGATATTGGTTCTGCTGGCTGATGATGGTCGGGTTTTCGGTGATCTGATCGCGGATATTCAGTTCGTCGAGCAAATGCTGGCCGACGCGTCGGTCGGTGATCAGCAGGTCGATTCGTCCCCGCACCAGTTTGCCGAAGTTGGCTTCATGGCTGGGTGCCGGTTCGCGGGTAAACAGTTGCGAATCGCTGAAATCCTTGCTGTAGAGATAACCCGGCGAGGTGCCGACGGTAAGGCCGCGCAGTTCATCAAGGGTGCTGAAAGGATGAGGGCGTTCGTTGGCATAGAACATCACGAACTGCACTTGCGAGAGCGGTTCGCTGGGGTAAAGCAGCAGCGCGTCGCGTTCTTCGCTGTGGAAAATGTCCAGTACGCCATCGGCCTGGCCTTGTTCGAGCATCGACAAACAACGCTTCCAGGGCAGGAACTGCCATTCCACTTCTATGCCCAGGCGCTTGAAAACGATGGCGGTGGTTTCGTAATCCAGGCCCAGTGATTTGCCGTTTTCTTCGTACACATAAGGTGCCCAGGGCTCGGTGACAATGCGCAGCTTCTCGCCCCAAGCAGCAAAGCTCAGGCAAGTGAAAACAATCCCGGTGATTAACTGTGAGATCAATGGCATGCCTTGAGATTACGACGAGAAACCATAAAGAGCCAGAAACTGATCCAGAAGCTCTGGCACAAGGCATAAAGCATAAAAAAGGCCCTGGATTTCGCCAGGGCCTTGATTGAATACTGCACCGTTTTAGCGCGGCAGTTTCAAGTTGTTCCACACAGCCAGGCTCGGTTCAGCCTGGTTCAATGTGTAAAAGTGCAGGCCGGGCGCGCCACCTTGCAACAGGCGATCGCACATCTCGGTGATGACTTGCTCACCAAAGCCTTGAATGCTCTGGGTGTCATCGCCGTAGGCTTCCAGCTGCTTGCGGATCCAGCGCGGGATTTCCGCACCGCAGGCATCGGAGAAGCGGGCCAGCTTGCTGTAGTTGGTGATCGGCATGATGCCAGGCACGATCGGGATGTTCACGCCCATCGCCCGTACACGTTCGACAAAGTAGAAGTAGCTGTCGGCGTTGAAGAAGTACTGGGTGATTGCACTGTCGGCGCCAGCGTTGGCCTTGCGCACGAAGTTGGTCAGATCATCCTCGAAATTGCGCGCTTGCGGATGCATCTCCGGGTAAGCGGCGACTTCGATGTGGAAGTGGTCGGCGGTCTCTTCACGAATGAATTCAACCAGGTCGTTAGCGTGACGCATCTCGCCGCTGGCCATGCCCATACCCGAAGGCAGGTCGCCGCGCAGGGCAACGATACGCTTGATGCCGGCTTCTTTGTATTGGTTCAGCAGGCCGCGCAAGTCGTCCTTGCTGTCGCCAACGCAAGACAAGTGCGGAGCAGCAGGCACTTTGACTTCGCTTTCGAGCTGCAACACGGTGTTGATGGTGCGATCACGGGTCGAACCGCCAGCGCCATAGGTGCAGGAAAAGAAATCGGGGTTGTACGTGGCCAACTGACGAGCAGTGGCAAGCAGCTTTTCATGCCCAGCTTCAGTCTTCGTAGGGAAGAACTCAAAACTGTAGCGACGGTCTTGGGACATGGTCATATCCTTGGAAACACGTAAGCCTGAAAGACTTGCATATCCCAATGTGGGCGCGGGCCTTTGTGGCGAGGGGATTTATCCCTTCACCACAAAAGCCCGCTCGCACCGGGAGAGCAGGCTGCAGGGCCGATCAGTAGCGGTAAGCGTGCGGCTTGAACGGGCCTTCGACTGCCACGCCGATGTAGTCGGCCTGGGTCTTGGTCAGTTGAGTCACAACGCCGCCGAAGCCACGGACCATTTCCAGGGCCACTTCTTCGTCGAGTTTTTTCGGCAGTACTTCAACGGTCAGGCGCTCGGCTTTTTGGGCTGGCGATAGGTCGGCATATTTCTGGCCGAACAGGAAGATCTGCGCCAGAACCTGGTTGGCGAACGAACCGTCCATGATGCGGCTTGGGTGACCGGTAGCGTTGCCCAGGTTAACCAGACGGCCTTCGGCCAGCAGGATCAGGTAGTCGTCGTTTTGCGCGTCGAAGCTGCCTGCACCGGTGCGGTGGATTTTGTGAACCTGTGGCTTCACTTCTTCCCATGCCCAGTTCTTGCGCATGAAAGCGGTGTCGATTTCGTTGTCGAAGTGGCCGATGTTGCAGACAACTGCACGCTTCTTCAGGGCTTTGAGCATGTTTGCGTCGCAAACATTCACGTTGCCGGTGGTGGTCACGATCAGGTCGATCTTGCCCAGCAGCGCTTTGTCGATGCTGGCTTCGGTGCCGTCGTTGATACCGTCGATGAACGGGGAAACCAGCTCGAAACCGTCCATGCAGGCTTGCATGGCGCAGATCGGGTCGACTTCGGACACCTTAACGATCATGCCTTCCTGGCGCAGGGATTGAGCGGAGCCCTTGCCCACGTCGCCGTAGCCGATGACCAGCGCTTGCTTGCCGGACAGCAGGTGGTCGGTACCGCGCTTGATCGCGTCGTTCAGGCTGTGACGGCAGCCGTACTTGTTGTCGTTCTTGCTCTTGGTAACCGAGTCGTTGACGTTGATAGCCGGGATTTTCAGCTCGCCTTTGGCCAGCATGTCCAGCAGGCGGTGCACGCCAGTGGTGGTTTCTTCGGTCACGCCGTGGACGCGGTCCAGAATCGCCGGGTACTTCTTGTGCAGCAGCTCGGTCAGGTCGCCGCCGTCGTCGAGGATCATGTTGGCATCCCAAGGGGCGCCATCTTTCAGGATGGTTTGCTCCAGGCACCACTCGTACTCTTCTTCGGTTTCGCCTTTCCAGGCATAAACCGCGATACCGGCAGCAGCGATAGCAGCAGCGGCCTGATCCTGAGTCGAGAAAATGTTGCAGGACGACCAACGTACTTCAGCGCCCAGGGCAACCAGGGTTTCGATCAGTACGGCAGTCTGGATGGTCATGTGGATGCAGCCAAGAATCTTCGCGCCCTTGAGCGGCTGCTCACCGGCGTACTTGCTGCGCAGACCCATCAGGGCAGGCATTTCGGATTCGGCGATGATGGTTTCGCGACGGCCCCAGGCAGCCAGGGACATGTCGGCGACTTTGTAATCGTTAAAATCTGCAGGCGTGATAACAGCGCTCATGAAGAGCCTCCATTCGTAATGTATGCGAATGGGCGCCGTTGTGCGTTTAGTGTCTGACCGATGACGGTCAAGCAACGCCCCATCCGAGCCTGACAGGTCGAGCCTGCTGCAGCGCCCCTCGGACAGGTGGCGGGAAAACGGTACCAAGCGAAAGTTACCGTTCTGGAACGGGGGCGATTATAGCGGGCTATTCTGATCTTCCAAAGTGTTTCTGTTGGTCAATGTCTGAACGGTAATCGAGACCATAGAATATGCTTGATAGAGCTCTGGGGCGGGCTCTGACATGATGGTAACCATCATTTGGCAAGACGTTCAGGAGTGACTATGAATTTCCACACTCGCAAATGGGTGAAACCCGAAGACCTCAACCCTAATGGCACGCTGTTCGGCGGAAGCCTTCTGCGCTGGATCGACGAAGAAGCGGCGATCTACGCCATCGTTCAATTGGGCAATCAGCGAGTCGTCACCAAGTACATTTCCGAAATCAACTTCGTCAGCGCTTCGCGTCAGGGCGACATCATCGAGCTGGGCATTACCGCCACCGAGTTTGGCCGCACCTCGATCACGCTGACCTGTGAAGTGCGCAACAAGATCACGCGTAAAAGCATTCTTACTGTCGAGAAGATGGTTTTCGTGAACCTGGGTGAAGATGGTCTGCCGGCGCCGCATGGCCGCACCGAGATCAAGTACGTCAAAGACCAGTTTCAGGATGATGTGGCCAGTGAGTGACGTCCGCGGTGCGGCCTGGCCTGCGAAAGCGGCCTCATCGGCAATGTGATTTAACTCACCAGTGAACAGCTCCGAACCGCGCGTGTCGTACGTAAATGACACGCCACCGGTTGCGGAACGCTATGGACACTCAAAAAGACGGCAAGACACCGAACCTCTCGGCGGAAGAGCAGCAGGACGTCGACAAAAACCAACCGCCCCGCGCCGCAGTGCTGCACGAGATCATCCGTACCCAAGGTGATCAGGAACTGGAGCGCAGTGTGGCTGCGTTGTGGTGGTCGGCACTGGCGGCCGGCCTGACGATGGGTCTTTCGCTGATGGCGATGGGATTGCTCAACTCGCGCCTGCCCGATGGCGAACACTTCAAGGTGATTGCCAGCTTCGGCTACTGCGCGGGGTTTCTCGCGGTCATCCTCGCTCGTCAGCAACTGTTTACCGAGAACACGCTGACAGCGGTGTTGCCGGTAATGACCAAGCCCACATTGAACAACTTCGGCCGGCTGATTCGCTTGTGGTCAGTGGTGCTGGTGGGGAACCTGTGCGGCACCTTGCTGGTGGCGTACGTGATGTTGCACTTGCCGATTTTCGACAGCAAAACCGATTTGGCTTTTCTCGACATCGGCCGCAAGGTCATGGAGAACCACGCCAGCCAGATGTTCGCCAAAGGCATCATCTCTGGCTGGATGATCGCGACCATGGTCTGGATGATCCCGTCCATGGAGAGCGCCAAGATCTGGATCATCATCCTCATCACGTACCTGATGGCACTGGGCGATTTCACCCACATTGTTGTGGGTTCGGCCGAGGTGTCTTATCTGGTATTTGCCGGCGAGTTGCCATGGAAGGATTTCTGGCTGGTGTTTGCCGGTCCGACGCTGGCCGGCAACATCATCGGGGGCAGCTGCATTTTTGCGCTGATTAGCCACGCGCAAATCCGCAGTGAGAGCGGGCCGCCGAAAGAAAGCGCGGATCAGAAGGCTGATCCGCGCAAGGTCGAAGAGTGATCAGTGATGTTCTGCCTGCGTCGTGGGCGCAGGTTCATCCTTGGTCACGTGCTTGACCAGTTTGCCGATGCTCAAGCCCTGCAACAGGATCGACGACAGCACCACGATGTAGGTGATGCTCAGCAGCAAGTCACGCTCGGGGCCCAATGGCAGTGCAAGTGCCAGCGCTACCGACACACCGCCGCGCAAACCACCCCACGTCAGAATCCGGATCGTGCCGCGCGGCACCGTACGCCAGCGTCGCAGTAGCAAAATGGCGGGCGCCACGGTCAACAGCCGCGACAGCAGAATCGCCAAGGCGAGCAAACTCGCGGCGAGTACGTGCAGCCAGTTGAAGGGTAGCAACAGCAGCTCCATGCCGATCAGCGCGAACAGCAAAGCGTTGAGCATGTCATCCAGCAGTTCCCAAAAACCGTCCAGGTACTTGCGGGTCATGTCGTTCATCGCCAGGTTTCGTCCCAGGTTGCCGATGATCAGGCCGGCGACCACCATCGCGATCGGCGCCGAAACGTGTAGCTCCGACGCCATGGCTGAACCGCCGATCACCAGTGCCAACGTCAGCATTACCTCGATCTGATGCTGTTCGATGCTTTTGATCATCAGGTACACGAGGTAGCCGATCAGCCCGCCGAACAGCACGCCACCCACCGCCTCGTGGGCAAACAGCATCGCGGTCGCGCTGACGGTCGGGGTGTCACCCAATTGCGCAATCCCCAGCAGCACGGTGAACACAACGACCGCGGTGCCATCGTTGAAAAGACTCTCGCCGACGATGGTGGTTTTCAACGGTTTGGAAGCATTGGCCGTACGCAGCACGCCGAGCACTGCGATTGGGTCGGTCGGGGATATCAGGGCACCGAACAGCAGGCAGTAAAGGAAGCTGACGTGCCAGCCGAACAAGGCAAAAATGTAGTAGGCGAGGCTGCCGATCACGGCGGTCGCAATCAGTACGCCGAACGTTGCCAGTAGGCCGATCGGCCAGCGATAGCTGCGCAGATCATTCAGGTTGACGTGCAAGGCGCCGGCAAACAGCAGGAACGACAACATCCAGTTCATCAGCAGATCGCCAAAGTCGATCTGGCTGATCAGTTGCTGCACGCGCACTTCAAGGCCTGGGTAGCCGAGAACACTCAGGCCTTGCAACAGCAGGGAAAACAACAGTGCGGTGACCATCACGCCAATCGTTGGAGGCAGGCCGATGAAGCGAAAATTGACATAGGTGAGAAGTGACGTAAGGCATATAAAAGCGGCGACAAGCTCAAGCATCCGGGGTCCTCTGGATGAAGGGGAGAAAATAGATTGAAGACAGTCAGGCCACCGACATCAGCATGCGGATGCGTGATCTGGAAAGTTGTGCGATGACACAATTATTGGAATTAGCTGTGCGCAACTGAGTGCGGCGAGGTCGCTTGCAGTATAAACAGCTGAGGACATATCGCGAATCAATTATCCGGAAGGAATAAGGAGTGTGCAGTGCTTGCGACGGGTTTGGTATTGGTGGCGGCGCTGTTGCACGCAGCCTGGAATACCCTGATCAAATTCAGTGCGGAGCGGCTGTTGGTCGTGGCCTGCATGGACAGCGTGGCGTTACTTTTCGTGGCCGTGATGCTGCCGTTCGTGGCATTGCCGCCCATGGACATCTGGCCATGGATACTGGCGTCTGCCGCTTTCGAGTTGCTCTACCGCTATTTGCTGATTCAAGCGTATCGAGTCGGCGACCTCGGATTGGTTTACCCGTTAATGCGTGGGTTATCGCCGCTGGTGGTGTTGGCGTTGACGTTGATCTTTGCCGGCGAGGTGCTGACTAACCAACAGATATTCGGAATTCTGCTGATCCCGTTTGGCATGTTGTGCCTGTTATGGCAGGGCGGTGGCGGGGCGCGGTTGCCGTGGTCGATGCTGCCAGTGGTTGCGCTGATCGGCTTGTGCATCGGCTACTACACGTTCATTGATGGACAGGCATTGCGGCGCTGGTCGCATCCGCTGGACTATCTGGTGTGGGTCACGTTGCTCAGTGCCTGGCCATTTCCCTTGCTGGCGCTGGTGAGCAAGCGCCCGGCGTTCATGCTGTTCTGGCGAGAGCAATGGCGACTCGGGTTGACGGTCGGTTTCTGCGTGTTGTTCAGCTACGCTCTGGTGCTATGGGCGATGCAATTGGGCTCGATTGCAGAAGCGGCAGCGCTGCGTGAGATCAGTGTGATTCTGGTGGTGCTGTTTGGCATGCGCTATCTGAAAGAACCTTTCGGCAGACCACGACTCTTAGCCTGTGGGCTGGTGCTGATCGGCATGCTGGTGATGAAGTTCTGAGGGGCCCACGAATTTTTATAACTCAAGAAAGGACTGCTTTATGACGGTTGCTCTGTGGTGCGTTTTGATCGCAATCTTCCTGCCTTATGTCTGTACGGGCGTCGCGAAGGCAGTTGGCGGATTCAGGCTGCAAGACAACCATGACCCAAGGGATTTTCTGGAATCACTGAATGGTTTGGGGCGGCGCGCGCACGCGGCGCAACTGAACAGTTTTGAAGTGACACCAGCGTTCGCCATCGCGGTGCTCGTGGCGCATCTAGTGGGTACGGCGCAGTTGGTGACGGTCAATGTACTGGCAGTGCTGTTTATCACCAGTCGCCTGCTGTACATCATTTGTTATTTGGCGGACTGGGCGGTTTTGCGCTCGCTGGTCTGGTTTGTGGGGATGGGGTTGATCGCCAGCTTCTTTTTCGTCTCGATGTAAGTGCGAAGGGTCGCAGCCCAAAAAGGCTGCGACCTCTTCACTGCTTATTGCTTGTCTGCAACTTGAGGTACTTGCGGTAGCGGCGCACCTTTAGGCCACAACATCCAGATTTGCCCCTGCTGTTTCATGTCTCCGGCCAATTCCCCGGCAGCATCGCCAGTTCCCCAGAAGAGATCTGCACGGACCTCGCCGGAAATCGCGCCGCCGGTGTCTTGCGCGGCAACCGGGCGAACCAGTGCAGTGCCGTCCGGGCGCGTGGTCGATAACCACAGCAAGCTGCCCAGCGGAATGACCTTGCGGTCAACCGCCGCGCTGTAACCTGCGGTCAGCGGTACGTTCAGCGAGCCGCGAGGCCCTTCGTTGCTGTCCGGATTGCGAGTGAAGAACACGTAGCTCGGGTTGCTGCCGAGCAACTCAGGAATGCGCGTTGGATTGGCTTTCGCCCACGTGCTGATGGCGCCCATGGTCACGTCTTCTTTTTTCAACTCGCCCTGGTCGACCAGCCAGCGACCGATCGGCCGGTACGGATGGCCATTCTGGTCAGCATAGGCAATGCGCAATTGACGACCATCGTCGAGCTGGATACGCCCAGAACCCTGGATTTGTAGAAACTGCAGGTTCATCGGATCGGTCAGCCAGGCCACAATCGGGGCCTTGACGCCTTTGCTTTCAATGGTCGCGGCATCGTCGTAAGGCTTGAGCACGCGACCTTCCAGTCGTCCGCGCAGGCGTTTGCCCTTCAGTTCCGGGTAAATGCTGTCCAGCGAGACGATGATCATGTCCTCGGGCACGCCGTACACGGGAACGTTCGCCACGCCTGTCTGGGTGAGGCTGCCGGGATACACCGGTTCGTAATAGCCGGTAATCAATCCGTTGGCATTGTTGTTGGCTGCACGCAAGCCATAGACATCGAGGTTTTGTTTGAGGAAACCACGAATCTCGCTGGCCGTTAGCGGCACATTGGCGGAAGCGGCGCAGGTCGAACCCCAAACCGGATCTGCTTTGAGTCGGGTGCATGCGCTGCGCCACGAACCGAAACCGGCGATCAGATCGTTATCCGATACGGTCGGCAACGCTTCCCAGGTGGCGCTGGAATAGGTGGCCAGCGCATGGGTTTTTGGCGTGTTGTTTTCGCCGCCGGTGCAGCCAGCCAGCACGGCCACTATGGGAAGAGTCCAGGCCAGGTGATGGCGCCAGGCTTTGAAACGGCTGTTCATGGGGTGATTCCTTTACCGGTTGCCTGAGTGCTCCATGCGCTCAAACAACCCTTATTGATAATAGGGCTATTGGTGTTTGCCGATGACGCGAGGATACTGGCCGCCGTTCCCGTGACTTGAAGCCACCATGACTCTTAAAAGACTTTCTGTTGTATTGCTGGCCTGCCTGACCTTGTCTGCCTGCGGCGGTGTTGACCCGAACTCGCCTTTGGGTCAGCGCAAGGCGATCTTCAAGCAAATGCTCAAGACCGGCGAAGACCTGGGCGGTATGTTGCGTGGCCGGATCCCGTTCGACGGGCCAAAATTCGAGGAAGGCGCGGTGAAGCTCGACGCGTTGTCCCATGAGCCGTGGAAGCATTTTCCGCAAGTTCGCGAAGAAGATCACACCAGCGCCAAAGACACCGTGTGGCAACAGCAGGCACGTTTTCAGGAACTGGCCCGCAACCTTGAGGCCGCCACCGGTGAGTTGGTGATCGCCAGCAAGGTTCAGCCCTACAAGGCCAGCAACCTGGGGCCCGCAGTGCAGAAAGTCGAAGACGCCTGCAGTGCGTGCCATAAACAGTTTCGGGATCATTGAGTCCTGAGCTGAGCCTTACTTGTCCAGCTCGTCGAGTGCGTCCTGCAGTTCTTTGCGGGACTCGGCGAGTTTGTCTTTGCGTTTGTTGATCTTGTCGGCATCGCCTTTTTTCATGGCTTTATCGAGATCGGCCTGGCGTTTGCTGACTTCATGCTTGGCGTCGAGCACCTTGTTCTCGCGTTCTTTTTTCAAGGATGCGTCGGTGCAATGGGCTTCAACTTCGCTCAGGGCTTTCTCCAGGCCTGCCTGTTGATCGGCATTGCCGTGGGATTTGGCCAATTCGATCTGATTGATGATGCCTTGTTTCTTGGCTGCGCATCCGGTCAGGCCGGGTGCCTCTTCACCAGCCAGCAATGGAGTAGTCATCACGCTGCAAAGGGTCAGCAAAACGAGCGGTGAAAGAAATTTCATAAAAGCTCCATGTGCAAAAAACAATCGGTCGGTGTGGCAATGAGCTGTTTGAGCGCATTGGCCCCATTGGGTTCCAGGGCTTGCGGCAACCTGGGCCATTAAAAACCATCAATCCCGGCAATACGTAATGTTTCACTCAGGGCCAGCACCTGCGGGTCACGAAAAAATGCGCTGAGTTGTGCTGCGCGTCCCGGCCCGATGCCAGCCTCGGCCTTCCATTGTTCGGTCGTGCGTTGCGCCAGTTCCTGCCATGAATCGGCCAGTTGCGCCTGCCCGGTGGGTGGTAAGCCCAGTGCTTTAAGCCACTGGGCAAAAGGACGTTGCCGGGCACTGTTGAAGCTGTTCATCAGTCTAGCGCTGCTGCGTTCACCTAAGCCGGCAATGTTAGCAAGCTCTTGCGCGTCGAGGGTCAACCAATCCAGCAGGCCATTAAGGTGGCCTGTTTCGAAAAGTTTCTCCCATGTGCCGGGGCCGACATGCGCCAAGGCCAGGCCCTTTTTACTGCTCAGCCAGCTCAGGCGTGCGAGGAACTGGGTTTCGCAGCCTGGTGTCGGCTGCCAGCAACTTAACGGATGAAAGTCCTGGGCCTGCGGCACCACCAATTGCGCACGTTCGGTGCTTTGCAGCACAACGCCGTCGAGCCTGGGAATGGTTAACCCCGCAAGGCTGATGGACACCTGATCACCGGGGCGGATGTCCATTTGCTGCCAGCGCTGCAACGAACTCACGCTGACACGTTTGATCTGGCGGTCATCAAGCATCACCGGCGTCAGTTCCAGTACCGGCGTTATCCGCCCGGTCCGCCCGATATTGAAGTTGACCCTGCGTACCTGTGCCAAGGCTTGGGCGAACGGGTATTTCCACGCGGCGCTCCAATACGGCGGCTTGGCCTGCCAACGATCGGCCGACGGACGCTGCCCTTGGCGCAGCACGATACCGTCGGTGCTGAAAGGCAGCGCTGAGCGGTACCAGTGATTGCGCCAATGTTCGACGTCGGCAAATTCACGGATCGGGTGGTTGTAGGGCGCCGTGCTCGAAAACCCCAGTGCGTCCAGCTCGGTTGTGCGCGCAGCCAGACTTGGCGGACCCTCGGGCCAGTCCCAGACGAACAGGCCTATCGCCTCTGCATCCTCGGCGTTCAATACGTTGCGGGCCATCAAACCGGACACTGTGCCGCGGGCATTGAGGCTGCCGGATTTGGATTGGATGTGATTGCTCAGGCGCCAATAGAGCTCGCCCTGCAACGACAGGTCCAGCGGCTGTGGCAATTGTTTGGGGATCGCGCTGATGTTCCGCGCAGAGGCAGTCCAGTCTTGACCGTGCACGCCATCGCCGCGGCTGATCGCTTGAATGAATAAGCCTTTGCGGTAGATCAGTGTGACGGCCACGCCATCGATTTTTGGCTGAATCCATACATCGCTACGACGCTCGAGCCAGGCCTGGACGGCCGCAGCGTCGGGTAATTTGTCGAGCCCGGTGTGAGGAATCGGGTGTGGCAGCGTTCCGCTCGCGGTGCGCAACGGGTTGGCGGAGACGTCCCTGCCGAAACATGTTCGCCATTCGCCAAGGCGTGCGCGGGACTGGTCATACAGTTCGTCGGCGATTAATGCGCGACCTTCACGGTGGTAACTGTCGTCCCAGAGGTCTAGTTTTTTTTGCAGTGCGTTGATTTCGTCGAGTGCGCGTTTGGCGGGCCACTGCGGGCATTCGGCGGACGTGGCGGTCAGGCAGCACACTGTCAGGGAAATAGCGATGACCAGGCGCAGGGCGGCGAGCATTGTGAGCGTCCTTGCTCAGAGAGGAGCTTGAAGGCTAGGACGTAATCACGAAACCGGGCGGGCAGTGGTTATTCAGGGTGTTTCGGTAACCGCAGATCAAGCAATAAAAAGCCCCGCACGGCGAACCGTGCAGGGCTTTTGGTACCGCCTGGAAATTACAGGCCGGCAGCGATACGCAGATCGTTGGCGCGGTCGGTTTTTTCCCAAGTGAACGTGGTGAAGGTGTCTTCGCCAACAGTCTTGGTGGCTGGCGTGCGACCGAAGTGGCCGTACGCAGCGGTTTCCTGGTACATCGGGTGCAGCAGGTCAAGCATGGTGGTGATTGCGTATGGACGCAGGTCGAACACTTCACGAACCAGTTTGACGATTTTGTCGTCGCTGATTTTGCCGGTGCCGAAGGTGTTCAACGAGATCGACGTTGGCTGTGCAACACCGATGGCGTAGGAAACCTGGATCTCGCAACGCTCTGCCAGGCCGGCAGCCACGATGTTTTTAGCCACGTAACGACCGGCGTACGCTGCCGAACGGTCAACCTTCGATGGATCTTTACCGGAGAACGCGCCGCCGCCGTGACGGGCCATGCCACCGTAGCTGTCGACGATGATCTTGCGACCGGTCAAGCCGCAGTCGCCAACCGGGCCACCAATGATGAACTGGCCAGTCGGGTTGATGTGGAACTGAGTGTCTTTGGTCAGCAGTTCGGCAGGCAGCACGTGCTTGACGATCAACTCCATCACGCCTTCGCGCAGGTCGTTGTACGACACTTCAGGGTTGTGCTGGGTCGACAATACAACGGCGTCGATACCGACAACCTTGCCGCCTTCGTAACGGCAAGTCACTTGCGACTTGGCGTCCGGGCGCAGCCAAGGCAGCAGGCCGGATTTACGTGCTTCAGCCTGGCGCTGAACCAGTTGGTGCGAGAAGGTGATCGGCGCTGGCATCAGCACTTCGGTTTCGTTGCTGGCGTAGCCGAACATCAGGCCTTGGTCGCCGGCGCCCTGATCTTCAGGCTTGGCACGGTCGACACCCTGATTGATGTCAGGGGATTGCTTGCCGATGATGTTCATCACGCCGCAGGTCGCGCCGTCGAAGCCGACGTCGGAGCTGTTATAGCCGATGTCGAGAATCACGTTACGGACGATTTCTTCCAGGTCGACCCAGGCCGACGTGGTGACTTCACCCGCGATGATTGCCACGCCGGTCTTAACCAGGGTCTCGCACGCCACACGGGCGAACTTGTCTTCAGCAATGATGGCGTCCAGCACCGCATCGGAAATCTGGTCGGCGATTTTGTCCGGATGTCCTTCGGACACGGACTCGGAGGTGAAGAGGGAGTATTCGCTCATCTCGATTTTTTCCTGAATTTACCGATGGTGAGTGTCGCCAGTCGGCCGCTGAAAATGGCGGACCTGAATCTGGAAACCATTACGTAAGCCTACATACAGGCTTTCCCCGGGAACGAGTCCCGCAGCGGTGGCCCAACGGGCCAAATCGTCCTGTTCAAACCCCAACCAGAGATCACCGCAGGCCTCCCTGGCCCAACTCTGGTTGTGGCTACATAACTCTGTCACTAACAGGCTACCGCCCGGTTGCAGCAAATCGGCCATATGCTTGAGTGCTTCGGCCGGTGCGGCGAAATGGTGCAGCACCATGTTCAGAACCACGCAATCGGCCTGAAGACTGACGCCGTTCAAGGCATCGGCCAGTTGCAGGCTGACGTTGGTCAGCGTTTCGCGTTCACACAATTGGCGCGCCAGCTCAAGCATCGCCGGGCTGTTGTCCAGTGCCGTGACCTGTTTGAAGCGCCGTGCCAGTTCCGGCAGAAAAGCACCGTCACCCGGGCCGACTTCGATGACCGTGGCACAAGGCTCGAAGCTTAATTTGTCGAGCAACGCCAGCACGCTTTCGCGGTATTGGGGCAGGCCGGCGATCAAGTCCTGCTGGGCGCGAAACTTCTCTGCAACCCGTGAGAAAAAGTCTTGGCTGGCCGCCGCCCGTTGGCCATGGACCTGACCGATCCGCGACTGCACATCGGCAGGCAGGGTCAGGTTGTCGGCTTCTTCGAGCAGGGCAGTGTGCAGCTTGCCGCCCAGCAACTCGGTGTGGGGCAGGGCGCGACGGTAGAAAATCGCGTTGCCTTCACGGCGAGTCGCCACCAGATCAGCCTGGGCCAGTACCTTCAGGTGATGACTCATGCCGGACTGGCCAATACCGAAGATTTGCGCCAGCTCCAGTACGCCAAACGAATCGTTGGCCAGTGCGCGCAATACATTCAGGCGCAGAGGGTCGCCGCCAGCCTTGCACAGGGCTGCCAGCTCATCGCAATCGTCATGTTGAATGGAAGGCACACGTAAATTCATAAGGCCAGCAGTCTAGTGATGGTCTGAAATCACCGCAAGAGCAATATCAAAAAGTTTTGATATTGCTCGATAGATGGCACTTCAGACGCTCGGTTCACTCTACAAACGGACAGCGGAAAGGTTTCACCAGCAGAAACCATCGTTATCGATTGGAAAAACGCCCCCAGATGATTATCTATCATTGCCCCGAGGCGGCCCGGTGAGGGAAAATGCTCGCCTTTTTTCCGATTCGATTTATCCACTCTCGATTCAGTACCCGCAGGAGAACAGCGATGCCCAGCCGTCGTGAGCGTGCCAACGCCATTCGTGCACTCAGCATGGATGCCGTGCAAAAAGCCAACAGCGGCCATCCCGGTGCCCCCATGGGTATGGCGGATATCGCCGAAGTACTTTGGCGTGACTACCTGAAGCACAACCCGAGCAATCCATCGTTTGCCGACCGTGACCGCTTCGTGCTGTCCAACGGTCACGGCTCGATGCTGCTCTACTCGCTGCTGCACCTGACCGGTTACGACCTGTCGATCGATGACCTGAAAAACTTCCGCCAACTGCACAGTCGTACCCCGGGCCACCCGGAATTCGGTTATGCACCTGGCGTAGAAACCACCACCGGTCCTTTGGGCCAAGGCCTGGCGAATGCCGTGGGTTTTGCCCTGGCAGAAAAAGTCCTGGCGGCGCAGTTCAACCGTCCTGGCCACAATGTAGTCGACCACCATACCTACGTGTTTTTGGGTGATGGCTGCATGATGGAAGGCATTTCCCACGAAGTCGGCTCTTTGGCCGGTACGTTGGGCCTGGGCAAGCTGATCGCTTTCTACGATGACAACGGTATCTCCATCGACGGCGAAGTCGAGGGCTGGTTCACCGATGACACGCCGAAGCGTTTCGAAGCCTACAACTGGCAGGTTATTCGCAACGTCGACGGTCACGACCCGGAAGAACTCAAAACCGCGATCGAAACCGCGCGTAAAAGCGCTCAGCCAACGCTGATCTGCTGCAAGACCACCATCGGTTTCGGTTCGCCGAACAAGCAGGGTAAAGAAGACTGCCACGGCGCCCCACTGGGTGACGCGGAAATCGCCTTGACCCGCAAGGCGCTGAACTGGAATTACGGCCCGTTCGAAATTCCGGCTGATATCTACGCCGAATGGGATGCGAAAGAAAAAGGCCTCGCGGCTGAAGCCGAGTGGGATCAGCGTTTCGCTGCTTACTCCGCTGCATTTCCGGAACTGGCCAACGAGCTGGTGCGTCGCCTGAGTGGCGAATTGCCGGCCGACTTCGCTGAAAAAGCCTCTGCTTACATTGCTGAAGTCGCGGCCAAGGGCGAAACCATTGCCAGCCGCAAGGCCAGCCAGAACACCCTGAATGCTTTCGGCCCGCTATTGCCTGAACTGCTGGGCGGCTCTGCTGACTTGGCCGGCTCCAACCTGACCATCTGGAAAGGTTGCAAAGGTGTAACGGCTGAAGACGCCAGCGGTAACTACATGTACTACGGCGTTCGCGAGTTCGGCATGAGCGCGATCATGAACGGCGTGTCGCTGCACGGCGGCCTGGTGCCTTACGGCGCGACGTTCCTGATGTTCATGGAATACGCCCGCAACGCAGTGCGCATGGCGTCGCTGATGAAAAAACGCGTGGTTTTCGTCTACACCCACGACTCCATCGGTCTGGGCGAAGACGGCCCGACGCACCAGCCGGTCGAGCAATTGACCAGCCTGCGCAGCACGCCGAACCTCGACACCTGGCGCCCAGCCGATGCGGTTGAATCGGCGGTATGCTGGAAAGAAGCTCTGGAGCGTAAGGACGGCCCTTCGGCGCTGATCTTCTCGCGTCAGAACCTGCAGCATCAGGAGCGTGATGCCGGCCAGATCGCCGACATCGCCCGTGGCGGCTATGTATTGAAGGACTGTGCAGGCGAGCCTGAGCTGATCCTGATTGCAACCGGTTCGGAAGTAGGCCTGGCGGTTCAGGCTTACGACAAACTGACTGAGCAAGGTCGCAAAGTGCGTGTTGTTTCGATGCCCTGCACCAGCGTGTTCGATGCTCAGGATGCCGGCTACAAGCAAGCGGTTCTGCCGTTGCAGGTTGGCGCCCGTATCGCGATCGAAGCCTCCCATGCCGACTACTGGTACAAATACGTCGGCCTTGAAGGTCGCGTGATCGGCATGACCACCTTCGGCGAGTCGGCGCCTGCGCCAGCCTTGTTCGAAGAATTCGGCTTCACCCTGGAAAACATCCTGGGTCAGGCTGAAGAGCTGCTGGAAGACTGATCCAAAAGTGGCGTTATCGGGGCTGACGTCTTCGCGGGCAAGCCTCGCTCCTACAGGTTTACGGTTGTTTGGAGAATCGGGGTAATCCCAATCCTCCAAAACAACGCGATCCTTTGTAGGAGCGAGGCTTGCCCGCGAAGGCGGCAGACCTGGCGACTACATTCCCAAGCTGCATCGAGAACCCCATGCCTCAACCGCGTCCTTACAAAGTTGCACTCAACGGCTACGGCCGGATTGGTCGTTGCGTCTTGCGTGCGTTGTTTGAGCGAGGCGAAAAAGCCGGGTTTGAAATTGTCGCCATCAATGATCTGGCAGACATGGCCAGCATTGAATACCTGACACGCTTCGACTCCACTCACGGGCGTTTTCCCGGTGAAGTGAAAGTGGACGGTGACTGTCTGCACATTAATGGCAACTGCGTGAAGGTTCTGCGCAGTGCTATCCCTGAAGGCATCGATTGGGCGTCGCTGGGCGTCGATCTGGTGCTGGAGTGCTCCGGCGCTTACCACACGCGTGAAGATGGCCAGCGTTTTCTCGACGCCGGCGCACCGCGAGTGCTGTTTTCCCAACCGATGGCCAGTGAGGCGGATGTCGACGCCACCATCGTTTATGGGGTCAACCAGGATTGCCTGACTGGCGATGAGTTGCTGGTGTCCAACGCATCCTGCACCACTAACTGCGGCGTTCCGCTCTTGCGGTTGCTGGATCAGGCCATTGGCCTGGAGTACGTGTCGATTACCACCATTCACTCGGCGATGAACGATCAGCCGGTGATCGACGCTTACCATCATGAAGACTTGCGCCGCACGCGCTCGGCGTTTCAGTCGGTGATACCGGTGTCCACTGGTCTTGCCCGTGGCATCGAACGACTGCTGCCGGAACTTGCCGGGCGAATTCAGGCCAAAGCCGTACGGGTGCCAACCGTTAACGTGTCTTGCCTCGATATTACGATGCAAACCGTCAGCGACACTGATGCCAATGAGGTCAACCGGATTTTGCGCGAAGCTGCCACCAGCGGCCCGCTCAAGGGCTTACTGGCCTATACCGAGTTGCCTCACGCCAGTTGTGATTTCAACCATGACCCACATTCGGCCATTGTCGATGCCAGTCAGACCCGTGTTTCCGGCCCGCGGCTGGTGAACATCCTGGCCTGGTTCGACAACGAATGGGGTTTTGCCAACCGAATGCTGGACGTTGCAGAGCACTATCTGCAAACAGCGACATCAAAAAATCCTGCTCTCTAAACAAGCTATTCAGGAATTGCGACCCATGACCGTGTTGAAGATGACCGACCTCGATCTGCAAGGTAAACGCGTACTGATCCGCGAAGACCTCAACGTCCCAGTCAAGGACGGTGTTGTCACCAGCGATGCGCGAATCCTGGCCTCGCTGCCGACCATCAAGCTGGCCCTGGAAAAAGGCGCGGCCGTGATGGTTTGCTCGCACCTTGGCCGTCCGACCGAAGGCGAATTCTCTGCCGAGAACAGCCTGAAGCCTGTCGCTGACTACTTGAGCAAAGCCCTGGGCCGTGAAGTGCCACTGGTGGCTGATTACCTGGGTGGCGTTGACGTCAAGCCAGGCGACATCGTGCTGTTCGAAAACGTGCGCTTTAACAAGGGCGAGAAAAAGAACGCCGATGAGCTGGCCAAACAATACGCCGCCCTGTGCGATGTATTCGTGATGGATGCCTTTGGCACCGCTCACCGCGCCGAGGGTTCGACCCACGGCGTGGCCAAGTTCGCCAAGGTCGCAGCGGCGGGCCCGTTGCTGGCTGCCGAGCTGGATGCATTGGGCAAAGCCCTGGGGGCTCCGGCACAACCGATGGCCGCCATTGTTGCCGGCTCCAAGGTGTCGACCAAACTCGACGTATTGAACAGCCTCAGCCAGATCTGCAACCAGTTGATCGTCGGTGGTGGTATTGCCAACACGTTCCTGGCGGCGGCCGGTCACCCGGTTGGCAAGTCCCTGTACGAACCTGATTTGCTGGATACCGCGCGCGAAATCGCCGCGAAAGTCAGCGTGCCACTGCCGGTCGATGTGGTGGTTGCCAAGGAATTTGCTGAAAGCGCTACCGCAACCGTCAAGTTGATTGCCGACGTGGCTGCCGACGACATGATCCTGGACATCGGCCCGCAGACGGCAGCGAATTTCGCCGAACTGCTGAAATCGTCCAAAACCATTCTGTGGAATGGCCCGGTGGGTGTGTTTGAGTTCGACCAGTTCGGCAACGGCACCAAAGTCCTGGCGCACGCCATTGCTGAAAGTTCGGCATTCTCGATTGCCGGTGGCGGCGACACGCTTGCCGCTATCGATAAATATGGTGTTAGCGATCAGATTTCCTACATTTCTACCGGCGGTGGTGCGTTCCTCGAATTCGTTGAAGGTAAAGTGCTGCCTGCTGTTGAAGTCCTGGAAAGCCGGGCCAAGGGCTGAGGCCGGCCGGTTGACCAGGAAAAGGAGTGTTCAGATGGTCAAAAAGTTAGCGCTGTTGATGTTTGCGGGTTCGTTGGCCGCTTGCGGTAGTAACCCGAAAGCAACGCCAGAACCTGCACCCACCGCGCCGGAAAAGGGCTGCTACCAGGCTGACTGGCAAGCTGAAACCAACCCGGTGATCAACAAGCGTTCCGGACCCGATGGCCTGGAGAAATACGAGACACAGACGCCGGCCAAGGAACATGGTTGCCCCTGACGTGTCTGATTCTTTACTCAGGGCTGACGGCGCGTGCCGTCAGCCGAGGAACACGGATGAAAGGTTTTATCGCCGTTATGGCGCTGGCACTGCTGGCAGGTTGCTCGAATTTCAACCTGTTCAAGCCTGCCGAATCGACAGGCAACTGGACCACCTGGACCTGCGACAGCCAGGCCAAAGTGCTCTGGCGCTACGCAGACGATAGCCGTAAGGAAGTTGATGTACGCCTCGGCGGAGCGGATCAGGTCTATCGCTTGACGCTCGAGCCGGGCGCTGAAGGTTCGCTGTATAGCAACGACATGCTGGCGTTTCACATAAAAGGTGAGGAAGGCCTGATTTACTGGGTCGCCACTAACGATTTGATCGGCCGCGGTTGTAAAGCGCAGTAGGGGATCGCCGCATGGTTTTTGTGGCGAGGGAGCTTGCTCCCGCTGGGGCGCGAAGCGGTCCAAAAGCCAGTTGACAGGGTATTTCACACTATCGCGTCAACGGTTTACGACTGCTTCGCCGCCGAGCGCGAGCAAGCTCGCTCACCACAGGATTCTTCGTCACGTACAGGTTTTATGTTGTACCGAATTAGCAGGCCGGACTTACCCCCGATCTGCAATAACTTGAATAGCCGCCGCCGCTACGGCAGGCTGGCACGATTAACGACCCTAAACCGGGAGAGACACACACAATGGCACTTATCAGCATGCGCCAGATGCTGGACCACGCAGCCGAATTCGGCTACGGCGTTCCAGCCTTCAACGTCAACAACCTTGAGCAGATGCGCGCCATCATGGAAGCTGCTGACAAGACTGACTCCCCGGTGATCGTCCAGGCTTCGGCCGGTGCTCGCAAATACGCTGGCGCACCGTTCCTGCGTCACTTGATTTTGGCGGCAATCGAAGAATTCCCGCACATCCCGGTGTGCATGCACCAGGATCACGGCACCAGCCCTGACGTCTGCCAGCGTTCGATTCAACTGGGCTTCAGCTCGGTGATGATGGACGGTTCCCTGGGCGAAGACGGCAAAACCCCGACTGATTACGACTACAACGTCCGTGTTACGCAGCAAACCGTCGCCATGGCCCACGCCTGCGGCGTTTCGGTAGAAGGCGAGCTGGGCTGCCTGGGTTCGTTGGAAACCGGCATGGCCGGTGAAGAAGACGGCATCGGCGCTGAAGGCGTGCTGGATCACAGCCAAATGCTGACCGATCCTGAAGAAGCTGCTGATTTCGTCAAGCGCACCCAGGTCGATGCATTGGCCATCGCCATCGGCACCAGCCACGGCGCGTACAAGTTCACCAAGCCGCCCACCGGCGACGTGTTGGCCATCGATCGCATCAAAGAAATCCACAAGCGCATTCCTAACACTCACTTGGTGATGCACGGTTCTTCTTCGGTTCCGCAAGAGTGGCTGGCGATCATCAACCAGTACGGCGGCGACATTAAAGAAACCTACGGCGTGCCGGTTGAAGAGATCGTCGAAGGCATCAAGCACGGCGTGCGCAAGGTCAACATCGACACTGACCTGCGCCTGGCGTCCACCGGTGCGATGCGTCGCCTGATGGCCACCAACCCGAGCGAATTCGACCCGCGTAAATTCTTCGGTGCCACCGTAACCGCCATGCGCGACGTGTGTATCGCTCGCTACGAAGCCTTCGGCACCGCCGGCAACGCTTCGAAGATCAAGCCGATCTCATTGGAAGCGATGTATCAGCGCTATCTGAAGGGTGAATTGAACGCAAAGGTTAACTAAGTTTTTAGCTGTATGAAGAACCCGCCGTGAGGCGGGTTTTTTGTAGACAAATATATTCTTAAGTGAACAACTAGTGTTTCAGTAAAATGCCGTTATTGAGTGCTGACCGTGATCGGAGTAGACCATTGCGCTGTCCCGCCCTGCGTGTCGGTTCGCTGTGCGTGGTAAGTGCCGGCAGGGGCAGAAATATTAATAAAAAACTCCCTTGGCCATCAGCCATGGCGGATCCAAGCAGACCTCCATGACCTGCTATACATGCATAAACTTGATCGTGCGGCCTGCTAAGTGCACCGGAAACCATAGCGCTTCCAGGTGTAATGGTCGGCAAGATTGGAGTCCAGGCTCATACATTGGCTCGTGGCTAAAGTCGAGTCAAAATTATTGATTCCGTGGGTGTTTGAAAACCTACTAGTTGTTTTCTGTGTACTAAGAAGTTAATAACGATGAGGGGGTGGAATCGATAAAACCCGCCATCCCTATAAAGGAAATGACGGGTGTCACGTTACTTATGGCTATCGCGATGGATTGAGATTATCCACAGTCCGGTTAACTGACGATTCTCCAGATCGATGATCTGGAAGCTCCAACATCATGTTCCGGCCAAGTTCTGGTCCGTAAAATGTGATTTGCCGATATCGGGCGAATCGCGATGCTGCTTGGCTTGCATAGGTGTTTTTTCATCGAGATCTTACAAACCCGGCCACCAGTGTCCCCTTAGCGCCGGTGGTTTCCGTAAATGAAACTTTGTCCCCCACTTCAGCATAATTTGTGGATCTAACACTGGCGTCTTTGCTCGTGCCTTCAATGGTAACGATGTAGGTGTATTCTTTGGGAGGGACGTAGCCGTGTGAGTAAGGCTCGGGATAAGGATCAGTCTTGGACTTAACGACCCCGTGGAATGTTGTTGTCACGATTTCCGTTGCCATTTTTTTTCTCCTTACTATTACATTGCCTGATTTGAGTGTCGGTAGGTTGGGTGATGCAAAGTTATGAAACTCCTTTCCCAAATGCACCGCTACTGTCAAACCTGACAGGTATGTCGATTTAATTGAGCGTAAACGCTACCGCTTGTCGTTTTTTTTTCATCGCAATGTTTACATGAGTCCGGAGGAGATGCAGGAATAAGAAACAGACAAAAGGGGACAGATTTATTTGATCGTCCACTTTTCCTTAAAAGCCAAATACTCAATTATTTACGGTCTTGTCAAACCCACGCGGTCCGATTACTCCAAATACATCAGCAATGTCCAGAATCGGGCCCCGGGCGATGTTGGTGACAGTGTTGATGTCGTTTTCCGCATAGTCCGGCAGGTTGGTGCAGGCCATGAGGTTCAGGTATTTGAGGACCGCGCTCAGGCTTTCGCTGACGCAGTTGTGGAGTTCGCGTAGCGAAGCGTCGCTGTCGATGAGCAGGACGGGGTAGTCAGTGGCAAACTGGGACATGGGGGTGAAGCGGCGTGGCGGTAACTGATTAAATATGGACAATCCTTAACTAAAGAAAAAAATTCGCCACCGTTTGCTGAAAAACAAATTGGGTGGCTACTAACAGGTAGATCAATTTAACGGTTTTCTCGGCTTTTATATTTCGATTTACTATAAAAGACTGTCAGTTATGACAGGTTAATGTTTGTCCGGTTTTCCATATCCTTCGTTACGCAGCAGTGAAAAAAGGACAAGCAGCAACAATTGATTGCCTGCTTTATCCTTCCGATATTTAAATTGCAGTCGGCTGACAGGAATTACTCAAATATATCCGGCGTCGGTCGGCTACGTGCCAATGTAGACGCTTCTGTAAAGTTTACCGTCTCCCTAGGTAAACAATGATTCATGGCATGATATATACCGTAGATTAAGCGCTAAAAGGGGAGCGGAACTCTTAATCTCCCCTGTTCACTTGATAGACGGTTCAGGCTTTTTGCTGGCCTACCTTGGCCTAGGGGTAATGTTTGTTACCCTGTTTTTATTTGGCAAGCAGGGGGGAGTTGGGCCCCTGATTTCGAGGGAGGATATCTGGTCCAGCCAAAACTGATGGTGGATTATATATTTTCTCGATCAGACTCTTAATAAATGCTGAGCAGACAGATTGAGCAGGCGATTGGTTGTAGATAAAAACCCGCCGTGAAGCGGGTTTTTATTGTTTGAATTTTGCTGTTAGGGGTATTGTGGTTTCAGGATCAAGTCGCTATTTATCGTGATCAATGTCCAACTTGCTGAACGTCACTTTCGCGCCTTCGCTTGTATAGCCGGTGTTGTCCTGCACATAAACCCCGGCCTTGAAGTACAGCGGTTTATCGCGCCAGGTCTTGCTGATGTCGGTGTCCCACTGATAACCCGCCGCGCTGATGCCTAGCGCTCCGCCAGGGCTGAGGTGGATAAGGTACGAAAACTGCTGATCCAGTTTCACTCCGGTGGCGATGGTAATCACCCGACCTTCACCATCATCGGGGTGCATGCGAACCTTAGCGACGATATTGCCGGTCTGCGTACTGGTCTTGTATTGATACTCAAGTTTCACCATCGGCTTCTGGCTTTCATAGGCATGGATCTGGCCGATAACGAGTTTGCCTGAGCTGGGTACTTGGTTCACCGCCAGCGTCGCGCGCAGGGAATTGTCGGCGTCCGGATAGAACCAGTTGCGCAAGGTGCCGTTGCTGTAGGTTTCGCGAAGTTCGGTGCGGGGATATTTTGCGTTTTCGGTGCGCGAGCCCGTCACCGGGGACCAAAAAAACAAGGTTCCGGTGTCGGAGTGGAAGTACTGATCCTTGAAGCCTTTTACCAATTTTGCCGTTTCAACGGTGTAAGGCGGGCTGCCGACAGGAACACTCAGGTTCCATGTTGCGAGATCGATCATAGACAAAGCTTCCACAAATTTTGCTGCTTGCGCGCACCAGAAGCTCTAGCGCGCACCTGTGAGGGCGGTCTTTATAAGCGTAGGAGGCTTTTTTGTTAACGCCTGTCTGACAGATGGGTGACGTCAAAATCCTGTTAAAGGGCCATCCTTCGCGGATTTAGCGGCCTGCAGCAGCGACCGTTAGTCGGTAAACGAACCCAATGATTAAATGATGGCGCACTGACACCTTCTGCTTTCTTGGATCCAGGTCTAGAGTGATGGCTTAGTATTTGTCCGGATTTCACGAGGATCCGGCCTGACACCCCGAATATAGAGAAGCAGCATGGAATGCGCGCACCCTACGCCAGTTGAAGGCAGCTCAGTCCTGTTAATTGTTGATGACTACCCTGAAAATCTGATCAGCATGCGCGCATTGCTCCAGCGCCAGGACTGGCAAGTAATGACCGCTGCCTCGGGTTTCGAAGCACTCAATCTGTTACTTCAACACGATGTAGACCTGGTTTTGCTGGATGTGCAAATGCCTGGCATGGACGGTTTTGAAGTCGCTCGCCTGATGCGCGGAAGCCAGCGTACGCGGCTCACGCCGATCATTTTCCTCACCGCCAACGAGCAATCTCAGGATGCCGTGATCAAGGGCTATGCCAGTGGGGCGGTGGATTACCTGTTCAAACCATTTGATCCGCAAATCCTCAAGCCTAAAGTGCAGGCGTTGCTGGAGCATCAGCGCAATCGCCGTGCGTTGCAGCGTCTGAGTCACGATCTGGAGGTCGCTCGCGCATTTAATGCGTCGGTGCTGGAGAATGCGGCCGAAGGTATTCTGGTGGTGGGGGAGGACGGTCTGATCCGCTTTGCCAACCCGGCGATGTCGCGCCTGCTCAACGCCACCGTGCAGGAGCTGCAAGGCAAAGAGTTTCTGGATTTCCTGCAAAAGCCGCACATCCCGGTCTGGACGGATTCGGAGTTGTTTGCAGGTTATCAGCGCGGTGAAACCCTGCGTTTGCACGATGCGCTGCTGCGCACGGCGCCCGGGCAGCAAGTGCCGGTTGCCTTGTCCTGCGCCCCGTTGCCGGCCGAACAACAGGCGATGGTGGTCACCGTTCTGGACATGTCGGTGGTGCGCCATCTGCATCAACAACTGGAGTTTCAGGCGGTCACCGATCCGTTGACCGGTTTGCTTAATCGCCGTGGTTTTTATCAAACCGTGGAAAATCTGTTGGTGCGTGGCGAGCGCGCGGAAAGAGTCTGGGTGCTGCTGTACCTGGACCTTGATGGCTTCAAACGGGTGAATGACTCTCTCGGTCACGATGCCGGCGACCGGGTACTGCGCTGGGTGTCCGAGCAGTTGAAGGCGTGCATGCGACCTTTCGACATTCTGGCGCGCATGGGTGGTGACGAGTTCACCGCATTGCTGGATCTCGAGTTCCCCGAACAAGCGGCCAAGATCGCCGAAAAGTTGATAGAGCGGGTGTCGATCTGTCAGCAGATCGATGGTCTGGATATTGCCCTTGGCGCCAGCATCGGCATCGCTACCTTCCCTGATTGCGGGTCCAACCTCGATGGGTTATTGCGCGCCTCCGACATTGCCATGTATGAGGCCAAGCGTGCTGGTCGTCAGCAATATCGTTTCTATGATCATGATATGAACGGGCGTGCGCGCTCACGGTTGATGCTCGAAGAAAGCGTGCGCACGGCCATCGAAAATCGTGACTTCAATCTGGTTTATCAGCCGCAGGTGGCCATTGTCAGCGGGCAAATTCGCGGCTTCGAGGCGCTGCTGCGCTGGCAGCATCCCAGTGTCGGTGATGTGCCGCCGGGGCTGTTTTTGCCATTGTTGGAAGAGGCACGGTTAATCAGTCGACTGGGCAGTTGGATCTACCATCGCGGTGCGGGTCAGCGAAAGGCTTGGGAGGCGTTGTTTGCCGAAGACCTTGTGCTGGGGGTCAGCCTGAGCAGTACTCAGTTCGGCATGCCGAATCTGGTCACAGAGTTGCGCCAGGTGCTCGAAAGGCACGGCTTGCAGCCGCGACATCTGGAGGTGGAAGTTACTGAAGAAGCCTTGATGCATCACCCCGAGGAGACGCGTAAGCAGTTGCGCTTGTTGCGTAATCTTGGGGTGCGGGTGGCGTTGGATGACTTCGGCTCCGGTGCCTGCTCGCTGTCGCACCTGCGTGACCTGGACCTGGATACGCTCAAGCTTGACCGAAACTTGATTGGTCGCTTGCCCGGCTCTACGCGGGATGCGGCGTTGGTGCGCAATGTGATTGATCTGTGTAAGCAATACGCGATTCTGGTGATTGCCGAAGGTGTCGAAACCATCGAGCAATACCAATGGCTGCAAGCCAACGGTTGCGAGTATGTGCAGGGCTTCCTGGTGTCGCGTCCGATGATGCCCGAAGACGTCGACAGCTTCGCCCAACCTTTCGACTGGAGCACGTTGACCGGCTGAATTCGCTACACTGACGCACTTTCCGTACAGATGCTGCCCGCCCCCATGACCGCTTTGAAATACCTCCAGGCCTATCCCGCCGGCTTACAGGACCAGGTGCGCAAACTGATCACCGACGGTCGGCTGGGCGATTACCTGAGCGAACGTTATCCCGATAAACACGTGATACAGAGCGATAAGGCGCTGTACACGTATGCGCTGGATCTGAAGCAGGAATACCTGCGCAATGCGCCAGCGATCGACAAGGTGTTGTTTGATAATCGGCTGGACCTGACCCACCGCGCACTAGGCCTGCATACGACGATTTCCAGGGTGCAGGGTGGCAAGCTCAAGGCCAAGAAAGAAATTCGTGTGGCTTCGCTGTTCAAGGAGGCGCCCTCGCAATTTCTTAAAATGATCGTGGTGCATGAGCTGGCGCATTTCAAGGAATCGGATCACAACAAGGCCTTTTACAAGCTGTGCGAACACATGTTGCCGGGGTATCACCAGGTGGAATTCGATCTGCGGGTTTACCTGACCTGGCGAGAGATGCTGTAGAAATTACAAGAAAAGGATCCGACGTGAGCAAGACCAAAAGCAGCTTTTATCGCCGGTTGTACGTAGCGTATTTGATCGATAGCGGATTGGCCTGCAGCGTTCCGGCGCTGACCGAAGTCACTGGTATGCCGCGGCGTACAGCGCAGGACACCATTGCTGCATTGGCGGATTTGGACATTGTCTGCGAGTTCGAACAGGAAGAGGGCGCGCGTAATCACGCAGGGCGCTACCGGATTCGTGAGTGGGGCGCGATTGATCGAGGCTGGATCGAGCGTAATTTGCGCCAGATCAAAGCGGTGCTTGAATACCCGTAAAGGCTGCAGGGCCGCAGCTGAAGCCTTCGCGAGCAGGCTCGTTCCCACAGGGATGTGCATTCCAGTGTGCAAGCGGGCTTGCTCGCGAGGGAGCCTTCAAGAACGGCGCATCCCGATGTGTGGAATGCCATCCTCCAGGTATTCCTCACCCGCCACCGTAAACCCGTAATGCCCGTAATACCCCTGCAGGTGGGCTTGGGCTGACAGGTAAACCGGAGTGTCCGGCCAATTCTTTTCGACCTGCTTCAGCGCCTGGGCCATTAATTCATGCCCGAGCCCGGTGCCTCGCACCTGTGCGGCAATGATAACTCGCCCGATCACCACATCGCCACCTTGCAGCTGTGGGTCGAGTAACCGCAGGTACGCTACCAGGCGGTCTTCTTCCCACGCCATCAAGTGGCGAGTGTCGCCGTCCAGATCCTGCCCGTCGAGGTCTTGATAGATGCATTTCTGTTCGACGACGAACACCTCTGCGCGTAACTGTAAAATCGCGTACAGCTGCTGCATACCCAAGTCGCTGTGGTGTTTGCAGACCCAATCAATTGTCATGTTCACTTCCTTGCACAATGTGGCCCGATACTAATCGTCCGGATCAAAGATGTCTGTATAGGCGAAGTAATCTGTGAAAAGGGCCAAAATGCCATCATTCATTTCGAGCGTTGTTGTCGTCTTTGTGTAATCTTCGATGACGCGTTTGCAATGGCTTCAATGAGCTAAGGTTAGGGCCTGGGTTTTGCCGGTGCAGGGGGCCTTGGAGATTTGCCTGAAAACACGCCGGGCCGCCAGCCCGCTAAGGATTTTCCAGCATGCCACGAGTGCATCGAGCCTTTGCCCTGATTGGATTGCTGTTGCTGACTCAGAGCGCAGTCGCAGAAAAACTGCGTTTGGTGGCGGACGCCTGGCCACCCTTCACCGATGCCACGCTCATCAACGGCGGGTTGGCCACCGATATCGTCAGCACTGCGCTGGCCCGCGCAGGTTACGCCAGTGATTTTGAACAGGTGCCTTGGGCGCGTGCCTTGATGGGCGTGGGTGAGGGCCGTTACGACGTGCTGGTTAACGCCTGGTACGCTGAAGATCGCACCCGGCTGGGCCAGTTTTCGGGTGAGTACCTGCTGAACCGCGTGCGGTTCATCAAGCGCAAAGACCAGCCCATTGAGTACAACAACCTGCAGCAGTTGCACACTTATCCGATAGCGGTCGTGCGCGGTTATGCCTATTCGCCAGCGTTCGATGGCGACGCTTCGTTGCAAAAAATACCCGTGCACAGCTTTGCCATGGCCGTACGAATGGTGGCGGCTGACAGGGTGAAGCTCACGCTGGAAGATGAATACGTCGCTCGTTACTACCTGGCTCGTGAATCGGCCAAGGTGCGTAACGCCGTGGAATTCCTGCCCAAACCGTTAAGCGAAAATAGCCTGCACATCCTGGTCAGCCTGAAAAATCCCGAGCACGAAAAGATTGTCGCCAGTTTCGACCGTGAGATCGCGGCGATGAAGGCAGATGGCAGTTATGAGCGGTTGATGAAGCAGCACGGGATGTAGTTTTGGCCGAGGCCATGGCGAGAAGTGCTCGCACCAACAGGTACCGCCTGACCCCTGTGGGAGCGAGCCTGCTCGCGATAGGGCCCACACCTTTTAATCCGTGCTCGTGTCCTTGATCAGGTGCGCCGCCAGCGTGCGCAACGGCCCCAACTGACGGCAGATCAGCGCCAATTGGGTCTGCACCAGCCGCTGGCCTTCATCGATTTCATCCGGCATCTGTTCCAGTTCGTTGGCCAGCGCTTCTTCTTCATCGCTCTGAATCGCAATGGGCTGCTTGCTGGATAACCCTTGGGCGATTTCATCGATGCTGGCTGCCAGCTTCACGCCGGCGCCATCGATCAACTGTTCGCGTACGTCTGCGGGTAACGGGGTTTCACGGTGAGCGCCAAGCCCCGACAGGTAACTCAGCAGCGTGTGCGACAGCACCAGGAAACGGAACCCGACATCGGCCTCTTTGCGAAAATGCCCCGGCTCCATAAGCATGTTGGCCAGCGTCGTCGACAGTGCTGCGTCGGCATTGTGTGCGTTGCGTCGGGCCAATCGATAAGCCAGGTCATCGCTTTTCCCAGCGGCGTATTGCTGCATGATCTGACGCAAGTAAATGCTGTTGCAGGTCAGCGTATTGGCCAGCACTTTGTTCAGGCGTCGACCCTGCCAATCCGGCAGGAACAGGAACACCGCCAGCCCGGCAATCAGGCTGCCGAGCAAGGTATCGAACAGCCGTGGCAAGAACAGCCCATAGCCGTCGCCGACCTGATTGAAACAGAACAGCACCATCAACGTGATCGCGGCGGTTGCCAGCGTGTAGCGCGTGGTGCGGTTGATAAAGAACACCACCCCGGCGGCAATCGCGAAACATGACTGGATCAGCGGGTTGGGGAACAGATCGAAAAGCGCCCAAGCCAATGTCAGGCCGATGGCGGTGCCGATAATCCGTTGCCCCAGTTTGCGGCGAGTGGCGCCGTAGTTAGGCTGGCAGACAAACAGCGTGGTAAGGATGATCCAGTAGCCCTGCGAAGGGTGAATCAAATGCACCATTACATAGCCAATGCTCAAGGCCAGGGGCAGCCGCAGCGCGTGCCGAAACAGCAAAGAGGTCGGTGTCAGCTGCGTCCGCAAGCGAATCCATACGTCCTTGAGGCTGCGCGGCGAGCGGTCGAGCAGGCTGCTGTCGGTAGCATCGGCCAGCGCGTCGGGGTTGCTGGCGTCGCTGAGCAAGCGGTCCAGGGTGCCGAGGTTGGCGGCGAGTGCGCGCAGCGAGCGTAACAGGCCGCGCCAGGCCGGGTTGCTCTGGATGCGCAGGTGCTCAAGGGACGCATGCAGATCACTCAGGGCTTCGGCAAAACTTGCGTCGTAAATGAACGGCTGCCGCATCTGGATCGATTCGGCCAGCGCTCGGCAGGCTTTGCCTTGTTGGCGCAGCAAGCGCTGACAGCGGAACAGCACGTCACTGTGGAAGAACGCTTCGGCCAAGGCGTTGTAAGGGTAGTGCGATGAACTGGCGCGCTCGTGGATGTCCTGCGCGAGGAAGTAGAGCTTCAAGTAACGGCTGACTTTTGATCCGGGCCGCCCATTGCCTACCCGGTGCAGAATGATTTCCTTGGCGGCGTTGAGCGCTGCCACCACTCGACCATTTTGCTGGGCCAGTTCCAGGCGGCGTGCTTCGACGTCCATCTGCCGGATCGGCTCGAACAGCGATGATTTCAACTTCAGGTAAAAACCCAGCTCACGGAATAATCGCGCCAGGCTTTGTTGCACCGGCTGATTGGAAAACATCGCCTGCCACAGTACCGAGAGCAAGCCATACCAGGCCGCACCGGCCACCAGCAGCACCGGTTCGTGCCAGAAGTCGGTGACCGCGCCGCCGCGCTGGTCCACGCCGATCATGGTGTAGACCGATAGAATCAAGGTTGCCGAGGCAATCGCGCCATAGCGTTCGCCCAACGCGCCGAGCATGGTCAGGCCAAAACTGGCCAAGGCCAGGGCGACGGCGAAAACGATGGGGTAGGGGAAGAGCAGTTCGACGGAAAATGCAGCCACGCTGAAACACACCAACGTCACGGCCAAGGCGTTGAGTCGGCCTTGCCAACTGTCGTCGGTCTCGGCGAGGGCACTGGCAATAATCCCCAGGAACAGCGGGATCAGCAGCCCCATTTCATCTTGGTACCAACAGACGGCCATGCTACCCGTCAGGGCGATGAACACCCGCACGCTGTAGCTGAATTTATCCAGCGCCCAGAGGCGACGCAAAGAGTGATGAAATGGAGTCGATGGCATGAAGTGCGGAGGCCTTCCGAGGCAATGACGCTAAATTGAGCCAGTAATGACGCCGACGCAATGGCGCCGATCACATCTGACAGCAAAATCTGTTCCGTACTGGCGACTATCTCAGGTCTGCACCGAACCTGTGGGGAGGGGATTTATCGGAATGCCGCACCACCCCGTTCGGCGGCGCAGCCGTCGTAAATTTATCCAATTCATCATGTCTGGCGAAACGTATTCGCTGATCAGGGGCTGCTTCGCAGCCCAGCGGGGATAAATCCCCTCACCACCAGCACCTCCTTCCTTCTCCTCTTTCCTCTAAAAGCCTGCCTGCCTGCGTGGTATCAGACGAATTGAGCCGCTGCGTAACCCGAGGCCCAGGCCCATTGGAAGTTGAACCCGCCCAAGTGCCCGGTCACGTCGAGCACTTCACCGATGAAGTACAGGCCAGGGCTTTTCAGCGATTCCATGGTTTTGGACGACACCTCGTTGGTATCGACGCCGCCCAGCGTCACTTCAGCGGTGCGGTAGCCTTCTGTACCCGCCGGCACGACTTTCCAACTCGCGAGTTTTTCAGCGATGTCGGCAATTTCTGCGTGGGTGTATTGCTTCATCGGCTTGGAGACGAACCAGTTATCCGCCAGCAAATTGGCCATCTTCTTGGTGAAGATTTCTCCCAGCAAGGTTTTCAGCTCGCTGTTCGGGCGTTCGGCTTGCTGCTGTTGCAGCCAACCCGGCACGTCGTGGTCCGGCATCAGGTTGATCTCGACCGTGTCGCCGGATTCCCAGAACGAAGAAATTTGCAGAATCGCCGGGCCGCTGAGACCACGGTGAGTAAACAGGATGTTCTCGCGAAAACTCTGGTCGTTGCAGCTCACCAGGCAATCCACCGACGTTCCGGACAACTCGGTGCACAGCTCTTTGAGTTGATCGGTGATGGTGAAAGGCACCAGGCCGGCGCGTGTGGGTAACAGTTCATGACCGAACTGTTTGGCGACCTGATAGCCGAAACCGGTAGCGCCCAGTGTCGGGATCGACAAGCCGCCGGTGGCGATGACCAGCGATTCACAGGTGATTTGATCGAGTGTGGTTTGCAACAAGTAGCCGCTTTCGAGTTTTTCGATGTGTGTGATCGAAGTGTCGAGGTGCAGGCCGACGCCGACCTGAGCGCATTCGGTGAGCAACATCTCCAGAATGTCGCTGGATTTGTTATCGCAGAACAGCTGTCCGAGCTTTTTCTCGTGATAAGGCACGCCATGCTTGGCGACCATGCCGATGAAATCCCACTGCGTGTAACGCGCTAGCGCGGATTTGCAGAAATGTTCGTTCTGCGACAGAAAATTGCCGGGCTCGGTGTACATGTTGGTGAAATTACAGCGTCCACCACCCGACATCAGGATTTTCTTGCCGGCCTTGTTTGCATGGTCAAGCAACAGCACCTTGCGCCCGCGTCCGGCGGCGGTCAGCGCACACATCAACCCTGCGGCGCCAGCGCCAATGATCACGACTTCGGTAGAGCGCAAAACGGTGTCCTCACACAGGGGCTGATCTGGAATGCAATCAAATGTGGGAGCTGGCCTGCCGGCGATGGTATCGACTCGGTTTACCTCTCGGACCGATTCGATGCCATCGCTGGCAGGCCAGCTCCCACAGGGGGCGCGGCGTTCTTAGAGGATACGAACGCGCAGCGAACGGCCTTTGATCTTGCCGTCGTTCAGGCGCTGCAAAGCCTGCTTGGCGATGCCACGCTCAACCGCCACATACGCCTGGAAGTCGAAAATCGCGATTTTGCCAACCTGAGCGCCCGGGATACCGGCATCGCCTGTCAGTGCACCGAGGATATCGCCAGGACGAACCTTGTCTTTACGGCCTGCGCCAATCACCAGCGTGCTCATCACCGGCAGCAGCGGTGCGCCGCCCTGGGATTTGAGGTTGTCCAACTGATCCCAGCTCAGCGGCGACTTCTGCAGTTGCTCGATGGCCTGGGCGCGATGCGCTTCGGACGGGGCGACCAGACTGATCGCAATACCTTTCTCACCGGCGCGGCCTGTACGGCCAACACGGTGAATGTGGATTTCCGAGTCACGGGCCAGTTCGACGTTGATCACCATGTCCAGCGCATCGATGTCCAGACCGCGAGCGGCGACGTCAGTGGCAACCAATACCGAAGTGCTGCGGTTGGAGAACATCGCCAATACCTGGTCGCGGTCACGCTGCTCCAGATCGCCATGCAGGCCGACGGCAGAAATGCCTTTGGAGGTCAGGTGATCAACCGTTTCCTGTACTTGCTGCTTGGTGAAGCAGAACGCGACGCAGGTTGCCGGACGGTGGTGCGCGAGGATTTTGACCACGGCGTCCATCCGCTCTTCCGGGGAGATTTCGTAGAAGCGCTGTTCGATCTGTGTGTCGTCGTGGAACGCCTCGGCCTTCACGATCTGCGGGTTGCGCATGAACTTGGAGGCCAGTTGCTTGATGCCCACCGGGTACGTGGCAGAAAACAGCAAGGTCTGGCGACGCTCCGGGCACTGGGCGATGATTTCTTCGATGGAATCGTAGAAACCCATGTCGAGCATGCGGTCGGCTTCGTCGAGAATCAGCGTGTTCAGGCCGTGAAGAATCAACGAACCCTTGCGCAGGTGCTGCTGGATACGACCCGGGGTGCCGACGATGATGTGTGCGCCGTGCTCCAGCGAGCCGATTTGCGGCCCGAAAGAAACACCGCCGCACAGGGTCAGGACCTTGATGTTGTCTTCGGCACGTGCCAGACGGCGGATTTCCTTGGCGACCTGGTCGGCCAACTCACGCGTTGGGCAAATGACCAGCGCCTGGCAACCGAAGAAGCGCGGATTGATCGGGTTCAACAGGCCGATACCGAAGGCGGCAGTCTTGCCGCTGCCGGTCTTGGCCTGCGCGATCAAGTCCATCCCCTTGAGGATCACCGGCAAGCTTTGCGCCTGGATCGGCGTCATCTGGGCATAACCGAGGGAGTCGAGGTTAGCCAGCATGGCGGCGGACAGCGGCAAAGTATTAAAAGCGGTGGCGA
This sequence comes from Gordonia sp. IEGM753, assembly GCF_050321825.1. NCBI lineage: Bacteria > Bacillati > Actinomycetota > Actinomycetes > Mycobacteriales > Gordoniaceae > Gordonia > Gordonia sp. IEGM753. The sequence continues at coordinate 564,947 of NZ_JBNQGB010000003.1, forward strand.
TGGTGGTCACGGGACTGGCCTGCAAAACAAAATGTCGCGCAGTGTATCAGTCTACGATCACTTACCTCGAATGTTCTGGACGAACAGCGACTGAACCAGGACTCCCCAATTTTTCCCTGACCAGAGACGAACCCTGTGGCGAGGGAGCTTGCTCACGCTGGGGCGCAAAGCGGCTCCTACTCTTCACCTCGAAATGTAAGGGACTGCTACGCAGTCCAACGGGAGCAAGCTCCCTCGCCACAAGGGTTCTCTTCAGCAAATCGTCATTAGTGTTCGATGTGTTCTTCCGGGCGTTTGGCGCGCCGTCCGTCTTCCTTTGAGAGCTGCGAGAAAATCGTCGCGGCCAGCATGGCCATGATTCCGACCGTCACAAAGGTCAGCTGGAACGCCCCCAGAACCGTATCCACGCCATCGTTACCGACCTCTGCCGTAAACCCACCCAGCAGCGCGCCCGCGCAGGCGACACCCAGGCTCAGGGACAACTGCGCCACCACCGACAGCAAGCTGTTACCGCTGCTGGCGCTGGCGTCATCCAGGTCGATCAGGGTCACGGTATTCATCGCAGTGAACTGCAACGAGTTGATCGCGCCGAGAATCGCCAGCATCCCCAGCAGTAACCAGTACGGCGTCTGTTCGCTGACCAGGCCCATGCTGGCCAGCATCACGCCCAATGCCAAGGTGTTACCGGTCAGGACGATGCGATAGCCCAAGCGTTCAATCAACGGTCGCGCCACCGACTTGGCGATCATCGCCGCAGCCGCCAGCGGCAGCATGCTCATCCCCGCCTGAGACGGCGAGTAGCCCAGCGCCACCTGCAGCAGCAACGGCACCAGAAACGGCAGTGCGCCGCTGCCCAGACGAGCGAACAGGTTGCCGAGGATGCCCACGGCAAACGTGCGGGTCTTGAACAGCGACGGCGCAAACAAAGGATTGTCGATGTGCCCGGCGCGCAACCAATACGCTGCCAGGCACGCCATGCCTCCGAACAACAGCAACATCACCCGCAAGTGCGGCAAGTGCAGTTCGCCGAGGCCTTCCATGGCGATGGTGATCAGCACCATGGCGGCGCCGAACAGCAAGAAGCCCAGACCGTCGAAGCGTGTGCGTTCGGTACCGCGCAGGTCGGGAATGAATTTCCAGACCGCATAGCAACCAATTGCACCGACCGGCAAGTTGATCAGGAATATCCAGTGCCAGGTCAGGTATTCAACCATCCAGCCGCCCATGGTCGGGCCGATCAGCGGGCCGAGCAAGCCTGGAATGGTAATGAAACCCATGATGCGTACCAGCTCCGAACGCGGGTAGGCGCGCAGCACCACTAGCCTGCCGACCGGCAACATCAAGGCGCCGCCGAGGCCCTGGATCACTCGTGCGCCGATCAGGAGCGTCAGGGTGTTCGACAACGCGCAGAGCAACGAGCCGATACTGAATAACAGGATCGCCCCGAAGAAGATTTTCTTGGTGCCGAAGCGGTCAGCGATCCAGCCTGAGGCGGGGATCAGCAACGCAACCGTGAGCATGTAGGCAATGATCACGCCTTGCATGCGCAGCGGGTTTTCCGCCAGATCCCTGGCCATCGCCGGCAGGGCAGTGTTGAGGATCGTCCCGTCGAGGGACTGCATGAAGAAAGCAATGGCCACGACCCACGGCAACCAGCGGGCAGTGACGGCGTCGAGCATCGGGCGATTCGGCATGGGACCTCTTGCGGTATGGAATTAATGCAAGGTCGTGGCTGGCACCGACCTGTGTGGCGAGGGGATTTATCCCCGTTGGGCTGCTTAGCAGCCCCAAATTGGCAACCGCGGTTTGACAGACAGACCGTGTTGTCCGATTTACGACTGGTTCGCAGCCGAACGGGGATAAATCCCCTCGCCACAGGTTTTACCCTCGCCACAGGTTTCCCCGTGTACAGGTTCACCCTCGTCACAGGTTTACCCGTGTGCAGGGTTTCGTATTTACAGGGTCAAGGTTAGTCGGCTTATGAGCGCTCCCGGCAACAGTGCCGAATCCGTGGCCCGCTGGCTGTAGGTGCTGGCCGACAACAGCAACTCGCGCTGTTCGGTCAACGCCTCCAGCTGCGAACCCAGCAAGCTGTAGGCCGTGTCATCAAAGCGCATGGTGCTGACTGGCGCCTGAATCTCGCCATTCTCGACCCAGAAGGTTGCAAACCGCGTCATGCCCGTCATGCGTGCCATCGGCTGGTCCGAGAAGTTCAGGTACCAGAGGTTGCTGATGTACAAACCAGTGCCCAGTTGTTTGAGAATCTCTTCCTCAGGCAACGTCCCGGCGGCCATGTTCAATGCCCCGGGCGACTCGCCGCCGCCCGCACCGTTGGCAGTCAGGCCATATTCGGCGGCGCTGCGCGAGTTCACCAGTTGCGCGCCAGCCTTGCCATCGACGATCAACCCCAGGTCGCTTCGCGGATAGCCTTCACCGGAAAATGCCGGGCTCAGCGAGCCGCTGACCTTCTCGTCCAGCGACACCAGAGGGCTGAATGATTGGTCGCCGCCGTAGAGTTTTTGCAGCGGGCTGCTTTTGCTGGCAATCGACTGCGCCGAGAAACCGCCCCAACTCAACATGCCCATGATCTCTTCCAGCGCTGCCGGCGCCAGATAAGCGCGGTACTGGCCCGGAGCCAACGTGCGCAATGGCCGACCCAGAAATGCCAATTGTTCACGTGCTTGTTGAAAGCGTTTGGCGAAGCCTTCGCTGCTCCAGTCGTGCCCGGCGTAACTGGCTTTTACTGCCTGGCCATTTTCGTGGAACAGGCTGAAATCAAAATTGAAGCTGTTGGCCTGATGCCAGCCAAAGGCTCCCGAAGAACTGGCGAAGCCACGGCAGATCGGCCCGGCGGCATAAAAACCGACCAGGTCCAGCCCTTCGGCTGCCTGGCTGATTTCGGCGACCACGTGTGCAATGTCCGGCAGCGGATGCTCCTGAACATTCTTGCTCTGCCAGCCATTGTGGTTCAGCAGCAGGTACGGGTCTCGTGGCAACAACGGCAAGGTTTCGCGCAACTGTTGCAGGCCTTCGGCCAAACGTTGGAGGTCTACTTCGGTATCGCCGGCCAAGGTGATGTCGAGGTCGGCGTGGCGGCCATCGTTGATCAGTTTGAAGCCGATATTTGCTTGTTGCACCTGCCCGGCCTGACGCACCTTGGCGTGATTGAAGCGCACGAAGGCAGAAGACTCGGCGGCGTAGCTCAGGGTGAATTGCTCCGGCTCGCGAACGGCGTCGCGCAGCCAGGTGACCAACGCTTTGAACGATTCGGCCTGTTTGCCAAAAGTACTCATCAGGCGTCTCCCCCAAACACATCGACATTGCTGAATACGCACGCGGGTGAGGCGTGGCCAACTCGAATCACCTGGTTAGGCTCGCCCTTGCCGCAGTTTGGCGTGCCCAACACCTGGAAGGTACTGGCGTCGCCGACGGCGCTGAGGCTTTTCCAGAAGTGCGCAGAAATCGCCCGGTAGTTCGGGTTTTTCACCACGCCTTTGAGTTCGCCGTTTTCAATCAACTGGCCCCATTCGCAGCCAAACTGGAATTTGTTGCGCGCATCGTCGATGGACCATGAGCGGTTAGTGCTCATCAAGATTCCGTGCTCGATGTTGCCGATCAGTTGTTCCAGCGATTGATCGCCGGGCTCGATATTCAGGTTGGCCATGCGATCGATTGGCGGACGATTCCAGCCACACGCACGGCTGTTGGCGACACCGTCCATGCCGGCCCGGAACTGTGACAGCGCGCCGCCCAACGGGCGCAGCAGCAACCCTTGCTTGATCAGGAACTGTTTGCTGGCAGCGGTGCCGTCGTCGTCATGGCCGTAGCTGGCGAGTTGTTCGGGGATGTCCGGGTCAAACGTCACGTTGAGCAGTTTTGAGCCGTATTGCAGGCTGCCAAAATCGTGTGCCTTGACGAAACTGGTGCCGGCGTAATTTCTCTCATCGCCGAGGATGCGATCCAGTTCCAGCGGATGGCCGATGGATTCGTGAATCTGCAGCATCATTTGATCCGGCGTCAGCAACAGGTCGCGCGGGCCTTGCGGAGTGTTCGGCGCGAGCAGTAATTGCAGCGCCTGATCAGCCACTTGCGGGCCGGCGCCAATCAGTCCACAACGGCTGATGACATCGGCGCCGCCCTGTTGGCCGAAATTTTCGCGACCCAGGCTGCGGGTCTGGCTGTCGTTGCCATCGTAGGCAGTGATGTCCAGGCCGGGATAGACAAAGCGCTGTGCCTGGCGCAATTCGGCGCCCGCACTGTTGAGGTAAATCTGCTCGACGTTTGTCAGGCCAAGGCTGACCTGCCAGCTCACCAGTCGCTCGTCCTTGGGGACCGCGGCGGACTCATCCCCCAGCAGTTGCAAACAATCGCTGAGGGACGGAAAAGGCTGGTCGAGGTTGGGTGAAAAATAGTCGGCACGGTCGCTGGAGACGACTTGTTCGCGCAGGTCCAGCAAGGCGTAAGGCTTGATCAAACGGGCCTGTTGCTCGGCCCGTTCCAGCGCTAACTGCAGGCCTTTTTGCGATAAATCGTTGGTCGCCGCGTAGGCTTCAACGCCGTTGAGGCGTACGGTCAGCATCGCGCCTTCGTCACGGCCAAGACTTGGAGGTTCGGCGACGTTTTTGCGCACCGACAGGTATTGGCCGGACTCGCGCACATAACGCAGCGAAAAAAATTCAGCGCCCGTGCGCAACGCAGCGAAGCGCTGCTTGAGCTGAGGGTGGAAATCGAACATCGGTGAACCTCCTTGGTATGGAGTGGCGTTGCAGCGGTGTTGCGAGGGGGTGAAACGTTTGCGTGGCGCTAGATTAGGCCTGTGCGGGGGGGCGGATCAAGGGTGAAGCGATGCGTTATTGCCAAGACCGCCATCGCGAGCAGGCTCGCTCCCACAGGGATTGGGCGAGATCACACATCTGCAATCCAACACAAAACCTGTGGCAGCGAGCCTGCTCGCGATGGGTCGTGACGCGGTGCGGCTGTCTTACTAAGCAGTCAGGCTCACTCCCACAGGGATTGGGCGAGATCACACATCTGCAATCCAACACAAAACCTGTGGGAGCGAGCCTGCTCGCGATGGGTCGTGACGCGGTGCGGCTGTCTTACTGAGCAGTCAGGCTCACTCCCACAGGGATTGGGCGAGATCACACATCTGCAATCCAAACCAAAACCTGTGGGAGCGAGCCTGCTCGCGATGGGTCGTGACGCGGTGTGGCTGTCTTACTGAGCAGTCAGGCTCGCTCCCACAGGGATTGGGCGAGATCACACATCTGCAATCCAACCCAATACCTGTGGGAGCGAGCCTGCTCGCGATGGGTCGTGACGCGGTGTGGCTGTCTTACTGAGCAGTCAGGCTCACATCGCGCATCGGCTTGCCACGTACCGGTGCATCACCGGCCACGTAGTAATCGGCGGTGCTGCGCGGCAACGGTTGGCGGCCACGAATCTTGTCGGCGATTTTCTCGGCGATCATGATCGTTGGCGCGTTCAGGTTGCCGGTGGTGATGATCGGCATGATCGAGGCATCCACGACACGCAAGGCTTGCAGGCCATGCACACGGCCTTCGGCGTCAACCACGGCCATTTCGTCGGTGCCCATCTTGCACGAGCAGGACGGGTGGAACGCGGTTTCGGCGTGTTCGCGGATGAACGTGTCGAGTTGCTCATCGGTTTGCACGTCAATGCCCGGGCTGATTTCGCGGCCACGGTAAGCGTCCAGTGCAGGTTGTTGCATGATTTCACGCGTCAGGCGGATGCCGTCACGGAATTCCTGCCAGTCCTGCTCGGTGGCCATGTAGTTGAAAAGGATGCTCGGGTATTCGCGCGGGTCCTTGGACTTGGCCTGGATGCGACCACGGCTAGGCGAACGCATGGAACCCATGTGCGCCTGGAAGCCATGCTCTTTTACGCCGTTACTGCCGTTGTAGTTAATCGCGACCGGCAGGAAGTGGTACTGAATGTTCGGCCAATCGAATTCTTCACGGGTACGGATGAAACCACCGGCTTCGAACTGGTTGCTGGCGCCGATGCCAGTGCCGTTGAACAGCCACTCGGCACCGATAGCCGGCTGGTTGTACCAGAGCAGCGACGGGTACAGCGACACCGGTTGGGTGCAGGCGTATTGCAGGTACAGCTCCAGGTGATCCTGCAGGTTTTCGCCAACGCCTGGCAGGTCGTGGACCACCGGGATGTCTAGCGTGTTCAGCAGTTCGGCCGGGCCGACGCCAGAGCGTTGCAGAATTTGCGGGGACGCAATGGCGCCGGAGCACAGCAGCACTTCTTTGCGGGCGCGCGCTTCAACGCGCTCTTCAGCGGCGCCGATCAGGTAGCGCACGCCGACCGCGCGTTTGTCTTCGAACAGAATCTTGTCGGTCAAGGCGTGCGTGACGATGGTCAGCGTCGAGCGCTTCTTGGCAACGTCCAGGTAACCGCGAGCGGTGCTGGCGCGGCGGCCGTTCGGCGTCACGGTGCGGTCCATCGGGCCGAAGCCTTCTTGCTGGTAACCGTTGAGGTCTTCGGTACGCGGGTAGCCGGCTTGCACGCCCGCCTCAACCATCGCGTGGAACAGCGGGTTGTTACCGGCCTTAGGCGTGGTCACGCTAACCGGGCCATCGCCACCGTGGTAATCGTTCGGGCCGATGTCACGGGTTTCAGCCTTGCGGAAATACGGCAGGCAGTTGAGGTAATCCCAATCTTCCAGGCCTGGCAGTTTCGACCAATTGTCGTAGTCCATCGCGTTGCCGCGGATGTAGCACATGCCGTTGATCAGCGAAGAACCGCCAAGGCCCTTGCCGCGACCGCATTCCATACGACGGCCGTCCATGTGTGGCTCTGGATCGGTTTCATAGGCCCAGTTGTAGCGACGGCCCTGCAGCGGGAACGCCAAAGCGGCCGGCATTTGTGTGCGGAAGTCGAAGCGGTAATCCGGGCCGCCTGCTTCGAGCAGCAGGACGGTGACGCCTTGGTCTTCAGTCAGACGGGTCGCCAGAGTGTTACCGGCCGAGCCGGCACCGATGATGATGTAATCGTATTCTTGGGACATTGAATGCACCCTCTTTGAAGTTGGTTCAGGTCGAGATCGCCGAGACACTGCAAAACCTGTGGTGAGGGGATTTATCCCCGACCGGCTGCGCAGCAGTCGCAAAATCAGCGACCGAGATCTATCTGAAGACTTGCAGTATCTGGATGGGGGCTGCTTCGCAGCCCAACGGGGATAAATCCCCTCGCCACAGAAAACTCTTAGTCAGATCAGAACACCGAGGCGTAATCGCCCAGCTCGACCTGTACCGATTTGATGCGCGTGAAGTTGTTCAGCGAGCTGATCCCGTTCTCACGGCCAACACCCGACTGCTTGTAGCCGCCGACCGGCATCTTGGCGTCGGATTCGCCCCAGGCGTTGATCCAGCAGATGCCTGCTTCCAGTTGATGAATCACGCGGTGAGCGCGGTTCAGGTCTTTGGTGACGATACCGGCAGCCAGGCCGAAGTCGGTGTCGTTGGCGCGACGAATCACTTCTTCTTCGGTTTCGTAGGTGAGGATGCTCATCACTGGGCCGAAGATTTCTTCGCGGACGATGGTCATCTCGTCGGTGCAATCGGTGAACACGGTCGGTGCCACGAAGGCGCCTTTGGCGAAGTCGCCTTCGGTCAGACGGCCGCCGCCGCACAGCACGCGGGCGCCTTCTTCCTTACCCTTGGCGATGTAGCCCAGCACGCTTTCCATGTGCGCAAAGCTCACCAGCGGGCCGAAATTGGTGTTTTCGTCTTCCGGGTTGCCGATGCGGATCCGGGCAACGCGCTCAGCGATCTTGGCTTCGAATGCGGCTTGCAAATGCTTGGGCACGAACACGCGAGTGCCGTTGGTGCACACCTGGCCGGAGCTGTAGAAGTTGGCCATCATCGCGGTGTCGGCAGCACGATCGAGGTCGGCGTCGTCGAAAATGATCAGCGGCGATTTACCGCCCAGTTCCATGGTCACCTCTTTGAGCGAAGAGCTCGAAGCACTGGCCATGACTTTCTTGCCGGTGTCGGTGCCGCCGGTGAACGAGATTTTCTCGATGCGCGGGTGCTCGGTCAGCCAGGTGCCCACTTCGCGACCACTGCCGGTCAACACGTTGAACACGCCAGCCGGAACGCCGGCTTCGGTGTAGATCTCAGCCAGTTTCAGCGTGGTCAGGGACGTGACTTCGCTTGGCTTGAAGATCATTGCGTTACCGGCCGCCAGGGCCGGCGCAGATTTCCACAGGGCGATCTGAATCGGGTAGTTCCACGCGCCGATACCGGCCACGACGCCCAATGGCTCGCGACGGGTATAAACGAACGACGTGGTGCGCAGCGGAATTTGCTCGCCTTCGATGGCCGGTACCAAGCCTGCGTAGTATTCCAGCACGTCAGCGCCAGTGACGATGTCGACGTACTTGGTTTCGGAGAACGACTTGCCAGTGTCCAGGGTTTCCAGGGCGGCCAGTTCATCGTTGCGCTCGCGCAGGATGTCCACGGCGCGACGCAGGATGCGCGAACGCTCCATGGCCGTCATTGCCGCCCAGATCTTCTGGCCTTTCTCGGCGCTGACCACGGCCCGCTCGACGTCTTCCTTGGTCGCGCGTTGCACGTTTGCGAGGACTTCACCGTTAGCCGGGTTGATGGCTTCGAAAGTGGCGTCGCTGCTAGCGTCGGAGTAACCGCCATCAATGTAGAGTTTTTGCAGTTCGAAACGGGCCATATAGTCCTCGCAAGTGCATAAGTTGATTGGCGGTAACCACTGGGTGATGCCAGCCGTTGGCGGCATCACGGGTCAGTAGCGGTTCAGGGGTTGAGCGGTTATGTGTGCTCTAACTCACCTGCTTGGCCAATTGGATATCCATGTATTCGTAAGCGATCTGTTGCGCCTGCTCGGTGTCGAAAGCATCTCCCGACAGCGCGCCGCGCAACCACAAACCATCAATGAGGGCTGCCAGGCCACGTGCTGCACTGCGCGCATCTTCGAGCGGCAATACACGGCGGAACTGGCAGCACAGGTTGGAATACAGACGGTGATCGTTGATCCGCTGCAACCTGTGCAAAGACGGGTGGTGCATGCTGGTGGCCCAAAAGGCCAACCAGGTTTTCATTGCCGGGCCATTGACCTGGCTGGCGTCGAAGTTGCCTTCGATAATCACCTGCAGATTCGCCCGGGGGCTGTCATCTGTCAGCGCCTGACGGCGCGCGGTGACGTTCTCGCTGAGGGCGTTCATCAGATACCGCATCGTGGCGGCGATCAGGCCATTCTTGTCCTGAAAATAGTGACTGATGATGCCGTTCGAGACACCGGCCAAACGGGCTATCAGCGCAATGCTGGCGTCCCCCATTCCGACCTGATCTACCGCCTGCAATGTGGCTTCGATCAACTGCTGACGACGGATGGGTTGCATACCGACCTTGGGCATCTTGCACATCTCCTTAGGCCTTCCAACGGACGTAAAACGTCTATCGGATTGGAGGCCAGTCTATTTTGTTTTGATTGAACGTTCAATCAACAAAGAATAAGCTCTGCGACAAATCGTCGCTATTTACAGACTTTTCCTACATGTAAATGGCGGTAATCCGACATCTGAAACCGCTCGAAACCCCCGCGCACTGGCGCTCAAGGGCTTCGGGCTTTTTTCGGGGTGTCTTTATATCACCCGCCGGTCGGCTGCCAACCAACCGATTGGTCGGGTAACGCGTTGCCTTGTGTTCTTCTCCCGCACTGCCCGGAGCATCTGTGCCATGAGTTCTGCTTCTCTTATAAAGACCCCGCCCGAGAAGGTGACGGTCAACGGTTGGGTGTTCTACACCTCTACCGCGCTGATTCTGTTGTTGACCGCCATTCTGATCATCGCCCCACAAGAGGCTGGCCGTTTGCTCGGCATTGCCCAGGCATGGTTGTCCCGCAGCTTCGGCTGGTACTACATGGTGGTGATTGCTGCTTACCTGGTATTCGTTATCGGCCTGGCGTTTTCGTCCTACGGCAAGCTCAAACTGGGCAGCAAGGACGACACGCCGGACTTCAGCTATGGCGCGTGGGCGGGGATGCTGTTCTCGTCGGGCATCGGCATTTCGCTGCTGTACTTCGGTGCTTCCGAGCCGCTGGACCATTATTTCAATCCGCCCGAAGGTGTGGCTGCCAGCAACATGGCGGCCCGTCAGGCGGTTCAACTGACGTTCCTGCATTGGGGCCTGCATGGCTGGGCGATCTACGCGCTGGTTGGTTTGGCGGTGGCCTACTTTGCTTACCGGCATAACCAGCCGCTGGCATTGCGTTCGGCGCTTTATCCGCTGGTCGGCGAGCGCTGGGTGAAAGGCGCGGCCGGACACGCGGTGGACGGCTTTGGCATGTTCGTGACCCTGCTGGGCCTGGTGACGAATTTGGGGATTGGTTCGCTGCAAGTGTCTTCCGGGCTGGAAAACCTGTTCGGCATGCAGCACAGCAACACCAACTTGCTGATCGTGATCATCGTGATGAGCACCGTGGCAACCATCGCTGCCGTGTCCGGTGTCGAGAACGGCATTCGTCGCCTGTCCAACCTCAACATCGTGCTGTTCAGTGGCCTGCTGATTTTCGTGTTGTTGTTCGGCCCGACGTTGCACCTGCTCAACGGCTTCGTGCAAAACGTTGGCGACTACCTGAACGGCATCGTACTGAAGACTTTTGACCTGTACGTCTACGAAGGCAGCGCCGAGAAGACCGAGCGCTGGATGGGCCTGTGGACGCTGTTCTATTGGGCGTGGTGGATTTCCTGGGCCCCGTTCGTGGGTATGTTCATCGCCCGTATTTCCCGTGGTCGCACGGTGCGTGAACTGGTGGCTGGCGTGTTGCTGATCCCGCTGGGTTTCACCCTGGCGTGGCTGTCGATTTTCGGTAACTCGGCATTGGACCTGGTGATGAACCATGGGGCGGTGGAGCTCGGCAAGACTGCGCTCGAACAACCGTCGATGGCGATTTACCAGTTGCTGGAGCATTACCCGGCGTCGAAGGTTGTGATCGGCGTGTCGATCTTCGTCGGTTTCGTGCTGTTCCTGACCCCGGCGGATTCCGGCGCGGTAATGATGGCCAACCTTTCGTGCAAGGGCGGCAACGTCGACGAAGATGCACCGCATTGGTTGCGCATTTTCTGGTCGGTGGTGATCACGCTGGTGACCATCGGCCTGCTGTTCGCCGGTAACTTTGAAGCCATGCAAACCATGGTCGTGCTGGCCGGTCTGCCGTTCTCGGTGGTGTTGGTGTTCTTCATGTTCGGTTTGCACAAGGCGATGCGCCAGGACGTGCAGATCGAACAGGAGCAAGCGGAGCTGGCAGCGCGGGGTCGCCGTGGTTTCAGCGAGCGTCTGACGCAACTGGACCTGCAGCCGAACCAGTCGATCGTTCAGCGCTTCATGGACAAGCAAGTGAGCCCGGCGCTGGAAGAGGCGGCGGTGCAGTTGCGCGGCCAAGGCCTGGACGTGCAAACGTTGTTGGGCAAGGCCAAGCGTTGCATGGGGCTGCGTATCGAGATGGAGTCGGGCAACCCCTTTGTCTACGAAGTCAGCCTGGATGGTTACCTGGCAGCGGCGGGCGATTCGGCGGCGGCTGAAAGCCCCGATGAGCCGCGTGCGCGCTACTACCGCGCCGAGGTTTACCTGCACAACGGCAGCCAGGATTACGACTTGATGGGCTTCACTCAGGATCAGATCACCCGTGACGTGCTCGATCAGTTTGAAAGCCATCGGCAGCTCCTTGGCCGTGTTTATAGCTGAGTTATCAGTGGTGCGGTGTTTCAGTCTGAAGCATCGCGTCAACTTCATCGCCAGCAGGCTGGCTCCCACAAGAGAATGCATTCCAATGTGGGGGCCATCGGCAGCTCCTTGGCAATGCAATCCCCTGTGGTAGCTAGCCTGCTAGCGATGGGGTCATCAACTTCAACACTGCATTGCCAGATATCCCGATAAACAAAAACGCCGCGATCCTCTCGCGGCGTTTTCGTGTGTGCGGCTCTAGCCCAGGTTCTTGCCGAGCAGCGCGTGGTACAGCTCGCTGTCGCCGAGGATGCCCACCACATGATTGTTGTCATGCAGCACCAGTTTGTTGCCAGTCTGGTAGCGAATCTGCAGCGCGTCGCGCATGCCGATGTTGGAGTCCACCAGCGTTGGCCTGCGACCCAAGCCTTCAACGGCTTGCCCCGGTGCCCAGTTTTGCAGGTCAAGGCTCGCGCCGTTCTGGCGTGCGCCTTTTATGGTGTTGCCCTCGGCCAGGTCCAGCCACGAATCGCCGCCCGGATCGAGGCATACCGAACCGTTGATGCGTTTGCAGTTGTCCAGGGTGCGCATCAGGCTGCGACCGCACAACACGTTCAGCGGATTGGTGTGCGCCACGAACGTGCGCACATAGTCATCCGCCGGGTTCAGAACGATTTCTTCCGGCTTGCTGTATTGAACGATTCGGCCGTCCTTCATGATGGCGATACGGCTGCCCAGCTTCAATGCTTCATCAAGGTCGTGACTGACGAACACGATGGTTTTGTTGAGCTTGCTTTGAAGTTCCAGCAGTTCGTCTTGCAGGCCTTGGCGGATCAGCGGGTCGAGCGCCGAAAACGGTTCGTCCATCAGCAAGATATCGGCGTCCATCGCCAGCGCGCGAGCCAGGCCGACGCGTTGCTGCATACCGCCGGAAAGCTCATCGGGTTTCTTGTTGCGCCATTGGGTAAGGCCTACCAGTTCGAGTTTTTCATCGACCAGTTTCTTGCGTTCTTTCTCCGGCCGGCCCTGCATCTCCAGACCGAAGCTGATGTTTTCGCGCACCGTCAGCCAAGGCATCAGGGCGAACTTCTGAAACACCATGGCGATGCGTTTGGTGCGCATCATTTTCAGTTCGGCCGGGGTGCAGGAAGCAATGTCGATCTGCCTGCTTTCGTGCTCGACGAACAACTTGCCACGGCTGACCGTGTTGAGACCATTGATGCAGCGCAGCAGGCTGGACTTGCCGGAACCGGACAGCCCCATCAGCACGCAGATCTCGCCTTTTTCGACGTCCAGGCTGGCTTTTTCAACGCCGACAATCTGCCCGGTCTTTTTCAGTATCTGATCACGGGTCATGCCTTGATCAAGAAGCTTCAAGGCTTCTCGCGGATCTTTGGAAAAGACTACGTCTACGTCTTCGAAGCGAATAATGCTCATGCATCACCCCCAATTTTAGCGTCGGGTTGTTTGCAGATACGGTCGAGCATGATCGCCAGCAGTACGATCGCCAGGCCTGCTTCGAAGCCCAGGGCGATATCGGCGGTGTTCAGTGCGTTGACCACAGGTTTGCCCAGGCCATCGGCGCCTACCAATGCTGCGATCACCACCATCGACAACGACAGCATGATGCATTGGGTAATACCGGCCGCGATGCTAGGCATGGCGTGCGGCAGTTCAATCCTTGAAAGCAGTTGACGGCGCGAGCAGCCGAAGGCTTTGCCGGCGTCCATCAATTCAGCCGGTACATCGCGAATACCCAGGTAGGTCAGGCGGATTGGCGCGGCAATCGCGAACACCACCGTGGAGATCAGACCCGGCACCACACCCAGCCCGAAGAGGGTCAGGGTCGGAATGAGGTACACGAACGTCGGTACGGTCTGCATCAGATCGAGCACCGGACGCATCAGTGTGTAGAACATCGGCTTGTGCGCGGCGACGATGCCCAACGGCACGCCGATGACCACGCAGACCAGGGTGGCGAACAACACCTGGGCGAGGGTTTCCATGGTTTCCTGCCAGTACCCCAGGTTGAGGATCAGCAGAAACGAGAGGATGACGAAAACGGTCAGTCCCCATTTGCGTTGAATGAAGTGTGCGAGTAGCGCAATTAGGCCGATCAATGCCAGCGGGTTGAACCAGGTCAGCGCAAAAGTCACACCGTGGATCATCGTTTCCAGCGTCACGGCGATTGCGTCGAACGTGCTGGCGCCGTGTTGCGTCAACCATTCAACGAAGCCCGCGATGTACTGGCCTAAGGGGATTTTCTGATCAATCAGCATGGTAGTGAACGTCCGCATGCAAGGAATAAACAGCCCGGGCGAGCTAGCTCGCCCGGCGTAAGCGATGCTCCATGATTTAAGGCATTGCCAGCTTGGCCTTCACGGCCGCAAGACCGGGTTTACCGTCAATGGTGGTCACACCTGCGAGCCAGGTATCGAGCACCTGGGGATTCTTTTTCAGCCAGGCCTTGGCCGCTGCGTCAGGCTTCATCTTGTCATCCAGGATGTTGCCCATCAGCGAGCTTTCCATGTCGACGGTGAATTCCAGATTTTTCAGCAGTTGGCCTACGTTGCTGCATTCCTGGGTGTAACCCTTGCGGGTGTTGGTGGCAACGGTTGCGGCACCGAAGTCCGGGCCGAAGAAGTCGTCGCCACCGGTCAGGTACTGGATTTTGAAGCGCTTGTTCATCGGATGTGGCGCCCAGCCAAGGAACACCACGGCGGTGTCACGTTTTTGCGCACGGTCGACTTGAGACAGCATGCCTGCCTCGCTGGACTCAACGACTTTGAAGCCTGCGTCTTTGAGGCCGAAGGCGTTTTTGTCGATCATGGTCTGGATCAGACGGTTGCCGTCGTTACCGGGCTCGATGCCGTAGATTTTGCCGTCGAGCTCTTTCTTGAATTTGGCGATGTCGGCGAAATCATGCAGCCCTTTGTCGTACAGCGCTTGCGGCACGGCGAGGGTGTACTTGGCGCCCGTAAGGTTGGTGCGTACGACGTCAACGGTGCCGGCGTCGCGGTAGGCCTTGATGTCGTTCTCCATGGTCGGCATCCAGTTACCCAGAAACACGTCCATGTTCTTGCCGTCGGCCAGGGACTTGTAGGTCACCGGTACGGAAATCATCGTGGTCTTGGTCTTGTAGCCGAGGGCGTCGAGCACGACGCTGGTGGTAGCGGTTGTAGCGGTGATGTCGGTCCAGCCGACATCGGAGAAGTTTACGGTGCTGCATTGTGCCGGTTCTGCGGCTTGCGCCAGAAACGGCAGACTTAGCATGGCGGCCAACAACAACGACGGGGAACCTTTCATGGATGGACTCCTTGGTGTTTTTTTTGGCAGTGTTCCGACTGGACCACCGCACTTATAGGTTGCGGTTGGATGGCGTTTTGGAGACAGCTTTACCACGGCGCCTTGCAATCGAGTCGATACGATCATGTACCAGTGAAAATCTGACGCCTACAGGGTGCGTCGTAACCAGTACAGGGATGGTCGCATCCAGTGTCAGTGACGTCGTTTACAGCTTTTTTTAGCCCCGTTTGCCGCTCTGATCCGCAAAAAACGGCGAAAACGTAGCGTCAAACGCCAGCGGCGTTGCTGGGCATGGGTACGTCGGTGTGAGACGTCGAACGACATGACAAAAGCCGGATGATGCGGCCATCTCGGCGGATTGCAGCTTGAGCGTAGCAGCTCCGTCACCGGGCGTTTTGGCGCCCGCAGTTGGCACATCCAGGAGTTCTGCAGTAATGGCTATCAGCGTTTTCGACCTGTTCAAAATCGGCATCGGCCCTTCCAGTTCACACACCGTAGGGCCAATGCGCGCCGCAGCGCTGTTCGTGCAGGTTTTACGGGAACAGGGACTTTTGGAACAAGTAAGGCGCGTTGAAGTTCAGCTTTACGGGTCGTTATCTGCCACCGGGATCGGTCACGGCAGCGATAACGCCGTGATCATGGGGCTGATGGGCGAATGGCCGGATGCGATCGATCCGTCGCACATCGGCATCCGTATCGAAACCCTGCGTGAAACCAGCACTTTGTTGCTTGATGGTCGTCTGCCTGTGCCGTTCATCTGGGCTCGTGACATGCGATTGATCGAAGAAAACCTGCCATTCCATCCGAACGCCATGACGCTGGTTGCCGAGGGCAATGACGGCGAGTTGCATCGCGACACCTATTATTCTGTCGGCGGCGGCTTTGTGGTGGATGAGGCACAAGCCTCCAGCGGCGTGGTGGACCTGGATCGCACCGTGCTGCCGTACGACTATTCCAGTGCGGTTGAGCTGCTGGAGCTGTGCCAGAAGCACAACTTGCGAGTCGCTGAACTGATGATGGCGAACGAAAAGGTCTGGCGTAGCGAAGAGGAAATCCGCAGCGGGCTGATGAAACTCTGGCGCGCCATGCAAGATTGCGTCGAGCAAGGGCTCAAGCACGAAGGCATCTTGCCCGGCGGCCTCAACGTACGCCGTCGCGCCGCTAAATTGCACCGCAGCTTGCAGGAGCTGGGCAAACCCAACGTGATCGGCTCGACGTTGAGCGCCATGGAGTGGGTCAACCTGTTCGCCCTGGCCGTCAACGAAGAGAATGCCGCGGGCGGGCGCATGGTAACGGCGCCGACTAATGGCGCGGCGGGGATTATTCCAGCGGTATTGCACTACTTCATGAAGTTCAGCGAAGCGGTCACCGACGCCAACGTCGTCGACTATTTGCTCGGTGCCGCGGCCGTCGGGATTTTGTGCAAGAAAAACGCTTCCATCTCCGGTGCTGAAGTCGGCTGCCAAGGCGAAGTGGGTTCCGCCTGCGCCATGGCAGCGGCAGGGCTGGCAGAAATTCTCGGCGCCACGCCGGAACAATTGTGCAACGCGGCGGAAATTGGCCTGGAGCACAACCTGGGCCTCACTTGCGATCCGGTAGGCGGCCTGGTGCAAGTGCCCTGCATCGAACGCAATGCGATTGCGGCGGTGAAAGCGATCAATGCGGCGCAGATGGCATTGCGCGGCGACGGCCAGCACTTTATCTCGCTGGACCGGGTGATCCGCACCATGCGCGACACCGGCGCCGACATGCATGACAAATACAAAGAGACATCGCGCGGTGGGTTGGCGGTCAGTGCGGTTGAGTGTTGAGACTGCATCGGTCCTATCGCCAGCAGGCTGGCTCCCACAGGTTTTGTGATCGATAAAGATACACTGTGGGAGCCAGCCTGCTGGCGATAGCATCAGACCAGTCAAAACTGCGCGCTAATTGAACACCCGATCCCAATCGCGCCACGTTTTGGCGCGTCGCTTACAGATAAGCGCTATTAGTCGTCAGCGAGTCCTGAACCGCTTTCTACCGCCTGTCACCTGTGCCTGTGGTGACACTCTTTCCAACCTCGCGCAAGACCCGTAACCCCAAGTGATACCGATTTGCTCACCGGTCGCGGGGCAGGGCGCTTGCCCTGCCTGATGGCCCTTATTATCCCTACTCTCTACGTGTGCTTATGTAGAAGCATCCAGACACGTCTCGATGTCGTTTTCAGGAGTTATTGAACGCGCATTCAAATTTAGGCATGGCAATTGCTCTGTCATTACAAAGCCCGTCTCCCACGCGAGAACGATGGCAATAACAAGAGCCTCCGCCTGAGGCCATCACCCGCTTTGTGTGAGGAGATACCGCGATGACGACGTTCAACTCCGGGGCTCAACCCCAGAACCGTGCGCCTCAATCCATCGGCTTTTTGCTGCTGGACAATTTCACGCTGATTTCTCTGGCGTCCGCAGTAGAACCGCTGCGTATGGCCAACCAGTTGTCTGGCCGCGAGCTGTATCGCTGGACCACGCTCACCGTCGATGGCGGGCAGGTCTGGGCCAGTGACGGCCTGCAGATCACCCCCGATTGCTCCATGCACAAAGCGCCTGCCCTGGACACGATCATTGTTTGCGGCGGTATCGGCATTCAACGCACCGTCACGCGTGAGCATGTGTCGTGGCTGCAAAGCCAGGCGCGTCAGTCGCGTCGCCTCGGTGCTGTCTGCACCGGCAGTTGGGCGTTGGCGTGCGCCGGCCTGCTGGACGGTTTCGATTGCAGTGTGCACTGGGAATGCCTGGCGTCGATGCAGGAAGCCTTCCCGCGTGTTGTCATGAGTACACGCCTGTTTACCCTCGACCGTAACCGCTTCACCAGCTCTGGCGGCACCGCGCCGCTGGACATGATGCTGCACCTGATCAGCCGCGATCACGGTCGTGAACTGTCAGCTGCCATCTCGGAAATGTTTGTCTACGAGCGTATTCGTAACGAACAGGATCACCAGCGTGTGCCACTCAAACACATGCTCGGCACCAATCAGCCGAAGCTGCAGGAAATCGTCGCGCTGATGGAAGCCAACCTGGAGGAGCCCATCGACCTTGACGAACTGGCCGTGTATGTCGCGGTATCGCGTCGTCAACTCGAGCGGTTGTTCCAGAAGTATCTGCACTGCTCGCCGTCCCGTTACTACCTGAAACTGCGACTGATCCGTGCACGGCAGTTGCTCAAGCAAACGCCGATGTCGATCATCGAGGTGGCATCGGTCTGCGGCTTTGTGTCCACGCCGCACTTCTCCAAGTGCTACCGCGAATACTTCGGCATTCCGCCGCGTGACGAGCGCGTAGGTTCCAACACCACACAACAAGTTGCGATGATGCCGCTGCCGCAAGCGTTGGTACTGTCGCCATTGTCGGGGCCGTTGTCGGCGTTGAGCCAGGCGCGTAACGAGTCTACGTTTGCCAGTGTAAGACTGTAGGAGCGCAGAGCCTTCATCGCGAGCAGGCTCACTCCCACATTGGACCGCGTTCCCATGAGAGAACCCGGTCAACGGTGGGAGCGAGCCTGTTCGCGATTGGATCTGTCAGGCGCTACGGCCTTGCTGATACTGCGCCAACGCCGGCAGTAATTGTTTATCAATGGCCTGGCGCACGGCCGGCAGGATGGTCGCGCTGCTGGTGTACATATCCTTGACCATTCTGCGCAACGTCATGGCTCGCTCATCGTTCAAGCCTCGCACCGCGCACTCGCAAGCCTGCTCGGCGGTCGAACCGCTGGGTACTTGAAAACCCAATGCCTTGAGCTGGCCCAACAGGTCTTCCTGGTCTATCAAATCGGCGTACATCATGACGCAATCCTTCTTCAGGGAACGGTGTCGTGAGTCGATTCTGGTAGGGGCCGTCGGCGGCGGCAAGGGCGAATTGTCGCAATGGCCGAGATACCTATGAACAGGTCGTTTTCGGCTAACTTGAGCGAAAGTGAGCAGGCACACTGCAGACAGCTGGTATCACGAAGGTTTGGTCACCCTCGCGCAACGGCTCCTCAACAGTACCCACCTCAGCCCCGATCTTGTCACGGCATGATCGGGGTTTTTTTTGCCTTGAATCAGGTGGTTTTGGGTTGATTGGACGACCGCTTTCGCGAGCATGCCCGCTCCCACGTTCGACTGCATTCCTCTGAGGGAACTCGGTCAACTGTGGGAGCCAGCCTGCTCGCGATGAACGATGACCCGGTTCAGCGTTGCAACACCAAAATCCGCGACAACAACTCATCGCGGTCGACATAGCATCCCTGGAAGTGCCGGGCGCCGGTTGCAGGGTCGAAAGCGTTGCGCGCATGCAAGGTACGGCGGTTGTCGAAGCACCACATCTCACCCGGATTGAGTCGCGTCATCAGGCGAAAACGTGCCTCGCGAGTCATGCCGATCAAGCGTCGATACGCACGATAAAGCCTGGGCATTTCCTCCACAGACGCATCAAACGGCCCGCGCAGAAAGTTCGCCATGCGGATTTCCGAGACTTTCCCTAAAGCGTCCAGCGCGATGATGGGCGCGAGGCAACGGTAGTCACTGTTGCGGTCCTTGTTGCGAAATTCCACCGGGATTTCACAGAGGCTTTTGAAAGACTCGGGATCTTCTTCGCGCAAGGCTTCGGCGATGGCAAAACCATCGACAAAAATGCTCTCGCCGCCGTCGGCATCATTCACCAGGCAATGCAGGAATTGCAGCCCCGGTTGCAACTCCCGGGTCGGCAAATCGCTGTGCAGCGGCAGGTTGAAAGCGGTGTAGGCATTGCTGTCCGCATCAGCCTTGGATTGCACGTTGAACAACACACCGAAATTGCTCTCGCGGATGAATGAGATTCGCTGGGCGATCAGCTTCAAAGAGCCAGGCTCGGTGGGCACGCCGCGCACCTGGGTCAGGCCAAGGTCACGCACGGCCAGCAGCCATTGGAGCAATGCCTGGTCGTCGCTCATCAATGCCTGGTATTCGAACACCGGCAATTGCAAGTCACTGCGCCATAGTTGGTGTTTCGGTTTGGCGGCGCGTCGTTCCGCCCGGGACTTATCATCATACGCGTGGGCGCGCAGCCACCCGGGATCGAAGCGGCTCAGATGTCCGTCTTGCCAATCGATACGCAAGCAACCTTGGTCATCAATGCTTGATGCTGAGGGTATGAGGTCATGCGCGACGTCGATGATTTCCAGCACCTGTTCGCGAGTGACGGTGTAGACGCACTGCGGGCAAGGGCAGTTGTCCCGCAACCATTGGTGATGGTAGGGGCTGATCCGGCCGTCAGCCCACGTCACTTGAACGTGATCCGCCAGACCGTTCACGGCGGTCAGCGCACTGATCAACGGGTAGGTACGAAAGTCAGCGAAGGCGGCAGTGTTCATGCGATCTCCTGATCATTTTTTAGGTGGTAGAGCGATCACTCGGCCAATGTAGGCGGGGGTCGCCAGATCAATTTGTTCGCTTGCGATGGCGTGCAGTTTGCTCAGTGTCTGTTCGCTGAACGGTGCGGCGTTAGGGCCTGCAAGGTCGACATGCAGCAGCATTTGTTCGTTGCCAGCCAGGGTCTTGTCGTCACCCACCACGTGAAGGCTGTGATACAGGTGCAGGCGTTTGCTGTCGTGGCCGATGATCTGGGTGCGAACTTCGACCTCGGCATCGAGCTTCACTTCGTGCAAGTAATTGAGGTGCAATTCAAGGGTGAATAGCGAGTTGCCGCTGGCTTCGCGCTGGTTGCTGTCCATGCCCAGGCGATCCATCAAGGCATCGGTGGCATAGCTGAAAATCAGCAGGTAGAAAGCGTCGCGCAGGTGGCCGTTGTAGTCGACCCAATCGGGGATGATGCGGGTTTGGTAGGTGGTGAGGGTGGGCATGGTGGCTGATCCAGAACAGATTGTGATTGGAATGCCGTCATCGCCAGCAGGCTGGCTCCCACATTGGAATGCATTCTTCTGTGGGAGCTAGCCTGCTGGCGATGGGCGCAGTCCTGATAGTCGATTAGTCGGCGAACGCCATTCCATGTTTCTCTTTGGTGGTCTTCACGGCTTCAAGCACCGCCAGCAAGCAGTCATCACGATAGCGCTCCAGTGCCGAAATGCTGTGCCCGCCCAATTGATCGCTGGTGCCTTCCACCACATCGTCGATCAACTTGTCGGTCAGTTCCGGTGCTGGCAAGTACGTCCATGGCAACTGCAGCGCCGGGCCAAATTGCGCCATGAAGTGCCGCATGCCAGCGTCGCCACCCGCCAGGGTATAGGTCAAAAAGGTGCCCATGAACGACCAGCGCAGACCCGCGCCAAAACGAATCGCATCGTCGATTTCACCTGTGGTTGCGACACCGTCGTTGACCAGGTGCAGCGCCTCGCGCCATAGCGCTTCCAGCAACCGATCGGCGATGAAGCCTGGCACTTCCTTGCGCACATGCAAGGGACGCATGCCCAAGGACTCATAGACTTTGATTGCCGCTTGAATTGCTTCCGGGGCCGTGTTTCTGCCACCGACCACTTCCACCAGGGGCAGCAGGTAAACCGGGTTGAACGGGTGCCCGACCACGCAACGCTCAGGGTGCGTCGAGCCCTCGTAAAACTCGCTTGGCAACAGGCCTGAAGTACTCGAGCCAATCAACGCATCGGGCTTGGCCGCGGCGCTGATTTTGCCGTGCAGCTCCAGTTTCAGATCAAGGCGTTCCGGTGCGCTTTCCTGAATGAAATCGGCATCGCGCACGCACTCTTCAATGGTCGCAACAAAGCGCAGCCGGTCTTGCGAAGCTCCAGGCGCCAAGCCTTGTTTTTCCAAGGCACCCCAGGCATTGGCCACGCGTTTGCGCAATGCTGCTTCGGCACCGGGAGCGGGGTCCCAGGCCACCACATCGAGGCCGTGGGCGAGCGCGCGGGACACCCAGCCGCTGCCGATGACACCGCTGCCCAGAGCGGCGAAGGTTTTGATTTCGGTGATAAAGCTCATGGCGACGTCCTGAATGAATTCGGTGATCCCATGTGGGCGCGAGCCTGCTCGCGAAAGCGCAGTGGCAGCCGACTGAAAATGCCGGATGTGACGGCCTCATCGCGCGCAGGCTCGCTCCCACAGGGGTGGGTGTATGTCTGGATTAACCGCGCTGGGTCAGGCCCATTTTTACCCGGCCTTCGGCAGGCGTGAGGACCCGGGCGCCGAGGCGGCTGAGGATCTCGCTGGCGCGTTCGACCAATTGGCCGTTGGTGGCTAATACGCCTTTGTCCAGCCAGATATTGTCTTCAAGGCCAACCCGCACGTTACCGCCCAACAACACCGCTTGTGCGGCCATTGGCATTTGCATGCGTCCGATACCGAAGCCTGCCCACACCGCGTTTGCCGGCAAGTTGTCGACCATGGCCTTCATGGTGGTGGTGTCAGCCGGTGCACCCCAGGGAATGCCCAGGCACAGTTGGAACAATGGGTCGTCGAGCAGGCCTTCCTTGATCAGTTGCTTGGCGAACCACAGGTGACCGGTGTCGAAAATTTCCAGCTCGGCCTTTACGCCCAGCTCTTGAATGCGTTTCGCACCAGCACGCAGTTGTGCCGGGGTAGAAACGTAAATGGTGTCGCCATCACCGAAGTTCAGGGTGCCGCAATCCAGGGTGCAGATTTCTGGCAGCAGTGCTTCGACGTGGGCCAGACGCGTCAGCGGGCCGACCAGATCGGTGTTTGGGCCGAACTCCATCGGGTTCTCGCCGGCACCGATTTCCAGGTCGCCGCCCATGCCGGCGGTGAGGTTGACGATGATGTCGACGTCCGCTTCGCGGATACGCTCCATCACTTCGCGGTACAGCGCCACGTCACGGCTGAACTTGCCGGTTTCAGGGTTACGAACATGGCAGTGAACGACCGTGGCGCCGGCCTTCGCAGCTTCAACGGCGGCTGCGGCGATCTGTTTCGGGGTGACCGGTACGTGTGGGCTTTTGGCGGTCGTGTCGCCAGCACCGGTGAGTGCGCAGGTGATGATGACGTCGTGATTCATGAGGCGGGTTCCTGTTCTTTATGAAATGGCGGGCGTGGTGATTCCGTTCGCAGCCCGGTCGGGCTGCGAAGCGGTGGGTCATTCAGATTTATTTACTGGTCAGTTGCAGGTTCTCAGCCGCCGGCTTGCCATCGAAAGTGGTCACTCCTTCCAGCCAGCGCTGCTTGTCTTGCGGGTGATCCTTGAGCCACTGCTTGGCCGATTCGAACGCGTCTTTGTGATCCAATAACGGCTGCATCATCCGGCTCTCGTCTTCGGCGGTGTACGTCAGGTTGCTCAGCAAGCGGCCGATGTTCGGGCACTGCTGGGCGTAGTTCGGTGCGGTAACGGTCCACACCGTCGCCATGCCTTCGTTCGGGCCGAGGGCATCGTCGCTGCCAGTGAGATAAGTCATTTTCACGTTGACGTTCATCGGGTGTGGCGCCCAGCCAAAGAACACCACCGCTTCGTTACGCCGCACGGCGCGATCCACGGCGGCGAGCATCCCGGCCTCGCTGGACTCCACCAGCTGGAATTTGCCGAGGCCGAACTGGTTCTTGGCGATCATCGCCTTGATCTGGGTGTTGGCGCCTGAACCGGGTTCGATGCCGTAGATTTTGCCTCCCAGTTCTTTCTCGAATTTGGCGATATCGGCAAAGGTTTTCAGGCCTTTATCGGCAAGATACGTTGGCACGGCCAGTGTGGCGCGAGCATCTTTCAGGCTTGGCGCCTCAAGCACCTTGACCTGCTTGCCATCGACAAACGGGGTGATGGTCTGGGTCATCAACGGGTTCCAGTAGCCCAGGAACAAGTCCAGGCGCTGGTCGCGGATCCCGGCGAAAATGATTTGCTGGGAGGCGCTGGTTTGTTTGGTTTTGTAGCCGAGGCCGTCGAGCAGGACCTGGGTCATGGCACTTGTGGCGATCACATCGGTCCAGTTAACCACGCCCATGCGTACGTTCTGGCACGATGCAGGTTCGGCGGCCATGACACTGGCGCTCAAGAAAGCGGTACCGCTGAGTGCAAGAACACAGCTGCTGATCAGTCGTTTCATGTCGGGTTCCTCGGCAGGTCATTATTGTGGTTTCCGGCGTCTGCGCGCCGGTGATGCCAAGTTACGCAGCTATAGCCCCGTTAAAGCGCACTACGGCGACCAGCACTTGCACTGCAGCGACCTGTGCTCTTGAATGGCATGGACAACAGGCGTATCAACGTCCACACGCTTGCCGCCCTCTCGTTACCTGCCAGTCGAGTGCGCTCAATGTCCCAGGATTTTTACTTCATGTTGATGCCGGGTTTCTCGGCCATCGGTTTCATCTCGGCCATCGAGCCGCTGCGGGTCGCCAATCGTTTTCGCGGCGAGCTGTATCGCTGGCACGTATTGAGTGCCGATGGTGGTGCGGTATTGGCCAGCAACGGCATGTCGGTCAACGCCGATGCAGCGTTGGAGCCACTGAAGAAAGGCGCGACGCTATTGGTGATCGCCGGTTTTGAGCCACTGAAATTCGCAACGCCGGCGCTGGAACACTGGCTGCGTCGGCTGGACAACGAAGGTGTGACCCTTGGCGCCATCGATACCGGCAGCTTCATCCTCGCCGAGGCCGGCCTGCTCGACGGTCACCGCCTGACGTTGCATTGGGAAGCCATCGATGCGTTCAGGGAGTCTTATCCGCAACTCAGCGTCACTCAGGAATTATTCGAGATCGACCGCCGCCGTATCACCTCCGCCGGCGGCACGGCGTCCATCGACTTGATGCTGGACCTCATTGCCCAATCCCACGGCCCGGAACTGGCGATTCAAGTCAGCGAACAATTCGTACTCGGCCGCATCCGACCACGCAAAGACCACCAACGCATGGAAGTCGCCACGCGTTACGGCATCAGCAACAAGAAACTGGTGCATGTCATCGGGGAGATGGAGCAACACAGCGAGCCGCCGCTGAGCACGTTGGCGCTAGCCGAGTCGATCAACGTGACACGACGCCAGCTTGAGCGGTTGTTCCGATTGCATCTGAACGACACCCCGAGCAATTTTTACCTGCGCTTAAGGCTGGAGAAAGCGCGCCAGCTACTGCGCCAGACTGACATGAGCGTGCTGGAAGTGAGCATCGCTTGCGGATTTGAATCGCCGTCGTATTTCACCCGCAGCTATCGGGCGAAGTTCGAGCGGTGTCCGCGGGAAGATCGGCGGCGTTTGGGAGATGGCCGGGAACGGGTCTGAACACAAATTTCGACAACACCAAAGACCCCTGTGGGAGCTGGCTTGCCTGCGATGGCCACACCGTTTGGGAGATGGCCGGGAACGGGTCTGAACATAAATTTCGACAACACCAAAGAACCCCTGTGGGAGCGAGCCTGCTCGCGATGGCGGTCTGTCATACAAGTTGATGTCGACTGATCCACCGCTATCGCGAGCAGGCTCGCACACAGTAGATTTTTGTTGCTCACAAAACCTGTGCCTTGCCCAGATCCAATGTGGGAGCTGGCTTGCGAGCGATGGCCACACCTCGGTCTGCCAGAAACCCTTGTTGAATGGGCGGGTCTCATCGCTAGCAGGCTAGCTCCCACAATAGATCTGTGTTGCTCACAAACTCTGTGCCTTGCCCAGATCCAATGTGGGAGCTGGCCTGCCAGCGATGGCCACACCTCGGTCTGCCAGAAACCCTTGTTGAATGGGCGGGTCTCATCGCTAGCAGGCTAGCTCCCACAATAGACCTGTGTTGCTCACAAACTCTGTGCCTTGCCCAGATCCAATGTGGGAGCTGGCCTGCCAGCGATGGCCACACCTCGGTCTGCCAGAAACCCTTGTTGAAT
>NZ_JBNQGB010000003.1:590847-590971 GCF_050321825.1 Gordonia sp. IEGM753
GGGCGGGTCTCATCGCTAGCAGGCCAGCTCCCACAATAGATCTGTGTTGCTCACAAAACCTGTGCCTTGCCCAGATCCAATGTGGGAGCTGGCCTGCCAGCGATGGCCACACCTCGGTCTGCCA
>NZ_JBNQGB010000004.1:0-76420 GCF_050321825.1 Gordonia sp. IEGM753
GCATTCTACAGCAGCCTCTGTTGCTGTCAAGTGGTTATTTTCAGAAGTTTTCGAAGGTTTCTTCAACAACTTCAACCACTTGCGCTTTCGATCTCTCGTTAGCGGGAGGCGAATTCTACAGCGTTACTCGCTGCTGTCAACACCTGTTCAACAAATAAATCAATCCGCTCAAACCCAGCGATACGGATCAATGCGTTCACTCCCAAATGGCCTTGACCACCCTCCTCATATATAGACAGGAGGCTCAATGCTGGAAGCATTCTGAAACTGGTGTCCCAGGGCAGGTTCGAACTGCCAACCTTCCCCTTAGGAGGGGGATGCTCTATCCAATTGAGCTACTGAGACAAATTCGCCCGCCAACACTGCGCGGAGAACGGCGTGCATGTTAACGGGCACTCTCGCTTTTGTCATGTCGTCCGTGGGCTTTTTACGTGTAGGCAATAGCCCTGCAGACGACATAAGCCCCGCGCATCGTGCAAATTGCATCACCACACAAGACCAGCATTGCAAAATGCAATCATGGCCAATTCCAGAATCAAACTAAGTCTTTGCTTTTAAACGATTTAATTTCAAAAAAGCCTTGGCACGACAGGTGCTTTAGCTGGTATAGAAGAACACAGTGGAGGCCTACCCCATGAACCATGCCCTTGTACTCTCTAATGCAATCGCCATGGCGGTTGTGTTGGGGCTTCATTACGCACCTCAAAATGGTACAGAAACGGTCGCGCAGCGCATGCCCCACTATCTTCAGCTGCAGAAAGCGCCCCAGCTGGCGGTTATGAATGATCGAAGCGACTCCAGAATTCTCGGAGTACGCGAAGAGGCTGGCTCCACTCTTAGTCAATCATCCGAACGCTGGATATTCTAAAACCGATCATCAGGAACACAATATGTCCAAATTAGCTGCAGGATTTTTGATCATGACATTGCTGACCGGCATTCTTCATCTGTCCTTGGCACAGGAGAAGGCTGTCACCCTGCCACTGATTGCGTGCGCAGTATTTGGCTCGCTGTTCGTCCTGGCACTTGTTGCAGGACGGAAAATCAAATTTGACCCTGTACTCCGTTAACGGCTAACAACTCGATCAAGCTTGCAACGGTGATATTTAGATCACCAGAGTTATCAAGGTTCTTTATCTGCACACTGTCTATTGGTCCGCGATCCACGAAGAGCGCATTACGCAGCAGCCTGGCTTCAACCTCGGCAAAAGATTCTCGACCGCGCCGCAACAATCGTTTGCGCAAAACCTTATCACTGGCAGTGATCAAAACCGGCAGCAGCGATGGATAGCGAAGCAATGCCTCCGCCAGATATCCACGAGAACCATTTACCAAGACATTCCGGCCACTCATAAGCCATTCATCTATCTGAATAGGAATGCCGTAATCCAAGCCGTTGGCACTCCACGCAAGTGCGAAACCACCCTGCGCCTTGAGGCGCGCAAACTCTTCACGCGTTACACCGATGGCATCCTCTCCAACGGACTCAGCTGAACGAGTGATGACCCGGCGCACCACCTCGCAATTTCGCGATCGCAACGATTCTCGAGCAGCCCCGATTAGACTGTCCTTGCCGGATCCGGACGGACCCATCAGATATATCAGCCTGCCACCCATCCTAAATCGCCCCCGCTACCCATCTGCCACTAGTAAATCGGCCAATTGCCACTATCCTATACAGGAAGGAGCAACACACGAATCCGCACAGCATGCGCCTACGGGGGTCTCTGGACATCATCTGTCGAGCAGCAGGGCGCGGAAGCTTATTCGGCCTGATCAAACTTTATTAACCAGTCCGCATTTCTGACAACTGGTGCTGGCATAAAGCCTTTATCCGGGTCAATATTTGTCACAGAATTGACGCCAATGATCTGGCAGCTTTGAGGCATGATGCGCGCCTCTATCAATTCAGGTTGAACATTTGGCGAGAAAGCTTGTCCTAACAGACATCCTGCGGCCAATCCCGAGAACCGCTCCCCTGAACTAACCGGTTAAATATATGCGCCCATTGAAACAGGCAATTTATTCCAGCCGTACGGCTGACAAGTTCGTCGTACGTCTGCCAGACGGAATGCGTGAACGCATTGCCGAGGTGGCTCGCAATCATCACCGCAGCATGAACTCCGAGATCATCGCGCGCCTTGAGCAGAGCCTCATTCAGGAAGGCGCTTTGGGCGAAGAACTGAGCATGCGCCTAGACAGTCCAGAACTGTCATTGCATGAACGTGAATTGCTACAACGCTTTCGTCAACTCTCCCACCGACAGCAAAACGCCCTGGTTTCGCTGATTGCCCACGATGCCGAATTGGCAGCCGACGCTTCCTGATTCATCAAATGCTCCAGAGCCAGCTTTATAGCTGGCTTTTTTTTGCCTTAATTTTGGCAATAAAAAACCCGTCAATTGACGGGTTTTTTAAGAAAGATCAGAGCAGGAAGATTGTCGCCAGCCCCAGAAAGATGAAGAACCCACCGCTGTCGGTCATTGCCGTGATCATCACACTGGCCCCCATTGCAGGATCTCGCCCTAGTCGCGCCAGCGTCATCGGGATTAGCACCCCCATCAATGCCGCAAGCAGAAGGTTGAGCGTCATGGCGGCCGTCATCACCACCCCTAGCGACCAACTGCCATAGAGCAAGTAGGCGACAACACCAATTACACCGCCCCAAACCAAGCCGTTAATCAAGCCAACCGCTAACTCTTTACGCATCAAGCGAGAAGTATTACCGGTACTTACCTGATCCAGAGCCATGGCGCGAACGATCATGGTGATCGTCTGGTTACCGGAATTACCGCCGATACCCGCCACGATGGGCATTAGAGCTGCAAGCGCTACCAGTTTTTCGATAGAGCCCTCGAACAAGCCAATCACCCGAGACGCGATAAACGCGGTAATCAGGTTTACCGCCAACCATGCCCAGCGGTTGCGTAGAGATTTCCAGACCGATGCAAAAATATCCTCCTCTTCACGCAAACCCGCCATGTTGAGAACTTCGTTCTCGCTCTCTTCACGAATCAGGTCGACCATTTCATCAATGGTCAAACGGCCTATCAACTTGCCGTTCTTGTCGACTACAGGCGCAGAGATCAAGTCGTAACGCTCAAACGCCTGAGCCGCATCATAAGCGTCTTCATCCGGGTGAAAACTCACCGGATCGCTTGCCATGACGTCCGCTACTTGTTTTTCCGGATCGTTGACCAACAAACGCTTGATAGGCAAAACGCCTTTGAGAACGCCGTCGTAATCAACCACAAACAGTTTGTCGGTATGCCCGGGTAATTCTTTCAGGCGACGCAGGTAACGCAGAACCACTTCAAGACTGACATCCTCTCGGATGGTCACCATCTCGAAGTCCATCAGTGCACCGACCTGCTCCTCGTCATACGACAGCGCGGAGCGAACACGCTCACGCTGCTGACCATCGAGGGTTTCCATCAGCTCGTGGACGACATCTCGCGGCAGCTCGGAAGCGAGGTCAGCGAGTTCGTCGGCGTCCATGTCCTTGGCCGCAGCCAGGAGCTCATGATCGTCCATGTCGGCGATCAGCGTTTCGCGGACCGAGTCGGATACTTCGAGCAGAATGTCGCCGTCGCGATCAGCCTTGACCAACTGCCAGAGCGTCAGGCGATCGTGCAGCGGCAATGCTTCAAGGATGTAGGCGACGTCAGCGGAGTGCAGATCATCGAGCTTGCGTTGCAGCTCAACCAGATTCTGCCGGTGAACCAGGCTCTCTACCCGGTCGTGATGCGGACCTTCCTGACGATGAGTCAGGTCTTCGACTACCCGCTGACGCTGCAACAGCTCAATTACTTGAGCGAGGCGGTCTTGCAGGCTCTCTTGCGTTTTCTTTACTTCAACTTCAGACATAGGCGAACTCCACTCCCAGCAGCGGGGAACGCCGGAAGGATCAATCAGTCAATTCATGATTGGAAAAACGGGGTATTGAGCAACTACTGGGTAAGTCCATGGAGGTATTCCACAAGCCCCGGCGGGGCTGACGGCCGTAATGATACACCGCCCAACGGTTTAAAACGTTAAAAAATCGCGTCTGAAACAAGCGCTTGCAAGACAAACCTGAGCGATGTCCTGATCTATAAAACTGCGACGACTTATTCAGAAAAGAAAACACACCCACATCGAGAAAAGCAGCAACTACCCTTCACATAGACCGTCACGGAGGACGATTGATGCCATCGACTGCAATTGTTTTTTTTCTATCCGCCCTGCCCTTCCTTTCATTCCAGGCATACGCGACAACAATCCATCGATGCGAAGCGGCCGATGGTGGCGTCACATTCACCACACTGAGCTGCATGGCGGGCGAGAGGCTTATACCGCAGGAAGTGCACGCCTTTAATCCAGTCAGCAGGTTTGCACTGATGCCAGAAGCCGAGCGTCACAAACCACCCCGCATCGAGATCAAGCGCAGCCAGCGCTACGAAATCGAAGTTGACGAACATTGATGGTCAATGAAAAAGCTAAATCCCAGACGGCAAAAAGCCCGCGTTAGACGCAGGCTTTTTGGTGTTTGGTGCACTCGACAGGATTCGAACCTGTGACCGCTCGGTTCGTAGCCGAGTACTCTATCCAGCTGAGCTACGAGTGCATTTTGTGTTTTTAGACCAGATCACAACTGGTTGAAGCAAGCCATTCACATTACTGCAAACAACCCTTAAATGGTGCACTCGACAGGATTCGAACCTGTGACCGCTCGGTTCGTAGCCGAGTACTCTATCCAGCTGAGCTACGAGTGCATTTGTTGCCGCGCATTATAGGCCGTTGAATCTTTTTGTAAAGCACTTTTTCTAGTAATTTCAACAACTTACAGAAGAAGCCAGATTACAACGTACTACGCAAATAATGGCGGAGAACGGGGGATTCGAACCCCCGACACCCTTTTGAGGTGTACTCCCTTAGCAGGGGAGCGCCTTCGGCCACTCGGCCAGCTCTCCGCAACACGGGGCGTATATTAACCAGCTTCTTCCCCGTTTGCAAACATAAAAAACGATAAAAATTAATGGCTTGGTTCTTCGTCCTTCTCTTTCTTTATACGCAGGTAAATTTCTTCACGGTGCACAGCAACCTCTTTCGGGGCGTTGACACCTATACGCACTTGATTTCCTTTAACGCCGAGCACGGTCACGGTGATTTCGCCATCACCAATAATCAGGCTTTCTGCGCACCGACGAGTCAGAATCAGCATACCTTTCTCCTCACGCATTTCAATTCAGGGACAACAGTCTGCAAAAAAAAGGCATTCGACCTACAACCGAAACGGTCGCAGCCCCCATGCCTGAGTATTGACTAGCGCGAGCAAAAGAAAAGCCTTGGGTCGCACCATTCAAAAAAACAAAGGGCGCGGTCAAGCCGCGCCCTTTGGTAAACGCATCACTCGCCCTGTCGCGCCGGTGCGTCCAGTTCGAAAGCCGTGTGCAGAGCACGCACAGCCAGTTCCAGATACTTCTCTTCAATGACCACGGACACCTTGATTTCCGAGGTCGAGATCATCTGGATGTTGATGCTTTCTTTCGCCAGCGATTCGAACATGCGGCTAGCCACGCCAGCGTGAGAGCGCATACCAACGCCAACGATCGAGACCTTGGCAATCTTGATGTCGCCAACCACTTCACGAGCACCGATTTCACGCGCAGTGTTTTCCAGCACGGCTTGCGCAGCCTGGAAGTCATTGCGATGCACAGTGAAGGTGAAGTCGGTGGTGTTATCGTGAGCAACGTTCTGCACGATCATATCGACTTCGATGTTAGCGCCACTGATCGGGCCAAGAATCTTGAAGGCCACGCCAGGGGTGTCTGGCACGCCACGGATGGTCAGCTTGGCTTCATCGCGATTGAAAGCGATGCCGGAAATGATCGGCTGTTCCATGGTTTCCTCTTCATCAATAGTAATGAGGGTGCCCGGACCCTCCTTGAAGCTGTGCAGTACGCGCAGCGGAACGTTGTACTTGCCGGCGAACTCGACCGCACGGATCTGCAATACCTTGGACCCGAGACTGGCCATCTCCAGCATCTCTTCGAAGGTAATCTTGTCCAGGCGCTGGGCCACGGACACGACGCGCGGATCGGTGGTATAGACGCCGTCGACATCGGTATAGATCTGGCATTCGTCAGCCTTCAAGGCTGCTGCCAGCGCGACACCGGTCGTGTCTGAACCGCCGCGGCCGAGGGTCGTGATATTGCCGTGCTCGTCGACGCCCTGGAACCCGGCGACAACCACTACACGACCTGCTTTCAGATCACCGCGAATCTTTTGATCATCAATCTGCAAGATACGCGCTTTATTGTGCGCGCTGTCCGTCAGTATCCGCACCTGGTTGCCGGTGTAGGACACCGCTGGCACGCCGCGCTTGATCAACGCCATGGCCAGCAGTGCAATCGTCACCTGCTCACCGGTGGAGACGATCACATCCAGCTCACGCGGAACCGGTTGATCGTCGCCACTGATTTGTTTGGCCAGATCGATCAGACGGTTGGTTTCGCCGCTCATTGCAGACAACACAATCACCAGGTCATCGCCGGCATCGCGGAATTTCTTAACCTTGTCGGCGACCTGCTCGATTCTCTCGACAGTGCCGACCGAGGTGCCTCCAAATTTCTGTACGATCAAAGCCATTTCAAAGCCGCCTCTGCCCATGAAGGGCGCCCAAATAATCACTCAAACAGCGCGCGGGCCCGCCACTAGACTGCGGGCCAGATACACTGCCTTATAAACCCTGCTCTACAAATGGAACGGTCAGGGCCAATGCGGCATCCAGTGCGCCAGCGTCGGTACCACCGCCCTGCGCCATATCTGGACGACCTCCGCCCTTGCCACCCACTGCCGCAGCGGCTTGCTTCATCAAATCACCGGCTTTGAGTTGGCCAGTCAGGTCTTTGGTTACGCCTGCAACCAGAACGACCTTATCCTCATGGACACTGCCGAGCAGGATCACTGCGTGGCCGAGTTTGTTTTTCAGTTGATCGACCAGCGCCAGCAGTGCCTTGCCATCCTGACCGTCCAGACGCACGGCCAGCACTTTCACACCTTTGACATCCAGGGCCGAGGCCGACAGATCGTCGCCCGCAGCGCTGGCTGCCTTGGCTTGCAGTTGCTCGAGTTGTTTCTCGAGCATACGGTTGCGCTCCAGCACAGCCGACAGCTTATCGATCAGGTTGTCGCGGCTGCCCTTGACCAGGTTGGCCGCTTCCTTGAGTTGTTCTTCGGCAGCGTTCAGGTAGGCCAACGCTGCTGCGCCAGTAACGGCTTCGATACGACGTACGCCTGAGGCAACGCCGCCTTCGCTGATGATTTTCAGCAAGCCAATGTCGCCAGTACGGTTGGCGTGGATACCGCCGCACAGTTCGACGGAGAAGCCGCCGCCCATGCTCAGCACGCGCACGTTGTCGCCGTACTTCTCGCCAAACAGCGCCATTGCGCCTTTGTTCTTGGCGGTCTCGATGTCGGTTTCTTCTGTTTCAACGGCGGAGTTCTTGCGAATTTCGGCGTTGACGATGTCTTCCAGCGCCTTCAGTTGCTCAGGCTTGATGGCCTCGAAGTGACTGAAGTCAAAGCGCAGGCGCTGGCTATCGACCAACGAACCTTTCTGCTGAACGTGCTCGCCCAGTACTTGGCGCAAAGCAGCGTGCAGCAAGTGGGTTGCCGAATGGTTCAGAGCAGTCGCATGCCGCACCTCGGCATCGACATGAGCCTCGACCGGCGCGCCGATCATCAGGCTGCCGGACGCCAGCACACCGTGATGCAGGAACGCACCGCCAGTTTTGGTGGTGTCACGCACATCGAAACGGCTATTGCCGACCGTCAAATAGCCGCAGTCGCCGATCTGGCCGCCGGACTCAGCGTAGAAAGGCGTCTGATCGAGAACAACCACGCCCTCTTCGCCTTCATTCAAAACGTCGACCGATTGTCCGTCCTTATAGATAGCAATCACTTTGGCCGAACCGCTGGTGGCTTTGTAACCCGTGAACTCGGTGGCCACGTCAACCTTGACCAGCGTGTTGTAGTCCAGGCCAAAGGAGCTGGCCGAGCGTGCACGAACGCGCTGAGCTTCCATTTCACGCTCGAAACCGACCTCATCGACAGTCAGGTTACGCTCACGGGCAATGTCGGCAGTCAGGTCCATCGGGAAGCCGTAAGTGTCATACAGCTTGAACACGACATCGCCCGGCACCACGGTCCCTTTGAGTTCCAGCAGGTCCTGCTCGAGGATCTTCAAACCGTGCTCCAGCGTCTTGGAGAATTGCTCCTCTTCAGCCTTCAGTACGCGCTCGATATTAGCCTGTTGCTGCTTGAGTTCCGGGAAGGCTTCACCCATTTCGGCAACCAGCGCGGCGACGATCTTGTAGAAGAAACTACCGGTAGCACCCAATTTGTTGCCGTGACGGCAAGCACGACGAATGATCCGGCGCAGCACATAGCCGCGCCCTTCATTGGACGGCAACACACCGTCTGCAATCAGGAAACCGCACGAACGAATGTGGTCAGACACCACTTTCAACGAAGACTGGTCGTCGTTGCTGCAGCCAATGGCTTGCGCCGAAGCACTCAGCAGATTTTTGAACAGGTCGATTTCATAGTTGGAGTGAACGTGTTGCATCACCGCACTGATCCGTTCCAGGCCCATGCCGGTGTCTACCGACGGCGCTGGCAGCGGATGCAACACGCCGTCGGCGGTGCGGTTGAACTGCATGAACACGTTGTTCCAGATCTCGATGTAACGGTCGCCATCCTCTTCCGGCGAACCCGGTGGGCCGCCCCAGATGTCGGCGCCGTGATCGTAGAAAATCTCGGTGCAAGGACCACACGGACCGGTATCGCCCATGGTCCAGAAGTTGTCAGACGCGTAAGGCGCGCCTTTGTTGTCGCCAATTCGGATCATGCGCTCGACCGGAACGCCAATCACTTGGGTCCAGATGTCATAGGCTTCGTCATCGCTTGCGTAAACGGTAACCCAGAGTTTTTCCTTGGGCAGGTTCAGAACGCCGGTCAGAAACGTCCATGCGTAGGTGATGGCGTCGCGCTTGAAATAGTCGCCGAAGCTGAAGTTACCCAACATTTCGAAGAATGTGTGGTGACGAGCGGTATAGCCGACGTTTTCCAGGTCGCTGTTCTTGCCACCGGCGCGCACGCACTTCTGGCTGCTGGTCGCGCGGGTGTACGCACGTTTTTCCTGGCCCAGGAAACAGTCCTTGAACTGATTCATCCCCGCGTTAGTGAACAGCAGGGTTGGGTCGTTGCCCGGAATCAAAGAGCTGGAGGCTACACGGGTGTGGCCTTGCTCTTCGAAGAAGCGAAGGAAGGCTTCACGGATTTCTGCGCTTTTCATAGGTTCTTCCACGGAGGCTGCGGCCAAAGGCCTGTGCGAAACGTCAACAGACGAAGCGACGGCAAAGGGCCGCATTATATCGGCCCTGCGCGCGGGGTACAGCGTGTTTATACGATAGAAACGGTCAATTGGACGGCTAACGCTGTCAGTTGCGTGAAAACTCGACGAATGCCGCGACGACTTGCTCTATCTGAGCGCGGCTGATGTCCATGTGCGTGACCATTCTGAGACGACCCGCGGCGCTTAGCTTGATCCCGCGCTCGGCGGCAAACGCCTTGATCGCCTCGGCTTTGTCGCCCATCTGCACGTAAACCATGTTGGTCTGTACCGGTTCGACTTCATAGCCAGCCTTACGCAGCTCGTCGGCCATATGTTGAGCGTTGGCATGGTCGTCAGCCAGACGCTGAACGTTATTGTCCAGCGCGTACAACCCCGCCGCGGCCAATATTCCGGCCTGACGCATGCCGCCACCTACCATTTTCCGCAAGCGGCGTGCCTTGCCAATCAACGCCTGAGAACCGCACAACACCGAGCCAATGGGTGCACCCAGGCCTTTGGACAGGCAAACCGACACCGAATCGAAATGCTGAGTGATCTCACGGGCGTCAACGCCCAATTTGACCGACGCGTTGTAAAGTCGCGCGCCGTCCAGGTGCAAGGCCAAGCCATGTTCACGAGTGAAGTGTCTCGCGCGCGCCAGGTATTCAAGCGGCAGGACTTTGCCTTGCATGGTGTTTTCCAAGGCCAGTAACCGGGTACGGGCGAAGTGGAAATCATCCGGTTTGATTGCCGCTGCCACCTGATTCAGGTCAATTGAGCCATCGGCCTGGACATCCAGTGGCTGAGGTTGAATCGAACCAAGCACCGCCGCTCCGCCACCTTCGTACTTATACGTGTGGGCCTGCTGGCCGACGACGTACTCATCACCGCGCTCGCAATGGGCCATCAGGCCTAGCAGGTTGCTCATAGTGCCTGTCGGAACGAATAGCGCAGTGGCGAAACCCAGGCGTTTTGCGAGTTCGGCCTCCAGGCGATTGACCGTAGGATCTTCGCCATAGACGTCGTCACCGGTGGCCGCTGTGGCCATCGCGTCGAGCATCCCTGCAGAGGGTTGGGTGACAGTGTCGCTACGAAGATCAATAACACTCATGAATCTGGCCTCGGCAAGCAGGGAGAAAATCCCTTTCAATCACGAATTACTGAGGCCAAGACGAAGAATAATCAACCCTTGATCCAGCAAATTGATGATCGCGGCTACGAAAAAACCGATATGAATCATCAGAAGGCAGCGATGCGCGTCTCGAAAATATGTGTTAAAAACGCTTCGCCGCCAGAAAATCTGTCGGCAAAACGTTCTCAGGGCGGGGTGCAACTCCCCACCGGCGGTAATTGCGCGCAACGCGCATAGCCCGCGAGCGCTTGGTGGCAGGCATGGCAATAGCCGTGCAGGTCGGCAAGGTCAGCAGACCCGGTGTGATCCCGGGGCCGACGGTCATAGTCCGGATGAAGAGAGAACGGGATTGGCGCCAAAGGGCCGTCCGCACGCGTTAATGCGAGCGAGCGCACCCTTAAATCCCATTCGATTCATAAGCCCTGTTTTTTACTCAAACAGGAACCAGAACATGCAACCCACCGCAATCGATAGCAAAAGCAAAAACCATCAAGGCGAGCGCGTCGCGTTCATCCAGGCCTGCTGGCACAAGGAAATCGTCGATCAGAGCCGTAAAGGTTTCGTCGCCGAAATGATTGCCCAGGGTTATCAAGAATCCGAAATCGACTTCTTCGAAGTCGGTGGCGCCTTCGAAATCCCGTTGCACGCCAAATTGCTCGCCAAGTCCGGCCGGTACGCCGGTATCGTCGCCGCCGGTCTGGTGGTTGATGGCGGAATCTACCGTCACGAGTTTGTCGCCCAGTCGGTGATCAGCGGCCTGATGCAGGTTCAGCTGGAAACCGAAGTGCCGGTGTTCTCGGTCGTTTTGACCCCGCACCACTTCCATGCCGGCGAAGAACATCAGAAGTTCTTCTTCGAACACTTCGTGCATAAAGGCCAGGAAGCGGCGAAGACGTGTGCCGATACGCTGCACAAGATGCGTGCATTGCGCCGCAGCGAACCACGCGCGGTAGCGGTTTAAACATCAAAACCGAAGGTGTGGGTGAGGTCTTCGGCTTCACCCAAAGCAAATGTGGGAGCGGGCCGTGGCGAGGGGATTTATCCCCGTCGGGTGGCGCAGCCACCCCAAAAACCTGGGCCTGCTCCACAGCCCAACGGGGATAAATCCCCTCGCCACAGCCACTCCCACACGTGTTGTGTGCTGCGCCTAGGCGAGGTTTTCGTCGGTGGTCGGCACGATCAGGATGCCAGCCCGCAGTCCATTCTTTACCTTGGGGTTCGGGAAGATAATCCGGGCGCCCTCCTCCTCGATGATCCAACGCGTTTGGGCAATGTCTTCTGCCAACACGTAGCCCATTTCCAGTTCGGAAAAGTTTTCGATGTCCGCTGGCAGGTTCAGGAGGAAATTATCGCTGTGCTTGATGATTTCCCGCGCCACGCTAAACAACTGCAAGCCCTCCAGTGATGCTTCGGCCAGGCTTGGCTCATTGCCTTCGATGATGTGTTGCAGGCGATTTTCCAGCAGCGAAACATTCACGCCTTCGTTCTGCCCGAACGGCCGCGCCTTACCCAATTCGAGAGTGAAAGATTCAGCATCGAGTTTGTCGTAGGTGTATGAGCTGAAAACGATGGACGGTTTGTTCTGCAACAATACCGCTTGCATGCCGGCGGCACGCAGGCGAGCCAGCTCCTGGCGTGAATGCTGGCGTCCCTGTTTCCAGGGGTATAACGCGAACTGCTCGATTTTAGAGCCTCGAATCGCAGTGTGCAGGTCGTAATGCAGGCGGCTGCGGTCCGGCAGACTGAAGAAACTTGCTGCCAAACGCTCCAGCTCACAAGCGCGGAGAGCCTCTGAGCCGCTACTTTGTTCATGACGGCCATTAAACAGCCGATTGACGTCCTGTTCGATGAAGCGCTCGCCTTTGCGCATCGCTTCCGGGTTGCCGAACAGAAACAGAATTCGTGCTCGCGGCTTCAAATCCCCGCGCGCGATGCCATTCAGCAGGCGATCAAGCAACTCGATCGGCGCTGTTTCGTTACCGTGAATACCAGCCGAGAGCAGCAAGTCCAGGCCGTTGTCACGTGCTTGCGGTGGCCTGACTTCCAGCGCACCTTCACTCAGCCAGCGCATCCGCACGCCTTCGACAGTCAGTTGAGTCTTCTCCGCCGGTTCACGGCCGGCGAGGGTCAGTTCAAGCAGTTTGCCGAGGGCGAGCATGAGGCGATTTCCTTAGTGGTCGTGTGCGCAATCCGGGCCGTGCACGTGGTCTTCGTCACCGACTTCAGCCGGTTCCATTTCCAGTTGCAGACTTACCAGATTAGTTGCCAATGGGCGCAGCAGCAGGTTTGCGTATTCTGCGTCACCTTCTTCAACGTCAACGCCGATCAGTAGTTGGCCACGGCCATCGTGCTGGATCCACAGCTCTTTGCCTTGCCAAATGACAGCGACGCGGGTGCAGGAAGTTTCCAGTTGTGTGCCGTCGGTGTCTTCAAGGATCAGCTGCAGGGTATCGCTCATGGTGTTTACGCTCTCGTCTTTCAATTGATCTGGAATGGATAAACCGCGCCCAGTTTAAGGATTTGCGTCAGTTCATCCAGTGCCGTCCGGCACTCAAGCAGCAATTGCGGGTCTGCAAGATCGTTCTCGGTCATGCGGTCGCGGTAGTGCTTGTCGACCCACTCGGTCAGCGTGCCGTACAACGGGGCCGTCATGATAACGCCTGGGTTGACGGCCGCCAGTTCGGTTTCATTCAGCGCAACGCGCAAGCGCAGGCACGCCGGGCCACCACCGTTTTGCATACTTTGCTTGAGGTCGAACACCTTGACCTCGCGGATCAGGCCGCCGGCGCTGGTCAACGTTTGCAGGTAATGCCAGACGCGCTCATTGCCGCGACATTCTTCCGGCACGATCAACAGCATCGAACCGTCCGGGCGCGTTAGCAACTGGCTGTTGAACAGGTAGGAGCGCACAGCGTCCTCGACAGCCACTGCGGAACGCGGAACACAGATCGATTGAAATTTCCCGCCCACTTTCGCCAGTTTGCGCTGCAACTCAGCCAGCATCTGCTCGGTGTCGAGGAATGCATCCTCGTGATAGAACAACACCTCACCATTGCCCACGGCGATCACGTCGTTGTGGAACACGCCCTGATCGATCACTGAAGGGTTTTGCTGAGCGTACACCACACCTTCTTCGCTCAGGCCGTGCAAACGGGCAACAGCCTGGGACGCTTCCAGCGTCTGGCGGGCCGGGTATTTTTGCGGCGCCGGGTAACGGGTGTCGAAGGCGCTGCGACCAAACACGAAAAATTCGACACCTGCGTCACCGTACTCACGGCAGAAACGCGTGTGGTTGGCGGCACCTTCGTCACCGAACTGCGCTACGGCCGGCAGGGCGGTGTGATGAGCGAAGTGCTTCTGGTCAGCAAACATCGCACCCAGCACGCGGCTGGTGGTCGGGTGTTCGATGCTGCGGTGGTATTTGCAGTTGAGGTTGGCAGCGGTGAAATGCACCCGGCCGTCGGCAGTGTCTGCACTCGGGCTGACGGTAGCGGCGTTGGCCACCCACATGCTTGAGGCTGAGCAACTGGCAACCAGCAACGGCATCGCTTCTTTAGCGGCGCGCTCGATGACCTGAGCGTCGGTGCCGCTGAAGCCCAAACGGCGCAGTGCGGCTACATCCGGGCGTTCTTGCGGCGCCAAAACACCTTGTTGAAAGCCCATTTCCATCAGCGCTTTCATTTTTGCCAGGCCTTGCAGCGCGGCTTCCTTGGGGTTCGACGATTGCTGGCTGTTGCTCTGCGACGCAACGTTGCCGTACGACAGACCGCCGTAGTTATGGGTCGGCCCCACTAGACCGTCGAAATTGACTTCATAGGATTTCATCAGCGAGGCTCCACGAGAATCTGTTGTTATAGGCTTCAAGTAACAATTCAGTACGACCGGTTGGCGGCCTTCGCCGGCAGGCTGGCTCCCACAGAGAATGGGTCGAACACAACATGTGTGAGCACCACAAAACCTGTGGGAGCCAGCCTGCTGGCGATGGGCATCACGCCATTTTCACGCCTGGTGTCAGGGTCGCAGGCAACGTCAGGCTTGGCGTTTCCAGGGAGGCAACCGGGTAGGCGCAGTAATCTGCGGCGTAGTAGGCGCTGGCGCGGTGGTTGCCCGAAGCACCTACACCGCCGAAGGGTGCGCTGCTTGCCGCACCGGTCAGTTGCTTGTTCCAGTTGACGATACCCGCACGGCTTTCCAGCCAGAATTGCTGATAACGCGCTTCGCAATCCGACAGCAAACCAGCGGCCAGGCCAAACGCAGTGTTGTTGGCTTCGGCAATGGCCGCTTCAAAGTCAGCGTAGCGAATCACCTGCAGCAACGGGCCGAACAATTCTTCGTCAGAACGATCGGCCACGGCCGTCACGTCAAGAATGCCGGGGGTGAGCAACGCGGACTGCGACTGGGGCTGAGTCATCTCCAGCAACGCCGATGCGCCATTGGCCAGCAAATGTGCCTGCGCATCCATCAATGCTTTTGCAGCCCCCAGGGAAATAACAGACCCCATGAACGGCGCTGGTTGCTGATCAAACGCACCCACCTCGATCGTCGCGCTCACCGCCACCAGGCGCGCCAGCAACGCATCGCCCCACGCGCCTTGTGGCACCAGCAAACGGCGTGCACACGTACAGCGCTGACCGGCAGAAATAAACGCCGACTGGATGATGGTGTAAACGGCAGCTTCAACGTCTGCCACTTCGTCCACCAGCAACGGGTTGTTACCACCCATCTCGAGCGCGAGGATCTTGTCAGGCCGACCGGCAAATTGTTGATGCAGATGATTGCCGGTACGGCTGGACCCGGTGAAAAACAGGCCATCGATGCCCGGGTTCGCCGCCAGGGCAATACCGGTTTCGCGAGCGCCTTGCAGCAGGTTCAACACGCCGGCCGGCAGACCGGCCTCGATCCAGCACTTGACCGTCAGCTCAGCAACTTTTGGCGTCAATTCACTGGGTTTGAACAATACGCTGTTACCGGCCAACAAGGCCGGCACGATGTGCCCGTTCGGCAAATGACCTGGAAAATTGTAAGGTCCAAATACTGCCACCACACCGTGCGGCTTGTGGCGCAGCACGGCAGTGGCGTCGCCCAGAGGGCCGCTCTTCTCACCGGTACGCTCACGGTAACTCTGCACCGAGATCGCGATTTTATTGACCATGCTGGTCACTTCAGTCGCCGATTCCCACAGTGGTTTGCCCGTTTCTTCGCCGATGCAACGCGCCAGTTCGTCAGCGTTGTTTTTCAGCGCGGCGGCAAATGCCTCCAGCACCGCAATGCGCTCCTCAAGCGTGCGACGTGCCCATTGCGGGAACGCTTGACGTGCAGCTTGCACGGCCGACTCAACCTGAGCGGCGGTGGCGCCCTCACCCGTCCACAGCACTTGCTGGGTGACCGGGTTTAGCGACTGAAAAGCTTCGCCCTGACCGGCCAGCCATTCACCTGCGATGTATAGCGAATTCATTATTTCGACTCCCGGGCAGCAGACAACGGGACGGCGCGCACTTGATCGCCGGCGTTGAGTTGAAGACGTTTGGCGGTCAGCGGATCGACCACCAGCGTACCGGCGGCGAAGCGCGCGGGTGCGGCGGTGATCCGGCAGTCTTCGCGCTTGCGGTTGTGAATCAGGAAAGGGGTGGCGTCGTCACCCGGTGTGCCGATGGCCAGCACCAATGCCTGGCTGTCGCGGATCGCGCGGATTTTGCCGGTTTCGCACTCCACGGCAGGGCCGGCGTCGAAGATATCGACGTAACCCTGATAGCTGAAACCTTCGCTCTTGAGCATCGACAGCGCCGGCTCGGTGTCCGGGTGAACCTGGCCGATCACGTTACGCGCATCGGGCGACAGGAAGCAGGTGTACAGCGGGAATTTAGGCATCAACTCAGCGATGAATGCCTTATTGCCAACGCCCGTCAGGTAATCCGCCTGGCTGAACTCCATTTTGAAAAAATGACGGCCCAGGCTTTCCCAGAATGGCGAGCGCCCGGCCTCATCAGACACGCCGCGCATTTCGGCGATGATCTTGTTGCCGAACAGTTGCGAGAACTCTGCGATGAACAGCATCCGCGCCTTGGCCAGCATCCGGCCATTGAGGCCAGTGCGGTAATCGGCATGCAGGAACAACGAACACAATTCCGAGTTGCCGGTCAGGTCGTTGGCCAGGAACAGCGTCGGGATTTCGCGATAGATGTTCAGCTCTTGCGAGGCACTGACTGTCAGCCCCACTCGAAAGTTGTACCAGGGCTCACGCAGGCCAACGGCGCCGGCGATAGCAGAAATGCCCACCACGCGGCCATTGTCATCTTCGAGTACAAACAGGTAATCCGCGTCGCCGCGCCCCGCTTCGCCGCGAAAGGTCTTCTCGGCCCAGCCGACCCGATGGGCCAGCCGCTCTTCGTTGGCCGGCAAAGTGGTCAGGCCGGTGCCGGTGCTACGGGCCAGGTCGATCAGAGCGGGTAAGTCGCTGCTGCGTACGGGACGAACGATCATGCTATCTCCTCAAACGGGCCGCTTGCGCCACCCGCGAAACTCGCTGTTTTAAACCGCTACCAAACGCACGCTGGCACCTTCGCCGACGCCCAGGGCTTCGGCGGCTTCAAGGTCCAGGATCACGGGTTTACCCGGCGCGTAATCGAGCTCGAGCAACACGGCGCGGTAATCCTGCAACTGTGCGTTGGCCACCAGGTACTGACGACCGGCGCCTTTGACTGTCTCACCGATTTTCACCGGTACTACACGGCTTTGCGCGATAGAACGGATACCCGAGACGCGAGCGTGCAGCGTTGGGCCACCGTCAAAAATATCGATGTAATGATCGGTCTCAAAACCTTCGCGCATCAGTATGTCGAAGGTGATCTGCGCCCGCGGGTGCACCTGGCCCATCGCTTCTTGAGCGGAGTCTGGCAACAGCGGAACGTAGATCGGGTAATGCGGCATCAGCTCGGCCAGGAACGTTCGGCTTTTCAGACCGCACAAGCGCTCGGCCGCGGCGTAATTGAGGTCAAAAAAGTTGCGGCCGATGGCATCCCAAAACGGCGAGTCGCCGTTTTCATCGCTGTAGCCGACGATCTCGGTGACCACGGAATCGGCGAAGCGCTCCGGATGACTGGCCACAAACAGCAATCGCCCGCGAGAGTTGAGCTCTGACCAGGCCGAACCCACCAGTTCCGGCAGCACGTAGAAACTGGTCAGCAAACTGTTGCCGGTCAGATCGTGGCACTGGGAGAGCACGTGAATCTTGTTATGAATCTTCAGCTCGCGGGAGGCGTGCACGAAGGTTTCATTACGGAAACTGTAGAACGGCTCGGAA
Organism: Gordonia sp. IEGM753; assembly: GCF_050321825.1. Classification (NCBI taxonomy): domain Bacteria; kingdom Bacillati; phylum Actinomycetota; class Actinomycetes; order Mycobacteriales; family Gordoniaceae; genus Gordonia; species Gordonia sp. IEGM753. Next base: position 17,811 of record NZ_JBNQGB010000004.1, read on the forward strand.
TAGCCCGCCGATGCGACGATGGCCGAACAGCCAACCAATTTGCCGGTAGCGGTGTCTTCGAGCACAAAGAAATAGCTTTCTTCACCGTTAAAGCTGACTTCAGCGGCGAACGAAGCTTCGCTCGCAGCGATTTTGTCGCTCAGGCGTTCAACGTCATCCGGCAAGGAAGTGACACCAATCGGGCTGTCCGCAGCCAGACGCTGTACCTCGCCCAGATCAGCCATTTGCGCGGGGCGCATCACCAGCATGGTGTCACTCCTTAATCTCAGAACTAACAAAAGAAAAAATCCCGGGCCATCCCTGAAACAACTCAGCGTCAACTGTGGGCGCTAGCCTGCTAGCGATACCTTCCTGTCAGGCAACAATGATGTTGGCTGGCAGGCCCTCGTCGCCAGCAGGCTGGCTCCCACAGTTTGATTCGGCCTGGAACAAAAAATTGGGTTCGACGCCTGAATCGTCAGGCGTCGAAGGGTCTATCAAGCTTGAGTCAGTTTTGCGACGGCGCGTTCGAAGCGGTCCAGACCGGCATCGATATCAGCATCCTCGACCACCAGGCTCGGCGCGAAACGCACGACGTCCGGGCCAGCTTGCAGGATCATCAAACCTTCACGCTCGGCGGCGTTGAACACGTCTTTGGCTTTGCCTTTCCAGGCATCGCTCAGCACGCAACCGATCAGCAGGCCCAAACCACGAACCTGAGTGAAGATGCCGTACTGCTCGCCGATCTGTTCCAGACGAGCCTTGAACTTGTCGTGCTTGGCGTTAACGCCGTCCAGCACTTGCGGGGTATTGATCACATCGATCACGGCCTCCGCAACAGCACATGCCAGCGGGTTGCCGCCGTAAGTGGTGCCGTGGGTGCCAACCACCAGGTGCTTGGCCAGTTCTTCACTGGTGAGCATCGCCGCAATCGGGAAACCACCACCCAGGCTTTTGGCGCTGGTGAGGATGTCCGGCGTCACGCCGTAATGCTGATAGGCAAACAGCTTGCCGCTGCGGCCCATACCAGTTTGCACTTCATCGAACACCAGCAGCGCATTGTGCTCGGTGCACAACTCGCGCGCGCCTTGCAGGTAAGCCAGTTCGGCCGGCAACACGCCGCCTTCACCCTGGATCGGTTCCAGCACCACCGCGCAGGTCTTGTCGGAAACAGCCGCTTTCAAAGCAGCCAAATCGTTGTACGGCACGTGGGTGATGCCGGTGATTTTCGGTCCGAAACCGTCGGAGTACTTCGACTGCCCGCCAACGTTCACGGTGAACAGGGTGCGACCGTGGAAGCTGTTCAACGCCGCGATGATTTCGTACTTTTCGCTACCGTAACGATCGAAAGCTACGCGACGGGCCAGCTTGAAAGCGGCCTCGTTGGCTTCGGCGCCGGAGTTGCAGAAAAACACGCGCTCGGCAAAGGTTGCGTCGATCAGCTTATGCGCCAGACGCAGCGCCGGCTCATTGGTGAACACGTTGGACACATGCCACAGCTTGTTTGCCTGCTCGGTCAATGCACTGACCAGCGCCGGGTGTGCATGGCCCAATACGTTAACGGCAATCCCGCCAGCGAAGTCGATCAGCTCGCGGCCAGACTGGTCCCAAACGCGCGAACCAGCGCCACGCACAGGGATGAAAGCGGCAGGCGCGTAGTTGGGAACCATTACCTGGTCGAAATCGGCGCGTTCTACCGCAGCGTGCTCAACGGACATCGGAGTCTCCTGAAGAGGAACACTCGCCGGAAACTGGCGAGCGATGAGGGGATTGTAAGGACAGTTTTCAGCCCGGCCTTGCCGCCAAGCGACAACTTCTTATAGCGCAAACACAGGTTTTGCCCGGGTTTACGGCAATGCGACATATACCGTCGCAAAGGCGCAGTTTAAACCGCCGGCGCAGATTACAGGCAGGCTTGTGCAGCGATGCGGTAAATATGTACCGCCTACACCACTTCAGCCTCTGTTTTGATTGCGCTCCATCCAACGCTAAGGGACTAGCGCATGAAGCAAGATGACCATGAGGTTGCCGTTCATCCGGACGAACACTTTCATCACCTGTACCAAAACCTCCCCGAATGGTTACTGAAAGCATCGGCCCAAACGCGCGATTCGCTGAAAAACGCCAGCCTTGATATTCCTCTTTGGCATGGCACAGCCACCCGACAGCAGCACGAGATGCTGAAAACCATCAGCCAGCAGCACTGGGGCCAGCGCAATCACCTGAGCTCGATGCTGGCCAATCTGCTCAGCGCACGCGATTTTGCAGAGCCGCTGCTGGCAGCAGCACTGAATACCCGGTTCAACCTGGCACTGGACGTTAAAACCACCTTCCTGCGCCTGTACATCCCTCTGTCTTTGCCCTTGTTTGCGATCAAATCGGGCGCTGCACGGACATGGACCGTGTCGTTACTCGACGCAGCGTTGCACAACTTTCAGGCATCGGAGGCTGAGGCAAATGCTTACGAACGTGACTCGACCTTCATCACCGAACCATCACCCTCGGGGCGATTCGAAACGCTGCCGCATGTTTCCCGGACAATCACGGTGCAAGCGTTCGTGCGGTTATGCCGTGAACTGGACATTGGTCGCCAATACAACGCCTACCTCAAAGACAACCTTGGGCTAACCAACCGGCTGACAGCAGCCGTGCTGCAGCCTGCAGTCATCGCTACGCAAAAAGCTGCCTTTCGGTCGGCGCTATTACTGAGTCACTTGAGCAGGGATATAGATGAAGATGCCGGCAATTCCATCTATCAATTAACAGAGGGGCTCGCACCTTCGCTGGACGGACAGACGCTCCAGGCTCACGACCTGACGATGATGTCTTCATCACTGACCGGCATTGTCATTTTCGGCAACAGCTTCAGCCGTGCAAGCAAGCCCACACGCATCATTGCCTACATTCCCGATGACCCGGAACATCCCCTTAAGCAGTACCCCGATACCGTTGCATTCATGCACGATCTGACCCGCAAGCTGCGCTCTGCCAGCTATCAAACATTCTTCAGTCGTTTCGTCGACCATCAAGAGCGCGGGCATTTTTTTGCCGACCTTAATAGCCGCTTGCAGTCAGTGACCTGGCACCAACATGCGCAGGGCGACCCGCTACCCGCGTGGCGTGAAACGCCCATCGACAAGCCTAACTTGAGGTTTTCGCTGACCCCGCTTCGGGCGGGACTGTGGAATCACCTTTATCAGCGGCAACTCAACAAAATTCTCAATGACGCCAGCACACTCGCGGTCTCCACCGCCCAAGCCGATCAAGCAGCCCGATGGGCGCTGTGGGATGCCTTCAGCAAAGTCGCCTCTACGGTCCTTCAATTGGCGGCATTCGTTGCCCTGCCGTTTGTGCCATTCCTCGTGAGCTGATGCTGGCCTACATGGCGTACCAAGTGCTCGACGAAACCTTCGAAGGCATTGTCGATTGGGCGCAAGGGGCAAAGTCGGAAGCGTTCGGGCACTTGATCGGCTTCACCGAGACGGTGGTTCAATTGGGGACATTTGCGATCGGTGGCGCGATAGCTGCCGGCGCATTCGCTCGCCTCCTGTCACGCGAAACAGTTGCGCTGCTTGAGCCACTCAAACCGGTACAGACGTCAGCAGGCAGGACCCGTTACTGGCAGCCAGACCTGAGGCCTTACGAACATAGGGGTACGTTGCCAAAAAACCTGACAGCGGATAACCGTGGTCTGTATCAACATCAGGGCCAGACGCTGCTGCCCTTAGAGAACAAACTCTATGCGGTCGAAGCCAACAGCGAAAACGGCGAGTTTCAGATTTTGCATCCCGAGCGTAAAGAAGCTTATCAACCGCCATTGCGGCATAACAATCACGGCGCCTGGCAAACAAAACTCGAGCAACCCCTGTCGTGGGACAGGGAAACCGTCATGCGTCGCCTTGGCCACAGTGTCGACACATTGACCGTCGCCGAGCGCGAACAGGTCCTGCGCATCAGCGGGTTTCACGACAATGTATTGCGCGAGGCACATGTCGAGAACCATCGCCCGCCTTCGCTGCTCACCGACACCATCAAGCGCTTCAAAATCGACCGAGACATTCAAGCCTTGATCGAGCAACCCGATGCCGACCCCACTGAACGTTACTTGGCATTGAGCAACCGCAAATCGCTATTCGAATCCCGCTATCGCACCCTTGAACAAACCGGAGACCGCCAGGTTCAGTTGCTGCTTGGCGAAGTAACGGGTTTACCCACAGACATCGCCGCAGAACTGGTAGCCAATGCAACGGGGACCGAATTGATGCACCTGCACACCGGCCGAGTGCCTCAGCGACTCAAGGACGTTGCACTCAAAGCCATGGAAGCCGTGCGTGTCGCCCGAGCCTACGAAGGGTTTTATCGTGAGGATATGGAGACGACAGATACCCATCGACTCGCCTTGCATAGCCTGGAATCGATGCCCGGCTGGCCCGACAAGGTGCGGATTGAGGTCAGGGATTTTTCCGCCGAAGGCGTCCTCGGCGACAGCATCGGCGACGTTGACGCATCAATCCGAAGAATCCTGGTACACGCTGACGATGGCAGCTACCAGGTTTACGGAAGCGATGAAAAACCAAGCAGTTTCTACAGCGCCATTCTTCAGGCATTACCCGAGGTGCAACGCAATAACCTCGGTGCTTTTCCTGCTGATGGCCAGGCTTTTAAACAGCATATTGCTGAACACGCTCAGAATAATTCGCAGTTGCGCACGCTGTTTGCCAGGCACCCCAATCGAAAGCCGTTCTATGATCCAACAACCATGCGCCTGCCGGGCGGCACGCAGGGCTACAGCCGCGTTGCTCGAAACAGCCCGACGCTTGATGATCGGGTTCGAGAGGTTTTTCCAAACCTGGCCCAAGACGAACTCAACGCTTTTGTCGCCCGCCTGCAGCGCCACCCGAATGGCGCTCGTGTTGAACTGTCACGTTTGTCGAACGAACTGGAGTCACTGCATAGGGATCTGGACAAATGGGCACAGGAAGCACCCGCCACCCACCATGAATCTGGAGTTGCAATCAGTGATTTGGAGCAACAGGCAACGCGTCACAACCGTAGGCTGCTAGCGCAGGAAATACAGCGCAGTTGGCGCCGACAGTCCGACCGCGATTTCGACAACCCTGAAGGGTTCGAGCGCTACACGCTGAGGTTTTCAGAACCGCTACCGGGCAACCTGCCAAAATTGACCGCCAACTTCGACCACGTGTCATTGCTGTCTCTGGAAGGCAATCACGTCGCGCATGGCCTGCCGGAGTTTCTGCAACAGTTCCCCAATCTTCGTCGTCTTGAATTGCGCCGTTTCAACTTGGGCACCCTTCCCGACGTTATCGCTCACATGCCGAATCTTGATGCACTGGTGCTCAACGATTGCGCCATCAGATTCGATGCCGCGGCATGGTCGATCGTGTCTTCGATGAAGAGGCTGACCGTGCTGGATTTGTATCAGAATCCAATTGAAACCATGCCCAATATAGATTCGTTACCCCAACTGTTTCATCTGGACCTGAGCCACACCGGTCTCACCGAGATTCCGCTCAGCGCTTTGCGCCATCCCAAACTCGATACGCTCATGCTGATAGGCAACCGGATAAGCGAGCTACCACTCGAATTATTCGATAGCACGGCCTACAACAATCGCGGTGTGCACCTTTCGCAGAACCCTCTTAGCAACACGGCGCTGGAAACAATCAAGCATCAATACTTTGAAACTGTATACGACCTGGGTGTGTATGCCCCAATGGCAGACATCGAACGAGTCAAGGCGCTGTATCCCAAGTACGCTAACGAGCAAGCAAGTGAGTTTGTTTATGAGCTCAGTGGCACGCTGGAAGATGGCCGTATCGAATTGAAACGAATGGAGCTTGAGCTGTCGCGACTCAACGAGGACTTATCTGCGTGGACCGCTGACTTGCCAACGCGGCACCCGTCAACCGGCGAACCGTTTACTTCAATGCAAGTGCTTTTCGAACATTCAGCCCGCGACGAATTCAAGCAACTGGTAGAACGATGCTGGCGACAGGACACAGAACTGGATGATTTCAATGATGCACTGGAGCCCACCTATGAGCTGGTTTTCAACTCCGTGATCAATGGTGAACTACCGACCCTCAGCGCAACCTTTGAGCGCGTGTCTATGGTGGAGTTGGTCAGCGCGGACGGTGCGACGCAAATCGGACGTTTCCTGGAATCCTTCCCGAACCTTAAAAGCCTGACATTACGCGACTGCAACCTTGGCGATATTCCCGCCGGGGTATTCAAGATGGGGCAACTTCGAGCGCTTTCCATTCCCGGATGCCGCGTTGTCTTGTCTGCTGATTCGGTTATGGCGCTGGCGGGTATGGAGCACCTCGACTACCTCGACCTCAGCCAAAACCCGCTGGGAAATGCCCCGGATATCAGCCAGATGCCACGCTTGGCGACTGTGCTGCTGAATGAAACCGGGATCACCGAAATCCCGCGAGGTCTCATGCAGGTGGATGAGCTGAACATGGCAGACTTGAGTGACAACGCGATCACCGAATTCCCCGCCGACCTGCAGGAGATGCCACTGGCGGTTGCGCAAAATCTCATCTTGAGAGGCAACCGGTTTTCCGAAGAAAGCCTCTCAAGGCTGATCAGCTATTTCGAACGCACGAGGGTAGATTTCGGCGTGCAGGAAGTGATCGATCAAGGCCAGATGGAAGTGTCTTCCGGTGAAGGTTCCGAGGTCGATGAGTAATAGCGCTTTCAACCGCGCTCGGACGGTACCGAGGACAACTCGAACGGGCTACTGCTGCGCCGCTGATTGCGATCTTCGCGCGGCGTGGCGCCGAAGAAATTGCGATAGGCACTGGAAAAATGCGGCCCCGAGGAGAAACCGCATGACAGGCCGATCTGAATGATCGACTTGCTGGTCTGCATCAGCATCTGCCGGGCCTTGTTCAGGCGCAGCTCCAGGTAGTACTGGCTCGGCACGCGGTTGAGGTATTGCTTGAAGATTCGCTCCAATTGCCGACGGGAGACACATACGTGCTGGGCAATTTCGTCGGTGGTCAGCGGCTCTTCGATATTGGCTTCCATCAACAGCACCGCTTGGGTGAGTTTCGGATGGCTGGAGCCGAGGCGGTTTTGCAGTGGGATACGCTGCCGCTCACCGCCCTCGCGGATGCGCTCTACGACTAACTCTTCGGATACAGCGCCCGCCAGTTCGGCGCCGTGATCGCGGGCCAGCACGGCCAACAACAAATCGAGGACCGACATGCCGCCGCAAGCGGTCAGGCGATCGCGATCCCAATCGAACAGGTGGCTGGTGGCGATCACTTTAGGAAAGCGCTCGACGAAATCGTCCTGCCAGCGCCAATGCACGGCAGCGCGGTAGCCATCGAGCAAGCCGAGTTGAGCCAATGGATACACACCGGCCGACAAACCGCCGATCACACAACCGGCGCGCACCAATTGCTTCAACGAACTGCTGAGCGCCGGCGCCAGCGTTGTCGGCGGCTCGTCAGCGAGCAAGAACAGTTTCTGGAAGTTTTCAAGCTTGCCAGCCCAAGGTTCGCCCGGCAGTTGCCAAGCCCCTTCGGCCTGCGGTTCGGCCTGCAAAAACGACAACTCGTAGACAACGTCCGGATGCACACGCTGGGCAACACGCAAGGCCTCCTCAGCCAGCGCAAGCGTCAGTGCTTTAGTGCTGGGCCAAATCAGGAAACCAATTCGATGGGCAGTCATGGCGGGCAATCCGAAACGAAAACAGTGATGAAGGCATGGGCCAATGCTAGCCCGTAAATGAACACAAATCTCAAAACCGATGGAGATCAATCTGTGGGAGCTGGCCTGCCAGCGATGGAGGTGTGTCTGTGCCAGAGATGCAAACTGGCCCACCGCTATCGCTGGCAGGCCAGCTCCCAGAGGGATCGAGGCCAGCCTCTAGGCTGCGAAGCATGCACTATCCCGGTGCACAACGGGAGTTCGGTTTTACTTAAGGCTGCCCGAGAGGAACTGTTGCAGACGTTCGGACTGTGGATTGACCAGTACCTCACGCGGATTACCACTTTCTTCCACGATTCCTTTGTGCAGGAACACCAACTGATTCGACACTTCACGGGCGAAACCCATTTCGTGCGTGACCACGACCATGGTCCGGCCTTCCAGCGCCAGGGCCTGCATGACCTTCAATACGTCGCCGACCAGTTCCGGGTCGAGTGCCGAAGTCGGCTCATCGAACAGCATCACTTCAGGCTCCATTGCCAGCGCACGAGCAATCGCTACACGCTGCTGTTCGCCACCGGACATGTGGCCCGGATAGGCGTCTTTGCGGTGTGCCACGCCAACCTTGTTCAGGTAATGCTCGGCCTTCTCGCGCGCTTCGGCCTTGGACAGGCCCAGCACGTGAACCGGTGCTTCCATGATGTTTTCCATCGCGGTCATGTGCGACCACAAATTGAAATGCTGGAACACCATCGACAGACGCGAACGCATGCGTTGCAGTTGTTTCGGATCGGCTGCCTTCATGGCGCCATCCTTGTTGGCGACCAGTTTCAGCTCTTCGTTGTTGAGCAGGATCTTGCCGGCGTGCGGTTGCTCAAGCAGGTTGATACAGCGCAGGAAGGTACTTTTGCCGGAGCCACTGGAGCCGATGATGCTGATCACATCGCCAGCCGCCGCTTTCAGGGACACACCCTTGAGCACTTCGTGACTGCCATAGCGTTTATGCAGGTCTTGGACTTCAAGTTTGTACATGCGGTCGGTTCTCACAAAAACAGTCAGTCAGTCGTTGAGCAAGCGCCCGTGACGCAGCGCTTCGCGCCCCGCCACCTTGGCCAGCCAGAAACCGGGTTGGGCATAACGCAGCCGTTCAATGGCAAACAGCACCCCGGACGTACCAGCACACACCGTGCTGACCCGATCCGACAACGGATCGATCACTTCAAAAATTTCGTCCCCGGCTTCAACCCACTCGCCAGGTTTGCGCAAAAAGCTGAGCACACCAGGGTGCGGTGCGAACAACAATTCGGTGCCTTCAAACGGCATGCCTTCACAGGCCTCTTGCACGGGCGTCGGCCATTCGCCGCTGATCAAACCTTGCTCGGCGAGGAACGCCAAAATACCTTCGGCGTGATCCACCGCAGCCTGACGTCCGGTGTCGGCCTGGCCACCCAACTCAATGGTAGTCGCCAGGCAAGCCAGCGGAATTTGTGCCTCCGGAAACAGCCGCGACAGGCGCAACCATGGCAGCGAGCACGCTTCGTCGAAGGAGCTGCCGCCGGAATCTTCCGCCAGCAAACCGACCTTCACATTCAGGTGCGCGGCCAGCGAACGCCACTGCGGCCAGTGTTGCGGCAACGCATACATATGCAGCGCTGCTTCGGCATCGCAGTGCAAATCGAGTACTACATCTGCGGTGCAGGCATGGCTTAGCAATACGCGCTGCATGCCCTGCAACTGACTCGCAGCGGGTGGCAACGCGGCCAGCGCATCGCTCATGGCCTGGCGAATCAAACGGATATTGGCGTGCGGGTCATCGCCCAGGCGCCCATCCAGCGCGGCCGCTACGGGCGCGCTGAGCTCGACGAAATCACGGTTGAAGTTCTTGCCACTGCCCGCCTCAAAGCGACCTTGATGATTGCCTTGCAACAATTGACCGAGGCCCAGCGGATTAGCCACCGGAACCAGTTCGATGACACCGTTGAGCAAGCCTTGGGTTTCGAGTTCGGCCAAGCGTTTTTTCAGCTCCCACGCCGTACGCATGCCCGGCAACTCATCAGCATGCAGACTCGCCTGAATGTAAGCCTTGCGTTCGCCAGTACCGAAACGGAACACCGAAACCTGACGTTCGCTGCCCAAGTGGCTCCACGGCAATGTATGGTCTATGCGCTCCATATCAGTGCTTCCGTGGGGCCAGATAGCCCAGCCAGCGGCGCTCTGCCAGTTTGAACAGCTTGACCAGAATGAACGTCAGGCACAGATAGAACACACCGGCAGTAATGTAGGCTTCGAACGGCAAGTAGTATTGAGCGTTGACGGTGCGCGCGGCACCCGTGATGTCGATCAGGGTCACGATGGACGCCAGACTGGTGGTCTGCAACATCATGATCACTTCATTGCTGTACTGCGGCAGTGCCCGGCGCAGGGCCGACGGCAGCAGAATGCGCTTGTACATTTTGTATCGCGACATGCCCATCGCCTTGGCGGCTTCGATCTCGCCATTGGGCGTTGCGCGCAGGCTGCCGGCGATGATTTCAGCGGTGTAGGCGCTGGTGTTGATCGCAAAGGCCAGGCACGCACAGAACGTTGCACTGGACAGCCACGGCCAAAGGAAGCTTTCACGCACTGCTGCGAATTGCGCCAGGCCGTAGTAGATCAAAAACAGCTGCACCAGCATCGGCGTGCCGCGGATTACGTAGGTGTAAAGCCACGCCGTCATGTTGACGACAGAGTTTTTCGAGACGCGCATCAAGCCCAGCGGCAACGCACACAGCAGGCCGAAAAACAGCGACAGCGCGAGCAATTTCAGGGTGGTCACCAAGCCGCCGAGGTACAGCGGCATGGCCTCCCAAATGACGTTGTAGTCGAAGATCATAGATCAGCCGCCCTTACGCCTACCGAGTAGCGCTTCTCAAGGTGACGCAATGCCAGCAACGAGACACTGGTGATCACCAGGTACATCGCCGCCACTGCGAGGAAGAAGGTGAAAGGCTCGCGGGTGGCATCTGCCGCCTGCTTGGCCTTGAACATCATGTCTTGCAGACCCACTACCGAAATCAGCGCGGTAGCCTTGGTCAGTACCAGCCAGTTGTTAGTGAAACCTGGAATCGCCAGACGAATCATCTGCGGCACCAACACCCGGAAGAACACCTGGAAACCACTCATGCCGTACGCCATGCCAGCTTCTGCCTGTCCCTTGGGAATGGCCATGAAAGCACCACGAAAGGTTTCCGACAGGTAAGCACCGAAGATAAAACCGAGGGTGCCAATACCGGCGGCTAACGGATTCAGGTCGATGTAGTCATTAAAACCGAGCATCGGCGCAACACGATTGAGCAGGTCCTGACCACCGTAGAAAATCAGCAGGATAAGCACCAGGTCGGGAATACCGCGGATAACCGTGGAATACAGGTCGCCCAGCCAGGCCAGCCAACGAACCGGCGAAAGACGCAGCGCAACGCCGATCAGACCCAGAACAATGGCCAAGGCCATGGACGACAAGGCGAGCTGAAGCGTCAGCCATGCGCCATCGAGGATGACAGCCCCGTAGCCTTTCAACATGATTCAGGTCCTCGAAAGTTGGGATGAAAAAATGGCGCAAACCTCAGTGATCCTGCTGCTTGCGCCATTTCGGACTTGTCGCCGGGACGAGTTACTTGCCGTAAATATCGAAGGCGAAGTATTTGTCCTGGATTTGCTTGTACTTGCCGTTCTCACGAATGGCAGTAATGGCGGCGTTGATTTTGTCTTTCAACGCGTCGCCCTTACGAACGGCAATACCGATGCCATCGCCGAAATACTTCTCGTCGGTGAACGCCGGCCCCACGAAGGTGAAACCTTTGCCGGCGTCGGTTTTCAGGAAACCATCGTCCAGCAAGGTGGCGTCTGCCACGGTACCGTCGAGACGGCCAGCGGCCACGTCGAGGTAGATTTCATTCTGCGAGCCGTAAGGCTTGATCTCGGCACCCAGCGGGGCCAAGACTTCGCGGGCGAAACGCTCGTGGATCGAACCACGCTGTACGCCAATGTTCTTGCCCTTAAGCTCTGCCAGGCTGTCGCTGACTTGCGTGCCAGCCTTCATCACCAGGCGTGCCGGGGTGTTGTAGTACTTGTTGGTGAAGTCCACGGACTTCTTGCGATCTTCAGTGATCGACATCGACGACAGAATCGCGTCGATCTTGCGCACTTTAAGTGCCGGGATCAGGCCATCGAACTCTTGCTCGACCCACACACACTTAACCTGCATCTGCTCGCACAGAGCGTTGCCGATGTCGTAGTCAAAACCAACGATGCTGCCGTCCGGTGCTTTGGAAGCAAACGGAGGGTAAGCCGCTTCGATGCCAATTTTCAGAGGCTTCTCATCAGCGAAGGTTGGCAGGGACAGCACGGACAGTGCCAGGGCGCCAAGCAGCACGAGTTTCTTCATCTTGGGACTCCATCGGTAAAGGGCTAAAACAGCAGAGTGAGCGACAGCCCAATATGCGAATGAGTGAAACCGCAAAGCAGTGCTGCGTCCTAGGAAACCCACGTTGAATTCAACGCAAGCAACGACGAGCGAGTGATCGGCATTCTAACGACAGGCCGGAAGCCGATATTTCTTCAATGCGACAACAAATTACAGAAGCACCGAGAAAGCCGTTTAGGCACGTTGACAGCCTTGCAATTTCATGCAAGAGCAAAAGACATTGAACCTATCTATGTTGCAAATTGCGGGCCTATTATTGGCAAAGCCTTCTAATCCGGCAAGCGCAGCGTGTTCTCTTATTTTTTTTGCGGGTGCTTGAGGCCCTAAAACAAGGCTTTGCGTTTCCCAACGCCCCGTATCGGCGCGCACGGTTACACATTTGGTTACTTGAACACTGATGGGTAACAGTAGGAAAAGGATGACAGGGGATGCCGATAATTATTGGCTGCTGTTCATTTAGCGTCTGACAAATCGCCATCGCTAGCAGGCTAGCTCCCACAGGGGAATTGCGCTCGGCTCACATCGTGAATCCACTGAAGATACTTGTGGGAGCTAGCCTGCTAGCGATGAAGCCAACGATCCCCACAAAAAACCCAGACCAAAAAAAACCCTATCCGGCACAACACCGGACAGGGCTTTTACAGACTCAGATACGACCGTTAAGCCACATTCATCGTCTTGTGCGTATCAATCAAATGCTGCACCACACCCGGGTCCGCCAGGGTCGAAATATCGCCCAACCCGTCGTACTCAGCAGTCGCAATCTTGCGCAGAATCCGCCGCATGATTTTCCCAGAGCGGGTTTTTGGAAGGCCCGGCGCCCACTGAATCACGTCAGGGGATGCGATCGGACCGATCTCCTTACGCACCCAGTTTTTCAACTCGATACGCAGTTGTTCGCTCGGCTCTTCGCCGTTTTTAAGGGTGACATACACATAAATGCCCTGCCCCTTGATGTCGTGCGGCACACCCACCACCGCCGCTTCAGCGACTTTCGGGTGCGCAACCATCGCGCTTTCAATTTCGGCGGTGCCCATGCGGTGCCCCGAAACGTTAAGCACGTCATCCACGCGACCGGTGATCCAGTAGTAACCGTCTTCGTCACGACGTGCGCCGTCACCGGTGAAATACATGCCACGGAAGGTCTTGAAGTAGGTGTCGACGAAGCGGTCATGATCGCCATACAACGTACGCGCCTGGCCTGGCCACGAATCGAGTATCACCAGGTTACCTTCGGCCACGCCTTCGATGATGTTACCCAGGTTGTCGACCAACGCCGGTACGACGCCGAAGAATGGACGGGCCGCCGAACCTGGCTTGAGGGCGTGAGCACCCGGCAGCGGGCTCATCATGTTGCCGCCGGTTTCGGTCTGCCACCAGGTATCGACGATCGGGCAACGGGATTTGCCCACGTTCTTGTAGTACCAATCCCAGGCTTCCGGGTTGATCGGCTCACCCACCGAACCCAACAGGCGCAGGCTGCTGCCATCCGCCCCTTCAACTGCAGCTTGGCCGGACGCCATCATCGCGCGAATCGCGGTAGGCGCGGTGTAGAGGATGTTGACCTTGTGCTTGTCGACGATTTTCGCCACCCGGGTGATGTCCGGGTAGTTCGGCACGCCTTCGAACAGCAGTGTGGTCGCGCCATTGGCCAGCGGGCCGTAGACGATATAACTGTGGCCGGTGACCCAGCCGACGTCGGCGGTGCACCAGTAGATTTCACCCGGACGGTAGTCGAACACACGCTCGTGGGTCATTGCCGCGTACAGCAAGTAACCGCCCGTGGTGTGTTGCACGCCCTTCGGCTTGCCGGTTGAACCGGAGGTATAAAGGATGAACAACGCTTCTTCAGCGCCCATTTCTTTTGGCGCGCAGACACTGCCCGCCACTTTCATCAGGTCTTCGTACCAGATGTCGCGATGCTGGTTCCACTTGATGTCGCCACCGGTGCGCTTGCACACGATAACTTTCTGGATGCTGCTGGTTTCCGGGTTGGTCAGCGCATCGTCGACGTTGGATTTAAGCGAGATTTTCTTGCCCGCACGAATGCCTTCGTCAGCGGTGATCACCACTTTTGAGCGGCAGTCGATAATCCGGCCAGCCAAGGCTTCCGGCGAGAAACCACCGAACACTACCGAGTGAATCGCGCCGATCCGGGTGCAGGCCAACATGGCGACCACGGCTTCGGGAATCATCGGCATATAGATCGTCACCACGTCGCCGCGATGCACGTCCTGGCCGCGCAAGGCGTTGGCGAATTTGCAGACTTGTTCATGCAGTTCGCGGTAGGTGATGTTGCGGCTTTCGGAAGGGTCGTCGCCCTCCCAAATGATCGCGACTTGATCGCCACGCTCGGCCAGGTGACGGTCGAGGCAGTTATAGGAAACGTTCAGGGTGCCGTCGGCGAACCATTTGATGTCGACATGGTGATCGTCGAAAGAAGTTTGTTTCACCGTGGTGAAAGGCTTGATCCAGTCGAGGCGCTGGGCTTGCTCGCGCCAGAAGCCGTCCGGGTTGACGACCGACTGCTGGTACATGGCCTTGTAGGTCGCCTCGTCAGTCAGCGTGTTAGCCAGGACCTCGGGACGAACGGGATACACAGAAGCCGCACTCATCTTTCTTACCTCGGTGGAATAGTTGTTTTTGTATGCCCCCGTTTTAGCCGGGCCGGGCCTATAGAACCATTCGACGATGGTAGTAACAAGCCCCTACAAAGTGTCCTGACAAGCCTGGAACCACCGTCCCAAATACTGCGCAACCCTCGTAGTAGCGGGCTGGCTCGCGATAAACCTGAGCGCACCCCGCGGCATCACACAAGGCGCATTATTGTTAACGGCCCCGCGACCGGGCTCGCTTTCACCACAGCCTGTTTCGATTGTTACGAAATCTGTCAAAGGTGTTTATCAAAACCACGCCTATATGAATCAACCCCTCGCGCCTAAAATCCACCTCGCCAACAAGGCACAGTGATTAACCAAGTTACAGCCCCCACGAAGGCAGTTAATCCAACATCAAAACTGAAGTTACACACGCAATCCCAAAAAGATTGCGTGACCCCTTTCGACCTAAAAAAGGTAAATTTGAAATGAAAGCTTTATTAGTTCTGGCCCTCAGCAGCCTGTGCGCTACCGCCATGGCAGATGAGGTCCCGACTGATGTCGCGCAGCAACAACCGGTGGTTGAGGAATACACTTACTCAACTCACCTGGACATCGCGAATGTAGTTTCCATGAGCGAAATCCCCAATGTGTGTGAAGTCGTACCGATGAAAATGGAATACGACGACTCTAAAGGCCAGCGCCACATTCTTCGTTACAGCGTGATGGGCAACGGCTGCTCCAACGGCTAAACACTCCTGCTTCAAAAATCCAACGGTTCGACCCACCGGCCCGCTTTCTTACGGCAGATGAAGCGCCGAACCGTATATCGATTTATTCGATTGCTTCTAACGTTTATTTGAACTTTTAAATCAATTTTGTTGGCGTAAGATCAATTCCATACCCAAGGCGAACAACGCCAACTCATCTGGAGCCACACTCATGAAAACCAAACTGATCCTCGCCCTGACCCTTTCTGTTCTGGCCGCTAACACGTTTGCCGCTGATGGCTTTGATCGCACCGGGTCTGCTGTAGCCGCCGATGGCTATGACCGCACTGGCTCCGCCACCGTTGCTGCTGACGGCTACGACCGCACCGGTTCCGCCACTGTTGCTGAAGACGGCTACGACAAAACCGGCTCCGCCACCTTCGCTGCCGACGGCTACGACCGCACCGGTTCTGCCACTGTTGCTGAAGACGGCTATGACAAAACCGGCTCTGCCACCTTCGCTGCCGACGGCTTTGAACGCACCAACTCCGCCACTTTCAGCTGATAACAGCTGAATATTTACAGCCCGACCTGGTCGGGCTTAGTTGTGTCTGCAGCCTTCAAAAGTCGATCTAAAACACAACATGTAGTGAAAAACTTGATTTCTGGCTATTTTTTGCACAAAAAAACCAGCTCGGAAAAAATTATAAAAAAAAATCTGCTCCCACGATCTCCAGCCAAAGCCCTGTAAACCCTCGCTCTGACCGAAAAACCTCCCTCGCCGACCGCTCCATGCGCGGATTCGCCCCACCACGGCCGCAAAAATTTCCCTATAATGCCGGCTCAAACGGGCCTGCAATATTCCCTTACAGGGATGACAGCCAGTCCGAAGCCCAGGCCGAAGTCTTCATCGAATTCTGCGCCCGTCAGAGGCTCTCGGAATCCCCGTACAAAATTCTGTTTGATGCCTGCGTATAGCTGCTGAAAAACGACCTTTAGATCCAACGCGGCCAGAACGGTCGTGTGAAAAACCAACCAACAGGTTTCACACGGGCATCTGGCCCTCACGCAGGAGACGACACGTCATGCTGAGCTGGGACGAATTCGATAAAGAAGACAGCGGCGAAGCCGTGGTTAAAGGCGCCAACGCCGGCCACGCTACTGAAGCCAACATGGACCGACTCGACACCGCAGGTGGTGTTGCCGCTCAAGAAGCTCGTGCTGTGACAGCGTCTGACTCCGCCGCGATCGCTCGCGCCAAAGCCGCCCTCGACACCCTCGACGTTGCCGAAGGCCTCGCCGAACTCGAAGGCGCTTCCGCCCGTGTAGCCGTTGACGAAAAGCGCATGATCAACTGCCGCGCCGACCTCAACCAACTCGTGCCTTTCAAGTACGACTGGGCTTGGCAGAAGTATCTGGACGGTTGCGCAAACCACTGGATGCCGCAAGAAGTCAACATGACCGCCGACATTGCCCTCTGGAAAGACCCGGAAGGCCTGACCGACGACGAGCGCCGCATCGTCATGCGCAACCTGGGCTTCTTCTCCACCGCCGACTCCCTGGTTGCCAACAACCTGGTGCTGGCCGTGTACCGCCTGATCACCAACCCGGAATGCCGCCAGTACATCCTGCGCCAGGCGTTCGAAGAGGCGATCCACACTCACGCCTACCAGTACTGCATCGAATCGTTGGCCATGGATGAAGGCGAAATCTTCAACATGTACCACGAGATTCCATCGGTCGCGAAAAAAGCCACCTGGGGCCTGAAGTACACCCGTTCGATCTCCGATCCGAAGTTCGAAACCGGCACCGTCGAAACCGACAAAGAATTACTGCGCAACCTGATCGCCTACTACTGCGTTCTGGAAGGCATCTTCTTCTACTGCGGCTTCACCCAGATCCTCTCCATGGGCCGTCGCAACAAAATGACCGGCGTCGCCGAGCAGTTCCAATACATCCTGCGCGACGAATCCATGCACCTGAACTTCGGCATCGACGTGATCAACCAGATCAAAATCGAAAACCCACACTTGTGGGACGCCGAAATGAAGGAAGAAGCTTCGCAGATGATTCTGCAGGGCACTCAGCTCGAGATCGAATACGCACGTGACACCATGCCTCGCGGCGTGTTGGGCATGAACGCGGCGATGATGGAGGACTACCTGAAGTTCATCGCTAACCGTCGTCTGTCGCAGATCGGTCTTAAAGAAGAATATCCAGGGACAACTAACCCGTTCCCTTGGATGAGCGAGATCATGGACTTGAAGAAAGAGAAGAACTTCTTCGAGACTCGGGTTATTGAGTATCAGACTGGTGGGGCGTTGAGCTGGGATTGATTCCTGAGCTTCCCGTGATTTGACGATTGTTGCTTGAATCGAAAAATCGAAAAAATAGAAGCCCCGATTTGATCGGGGCTTTTTTATGGGCGGATGCTTTTAATTCCTACTGTCTGATGCCAAAACTTGCTCATTCTCACGCGGCGGCGGGTTTAAGTTGCCAGGCCTTGGTGGCGAAAGATTGTGGAGGTGTTTCATTGAATTCGGCAAAGGTTCTTAGGAACGATTGTGCGATCAGTCAGTTTTTTCTGTAGGAATTTTCGTAGACAGTCGTAATGGCCACTCAGTATCGTCGGAGGGTTTTCAACCCTCGGCGAAAGTATGGATACGCAAAAGAACAACAGCGATTGGAGCGACGTGGAGATTCAGGCCGCGGTCGATGCTTATCTCCGCATGTGGTCGCAGGAGCAGAAAGGTCAGGTCTTCAATAAGGCCCACGAGAATCGAATGCTGCGCGAGGGTGCGTTAGCGGGTCGTACTAAGGGATCCGTTGAGTTTCGGATGCAGAACATTTCTACAGTTCTGGTCGAGTTAGGGCGCGCGCCTATCAAAGGCTACAAACCCGCCAAGAATGTCGGCGCCAATGTTGCCCGCAGCATTCGTGAAGCACTCACCGCAGAGAGCAACCCCACACCTGAAGATTTTGTTCCAACGGCAGACGAGACGACGCTGGAACGGCGAGCCGTCAAACTTGAACGACGCCCGATTAAAGAGGTGCCTAAGGGAATTGAAAAACCAGATCAAACTCAATCCAGCGCAAAGGCATTTGTTCGCGATCCAGCAGTAAGAGCGTGGGTTCGACAACAGGCGAATGGCAAGTGTGAAGGCTGCGCAAAACCTGCCCCTTTTGAAATGGACGGCAGGCCTTTCCTTGAGGTTCATCACGTTAAGCATTTGGCGCAGAAAGGTTCAGATCGCCCGAGCAATGCCGTAGCGTTGTGTCCGAATTGTCATCGCCGTTGTCACCATTCGAGTGATCGGGATGAGTTCACAGCTTCGCTGTTTCAGAAGGTGAAGCGTTTGAAGATTGAGTGATTCAGCCTGGAAAGGCTAACGCCCACGAAGGCAGCGAGTCGCAAGGATTGCGCTGCAATCCAGATAAAAAAAGAAAATGCTTAGAGTCATTTAGGACCCGTCCTACAGCCACAATCAGCCACGTTCGATAACGTCGCGCAGCTCATTTTCCTGGGCTTGCGATGGATCAACGAAAGGATGATCAGTGGCTGGCAACAAGGACATTCCGCGGATTAAGAATCCACCCTCCGGTGACGGGCATCACGTCACTCACCGCTTCATGACGGCCACCGAATTGGCCGAGCGAGACGCCAGACAAAAAACCTACGAGGCTATGCTGGCCAGGCAAGACGCCTTTGAACGGAGCCGTCAGGTCATAGCGCAAAAGCAAAGGCCCATTCAAGCCGGATGTGTCTTTGCCAAATCCTGCAAGCTGCCGAACGCCATCATCAATTACTCCAATCCCTCAGATGGTGCCAACCGATAGGCGTGTGGAACCATGATTTATGTAATCGAAGCCTTTCACAAACATAACGAACTGCTGGCATTCGAAGTGGAGTTACCCACTGGGCACGACCAGGAGATTAAAAACATCATGGGTTGGACTGCTGAGCAGCACGGATGGGAGGGCTACAACCTTACGGGCGAGCAGCTTGGAGCCTTAGAGGATGTGCTGGGGAAAAAATTGTATGACGCAGCCTACCTGTTTCAACTTAGCTGCAACGTCTGAACATATGAGCGGGACTACAAAAGTAATGCTGTGGAAAAACACGACAAACTCTGGATCCATCTAGGCGAATTCAACCACACCACCGGCGAACAGAAAAAACCTGCAAAACCTGCAGACCCAACGAGGACGGTAGAGCCATGAAGCACACGGTGATGGGTGTCAATGAGGGAGACGACTTTGCTTCCCCCCAGGCTATTGAGCTAGCCCCTTCCAACGCAAATCCCACTGTCATATCACCTTAACATCACCCTGACATCATCCCGCATTTACCCGGTGCGATGATTCAGTTATGAACGCAGAACACTTCACTTTCATGCATCCCAAGCTGCCAAAAGACCACAAGTGCGCCGGTGATTTATGCAATGAGGCGCCTGCGATCAGTCTGGATAGCACCAACACTCTGGTCATGGAGATTTTCACCGCGCAGCGCGAGGTTGTGTGCCTGGCGGTGGTTGAAGACTCGCGGCCGGTTGGCCTGATCAACCGCAACATCTTCCTGTCGCAAATGAGCAAACCGTTTCACCGTGAGCTGTATGACAAGAAAAGCTGCATCGCTTTTATGGACAAGGAGCCGTTGATTGTCGACGCCGAGATGAGCATTGAGGCGTTGACGTTTAAAACGGTGGAATACGGTGAGAAGGCTCTCGCCGACGGCTTTATCGTGACCAGAAACGGCAGGTTCGCGGGGTTGGGCAATGGCCTGCAGCTGATGGCCGTGGTGGCGGACATGCAAGCTGAAAAGAACCGCCAGATGATGCAGAGCATTGAGTACGCGAGTGTCATCCAACGCGCGATGCTTCGGGCCTCTCGTGATGCGTTGGCGTTGACGCTGGATGACGCGGCGTTGCTGTGGGAGCCACGGGACGTGGTGGGCGGCGACTTTTACCATTTTTGCGCCTACCCAAACGGGTGGTTTGGGGCGATTGCCGACTGCACCGGTCACGGTGTGCCGGGGGCTTTCATGACGTTGATCGCCTCCTCTTCATTGACCCAGGCGCTGACCCAGCTAGGCCCGCGTGATCCTGGGCACCTTTTGTCTGCGGTTAACCGAGGCGTCAAGGGTCTGCTGGGGCAGGTCAACGGACTGGACGGCACCCCGGAGTCGGATGACGGTCTGGACGCAGCTTTTTTCTGGTTCGATTCGGCCACTCATGTGTTGAGTTTTGCCGGAGCGAGAATGTCGCTGAATGTGTTGAAGCCGAATGCCGACCAGGTTGAAACCATTGCCGGCCAGCGTCTTGGCGTCGGTTATGTCGACAGCGGTTTGGACTATGCGTGGACGGTGAGCTCGGTTCACCTGCCACCGGGCAGCATCATTTTCATCGCCACTGATGGCCTCACGGACCAGATCGGCGGCCCTAAAAAAATAGCTTTCGGTAAGCGCAAGGCGTTCGACACCCTGCTGGAACACCGTGATAAATCGTCAACGCTCATCTGCGAAGCGCTGCAACGCACGTTTGCTGTTTGGCAGGGGGAACAAACCCGTCGCGACGACCTGACCCTTTTTTGTGCCCGCATTAGGAACTGATGATGCTCAACCCTGCGTCCGTGCAACACGACTGCACTTTTTTCGATCTGGCCCAGCAACGAAATGTCATTTTCTATCACATGGGTTACTTCTCCCATCACATCCTTTCGGCGATGGCGGAAGTGGTGAAGCTGCAACTTGAGATCTCCGGTGTGAGTGGCCCGACACGGCGCAAGTTGTTCTCGTCCTTCGTGGAGCTGTCGCAAAACATCCTCCATTACTCCTCCGACTCGTTGTACACCGCTGTGTCCGATGAGTCGGTGTTGCGCCAGGGCGCGGTGTGCATCAGCAAGGAAGGTGAGCACCACCTGATGCTCTGCGCCAACCCCGTGGCCACCACCGAAGTCGAGCGCCTGCGGGAGAAACTTGAGCCCCTGCGCAGCATGTCGCTGGAAGAAATCAAACAGGCTTACAAGGTGACACTGCGGGCCGAAACGCCGGTCGACAGCAAGGGCGCCGGCCTGGGTTTTTTGACGATGGCGCGCGACGCTTGCGCGCCCCTGGAGTTTGACTTTCATCCCAGAGCGGACGATCCGGACACTACCCTGTTTTGTCTTAAAGCCATCATTTGAGTCGAGAGCGTTATGGATAATTTCTACATTCACGCCACCGCAACATCACCGGAAGTGGACTTTCGTTTCGATCAAAACCTGCTGTCGATAAAAGGCGAGTCTTACCCCGAAAACGCGGCGGCTTTTTATGCGCCGATCCTCCAGCAGTTGCGCAGTTTTCTGGACGGGTGCCAAGACGCGACGATCACGACCAACATTGCGTTGGCGTATTTCAATAGCTCCAGCACCAAAATGCTGTTCAGCATTTTCGATGCGCTTGATCGCTCGGCTCAGGCTGGCAACCGGATTGAAGTGAACTGGTACCACGATGAGGAAGACGAAACGATTTTCGAGTTTGGCGAGGAGCTGAAGGCCGACTTCGAATCGATTATTTTCAACGATCACGCGATTACGACCTGAGGTAATGACAAACATGACCCCTTTAGTCACTGCCGTCGGGGATGTGGGTGACTCGACTCCCGATCTGTTCAAAAGCGAGAATGATGCGCTAGAGCGCGCTCGCTCGACGTTGGCGCTGAGCGGGGCTGATGCCGGAACGTACCAGCGTTCGCTGGCTGATATCACGTCGCACTTTGAGCGTTTGATGCGCGAGACTCGCCGGTTGATTGGTCGAAGCGACCGGGCCGAACGCGAGATGAATACCCTGAATGCGCAACTGCAGATATTGGCCCGCCAGCTCGAATATCGCGCGACTCACGATGGCCTGACGGGTGTCCTGAATCGCAGTGCCGTGATTGACCTGTCCGTACAGACCTTGCAAAAGGTCGGTGCGGTGATGATCGTTCTGGACATCGATCACTTCAAGCAGGTGAATGATGAGTTCGGTCATCCTGCCGGGGATGCGGTGATCCAGGGCATCGTCGGCTGCCTGCGCAGGATCGTCGGCGACAGCGGAAAAATCGGGCGAGTGGGCGGTGAAGAATTTACCGTGCTGATCCCCGCCGGCGAAATCAACGAAGGCTTGAACCTCGCGGAAGCCATGCGCGAAGCAATCGCCACTCATGTATTTGACAGCCCCGTGAACCGCCAGATCACCGCGAGTTTCGGCGTGAGTGCCAGTGCTGTTGGAACACGTTTCGATACGGCTTACAGCCTGGCGGATACCGCCCTGTACCTGGCAAAGCGCTCAGGCAGAAACCGCGTAGAACTGGCGGGCGAAGAAGCGCTTTGAAGCGTTGCGTAAGTTGATGCTATTAATAGCCTCTTCTTCCCCGGCTATCTGAATCCACCATGAAATTCGACCTCGCCTACTGCCTCAGTCTCGACGACAAGTTGTCGATCTATGACGTGCGCGACCTGAATTTCGACGAGACCGTGGCGTTCGATTCCGCCAAAGAACACTTCCAATGCCCCAACGATGCCTGCCGCTTGGCATTCGATGCGGCGAACGTGCTGACGACGTTCAACGCCAAGAACGTGAATTACATCCGTACTCCACACTTCAAAAATACCCCGGGCACGCGGCATGTGGCGGATTGTCCTTATCTGAGTCTCAAGGCACCGGCGTCGGCTATGGACGCGGACGGTGCGGAAACGGATGACAGTCGCGAGGAGCATTTCCCGTCGGAGTTGTTGCTGACTCGGCGTCAGTATGTGCGTAAGCCGTCGAACCCGGCTGTGGCGCCAGAGGTACTGCGTGACAATCCGAAACTTCTTACAAAGCACAGCGATAACGAGCACCCAAGCCACGAATCAGCGCCGGACAAGACCAGTGTCTTTGCGCATCCGGTGGAGTGCTTCGTGTCGAACTTCGACGATAAGGAACTGATCAAACGCATGCCGCTGAAGATCGGCGAGCACACGGCGCCGTATGGATCGTTCTTCAAAAAGATCGAATACCTGACGGACAACAAGGGGTTGATTTACTGGGGCAAGATCAAGGAGATCAAGGATTACACCCAGAGTTTTCGCATCGATTTCGAGCAGAAGGTCTGGTTCAAGCACGTGGATGAGGTGAAGAAGAAGCCTTATTCAGTGAACGTCTACCTGAGCAAGAAGTTGATCGAGAACTACCGCAAGCGCAAAGCGTTTCTGGAGGAGATCAAACATGCCATCGACAGTGAAGCGCAGTTGTATTGCTTCTTTTATGGCGTGACGCCGGAGTTGACGCAGGTGCCGAGCAAGAAGAACCCCGAGCAGACGTTCGGGGTTTTCAGTGCGAATATCGAGAACCTGGATCACTTTATTATTCGCGAAGCGCCGGGGCTGGAGGCGAAGTAACAGCGTTTAACTCAGGCACATGCTGATCATCACCAACACCAGCAAACCGATGTACACCCGCGGATGGAATCGAACCGGAATCCGCCCGATCCACGGTGTGGACAATCGAATCCCCAGTCAATCCACAGCCCCACAAACCAAACGTCCAGATCAAGCTCCGCGAACCCCACCATCGCCATGTGAGTCAGTTCTCGACGATGTTTCGTCGCGTATTGGGGCACCCACCGTCCGTCTGGTTGGAGGGGGCGAAATAGAACAAATCAAAAAATGAGTTTGATCCGGGCGCAAAACAACTGTACAAAAACACAGTACATCTTGAATCAGCACTCTCGAGCCCGGAGAACACCATGGCCACTCAAGCGATGAAAATCACCCTGGAACGTATCGCCCTTTTTCAATTCACCCCTGCACATTGCGCCCAGGCCCGGGCCATGTTGGGCTGGAGTGTCGAAGAGCTGTCCCGCGAATCCGGGGTTTCCGTAGACGCCATTCAGCGATTCGAGGACGAGCGCGAGGTGCTGGATGTAACCCGGCTGACGCTGGCTTATCGGTTCGAGTCTGAAGGGCTGGTGTTCTTCCCGGGTTTCGCACCAGGGCGAGGGATGAATGTACGGGGCTGCACGCCCAATCCAGTGGGTCGAGCGGATTATGCGATGGTGGAGTGAACGCCCACGCCCCTTGCCAAGCAGTGCAAAAAATTCGCGGCATCAGTGACGCTTATGACTTGAATGTGGGGACTGGCCTTGCTTCAGAGGCTTGTTCATAACCGTAGGCCAATGCCAGAAGCGTCGCTTCGCTCCAACGAGCGCCGAAGAACAATATGGAGGTAGGCACTCCGTCATCGTCCACCCCAGAAGGCATCATGATGCTGGGGTATCCCGCCAAAGGTATAACGTTCAAACCGGGTGACCCCACATCCAGTAGCAAGGCATCAAGTTGATTCGTTACCAACACATCTTCGATGACTGCCGCATTTTCGCTTTGGATTTTTTGCCACAACTCGTTGTAAGCCTGCTCATCAAACTCAATGTCGCAGGCCGCTGCCAACGTGGATTGACCGTAACCCTCGACACCCGGAAAGCTATCGTTGTATTGCTTAAGGTCCTCAAGGTTCTGGATTGCCAGGCCCGTTCTCGTCGCCAGATATTTGGGCAGTTCCCACTTGATACTCATCGAGAACGCCCTGTCCACGGCCTCCATCGTTTGCGTTGCAGGGTCATTGAATTCCACAGGAATCAACATTGCTCCCGCAGCTTGCATAACTTCCAGGGCCTGCGAAAACTGAGGGTCGATCCGCGCCGCTTCATCGTTTTCATCAAACTTGGCCGGAAAACCTATACGCCGTCCTATCAGCGAATCGGGAAGCATTAATGCTGTGTAGTCCACGCCATTGATAGCGAGAGGTTTTTCGTCCAATTGCGCAGGGTCGCTGCCAATCATGACGTTCAAAAGCAGTGCAGCCTCACGAACAGTACGCGCCATTGGCCCCGGGGTATCGACGTAAAGGCTAACCGGGACGATACCCTTACGACTCAGCAGGCCTACCGTGGGCTTAAGGCCTACCACGCCATTGATGGATGCCGGCGCAACAATGGAACCCGCGGTTTCCGTGCCGACCGCCAACGGTGTGAAGCCTGCAGCAACAGCCGCTGCAGAGCCAGAGCTCGAGCCGAGTGGTGTGACGCTCAACACGTGGGGATTTTTGGTGAGTCCGCCGCGGCAGCTCCAACCATCGGGGATATTCGGGTCACGAAAACCGGCCCATTCACTGAGATTGGTTTTACCCAGGATGATGGCCCCGGCCGCTCTGAGTCGCTGCACGATAAACGCATCCTGAGCAGCAGGCTTTCCGATCATGGCCAGCGAACCGGCACTGGTCTGCATCTGGTCTGACGTATCGATAGTGTCCTTGAGCAATACCGGGATGCCATGCAGAGGTCCACGAACGAAGCCGTTTCGGCGTTCTTTGTCCAGCGCCTTGGCAATATTCAAAGCATCTGGGTTGAGTTCGATAACCGCATTTATTTGCGGCCCCTGCTTATCCAGCCTCTTGATCCGATGCTGCAAATGCCGCACAAGCGCCACGGCAGTTAGCTGATTGAGCGACATTTTTCGAGTGAGTTCATCGACGCTGAGGTATTCGATCCTTGTCTCAGTTGCCTGAGCTTTCACAGCAATTTCTAATCTGACGTCCATGTAATTAATAGCCTTCGGTTGATTGATGGCGAATGAATTCGATCATTCGCTCTTCAATCTACAGAGGCCACCGCAAATGTTGGCCAGCACTTGTCGACAGATCAGGTATGAATATTCACCATCATTTGTAGCTCAGCCGACACTCTGCTGGTAGGCCTGCTGCTCGACCTCATACCACCAAGCGCTGCCCCGCTGCGGTTGCAGCACATTAAACGCCTCGCCCATTTGCGGCGTGGTAATCGACACATTCCGCTCCCAGGCCAAGGCCAGGATCCGGTCAAACGGTTCGAACCAGGCGTGCATCGACAGATCGAACGTGCCGTTGTGAATCGGCAATAACCAGCGGCCCTTGAGGTCGATGTGCGCTTGCAGGGTTTGCTCGGGTTGCATGTGCACATGCGGCCATTCGACGTTGTAGGCACCGGTTTCCATGAGTGTCAGGTCGAACGGGCCGTATTGTTCGCCAATGCGTTTGAAGCCATCGAAATAACCGCTGTCGCCGCTGAAGAAAATACGTGTGTCACCGTCGATCATCACCCACGAAGCCCAGAGCGTGGTGTTGCCGTCGAAAAGGCCTCGCCCGGAAAAATGTTGCGACGGCGTGGCGATGAACTGAATGCCGTCGACTTCGGTGCCTTGCCACCAATCGAATTGGCGCACTTTGCTCGCATCAATGCCCCATTTGATCAGCGTGTCGCCAACACCCAGCGGCGTCAGGAAGTGGTTCGCCTTGTGCGCCAGTTTGACCACGGCTTGGTAGTCGAGGTGGTCGTAGTGATTGTGGGACAGGATCACCGCTTCAATCGGTGGCAATTCATCGAGGCTGATAGGCGGCTGGTGAAAACGCTTGGGGCCGGCCCATTGCACAGGTGAGGCACGTTCGGCGAAGACCGGGTCGGTGATCCAGAATTTATCCCGCATTTTCAGCAATACCGTGGAATGCCCCAAGCGATAGACGCTGTGATTGGGCGCGGCGAGCAATGCCGCTTGCGTCAGTGCTTGTACCGGCACGGCATTGGTCGGGCGAGTATTGCGCGGCTTGTGGAAAATCATGTTCCACATGATGCGCAGCATTTTACGCAAGCCTTCACGTTGCACCGGCGCAACATTGCGAAAGTGCCCTTCTACCTGAGGGGACGCTTGAGGTGCGGCGGTGTTATCTGCAGGGGAATTTGAAGTGGCCATGACTGAGTGACTCCAGAAAAACCGCAAAGATTCCGATTGTTCACGGTAGGACGATAAATGGCCAAAGCACGCACGCATCAGCCGAACCTTCTAATTTTCACTGGGCAGGATTAACAAAACATTACACTGCACAGTGTAGTTTCTAGGTTGCATGAATCCGGATCACAAGTAAACTGCCGAGTGTAATTCTCACTTTCTTCTGCCGAAGCTTACTTATGACAGCTCCACAGCGCCTCACCGACCGAAAACGCGAAGCCATCATTCTGGCGGCGATTGCCGAATTCCGGGCCAACGGGTTCGAAATCACCAGCATGGACAAAATAGCCGCGACGGCGGGTGTATCGAAGCGCACGGTGTACAACCATTTCCCCAGCAAGGAAGAGTTGTTCGCCGAAATTCTCAATCAATTGTGGGCAAGGCTTACGGCAGAAACAGAAACGCCCTACCGCCCAGACGTGCCTTTGCGCGAGCAGATGCGCCAGATGCTCAAGGCGAAATTACAAATGATGGGTGATAACAACTTTCTCGACCTTGCCCGTGTCGCGATTGCCGCCACCATCCATTCACCGGAACGCGCGCAAAACATGGTCGCGAGGATGAGTGAGCGAGAGGAAGGTTTGACCGTATGGATTCGCGCCGCTCAGGCTGACGGCCGGTTAAAGCCAGCGGAACCGGAATTCGCGGCCCAGCAGATTCATGGAATGCTCAAATCCTTCGCGTTCTGGCCACAGATTTCCATGGGCGTCCCAGCGCTTTCCAGTGACAAACAAACCGTTGTGGCAGAGTCAGCACTGGATATGTTTCTAGCCTGCTACGAAGTCTGAATCGCCCCTTCACTGCGCCCTGCTACCGTTAAATGGCTTCGAAGGACACTGATTATTCCGCTTGGAATAAATGACAATGTCAGCCGTTTTACCGATGAACGGTAGCTCTGATTAAACACCACAATGTGTTTCAGAATGAATCTGGCGCAGGAAATTATGGAAAACCAACGCGGCAAGGGCTTGTCATTTGCCAGGCGCATTTATATACCCAGATTCATTGGCTCGGGCATTGGCTTCATCAGTGTGGCCACAGCGCTCTACCCCTTCGATGTGCCGATGTGGGTCTGGGGATTGCTGCTGTTCAACGGCTTCATCTGGCCACACGTGGCCTATCAAATAGCCCGCCATTCAGCGTTCCCTTACCAGGCTGAACATCGAAACCTGATTTACGATTCGTTATTGGGTGGTTTCTGGGCCGCGACGATTCAGTTCAATCCCCTGACCACGGTGACAATCCTGTCGATGATGGCGATGAACAATGTCGCTGCCGGAGGGTTGCGTCTGTTTTCTCTCGGCGCCGCCACCCAAGCGCTGGGCGTGCTGATTTCGTGGTGGCTGTTTGGGATAAGGTTTGTACCGATAACCACTCAGGCACAGATTTGGGCGTGCATGCCAATGCTCACGTTCTACCCGTTGGCGCTGGGTACGGTTTGCTATCGACTGGCGATAAAACTGTCCGAACACAAGCGCGCCTTGAGTGCATTGAGCCGAACCGACAGCTTGACCGGGCTGCTCAATCACGGCGCCTGGAAAGACCTGCTGCAACTCAAGTTCGAACACTGTCGCGCCCACAATGAGCCCGCGGCCATTGCGTTGATCGACATCGACCACTTCAAACCTATCAACGATAACTACGGGCACATCGTGGGTGATTCGGTGTTGCGCCAGCTCAGCATCGAACTCAAACGCAACTTGCGAGAATGTGATCTGGCCGGGCGATATGGTGGGGACGAGTTTTGTGTGATTTTGCCGAACATGCCACTGCATCAGGCCAGGGATGTCATGGAACGGATATTGGAAGTGCTGCGTGACTATCGCCATGAGGATGTACCCGGCCTGCGCATCAGCCTGAGTATCGGGCTGTCAGCGTTTCAATCCTCGTTTGCCGACGCGATCACCTGGCTGGACGAAGCCGATAAAGCGCTTTATATCGCTAAAAATACGGGCCGAAACAAGATAAACATCGCGCTGAACACTGCTGCGGTCAGTGGCGAAAAAGGCGTAAGCGCGTGAAAAACTTGTACAACACGTCAAAAAATACAATTCTTGTACAAGTTTATTATTTTTTGTATAAGTATTGCTCTGTCAGCCAAGGATTGCTGACATTGAGCAGACAACGCCGAAGGTAACCTTGATTTTCGGCTCGCAGGCGCAGGAATAGGGACTGACTCCATGTTTTTCCAACTTCCAGAGCCTCGCAGCCATGTTCTTCAATCGCCATAAGTCGACCATCGACGATCTCCAGCAAAACCTCGCCAACCAAACTGCATTGCTAGAAGCGATTGATCGCTCAATGGCTGTGGTCGAATTCGATCTGAACGGCAACGTATTGCGCGCCAATCAAAACTTTTTGAAGACCCTGGGTTTCACCGTCGAACAGGTGCTGGGGAAACCGCATCGTCAGTTCTGTACCCCGGAGTTCGCCAGAAGCAGTCAATACACACAGTTGTGGACGCGATTGAAGGGCGGGCATTTCGAGTCGGGCACATTTGAACGGGTCGCCAGCAACGGGCAACCGATTTGGCTGGAAGCCAACTACAACCCGATCAAGGACGCGGCGGGCAATGTGGTGAAGGTGGTCAAATATGCAATGGACGTGACGGCAAAGGTGCAGCAAGAGAGTGAAACCAAGGCCAGGTTGGAGGCTATCGATCGCGCCATGGCGGTGATCGAATTCAATCTCGATGGCAGCATCATCAGTGCCAATCAGAACTTTCTGACGCGGATGGGTTACACCCTTGCCGAACTCAAAGGCAAACATCACCGGTTGTTCTGCACCGACTCATTGATTAACAGCAGCGAGTATCAAGACTTCTGGCGCCGGTTGAATCAAGGGGAGTTTTTCCACGGGCAGTTCGAGCGCGTTGATAAACGCGGGCAAGTTGTCTGGCTGGAAGCGAACTACAACCCGGTGTACGACGCCAGCGGACGGTTGAGCAAAGTGGTGAAGTTTGCCTCGGACGTAACGTCCCGGGTTCAGCAGCACGAACGGGACGCTCGCAGCGCCAGCGAGGCGTATCACATCTCTGTCGAAACCCGCAAAGTCGCCGAGCAAGGCACTGAGGTGATCCAGCAGACTGCCAGCGAAATGCGTGAAATTGCCGCCAACATTGATCAGTCTTCGACGCTGATTGCGCAATTGGGCGAGCGCTCGGAACAGATCACCACGATCGTGAACACCATTCGTGCCATCGCCGACCAGACCAATCTGTTAGCGCTGAACGCGGCCATTGAAGCGGCCCGCGCCGGTGAACAGGGCCGTGGATTTGCCGTGGTGGCGGACGAGGTGCGCCAATTGGCGGCGCGCACCAGCGGTTCGACGGCAGAGATTTCGACCATGATCGGTTTGATCCAGACCGAAACCCGGCAGGCGATCAAAAGCATGGGTACGACCCGAGATCGGGCGGCGGAAGGTGTGGAACTGGCGAATCTGGCGGGCACCGTCATCCTGCAGATACGCGACGGCGCAAGCAATGCGGAGCAAGCGGTGAGCATGTTTGCCAACGAGCGTCTGCCCGGTTGAAGGCACACGCTCGTTCAACGTTGATTCAGCTTATCGTTTCTCGTGCAGGGCTATAGTGACTGTCAGTCCCGTAGCCTTGCAGAGTGCGTCATGAACTCAACCAAACCCGATACCCAATCCGCAGCACCGGTCGATCACCTGCGCTTTCATCGGCCTCATGCGCATCTGGCCCCGACCTTCGGTAACGACACCTTTGCCTTGAAAGCCGAGGCCTTTGCGCGGTTTTTTGGCACCCCGACCTTCCTCGGTGCGCAAACCCTGATCGTGGTGATTTGGGTGTGCCTCAATCTGTTTGGCGTCACGCATTTCGACGTCTACCCATTCATCCTGCTCAACCTGGCGTTCAGCCTGCAATCGGCGTATGCCGCCCCGCTGATTCTGCTGGCCCAGACCCGACAGGCTGCGCGCGACAAGGCTCAGTCCGACGCCGACGCGCAACACCGCGAAGCACTGGCCGTTGCCAACACCGAACGTCAGGCGCAAGCCGCGCAGAATTCGGCGCAACTGATGGAGTTGCTGGAGCAAAACACCAAACTCACCGAATTGACCAAGTCGCTCACCGAACGCATCGAGAGCCTGACTTCGGAAATGCATCAGCACTTTGTGCACAATGAACAACCGAATCGTTGATCAGCGCACCAACACCTTGTCGGCAGGTATCTGAAGCAGCGCGGACGCTCGTTGCTGCCAACGTTTTCTGTAGCTTGGGGTGGACGTCTCGTTGTTGCCATCGAGCACGATCTGAACGACGCCTTTTTCACGCACTGACTATCAGCAAAGTCGACAAGGGCTCCGGGGCAAAGTCGCTTGGTGTTGTAATCTCAATGATTGCTATCGCGCTTGAAGCCGCCATCGCGAGCAGGTCGGGTGTGCTCACGAAGCGGCCATCAAAAACAACCGTACACCTTCACCCCTGCACCAGACTCCGCACCGCCGTAATCTGCGGCACTTCGCGCCGGTTCATGTACACCCGCAACGGTTCGGTGATGTTGATCCGGTCATCGATGTTCTGGTCCAGCAGCAGTTGAATCAAATCCCGGCTGAGCGTCATGGCGGGTCCGCTACCGGCGGCCCAGACAAATTCGCTGGTGGGAATGATGCCGTCGTCCGCCACGTCCATGCCGAAGGAATCTTCACTGAAACGCACGATGTAGTGGCCGGTTTTGCGGTTGAGGCCGACGAAGCCTTTAAGTTGGTCGGCAGCCTGGCAGATGAGCTGGGAAGTGATGCGCATGGTAAACCTCACAAAAGGTCGTGAATGACCGGTGATCAATGGTTTACACGCAAGGACAGCCAACGGGTTTCCCTCTGCCGGGGAAACTGCCGTGGCCAAGAGTACTGCAAACACGCGCACAGACGCGCTGAAAAAATCTGCTTTAAACACGTTTATGTCGGTGTGGCGATGGCGCTCGCAGCGCTCAGTTGTTAAAACAGACGTCTTTGAAAACTGCGAAAGGATCTCGACCATGCCTGCAACCTTCACCCAAAGCGCCCTGCTAATGAGTGTGCTGCTCGGCTTCGGTCAGGCTCAGGCTGCCAGCGAGCCAAGCCCCACCGCCCTCGCAACGCGCATGGGCATCCCGCACCCGGCGGTGATCGCGCACCGTGGCGCCTCTTTCGATGCACCGGAATCCACCGCTGCGTCGTATAGGCTTGCCCGTGATCTGGGCGCCGATTACCTGGAGATGGATCTGCAGCGCAGCAAGGATGGCGTGCTGTTTGCGCTGCACGACAACAACCTGCAACGCACCACCGACGTCGCCCGCAAATTTCCCGAGCGCAAAGACAGCCCGGCTAACGAATTCACCCTCGCGGAGCTTAAAACCCTGGATGCCGGCAGTTGGTTCAACGCGGCTTACCCGGATCGTGCGCGCGCCTCGTTTGTGGGCCTGCAGATTTTGACCCTCGACGAAATCATCGACATCGCCCAGGCCAACCCTTTGCACAAGCCCGGCCTGTACATAGAGACCAAAGCGCCAAAACAATTTCCCGGCATCGAGCGTGACCTCAAGGACAAACTGCAGGATCGCGGCTGGCTGAGTCCGGCGGGTTCGAAACTGGCGAAAAGCGAGCTGGCGGTCGGCCAGGGCAAAGGCAAGGTAGTACTGCAGACCTTCGAAAAAAGCAGCCTTGAGTTGCTCGAAAAGGAAATGCCGCACGTGCCGAAGGTACTGCTGCTGTGGGTCGGTGAAGGCAGTATCGAACCCAAGTCGAAGGTGACTTTTGCCGAGTCGGGCGACAAGGACAAAGCCACTTTCTACGCTAGGCAACAGCCGAAAACCAAAGCCGAGTTTCAGCAATGGGTGGATTACGCCAAAGCCCAAGGCGCAATCGGTACCGGCCCTTCAGCGGCATTGACCCAGGGTGGCGATCAGAGTTATTCGGATTTGGTGCAACCATGGATGAACCAATACACCCACGACCAAGGCCTGTTGGTGCACGCCTACACCGTGGATGATGCCGTGGATTATCAGAAAGTCATGGACGCCGGCGTTGACGGGATTTTTACCAATCGCACCAGCGAACTGTTGAAGTTTTATAAACGCCCTGCCGCAGCGAGTGTCGCGCAGGTGCTACAGAACAATGGCTACTGAGTGAGGCAATCTGCCGAATGGACCGGCGAACTGTGGTTAGGCCATGACTTTGGCCTGATCCACGGTGAATTGGGGTGCACGGCGCCGCATGCGCATTACGCCCATCAACTTATCCTCGCACCTGATCGGCCGGTAACGATCAATCTGGACGGCGTAACCCACACCGCCCAACGCCTGTTCATTCCTTCGCAAACCCGCCACCGCATCGTCGAGTCGACGGATGCAGTGTTTACCATTTACGCGGAGCCATTGGTCTTCGATGGCCAGACCTTGCGCGAACATGTGACCGAATCAGCGCTGTCCTTGTCGAGTCTTACGCACGCCGTTCAACAGTGCCCGCATCGCCCGTTGAACGATCCACGGCTTGAACGGGCCTTGTCTGCGCTCGACAGTTTGCTGAACCGCAAAGTGGCGGCCAGCGCATTGGCGACCGAGGCGAATTTGTCGTTGAGCCAGCTGCAACGACTGTTCGCCAGTCAGCTCGGTTTGCCAATACGCAGGCTGGTGTTATGGCGCCGACTGCGGTTGTCGATGGTGTTGATTCTGGCGGGCAATTCGGTGACGCAAGCAGCGCACGAGGCCGGGTTTGCCGATTCCGCACACTTCTCCCGAAGCCTGAAAAAACTCTTCGGTGTCACCGCACGCCAGGCATTGCAGCCGATCAATTTGCGCTTGCTGGATTGACTCGGCGGCGCAACGGTTCAGGCACCGAGGGTTCCTTGCTTAGCGTTGCCGCTGCGAACGGGTCGCGCAGTTGCGCCAGGTAATCGCGAGGAAAATCCGGCCGGCTGCCAATGCCCAAATCACCGTGACGAATCGAGTAGTCCGTGGTGTAGAACGCAGTTCCCAGCAACCTGTCCCACAGGTTGAAGAACAGGCCAAAATTAACGTCGCCCGCCCTGCCGTACTTCATGTGATGGAAGCGGTGCACGGGCGCCCAGGCGAACACATGACGCAACGGTCCCAACTGCATATCGACATTGGAATGTTGCAACAGCAGTTGAATGGCAATGGCGAATGCGAGCAGCGTCGCTACCTCCAGCGGTATTCCCAGCACCAGCAATGGCAATAATCCTGCTGTGGCTTCGAGCAATTGATGCAACGGGTGCTTCATCAAACCGTTGAAGCCGTAAAGGCGCTCGACGCTGTGATGCACGGCATGCAAACGCCACAGCCCATGCACACGGTGGCTGGCGTAATGCATCAGGCTGATGCCCGCATCGGCAATGAAAATGGCCAGCGCCAACTGCAGCCACAGCGGCCATTGGTTCGGCCACACGCCATCGAACGACAGCAATGCCACCAGCCCCGGCAGTGCCAGCAGGCCAACTGCATTCAACGTCTCGTTGACCAACGCGTGAAGCATGTCCCGCACGCGATCACCGGCCGCACGGTTCCAGCTCGCCTCATACGGCAGCACCCACTCGGTCACGAATGACACGGCCAACGCGGCGAGAAATAACGGTAGCAACCACAGCGCTGAAAACCCGGCCTGCACCACGCCGAGTCCTAGGGCAATGAATCCTCCCCAAAACAGGGGTGCATATAGACGTGCGATAATTCGTTTCATCCGTACCTCCATTGATCGAGGTCACAGCATGAAACGTTGTCCTGTGGCGCAATTGAATAAACGACGCAATCGAACCCTGACGCTCTTTTAAGGGTCAATTAAGTTTGGGAAGTTAATCTGGCCCCACTTAAACAGCTCACCTAAGGAAAGAACCTGATGAAAACCCTGACTGCCCTGTTCACTGCTGCCGCACTGACTCTGACTGCTGGCCTGGCCCAGGCCGATGTTCGCCCTGACCTGATTCCGGGCCTGCTCAAGTCTGGTGCGATCATGGACTTTGAAAAACTCAATCAGGTCGCTCTTGCCGAGCATCCAGGTACCACCGCTGCCAACATCAAAGACACCGAGCTTGAGCAAGAAGCGACTGGCCCGTATGTCTACAAGGTAGAAATTCTCGACGCCAAGAACGTTGAATGGGACGTGAAGGTCGATGCCAAAACCGGCAAAGTACTGAGCAACAAGCAAGACAAGTAACTGCAATACAAATAAGCCGCACGATTTTCGGATCGTGCGGCTTTTTTGCATTTTAAAAACGGCGAAAGATCAAGCCGTGGTGCTGACCAGCGATCCGGAGGTGCTGGTGTCGGAGTCCTGCAGCGCTTGCAACAACGCCGCCGTTGCCGTTTGTAACGACCCCGAAGTGCTCGCGATCTGCGACTGTGCCGAGGCAACCGCTGCCGCTTTGGCGTCATCACTTTCCTGCTTGGCCTGGGCCGCTTGCAACTGCTGCTGTTGTTCCTGCAATTGCTTTTGCAACTCGGCAATCTGCTTGCGCAGCGCTTTTACCGAATCCGATTCTTCGCTGCTGCTGGAACTGCTGTCGCTGCTTGCTGGAGCACCGCCGGCGGCGACCTTGGTGCTGTCGCTGGCGGCGCCGGCAGTGGCGGTTGCCGCAACCGAGGAGTCATCGCTGCTGTCGGTGATCGCGGTTTTGCTCGACGGTGTCGAGAGTGTTTGATTGATCGAAACGGAACTGATGCTGACCATGGCTACCATCCTCTAGGGTTATGGGGTTACGGTCATCATCGACACCGTTATGCCTGACTTGAGATCGACTGTGTACCGACTCGGTAAGAAAACCGGTACACAGCACGTTGCATTACGCGCTGAGGCGCGACGTCACTTCATTCAACTGCCCCGACAAACCGTGCAAATTGTGGCTGGCCGCTTCGGTACGTTGCACGTTGTCCAGGTTGGTACTGGCGATGGTGGTGATCTCGGTGAGGTTGCGCGAGATGTCCTCGGCCACGGAAGTCTGCTCTTCAGCGGCAGTGGCGATCTGGCGGTTCATGTCACGAATGGCCTCCACGGCCTGGGTGATGCGTTCCAGCATCACGCCTGCTTGCGTCACTTGCTCAACACTTTCTTCGCTGCGCGCCTGACCGCTTTCGATCGCCTGCGCGGCATCCACCGCACCGGTTTGCACCGTTTGAATGATCTGGTTGATCTCGATGATCGACGCCGCCGTGCGCTGAGCCAGGCTGCGCACCTCATCGGCAACCACCGCAAAACCGCGCCCCGCTTCACCGGCCCGAGCGGCTTCGATGGCGGCGTTGAGTGCCAGCAAATTGGTTTGTTCGGCAATCCCGCGAATCACTTCCAGTACCTTGCCGATGCGTCCGCTGTCGGTTTCCAGACGACGAATGACCGTGGCGGTATTGGCAATTTCACCGCGCATTTGGGTGATCGTGTAAATCGTCCCCTGCATGACCTTTTCGCCCTGCTGCGCAGACTGGTCGGCATCATCTGCTGCGCGCGCCGCATCGGCTGCGTGACGTGCAACTTCTTGCGCCGTGGCAGACATCTCGTTCATCGCCGTAGCGACCTGATCGGTGCGATTGAATTGCTCGTTGGTGCCGCTGGCCATCAGCGTGGCGATGGCGTTCAACTCACCGCTGGCGCCGTCGAGATCAGTAGCGCTGCGCTGCAAACGAGTGAACGTTTCTGCCAGAAAATCACGCAAGGTGTTGGCGGCCATCGCCAGCCGGCCCAATTCATCCTGGCGAGTGCTGGCCACGCGCTCGGCGAAACGGCCCTGGCTGAGTTGCGCCACGTACTCGATCAGGTTGCGGATCGGCTCAATCAGGTTGCGGTTGACCAGCCAAACACTCAACAAGCCGATCAACAGACCGGAAGCCAACATCACCACAATGCCCAGCAACACCGTATTTTCAGCGCTGGCACTGATCAGAGTCGATTGCTGCACGCCCTGCTCGCGCAACTCGTTAACCAGTTCGCTCATCTGCTCGCTGGTCGCACGGTCCACACCCTTGACCGCACTGTCGCCTGCGGTCGGATCGGCACCGGCCGCGACATAGGCATCACGGCCCTTTTGATACGCCGCGCCTAACAGAAGGTGTTCGCTACGAAGACGCTCGATGCGGGCCTTGAGCTGCGGCTCAAGGTCCTTCTGCCCGGCGAGCTCACCGAGTATTCCCTGAACGTCGCGCTGGCGGTCTTCGAATTGCTTCCAGTATTTATCCAGGTCCGCCGGTTGCTTGCCGCGCAACAGGACGTTTTTCCACTCCTGCACCTGCACCTTGAATTGCAGATTGGCCTCATCGATCAGTTGCGAGGTGTGCAGCGGACCGTCAACCAAATGCGCGTAGCTCTGGACACCGCTGGACAGAAAGTGGAAGCAGGCAAGGGCAATCAGCAACATGGCTAGCAAGCTACCGCTCAGCAAGGCGAGGATTTGTGCTCTCAGGGATTTTTGCAGCATCGAGTGATACTCATGGCAGGAATGAAGCACGCTGGCGTGCACGTCTCGGACATCCCTGTCGGCGGCGCGGTTTTTAAACCGGCAACGCATTGATCAACATCAGCGTAATCGGCGTTAAACAGCCGTTCTTGAGCGCTTCCGACCATCGGTAGTAGTCACTTCACTGGCGCCATAAACCTGTCACAAAACTGTCAAGACTGCTTGCGATGATGCGGCTCAAGTGAACCTGTAAAACCCGCAACAGGCGACTTACCTTGCGAGCACTCATGAACCACAGCATCGACCAAAGCCATCGTGATCCGGACCTCTTCGGCCTGCTTTACGGTTTCAGTTTTCGCCCCGGCGAGCGTGGCCGAGAGATCGATTCGGCCGAGGCGTTGCGCTGTCTGCAATCGCCTCAAGACAGTGAGGAATTTCTTTGGCTGCACCTGAATCTGGCGCACGCTGCTTGTGAGCGCTGGATGAAAAGCCACCTGGAACTGCCGGACGAGTTTTTCGAGGCGCTGCATGAGGGTTCGCGTTCGACACGTATCGAGCATGTCGATTCGGCGTTGCTGGCGGTGGTCAACGACGTGGTGTTTAACCTCAGCAGCATGGTGTCCTCGGACGTCTCTACGTTGTGGGTGTGCGCCCGCAGCCGACTGATCATCAGCGCACGCCTGCAACCGCTGCACTCGGTGGACAAGCTGCGCTCGTCGGTGAAGGCCGGTGAATGCTTCCGCTCACCTCTGGAATTGCTGGTGCACCTGCTGCGCGATCAAGGTGAAGTGCTGACCCAGATCGTGCGCAAGACCAGCCAGAGTGTCGACCAGATAGAGGATGA
The DNA here is from genome assembly GCF_050321825.1 of Gordonia sp. IEGM753. Taxonomy (NCBI): domain Bacteria; kingdom Bacillati; phylum Actinomycetota; class Actinomycetes; order Mycobacteriales; family Gordoniaceae; genus Gordonia; species Gordonia sp. IEGM753. Next base: position 56,299 of record NZ_JBNQGB010000004.1, read on the forward strand.
ATTACTGTCGTCCCGGCTGTCGACTAACCGCGCCGAGTTGGGTGCCAATCGCCGAGTGCTGGTGCGTCTGCAGCGGCTACTGGCGCTGGAACCCGGTTCGCTGTTGCGCCTGCTGAACCGTCCGCCGCAATGGTTGCAGAAAGAGGACGTGAAGGAATTGCGCAAATCCACTGAAGAGTTCGCCCTGATCATCAACGACCTGACGGCCCTGGGCGAGCGGATAAAACTGCTGCAGGAAGAAATCGCCGCCAACCTCAATGAGCAAAGCAACCGCACACTGTTCACCCTGACGGTGGTGACGGTGCTGGCGCTGCCGATCAACATCATTGCCGGTTTTTTTGGGATGAACGTCGGCGGCGTGCCACTTTCCGGCGACCCGGAAGGGTTCTGGATTCTGGTTGCACTGGTAGCAACGTTCACCTTGATCGCCGGCCGCTGGGCGTTTCGCAAACGCCAGGATTATTAAACACCCAGGCCCGGGCCGGCGATGAGTGCCGGGATTGATGTGGTTCACCCAAATCCCGTAGGAAACCGGCTTGCCGGTGATGGCGATTCCAAAGACGCCATCGCTGGCAAGCCAGTCTCCTACGGATCGGTGGTGGATGCAGGAATGCGTGATGAACCCAAATCCCGTAGGAAACCGGCTTGCCGGTGATGGCGATTCCGAAGACGCCATCGCTGGCAAGCCAGTCTCCTACGGATCAGTGGTGGATGCAGGAATGCGTGATGAACCCAAATCCCGTAGGAAACCGGCTTGCCGGTGATGGCGATTCTGATGATGTTCCCCCAGCCTGGTGGACACCTAAACTCAGGCAGATAATGCCCAAGAGGTGATGCCCATGACTGAGAAAAAAGTTAGACGCCAGTTCACTGCGCAGTTCAAGCAGGATGCTGTTCAACTCGTCATCGAGCACGAGCTACCTGTTGCTCAGGTAGCGCGCGACCTCGATGTCGGTGAAAGCTCCTTGACCCGCTGGGTCGCCAAGGCCCGGGCGCATGGCACGACTTCGTTGACCGGCACCCTGCAAACCTCCGAGCAGGAAGAGCTTCAACGGCTACGCCGGGAGAACCAGATCCTGCGACAGGAAAAGGAAATCCTAAAAAAGGCGGCAGTCTTCTTCGCGAGGGAATCGCACTGAAGTATTCCTTCATTGCGGCGCAGAAGATCTACTTTCCCGTCACCATGCTATGCCGAATGCTGGGCGTATCGACGAGTGGTTTTTATGCTCATTTAAGTCGTCGGCCGAGCCGGCGCACTCAACAATCCCGGCAGCTGGCTCAGCACGTCAAGGACGCCTTTGACCTTAATTTCAGGGTCTATGGCAGCCCCAGGATCTACCGTGAACTGCATGAAAATGGCCACGTTTGCGGCAGAAACCAGATCGCTCGGCTCATGCAGCGCGAGGGGCTCTGGGCCTTGCAGCACAAGCGTTTCAGGGTATGCACCACTGACTCCCGGCATGCTCATCCGGTCGCGGCAAACATACTCGATCGTCAGTTCTGTCCGCTAGCACCCAATCGGGTCTGGGCAAGCGATATCACCTACATACCAACGGCAGAGGGCTGGCTTTACTTGGCTGTGATACTGGATCTGTACTCACGCCGGGTCATCGGTCATTCGATGAGCCGTCAGCCCGATCAAAAGCTGGTCTGCGATGCGCTGCGTTTGGCAATAGGCGTGCGGCAACCGTCAGCGGGGCTGTTACATCACTCCGACCGTGGTTCGCAATACGCCAGCAACGCCTACCAGGCTCTGCTGAAGCATCAAGGCATCGAGTGCAGCATGAGCCGCAGGGGAAACTGCTGGGACAATGCGGTCGTGGAAAGCTTCTTCCACACGCTGAAGACCGAGAGGGTGTACCAGAGGCGCTATCGAACCCGAGCTGAAGCGAGGCTCGATATTTTTGACTACATTGAGCGTTTTTATAACCGTCGTAGACGCCACTCCAGCCTGAAATACCTCAACCCCGTGGAATACGAGGCAAGGTATTTGGCTGAGGTTGCTTAAGCAGATGTCCACTGAAGTGGGGGAACATCATGAAGACGCCATCGCTGGCAAGCCAGTCTCCTACGGTTCGGTGGTGGATGCAGGAATGCGTGATGAACCCAAATCCCGTAGGAAACCGGCTTGCCGGTGATGGCGATTTCGAGGGCGCCATCGGCAGTCGTTTTCAGATCGGTGGTCATCCAAACACTTAAACACTGATTCAACGCAGTCTCTCTGTAACATTTGGCAACGATCATGGGCGACACTCCTTCCCTCCTCAGGATTGACCGTCATGGCTACGCCTTCCTTGACTGCCGCGCAGGCTCCCGGCCGCAGCGCCAAGCCGCATCTCGACAAAAAACCTGGCCTGCTGACCATCGTGGTGTTTTTCGCGGTGCTGGCAATCGGGCTGTTGTTCACGGCCTACAGCCTGATGCACGACATGCACGAACTCGGCACCGTGGTCACCACCTGGACCCCGTTTTTGTTGTTGGGTGTGGCGCTGCTGATCGCCCTCGGCTTTGAATTCGTCAACGGTTTCCACGACACCGCCAACGCCGTAGCGACCGTCATTTACACCAACTCGCTGCCGCCGAATTTTGCCGTGGCGTGGTCCGGTTTTTTCAACTTCCTGGGCGTACTCCTGTCCAGCGGTGCCGTGGCATTCGGCATCATCGCGTTGCTGCCGGTGGAGTTGATTCTGCAGGTCGGCTCCTCCGCCGGTTTTGCGATGATTTTCGCCCTGTTGATCGCGGCCATCCTCTGGAACCTCGGCACGTGGTGGCTAGGTTTGCCCGCCTCTTCGTCGCACACCCTGATCGGCTCGATCATCGGCGTCGGTGTGGCCAATGCCTTGATGCACGGCCGCGATGGCACCAGCGGCGTGGACTGGGCCCAAGCCACCAAGATAGGTTACGCGTTGCTGCTGTCGCCACTGGTGGGTTTCGGATTTGCCGCACTGTTGCTGCTGGCGTTGCGTGCCTTCGTCAAGAATCGTGCGCTGTACAAGGCGCCGGTGGGTGACGCCCCGCCACCGTGGTGGATTCGCGGCTTGCTGATTCTGACCTGCACCGGCGTTTCTTTTGCCCACGGTTCCAACGACGGCCAGAAAGGCATGGGCCTGATCATGTTGATTCTGGTGGGTACGCTGCCGATGGCGTATGCACTGAACCGCACCATGCCCGCCGATCAAGCCTTGCAGTTCGCCGCCGTCGCCGAGGTCACCCAACAAGCATTGGTCAAAAGTGCGCCGTTACCCGCGCCGGCCGATCCGCGCCCAGTGCTGTCGGATTACGTGCGCAGCAAGGAAGTCACGCCGCAACTGGTGCCCGCGCTCGCCGCGTTGACCGGCAGCATCGGCAATCAGGTCAAGGGTTATGGTTCGCTGTCGAAAGTGCCGGCCGAAGCCATGGGCAACGTGCGTAACGACATGTACCTGACCAGCGAAACCATTCGCCTGATGGACAAAAACAAAGTCGGCAATTTCGACGCCGACACCAGCGGCAAGCTTCAGTTGTTCAAGCAGCAGATCGATAACTCCACGCGGTTCATCCCGCTGTGGGTGAAGATCGCCGTGGCCATCGCGCTCGGCCTCGGGACCATGGTCGGCTGGAAGCGCATCGTGGTGACGGTCGGTGAAAAAATCGGCAAGACCCACCTGACTTACGCGCAAGGTGCCTCGGCCGAAACCGTGGCCATGCTGACCATCGGCGCGGCCGACATGTTCGGCTTACCGGTGTCGACCACACACGTGTTGTCTTCGGGTGTGGCCGGGACCATGGTCGCTAATGGCGGCGGCTTGCAGATGAAGACCATCCGCAACCTGCTGATGGCCTGGGTCTTGACCTTGCCTGCGGCGATCCTGCTGTCGGGCAGTTTGTACTGGTTGTTCACCAAGCCTTTTTAAGCTCGGTGGATGAGCGAATCACTTGCCCCAGCCATTCCATGAATGCTCTGACCCGCAACGGCAAATGCCGTTGGCGGGCATAGAGTAGCGAGACCTCGAGAGGTGGCGCCGTGAACTGCGGCAACACCGCCACCAATTCTCCACTGAGCAAGTACGGTTTCATGCCGTGGATCGGTGCCTGAATCAGTCCAAACCCGCCCAGACACGCCGATTCATAGCCATCGGAATTGTTGACCGTGATGCTGCCGGTCATCGGCACCCGATGTAATTCCCCGCCCTGGCGGTACAGAAAGCCATCCGAGCGAGCGCCCAGTACGCTGACGTAATGCACCAAACGATGGTGCGCCAGATCTTCCAGGCTTTCTGGTACGCCGTATCGTTGCAAGTAAGCCGGGCTGGCGCAGTTGGCCAAGGCAAATTCACACAACGGCCGAGCCACTACCGATTGATCCGGTTGCGCCCCAACCCGTACCACGCAATCGAAACCCTCGCTGAGCAAGTCGACACGACGGTCGGTGCAGCTGATTTCCAGTTCCAGATTCGGATGCTTGGTCATGAACTCTGGCAGGCGCGGCATCACCACACGACGCGCAAGAATGCTCGGCAGATCGATGCGGATCCGCCCCACCAGCGACGCTTCATCCTGGCGAAACAGACCTTCGATTTCATCCATGTGCGACAGCAAGTCCTTACTTCGCTCATACAACACCAACCCGTCCTGAGTCGCTTGAACCTTGCGCGTGGTGCGCTGCAACAATCGTGTGCCGAGCAGCGCTTCCAGTGCCTGAACATGTTCTGACACTGTCGATCTGGGCAACCCCAGGCTTTCGCCGGCGAGGGTGAAACTCGACATCTCGCTGACCCGGACAAAGGTCCGCAGCACTTCCAGTTTGTTCATGAACGCTCCGCTTATTGTTCGGATCATCCGACCAGTGATTCCGATATACGCCTGTTTATCACTCTGCAGCGGATAAATAAACTTCCCTCACGTCACCACTCACCGCTTGAGGAAATCCCATGAATCGCAAAATCGCACTGATCACTGGCGCCAACCGCGGCCTCGGCAAAAGCACCGCCCTGCATCTGGCAGCGCAAGGCGTCGACATCATCGGCACGTACAACAGCCGAGCCGATGAGGCTCAAGCATTGGTCGCAGAAATCGAAAGCCTTGGCGGACGTGCGGCCATGCTGCAACTCGACGTCAGCCACAGTGAACGCTTCGCTGCTTTCACAGGCGAGGTTGGCAAGGTGTTGAAGCAGCATTTTGACCGCGAGCAGTTCGACTTCCTGGTGAACAACGCAGGTGTCGGTTTGCACGCCAATTTTGTCGACACCACCGTCGAGCAGTTCGACCTGCTGGTGAACATTCACTTCAAGGGGCCATTTTTCCTGACGCAGGGTCTTTTACCGCTGATGGCGGATGGTGGCCGTATCATCAACATTTCCAGCGGTCTGGCGCGGTTTACGCTGCCGGGCGCCAGTGCTTACGCCGCGATGAAAGGCGCGATGGAAGTGCTCACGCGTTATCAAGCAAAGGAACTCGGCGCACGTAATATTGCAGTGAATACGCTGGCGCCAGGGGCGATCGAAACCGACTTCAGCGGTGGCGCAGTGCGAGACAATCCCGAGCTGAACAACATGGTGTCGGGTAATACCGCGTTGGGTCGTGCCGGTAAACCTGACGACATCGGCGGGGCTATTGCGCTGCTGCTGGCGCCGGGCAGCCAATGGATCAACGGGCAACGTATTGAGGCCTCGGGCGGCATGTTTTTGTAATGCCCCAGGCGGGTGGCGAGGGAGCTAGCTCTCTCGCCACGATGGTTTTACGCTGTTCAGTGTACGGCGCGGGTCATGATCAAACGCTGGCGCACCACGTCGTACACCCAATGGTAAATATAGGTATAAGGCAGGAAGAACAGCAGCACGCCGATGTCCAGCAAAAACGCCTGCCACAGGCTGATGTTCAGCCACCAGGCAATCAGCGGTACGCAGAACGCGACCAAACCACCTTCGAACAGCAACGCGTGTACAACGCGCACCCATGCACTGCGCGCCACGTCGAGGCGCGTCAGCAAGCGGTCGAACAGGCCATTGAACACCACGTTCCAGGCCAGTGCCAATCCAGCGATCACCACTGTGACGACGCCCATGTCCAGCAACGGTTTATCCATGATCCACGCCAGCAACGGGGTGCAGATCAGCACCGCCATCAGTTCAAAACCGACGGCTTGGAAAATTCGTTCTGTAATGGATTTGTTGGCGTTCATGGCCAGGCTCCTCTGAGTGACTGTGGTTGCCATGATCCTCCGGCACACCGATACTTCATAATCAATAACCATCGATCAAGGCGATAGTTCATGGCTTCTCAGGAAGTGTTGCAAGCCTTCGTGCAAGCCGCGACTCAGGGCTCGTTTTCAGCGGCTGCACGCAAGTTGGGCCGCAGCCAGTCGACTATCAGCGCCGCCGTGGCCAGCCTTGAGATCGACCTCAACCTCAGTTTGTTCGATCGCACCAGCCGCAAACCCAGCCTGACCCCGGCAGGCCATGTGATGTTGCAACGCGCTGAAGAAATTCTGGCCGCCACCAGTCGTCTCGAAATGACCGCCAGCCAACTCTCCCAAGGCGTCGAGCCGAAGCTGACCGTGGCGATTTCCGACACCTATCAATCCGACCGGTTTGAAGCAGCCTTGAGTGCTTTCGAGCAGCGCTACCCCGACCTGGAACTCGAATGCCTGATTGCTGAATGTGATGACCTGGTGGCGCTGGTTCAACGCGGCCGGGCGCATGTTGCCTTCGCCGAAATGCAGGACGCTTACCCGCCGGACCTGGTGAGTGCCACCGTTGAGGAGCGCACCGAAATCGCCCTGTTCGTGTCCCGTCAGCACCCGCTGGCGGCAATCAGCAATATTGATCAGCACGTCTTGCAGCAGCACCGTGAATTGCGCTTGGCAACCATCGTCAATCCGTACGAAAACCGGGCAAAGGGACGTGTCTGGTCGGCGCCCAGTTATTTGATGCTGCTGGAAATGGCGCAGGGCGGATTTGGCTGGGCGCCGTTGCCCCGGTGGCTGGTGGGAAGGTTTGATAACGGGACGTTGCAGGAATTGACCGTGCGCGGCTGGCCGAAACCGGTGTTTGTCGATGCGCTGTGGTCGCGCCTGCATCCACCGGGGCCGGCCGGAAGTTGGCTGTTAAGCAAGATGCTGGAATAGCGCACCGTCCGGTGCGCGCTCACCCTGGCGATTGACCGGGGTTTTACCGCTGAAACACGCTCAACGGTGGAAGCGGGCTCGCTCGCGAAGCGGCCCAAACACATCTCATCACTGTAACGCCTTGATCCTGGCCTCCAGGAACCGTCGCTCCGGTAGCTGCTGGGTCAATGCCAGTGCTCGCTCATACGCCGCCCGCGCTTCTTCGACTCGGCCCAACTGCCGACAGAACTCCGCGCGCGCTGAATGCGCCAAGTGGTAATCCTGCAGATCACCTCGCGCTAGAATTCCCTCAATCAAGGTCAGCCCCGCCTGCGGTCCATCGCGCATCGCCAGCGCAGCCGCGCGGTTCAGTTCGACCACCGGGGACGGCACCACTCGCAACAGCACGTCATACAAACCCACGATTTGCAGCCAATCCGTCTCGGCTGCCGTGGGTGCTTCAGCGTGCACTGCCGCAATCGCCGCTTGCAGGCAATAAGGCCCGAATCGCCGCAGCGTCAGCGCCCGCTCGATCAGTGCGCAACCCTCGGCGATCAGTTCGGCATTCCACAACGAACGATCCTGCTCATCCAGCACAATCAACTCGCCGCTTACCGAGGTGCGCGCCGGGCGTCGTGACTCGTGCAACAACATAAGTGCCAGCAAACCCATCACTTCCGGTTCCGGTAACAGCTCCATCAGCAATCGGCCCAAGCGAATGGCTTCGCGGGTTAACTCTTCGCGGATCAATTCAGTGCCCACCGACGCGGAATAACCTTCGTTGAACACCAGGTAAATCACCCGTAGCACGCTGTCCAGACGTTCGGGCAATTCGGCCAGCGTTGGCACTTGGTAGGGAATTTTTGCGTCGCGAATTTTGGCTTTGGCGCGCACGATTCGCTGCGCAATGGTGGCCGGCGCGGCAAGAAACGCCCGGGCAATTTCTTCTGTGGTCAGGTCGCAGACTTCGCGCAGCGTCAACGGCACTTGAGCATCCGGTGCAAGTGCCGGGTGACAGCAGGTAAAGATCAACCGCAGGCGATCGTCTTCCACGTCTTCGTCAATCCAGTCGGCCTGTTCCAGCGACTCCAGTTGTGCGATCAGCATCGGCTGCGAGGCGGCAAAACGTGCTCGCCGACGTAGCCCGTCAATCGCCTTGAAACGCCCGGTAGACACCAGCCAGGCGCGTGGATTGTCCGGCACACCTTCATGCTGCCAGCGCTGCACTGCGACAAAAAACGCGTCGTGCAAGGCCTCTTCGGCGAGGTCGAAATCACCCAGCAAACGGATCAGGGTCGCCAGAATTCGTCGCGAATCCTCGCGATAAACCTGCTCGACCCGAGCCGTAATCGAGGCGCCAGGCATCAGTCCGGCATGCCTTCGGTCACCAGCGTTACCAAGCGGTCCAGGCTTTGGCCCCAGCCGTCATGAAAACCCATGGCCTCGTGCGCCTGGCGATCCTCCTCGGACCAATGCATGGCGCGCGCCGTATACAGCGTTTTGCCGCCCTGCTCCTCGAACGTGACTTCGGCGCTCATGAACGGTTTGCCGGACGGGATCCATCCCGGAACAAAGGCATCGGTGAACACCAGCCGTTCCGGCGCGACAATCTCCAGAAACACGCCCATGGTCGGGTACTCGCTGCCATCGGGGGCGCGCATCAAGGTGCGAAACTGGCCGCCGACCCACAGGTCCATTTCGCATTCCGGCGTGGTCATGCCATGCGGCCCCCACCATTGGGCGAGCAGCGCGGGCTCGGTCCAGGCGCGGAAAATCTTGCGCCGTGGCGCGTCAATCAGGCGACTGATGGACAACTCGAACTGGGCAGGTTTTCGTTGAACGGCTTGCGGGCTCATAAGGATCTCCTGGTTCTTTTGATTGTTGTTCAGGGATTCAACTGACGGACAGGTCGCACCTCGACACAACCCACTCGCGCCGCCGGAATATTGCCAGCGACCTGGAGGGCTTCATTGAGGTCCTTGGCGTCGATCAGGTAGAAGCCAGCCAGTTGCTCCTTGGTCTCGGCGAATGGACCGTCGGTAATCGACATCTTGCCGTTGCGCATGCGCACGGTGGTCGCGGTCTGCACCGACTCCAGCGCCTCGGCGGCGAGCATCCGCCCACTGCCTTGGATGGAGTCGGCGTAGGCCATGCATTCGGCATCCTTGGGGCTTTCGGGCAACGCGTGTAACTCACGCTCGTTGCTGTAGACCAGGCAAAGATATTTCATGGGCATCTCCCTAATCGAACGGATCAACTATGGCTGCAGTTGGACGCCTTGGCGACATTCCCGACGAGCAGTCCTGTGTTCAAAGTTGATACGCTTAGTCGTCTGGCAAAATGCCAAATCGACAGCCGAAATAAAAATAATCCCCGAACGCTAACTCGCTAGAATCTGCAGCTCATTTGTGTTGGAAAAAGGACACTCCAGTGACGACCCGACTCGTGCCTTATGAAAGCCTGAATACGCGGCAACGCCAGCAGGTGGAGGCTATCGAAGTTCATCAGGAACAAATCAAATTCAGCGGCGATATCCACGGTGCCTTGCACACCTTGCTGTCTAAACCCGGCCCGGGCGTCAAGGGATTTGCCTTGTTGGCCGAGGATGTTCCAGTCGCGTTCTTGCTGCTCAAACGCCCGCCAGTGTTGCCCGCCTGGGCTGACGAACACAGCGCAACATTGCATGCACTGCAAGTCGATCAACGCGCTCAAGGTAAAGGCTTTGGCAAAGCCTGCCTGCAAGCGTTGCCAGAAGTCGCACGGCAGGCTTTTCCCGAGATAAAGGCACTGGAATTGTCGGTGGATGCCGATAACGCCTCGGCCATCGCGCTCTACATCAAGTACGGCTGGGTCGACAGTGGCGAAGCGTATAAGGGGCGGATCGGTTACGAACGGCGTATGGGGCTGGTTTTCTAATTAAGCGCCGCTGCCAGATTAAAACCTCAGCGCTCAACAGATCCCCCTTATAACGCCAACTCCATCTCATGCCACGCCATGCCGCCATGGTCCGAGGCCGACGGTTTGACATAGACGAACCCGAAACCGGCATACAGTGCCACATGGCGCTCTTTGCACATCAGGTGGATGCTGGCCTTGTTTAGGGCGCGCATGCGTTCAATGAACTCGAGCATCAAACGCTTCGCCAAACCCTGACCTTGAAAGTCTGGATGCACCACCACCGACATGATCACCACGTGCGGGCCGGCAGGGTCGTGGCCGATCAGTTCCTTGAACGCCTCGTCCGACATTTCCACCTGAAACGCCGCACCGCCATTGATGAAACCGGCGACGACACCCTCCACTTCGGCAACGATAAATCCTTGAGGCCACGTGGCAATCCGGGTTGCAATTTTCTCGCGAGTCGCGGCTTCGTCGCCTTCGTAGGCAAGCGCTTCAATGGCGTAGCAGCGGTCCAGGTCAGCAGGAACGACGTGGCGGATGACGGTGTGCATGGCAGCTCGGTTTCAGAGAATAAGTAGGCTTGGGATCATAGATTAATAAGCGGTCCGTATCGATTACCGCACGCCTCGTAAAGCCTTCGTATAGGCGCTTTCATTGCGCATTGATCCGGATTATTGGTGTTGCCTGTCTCTGATCATTGAGGGGGAAATAACCATGAGCAGCATCCAGATCGGACTTCTTATGCTGTTGAGCATCAGCACTTTTGGCTTTATCACCCTGTCGATCGATGTGTGGCGAGCGCGACGGTTCAAACGGCAAAAATGACAGGACAAGAGGCGGATAACAATCCGCCTCTTAGCGCTTTCAAGGCTCTAATGGCAGCCATATTTCCAGCACGCCAGTCTTGAGCCTGGGGTTGTAGTCTTCGCTGTAGCGTTCAAATTCCGGCGCTTTGGCCGCTGTGCGACCCGATTGCGGCAACCAGGTTTTCCAGATGTACTGAAACACTTCGGGCAGTTTATCCAGCGAGCCCGTGTACTCGAACACCGCGTATTGCTGGGGCTGAACCTCAACCCAGCGATACTTTTCAGGCAGGTCATCGAGTTTGCTGATTTCGACGCCAGCCACGTATTCGAACCCACCTTCGTCGTCCCGATTGAAGCAAATACCGTAAGTCGCTTCGCTTTTTTGACCGGGAATGTGGCCGATCTCCGGAATGAATTTTTCCCAGAGCCGCGGAATATCCTTGATGGTTTGCGCAGTAAATCGGCTGCCGAGTCCTGCGATGAGCAGAAAGTGCCCGTTTTCAAGACGTGGCTCCAGCGCTTCAACGCTCGATTTCTCATCCATGACGCAACTCCTGGTACGAAAATGTGGGTTCGGCTGGGAGTATAGAAGCCAAATCCAATTCGCCAAATACCCGCCCAAGTAACGCGATTGCCTCGTCCAAAGCGCTTGCTGCGCAAAAAATTGTTTATCCGCAGGCTAGACAGCTTGCCCCGCGCGCCCTTACATTTCGCAACAGGCCACCGCAGTGGCCAGCGTCGCTCGGACGGTTCCGGGCGCTTACGTTCTTCGAGGCAACAATGGCAGACCAAGGTTCGCCGCGCCGCTTTGCGCGCATAGATCGACTCCCTCCTTACGTTTTTAATATCACGGCCGAGCTGAAAATGGCCGCGCGTCGTCGTGGCGAAGACATCATCGACTTGAGCATGGGCAACCCTGACGGCCCTACTCCGCCGCACATCGTCGAAAAACTGGTGACCGTCGCCCAGCGCGAAGACACTCACGGTTATTCCACGTCCAAGGGCATTCCGCGTCTGCGCCGGGCTATTTCCAATTGGTACAAAGATCGGTACGAGGTCGATATCGACCCGGAAACCGAAGCCATTGTCACCATCGGTTCCAAGGAAGGCCTGGCGCATTTGATGCTGGCGACGCTGGATCAGGGCGACACGGTGTTGGTGCCGAACCCCAGCTATCCGATTCACATCTACGGTGCCGTGATTGCCGGCGCCCAGGTGCGCTCGGTGCCATTGATTCCTGGCGTGGACTTCTTCGCTGAACTCGAGCGGGCGATTCGCGGCTCGATCCCGAAGCCGAAAATGATGATTCTCGGCTTCCCGTCCAACCCTACCGCGCAGTGTGTGGAGCTGGATTTCTTCGAGCGCGTCATTGCACTCGCCAAGCAGTACGACGTGCTGGTGGTGCACGACCTGGCCTACGCCGACATCGTGTATGACGGCTGGAAGGCGCCGTCGATCATGCAGGTGCCGGGCGCCAAAGACATCGCCGTAGAGTTTTTCACCCTGTCAAAAAGCTACAACATGGCAGGCTGGCGGATCGGTTTCATGGTGGGTAACGCCGAACTGGTCAATGCGCTGGCGCGGATCAAGAGCTACCACGATTACGGCACATTCACCCCGCTGCAAGTCGCGGCCATTGCGGCGCTGGAAGGCGACCAGCAGTGCGTCAAAGACATTGCCGAGCAGTATCGCCAACGCCGTAACGTATTGGTCAAAGGCCTGCATGAACTGGGCTGGATGGTCGAAAACCCGAAAGCGTCGATGTACGTCTGGGCCAAGATTCCCGAGGCCTATGCGCACCTGGGTTCGTTGGAGTTCGCCAAGAAACTGCTAGCCGAAGCCAAGGTGTGCGTCTCGCCGGGTGTCGGGTTTGGGGAGTATGGGGATGATCACGTGCGCTTCGCGTTGATCGAGAACCAGGACCGGATTCGTCAGGCCGTGCGCGGCATTCGCGGAATGTTCAGGGCGGATGGCCTGGTCGCCAAATCCTGATAATTGACACATAACACTGTAGGAGCCGGGCTTGCCCGCGATGGCAACAACTCGGTCTGATGGTAAACCGAGTTGTCTGCATCCGGGCAAGCCCGGCTCCTACATGTGTTTTGCAGTGTTGCTTAAACGAACATCGACAGCAGCAGGATAAAGCCCAACGCCACGATGGACAGGATGGTTTCCATCGCGGTCCAGGTCTTGAAGGTCTCAGCCACGGTCATGTTGAAGTACTGCTTCACCAGCCAGAAACCGGCATCGTTGACGTGCGACAGAATCAACGAGCCCGCGCCGGTCGCCAGTACCAGCAACTCACGGTTCACACCTGGAATCATCCCCACCACCGGCACCACAATGCCCGCGCCAGTAATGGTCGCCACGGTTGCGGAACCGGTTGCCACACGAATCACCGCCGCTACCAGCCACGCCAGCAGGATCGGTGAAATCTGTGCGTTGACCGCCATGTGGCCAATCACATCACCCACGCCGCTGGTCACCAGCATCTGCTTGAAGCCACCACCGGCACCGATGATCAGAATGATCGCCGCGGTTGGCGCAAGGCTCGCATCCAGCAATTTGAGAATGCGCTTGGAATCGATGCCCTGACGATGGCCGAAGGTGTACAGCGACAGCAGCAACGCCAGCAGTAATGCCGAAATCGGGTGGCCGATCAGGTCCATCCAGTTACGGAAGAAATTGCCATCCGGCAGCGCAACGTCAGCAAATGTTTTCAGCAACATCAAAAATACCGGCAACAGCACGGTCACCAGGGTGATGCTGAAGCTTGGCAACGTCGCCGCCTCCGGCTCGCGTGCCAGTTGATCAACCAGCTCTTGATTGGCATGACCCGGAATGTATTTGGAGATGAATGTGCCGTAGATCGGGCCGGCGATAATCGCGGTGGGCAGCGCAACGATCAGGCCGTAAAGAATGGTCTTGCCGATGTCGGCACCGAACACGCCAATCGCCAACAACGGCCCCGGGTGCGGCGGAACCAGGCCGTGCACCGCAGAAAGACCGGCCAGCAACGGGATACCAATCTTGATGATCGACACACCCGTGCGGCGCGCAACGATGAACACCAAAGGGATCAGCAACACGAAACCGATTTCGAAGAACAACGGTATGCCGACCAGAAACGCCGCAAACATCATCGCCCACTGCACGCGCTCTTTACCGAACGCACGAATCAGGGTTTGGGCAATTTGATCCGCCCCGCCCGACTCGGCCATCATTTTGCCGAGCATCGTACCCAGCGCCAGGATGATCCCGACAAAACCGAGCACACCACCGAAGCCGTCCTGGAACGCCTTGAGAATGGTGCCTACCGGCATGCCGGAAGTCAGGCCAAGAAAGCCTGCCGCAATGATCAAGGCAATAAATGGGTGAAATTTGAACTTGGTAATCAGGACGATTAGCCCGATCACCGTGACCACTGCATCTAGCAGCAGGAACGTGTCGTGGGACATGCCGAACATTAGGGGTGTCTCCTGGTTGTTGTTGTTATTAAAGCGGGTATTTCGCAAGCCATCAGGACAGCGCTATCTTTCTGAACAAAACTCATACCGAGAGTTTCAAGCCATGTGCCTGCCACCAGACATAAGCCTGGTTCGCCAGCTGGTCTACGCCGTGGTTCGAGGCGTCCAGCGCTAACGTCAGGGGCTCGCCCACAGGCGATTCGAGGGTCGCAAACTGGCTGTCGATCAACGTCGAAGGCATGAAGTGGCCGGGACGATGGGATACTCGCTCGGCAGCGACTTCAGGCGTCAGCTCAAGAAACACGAAGCCCAAGCCCGGCAAGGCGCTGCGCAATACTTCACGATAACTGTGTTTGAGGGCCGAACAGGTCAGCACCGGGCGTTTGCCTTCGGCGTCAACGCGGCGCAACTCAACGCACAGGCTGTCGAGCCAGCCGGCACGGTCGTTATCGTCGAGGGGAATGCCGGCGCTCATCTTTTCGATATTGGCGGCAGGGTGAAAAGTGTCGCCTTCAATGGCGGTGGCGCCGCTAAGTTCGCACAACGCTTGGCTAACGCAGGTTTTGCCGCAACCGGCTACGCCCATGATGACCAGGGCGGTGATGGGATTATTCATGTAATACCTCAGCACGTAGACAGCGCTACCTTTGTATCCTGTGACACTGGAACAAAAGCAGAAGTTGCCGACGCCTTCTTGTCATTTTTGTGGGTTGCAGCATGTTCGTTCCCAACGCCGAAAAGCGAGGTTCAGGCAAAACTCGCTCACGCATTTGCAGCTGCTTCGGGACAGCGCTACCTTAGTGCCTTGAATTTTGTTTGGCAAGCCGCCGATGACCTCCCCAAAAAACGATAAAAATACTCGCACCACTGGCCGTCCTACCCTGAATGAAGTTGCAAGAATGGCCGGGGTCAGCCCGATTACCGCCTCCCGCGCATTGCGTGGCGTCAGCACCGTAGCCACCGAATTGGTGGCGAAAGTCCAGAAAGCGGCCTTGGAACTCAACTATGTAG
Source organism: Gordonia sp. IEGM753 (assembly GCF_050321825.1). Taxonomy (NCBI): domain Bacteria; kingdom Bacillati; phylum Actinomycetota; class Actinomycetes; order Mycobacteriales; family Gordoniaceae; genus Gordonia; species Gordonia sp. IEGM753. Next base: position 71,568 of record NZ_JBNQGB010000004.1, read on the forward strand.
TCAACCCGGCCGCCCGCGCGCTGGCGTCGGCGCAAGGTCATTCGGTGGTGGTTTTGGTGCCGTCGCTGTCCAACTTGTTATTCATCGACACGCTGGAAGCCATTCATCAGGTATTGCGCCCCAAGGGCTTTGAAGTACTGATCGGCAACTTCCATTACTCGCGTGATGAAGAAGAAAACCTGCTGCGTAACTACATGGCCTATCAGCCGCGCGGTTTGCTGTTGACCGGGTTTGATCGAACTGAAAGTTCGCGCAGGATGATCGAGACCAGCAACATCCCTTGTGTGTACATGATGGAACTGGACAGCGCTGCCGGTTTGAACTGCGTTGGCTTTTCACAACTCGCGGCCGGTGAAACAGCAGCCGAGCACCTGTTGTCACGCGGTCGCAAACGCCTGGCCTACATCGGCGCACAACTGGACCAACGCACCTTGCTGCGAGGCGAGGGTTTTCGTAAAGCGCTGCAAAAGGCCGGTTTGTACGACCCGGCCCTCGAAGTGCTGACCCCGCGCGCTTCCTCCGTTGGCCTGGGCGGCGAATTGTTCCTGCAACTCATGACCAGTCACCCCGACGTCGACGCGATCTTTTTTGGCAATGACGATCTGGCGCAGGGCGCACTGCTGGAAGCCATGCGCTGCGGCATCAGCATTCCGCAACAAGTGGCGGTACTGGGCTTCAACGACCTGCCTGCTTCAGAGCATATGGTGCCGCGACTGAGCAGTATCAGCACCCCGCGCGAGGCCATTGGCCGGCGCTCGGCCGAGTTGATGCTGACCTTGCTGGCGGGCAACCCAGTGACCAAACCGGTGCAGGACATGGGGTTTGAGCTGAAGGTGCGCGAGAGCACCTGAACCGATCAACGCGTGAGCAACGCCTTGGATGTTGACGCTGCCACCTCGCCGCTCATCCCACAGGCCTGGGCCCCGCCCCCATCAATTCCACCAACGCCAACGCGCCCTTTTGCAACGGCTGGCTCTTGAGCCAGACCGCGTGCACCGGCATCACTAAACCGTTCTCGATATTGCGAAAATCCAAGCGTTTAAGCCTTCCGGTATCGAGTAATGGCTGTACCACTGACAACGCGAAATTACCCCATCCCAAGCCCGCCTCGACCATTTCCATCGCCATGGCCAGCGTGTCGGTACGCCAGTAAGACTCGCCTACCAGGGGCCGGGTTTGGCTGATCGGTCGGTCGCGGCTGGCCACAATAATTTGGCGCAGGGGCACCAGGTCCTCCAGGAACAGGTCATTGCCCTGCAACAATGAGTTATCGGCCGCCAGCGTGGCGATCATGCGTTCCGTGCCCACAAACTGAAAACGCTCCAACCCATTCATGCTCAACCCCGCGAAAGCCAGGCAAACACTGACCCGGCCACTGTGCAACATGGCCAGTACGTCATCCTGCGGTGCACTGAGCACTTCAACTTCCAACAGCGGATAACGCTCGGCAATCGCCTTGATCGCCGCCATTAAACGTCCTGTGTGAATGTCCGCCACCACCCCGATCGACAACTTGCTCTCCAGCCCCAGCGATAACTCGATGGCATGCACTTGCAACTGTTTGAGTTGGTCGAAGATCAGGCGTGCGTGTGGAACCAATGCGTTGGCCATTGGCGTGGGCACGGGCTCACGGTGGCTGCGGTCAAACAGTGCATAACCCAAATCGGCTTCGAGATTGGCAATGCCCATGCTCACCGCCGACGGCACTTTTCCCAACGCCCGGGCCGCCGCGGAAAATGAGCCGCGCTCGATTACCGCCAGAAACAATTCGATGCTGTCACTGCTGAAATTCACGGCCGTTCCTATCAAAAAAATTGAAAGCTACCGACTTCTTCTATCAAGTCCATTGAAGCTATCTTCTGCCGAATTCGCCAGCACTTTGGCGACTCATGCACAGAAGCAGGCAAATCCCATGCAAGGCGTTAAACGCAAATTGATCTATGTGTCGCTCTATGAAGTCATCGGCATGACGTTTTCGGCCTTGGGCCTGGCGTTGCTGTCTGGCACTTCGCCTAGCAGTACCGGGCCATTAGCGGTTGCCATCACCACCCTCGCGGTGACCTGGAACTTCATCTACACCTCACTGTTCGAACGCTGGGAAATTCGCCAGCCTTCGCGCACGCGCACGGTGAAACGGCGCATCGCCCATGCCGTGGGCTTTCAGTTGACGCTGATTGTGTTCCTGATCCCGCTGATCGCCTGGTGGATGAACATCAGGCTGGTCCAGGCTTTCTGGCTGGACCTGGCACTGATCATTTTTATCCCGTGCTATACGTTCGCGTTCAACTGGCTGTTTGACCGACTGTTCGGATTACCAACCTCGGCATTGCCCGATCCGGTTTGAATCGCACAGCCCCCATGGCATCAACGTGATCGTGTACCTCGCAGGCACTCATTGCGCCATAAACCGCTAATAACACGGTGATTGTTGGAACAAATACGCAGACTTCGATGCAAATGCGCCAATATTCACAAGCGTTTATAACCGATAGCAGGCTAAGCTCTTCCATCAATAAAAATTGGATCTGTTTATGTCTGCCCACAGCCCCGCCGTCACTGAAGCAGACGGCATCGATCCCGTCCGAGCCGCACAAATTTCCGCACGCATTGACCGGTTGCCTGCTGTCTCCACCCTCTGGCGGCTGGTGGCATTGCTGTCGATAGGCGGTTTTTTCGAGCTGTACGATCTGTTCCAGACTGCGTACATCAGCCCCGGTCTGATCCGTGACGGAATCTTTGCCACCGGCAGCCAAGGCGTGTTCGGCTTCTCTGATCAAGCAGCGTTCGCCTCGGCAACATTTTTGGGGCTGTTTCTTGGCGCGAGTCTGCTGAGCCCGTTGGCTGACCGTTTCGGCCGCCGTGCAATCTTCACCTTTGCATTGATCTGGTACACCGTAGCGACAGTCGCGATGGGCGTTCAGAGTTCCGCGCTGGGGATTATCTGCATGCGTTTCCTGGTGGGCATCGGCCTCGGCATCGAACTGGTGACCATCGACGCTTACCTCTCGGAACTGGTGCCAAAACGCATGCGCAGCTCCGCATTTGCCTTCGCATTTTTTGTGCAGTTCCTGTCGGTGCCCGCCGTGGCATTGATGTCGTGGTGGCTGGTGCCGCAGGCGCCTTTCGGCGTGTCCGGCTGGCGTTGGGTGGTGTTGGCCAGCGCGGTATTCGCGTTATTTATCTGGTGGCTGCGTTCACGTTTGCCAGAGTCGCCGCGCTGGCTGGCCCAGCATGGCCGTTTCGATGAGGCCAGCAAGATACTGGACAACATCGAGGCGCGCTGCGTAAAAAACCAGGGCAAGCCGCTGGATGAGCCAGAACCTGCGCAAGTGGACGTTCAAGGCGCGGGCCGTTTTGCCGATATCTGGCAGCCACCCTATCGCCGTCGTGCCTTGATGCTGATTGTGTTTCACGTATTCCAAGCCATCGGTTTCTTCGGTTTTGGCAACTGGTTACCGGCATTGTTGTCCGGCCAAGGCGTGAGCGTTACCCACAGCTTGATGTATGCATTCATCATCACCCTCGCCTATCCGTTGGGGCCATTGCTGTTCGTGAAGTTTGCCAACCGTTTCGAAAACAAATGGCAAATCGTCGGTTCGGCATTGGGCGCCATGACCTTCGGTACGCTGTTTGCGCTGCAAACCGGCGCCTTCGGCCTGATCTTCTGCGGCGTGATGATCACGTTCTGCAACGCCTGGCTCAGCTTCAGCTATCACTCATACCAAAGTGAATTGTTCCCCACCAACATCCGTGCGCGAGCGGTCGGTTTTTGCTATTCGTTCAGCCGATTGTCGACCGTGTTCAGCAGTTTGCTGATCGGAATTTTTCTGGAGCACTTCGGTACACCGGGCGTGCTGGCGTTCATTGTCAGCAGCATGTTGATCGTGATGATCACTATCGGCTGGTTCGGCCCGAGAACCCGCAATCTGGCGTTGGAGAATATTGCGCACCGCTGACCCGCGCGCGGTCGACCACTGCCGCCAAGCGGCAAGGGTTAACCGCATTTTTTGTAACGACTGACTCGCGCACCTTGAAAACAATGAGCGAAAACGACGGCATGCTAATTGCTCCTACAGTCCGGACAGCAATTACCTACAGGTCTACTCATCATGTTGGTCAATGCAAAACAAACACCCGTCGTCCAGCCGCCACAACGCACGGACATGGACCCGACTACGGCGGCCGCCAGTGCGCTGTACAGCGGTTTGCTGCAGAACGTGCAAAACAACACGCAGGCACAGATCACGCAAAACATCACCAGTGGCCAGGCATCCGGCCTGACATCGGCCACCCAGCAAGTCGCGGCCGCAAGCAAAATCAGCGACAACGTCGATGAAGCCTTCGCCAAGACCCGCGTGGCTTTTCAGGCCAAGGACAGCGACAGCGCCGCCATGACCGACTTCAAGGACTACATGAGCAAATCGCCGGAACAGCGCTTGCGCGACAGTATCCTGAAAGAGATGGGCCTGACCGAAGATGACGTGAAGGCCATGCCACCTGAACAGCAACTGGCTGTCGGCAAAGAGATTGCGCAGCGCATGGAAGACAAGCTGAAGTTGGCGAAATCCGATAAGGACAATAGCAGCACTGAAACTGGCGGCGGCCAGGTCGTGGACAAGTTCCTGGCGGCGCTATAACCCTCCGCTGTAGGAAGCAGGCTTGCCGGTGATGGCGATTCCGAAATCGCCATCGCTGGCAAGCCAGACTCCTACGGATTGGTGGTGGTGTCTGGGTTGATGCCCGAACACAAACCCGTAGGAAACCGGCTTGCCGGTGATGGCGTTCTCCAAATCGCCATCGCTGGCAAGCCAGACTCCTACGGATTGGTGGTGATGTCTGGGTTGATGCCCGAA